>NZ_MUHF01000044.1 GCF_002217435.1 Flavobacterium reichenbachii
CTGGCAGTGAAGCTAAGTTTGCAACTGGAGCAATAGTATCAGCAATTGTTACGGTTTGATTTTGGATGGATGTGTTTATGCCGTCACTATACGTCCAAACCACTGTTGTCGATGCTGTAATAGGGAAAGTTGTGGTTGTAGTTCCCGTTACAGTTCCCAAACAATTATCCATCGCCGTTGGTGCTGTGATAGTCGCTGCACTGCATTGCGCCGTAACGACTGGCAGTGAAGCTAAGTTTGCAACTGGAGCCATAGTATCAGCAATTGTTACGGTTTGATTTTGGATGGATGTATTTACCCCGTCACTGTAAGTCCAAACCACTGTTGTCGATGCTGTAATGGGGAAAGTTGTCGTTGTGGTTCCCGTTACAGTTCCCAAACAATTATCCGTCGCCTCTGGTGCTGTGATATTTGCTGCACTGCATTGTGCCGTAACGACTGGCAGTGAAGCTAAGTTTGCAACTGGAGCCATAGTATCAGCAATTGTTACGGTTTGATTTTGGATGGATGTATTTACCCCGTCACTGTAAGTCCAAACCACTGTTGTCGATGCTGTAATGGGGAAAGTTGTCGTTGTGGTTCCCGTTACAGTTCCCAAACAATTATCCGCCGCCGCTGGTGCTGTGATATTCGCTACGCTGCATTGTGCCGTAACGGCCGGCAGTGAAGTCAAGTTGGCAACAGGAGCCATGGTATCAGCTATTGTTACGGTTTGATTTTGGGTGGATGTATTTACACCGTCACTGTAAGTCCAAACTACTGTTGTCGATGCTGTAATAGGGAAAGTTGTGGTTGTGGTTCCCGTTACAGTTCCCAAACAATTATCCGTCGCCGCTGGAACTGTAATACTCGCTACGCTGCATTGCGCCGTAACGGCTGGCAGTGAAGCCAAGTTAGCAACTGGTGCCATAGTATCAGCTATCGTTACGGTTTGATTTTGGGTGGATGTATTTGCACCGTCACTATAAGTCCAAACCACTGTTGTCGATGCTGTAATGGGGAAAGTTGTCGTTGTGGTTCCCGTTACAGTTCCCAAACAATTATCCGTCGCCTCTGGTGCTGTGATATTCGCTACGCTGCATTGTGCCGTAACAGCTGGCAGTGAAGCTAAGTTTGCAACTGGAGCAATAGTATC
>NZ_MUHF01000045.1 GCF_002217435.1 Flavobacterium reichenbachii
CTATATATTCTGCCTATCAAACTGGAGATAATCAAAGTTTTATTATTTTAACTTCTATTCTGATAGTGGTGCTTTTTGTTTACTTTTTTGCTTTTAAATTTTCTATATATAAAACATCTTGGATTATAGAAAAATTGAAACTCGATAAAGGCTTTGATACTAATACAATAGAATTAAATTCAAATGAATATAAAATTATTTCGATAGCTGTAATTGTGATTGGAGGTTTAATATTTGTTGAAAATATTCCAGTTTTATTTAGACAGATTTTTGTATTTTTTCAACAGGAAATGCTTTTCAAAGATTATCCGCAATCAGGATGGATGGTGTTTAATTTTATTAAGATTCTAATTGGCTATTTATTGATGACAAATAGTTTTCGAATTGCAAAATTTATTCAAAATAAAAACAAAGAATAAGGTTTTATAATTTACCTAAGTTTAAGTAGTCATTATTATGGAAAATAATTTTACTAAAGTAATGTCGAATAAGTCAGACAAGGAATTAATTATAATCTAATTTGAAATAATTTAAATTATGACTTTAACCGATAAACATATCATTTATGAAAATGATTGTCGAAAAATGTTTGTTGGACAGACAATTCTTGGGATTATTTATGGAGAAATAAAATATTATTTTGAAGATATTAACTATAATGATACAGAACCTTCCTATTTAACATCGTATCCTGATATTGATAGTTTGGACCATTCCGTATATTTTAAAACAAATAATAAAACAATTTACGTTTTTTGGGACAGTACATTTTTCAGCTACGGACTTTCATCAAAAGAAATTGATTTGATTGAAACCCCAAATGATTATGAACAAAAGTGGGATGTTTCTAATGAAGAAAAATGGATTACTGTAATTGGGCAGAAAATAGTTGATTTTAAAATAGAATGGGAACAAGTCTCTACTGCAAATATGAATGGCACTAATAAAAAGTATTACATATGTCCGCAGACTTTTACACTTAAAACAGAAAATGGAACAATTATAATTTTGAGTGCCTCAGAATTTAAAAATTCGGAACAAAATACTATTTTTGGTATGACTGATAATTTGCTTGTAACGACAAATACCGCATTAGCAAAACAACTTAAAATTATACAATAAATGTTCAGCCAATTCCGAAATGAATTCCCTTTAAGCGAAGAAAAATGGAACGAATATATTAGCTACTTTGATCGCATTGAAGTTCCTGCAAAAACAATACTTTTAAAAGAAGGCGAAATTTCAAAAAAGCTTTTTATTATCGAAAAAGGCTGTATTCGTGTTTGGTTTAACAATAACGGAAAAGATTTAACAACTCAGTTTTTTTTCGAAAATCAAAGTGTCGCTTCCATAGAAAGTTTTATGAAAAAATTCCCAAGTCAGGCTGCTGTCGAAACTATTGAGCCATCGGTTTTATGGTACATTCATAAAAATGATTTGGATAAAATTCTGGAAGAAATTAAAGAAATTCCAGACTTGCGCGATCGATTAATCAATATGCTTTTTCAGCGTACATTCGATTATATGAAATATTTTGTTTCTTTCATAAAAGACTCTCCTGCTCAGCGTTATCTGAATTTAATTGAAGAAAGACCTCAAATTATTCAGCGCGTTCCACAGCATTATATTGCTTCATATCTTGGCGTGACTACAGTTCATTTAAGTCGTATTAAAAGTAAACTTCTTCAGAAAAAATAACGCAATTTCATTTGATAACAAATGTTATCGCATGCTTGTAAATGACAATCTAATTTTGCTTCATAAAATTTAATAATATGAAAGCAGCTGTTATTTATAAAAAAGGCGAAATGCCAAAATATGCGGAATTTGCAGATCCAATAGTACAAAACGAAAACGAGGTTTTAATTTCTGTTAAAGCCGCTGCCATTACAAATCTGGATAAAGGAATTGTAAGCGGGCAGCATTATTCATCAGAAAAAGAAAATCAAAACGGAACGGTAATTGGCAGTGACGGCGTAGGTTTTTTAGAAAATGGAATTAGAGTTTATGCCCGCGGGATCTCCGGAACAATAGCAGAAAAAGCAGTTGTAGAAAAGCAGAGAATGGTTTTATTGCCAGACGGAATTTCCGATGCAACGGCGGCTGCCATGCCAAATGCAGTTGCAGGATCAGCAATGGCTTTACGTTTTAGAGCCAAAATACAAGCCGGAGAAACCGTTTTAATAAATGGTGCAACCGGATTTACAGGACAAATGGCAATTCAGATTTCAAAACATTATGGTGCAAAGAGAATTATTGCGACCGGAAGAAACGAAAAAACACTCCAAAGCCTTTTAGAATTGGGGGCCGACGAAATAATCTCTTTAAAACAAGATGACGATACTTTTGTTTCTCAGCTAAAAGCAATTCATCAAAATACACCAATTGATGTTATTTTGGATTATTTATGGGGACATTCAGCAGAACTCATTCTTTCAGTTTTAAAGGGAAAAGGAAATTTCACCAATAAAACCAGATATGTTTCTATTGGTTCAATGTCTGGAGATACGATTCAATTATCTGCCCAAATTCTGCGCAGTGTAGATTTACAGCTTTCAGGTTCAGGATTAGGAAGCTGGACAAAAGAAGAAGTGAAATTATTGTTTTCGGAAATTCTTCCTGAAATGTTTCTTTTGGCAGCTCAAAACAAACTAAAAGTAAATATTGAAACGGTTAATTTACCCAATATCGAAGAAATGTGGAACAAAGAAGTTCCAGATGGTAAGCGATTGGTGGTTGTAATTTAAAATAAAAAAAGGTTTGATGAGATCGTAATTTCATCAAACCTTTTTAGATTAAAGTATTTCGGAATTTATTCTTTAGAAAGCATCAATTCTTTAATGTATTTTACTGGAGCACTTCCAAAACTTAAGAATTTTTCATGAAATTTTTTCAAGTTGAATTTGTCTCCTTCTTTCTTTTTAAGTTCTTCTCTTAAATTATAGATTTCTGTATAACCAGTAAAATAAGAACACAATTGCACTTGAGATAAAGTGACGCGTCTCCATTTTCCGTCTGCTTCTGCCTGCTGCTGAAAAGCTTCTTTGGTTAATAAATCCAGAGCTGCCACTTTAGACATGTTTTTGGTATGAACGCTTATATCTAAGATTGTATTACAAGTTGTTCTTAAATTCCACTTATAGTACATCAACCACATTTCGTCAGAATTTTTATAACCGCTTTCCAGCATCATTTTTTCAGCATAAACTGCCCATCCTTCTATCATGGCGCCATTTCCTAAAATAGATTTTATAATGCTTGGAGACTGATTGCTGTAAACTAATTGTGTGTAATGCCCTGGTATTGCTTCGTGAATATTTAAAATCTGAAGAATATAATCGTTGTATTCACGCAAATAACTTTCAGCATTTTCTGCCGTCCAGCCAGACATGCTTCCAACATTATAATACGTATTAGCGTTTTTATCATACGGTCCAGGCGCAGAAATAGAAGCTCCTGCAACACCCGCCATATAAGCAGGCTCTTTGCGTACAACCAACGGTTTTGATGGATCGATGTATAATAAATCTTTAGCCTTTACATAAGCAGTAAGTTCTGGAATCTGCTTTTCAATTTCAGATTGAAATTTTTCAGGAGTTGTGTGCTGCAGCGAAATTTTATCAATAACCTGTTTGATTAATTCTAATTTATCTGCCGGTTTTGGTTCGCTGCCTTTATATTTTGTCCAAAGTTTATCAGCAAGAACAAACATTTTCTCGTGTAAATCTTTTTTATGATCTACTGCTATTTTATAAATTTCATCAGCAGTATAACCTGATTGAATGTCAAATGCGAATTTTTTAGCATACAATGCATTCCCAAGTCTAAAAGAACGAGGAGTTTTATTAGGTAATTTTTTAAGCCAGTCGGCATAATCAGTAATTGCTTTAACAGATACTTTAGCTTTTTCCAGTATTTCTTTTTTTTCAGCTTCAGTTAATTTACTTTTTGCTAATGCTGCATTCAAATCTTCATTAAACACAGAAGATCCGCCTAAGTTTTGTGCAATCGCCAGTTCTGTATGTTCAATCGTTGGGTTTTTAATATTTTTTTTAGCCGCTTCGTAATAAGCCGGAATATTATTCATTTTGGTATTAAAAGCACGAAGACGTACTTCTAAGCTGTCATAATTTCCATTTAAAATCTCTGCAAAAGCACCACAGACATTGTATTCAGAAGGATTCCATTCTGATGATTTCAATTCTTTAATACCAAAAATTGCACCTTCCAGCTGATTTTGTATCATTTGGAAATCTGTTTTATTCTTATCAGATAAATTATCAATATTATAGTGTTTTAAGGAATCTAACTGCGCATTTACAAAATCAAGCTGTTTTTTATCTGCCGCAGCATCTGGAATTATTAAAACATTATCAAATTTATGATAACCAACACCAGAAGCCCAGCCTGGATAAATCTCCCATAAAGAAGTTATTAAACCATCTTTATAAGTATCAAATTTTTTGTCTAAAGCTTTATCCTCCGAATTTTTTGTGCTTTTGCCGCAGGAAATAAGCAGCGCCGCGGTACAAATGGAAATAAACAGTTTCTTCATAATATATTTGTTTTTAGTATTTTTAGTGGTATTTAATAAGTTAAAACTAATATTCAATCAATTCTAATAAAGCTTTTTCAAAACGGCCTTTTGGCAGAAATTGATCTTCCAGCGCTTTTGTAAATGGAATTGGCGAATCTAAACTTGCAACTCGTTTTACCGGAGCATCAAGATATTCAAAACATTCCTCCATAATAAGCGCAGCAATATCGCTGGCAATACCTCCGAACAAAGTATCTTCCTGATAAATAATTGCTTTTCCGGTTTTTCTCACCGATTCAAAAATAGCTTCGGTATCAAGTGGCTGCAAAGTTCTCAAATCAATCAAATCAGCACTTATTTCGGGATTATTTACTAAAGTTTCTATTGCCCAATGCACAGGTGCGCCAAAAGCAATAATCGTTACGGCTTTCCCTTCTTTTATCAAAGCAGCTTTTCCTAAAGGAATTGTATAATAATCAGCAGGAACATCTTGATAAACACTGCGGTATAACTGTTTATGTTCAAAAAATAAAACCGGATTCGGATCATTGATAGAAGTATTCAGCAATCCTTTTGCATCGTAAGGGAAAGCAGGATAAACAACCTTTAAACCTGGAGTTTTGGTAAACCACGCTTCATTGGTCTGCGAGTGAAATGGCCCAGCCTGCGTACCGCCTCCGCAAGGCATACGCACTACGACATCTGCTTTCTCGCCCCAGCGATAATGCGATTTGGCTAATAAATTTACAATCGGATTAAAACCTGTAGAAACAAAATCGGCAAACTGCATTTCTATAATCGCTTTATAACCATTTATGGATAATCCCATTCCGGCAGATACAACAGCGCTTTCGCAGATTGGAGTATTTCGAACACGGTCTTTTCCGAATAAATCAACAAAGCCTTCCGTAATTTTAAAAGCGCCGCCATATTCAGCAATATCCTGACCCATAATAATAAGATTATCGTGACGTTCCATAGACTGCTTTAAACCAGCGCTGACAGCATCAATAAAGCGAATATTTTCAGTTGATGAACCAGGATTAATTTCTTCATATTGAAAAGGTTTGTATACATCATCTAATTCTTCGCTGTAAGAAGGTACAATTTCGGCTTCTGTATTTGCCAGGTTCAAATTTTGATCAATTTCAAGTTTTATCTGCTCTCTTAATTCGGCGTCATATTCTTCACTAAGGATTCCCTCCTTAACGAGAAACGTTTTGTAATTATCGACAGGATCCCTAGTTATCCATTGTTTCATTAATTCTTCTGGAACGTATTTAGTACCGCTCGCTTCTTCATGTCCGCGAAGTCTAAAAGTCTTAAATTCTAATAAAACAGGATGAGGATTTTCCATCATCTGCTGTTTTAACAGAGTGATTTTATTGTAAACTTCCAGAATATTATTTCCATCAATAATATAACTTTCAATTCCGTATCCTATTCCTTTATCTGCTAAGTTTTCGCAGTAATATTGTTCATTTGTTGGTGTAGAAAGTCCGTAGCCATTATTTTCTATAATAAACATTACAGGAAGCTGCCATACTGCTGCGATATTTAATGCTTCATGAAAATCGCCTTCACTTGTCGCTCCTTCTCCCGTAAAAACAGCAGTTATTTTTTTATTCTTTTTAAGTTTATCCGCCAAAGCAATTCCGTCTGCAATTCCTAACTGTGGACCCAGATGCGAAATCATTCCAATAATATTATATTTCTGGGTGCCAAAATGAAAACTGCGGTCACGACCTTTTGTAAAACCTCCTGCTTTTCCCTGCCATTGCGAAAACAATCGGTGAAGCGGAATTTTTCGGGTTGTAAAAACACCTAAATTTCGATGCATTGGCAAAATATATTCAAAATCATCTAAAGCCGCAGTAACTCCCACAGAAATAGCTTCCTGCCCTATTCCAGAAAACCATTTGGATACTTTTCCTTGTCGAATCAGGATCAGCATTTTTTCTTCTATCAACCGGGGTTTAAGTATTTTTTTGTATAAATCTAATAATTTATCATCGGTCAGGTTTTGTTTGTAAAAGATCATTGGTTGTTTTTTATGTTTGAATGTAAATATAAAAATTTGAGCCGCTTTTTATCGTCTGCAGGTAATGAAAGTTACCAATTAAGTTGCTTTTTAAATTTTTGGCGAATATATAAGGTATTTCTTATTTAATATTGGTTTTTCATCAAAAAAAATTCGAGCTTAAAATTACAATTAATGTTATTT
>NZ_MUHF01000046.1 GCF_002217435.1 Flavobacterium reichenbachii
TTGCGTGCTTTGCGGTTAAATATCAAGCTGTTTCATATTTTTTGATAGTTACAATTCTCATAGTTTTTTCATTTAGACGACGCAGAAATCACGCTGGCCGCTCGACAAAGATTGGCGGCTTTCTGCGAGCAGTTTCTAGTGTGATCCCTCGCTCCTCGGGATGACAATATTGTGTTATAAAAAATGAACAGTCTTTCACATCATCTCTTCAAATTTCACAATTAACTAATTATCTCATTGACTAATTATCTCATTCCCTAATTAAAGTCACACTCATCAACCCAATCACCACATCATTAGCAATAGTCTTCAAAGTCATATTTTTTAATGTTTTATTTTCATTCAGCGGAAGTTCTAAAATAGTTCCTGCACCGCCCTCAACGCCATAACCTGTAAATCCTTTTATGCTGGTGAAGTTTTTAAAATTTCTCGAAATTTCACCCGATTTCAAATACACTCTTGGCGGTTTCGGCGCATCGGTTGTAAAAGCAAGTCCGTCTATAAAATAATCCTGCTCAATCGGCCACCAGTTTTCAGGATTTTTCAGATGTAAAACTTCCGAAGTTCCGTCTGTGTAATACACCGTGATTTCTCCATTTACAATTCGGCTCTGCATCGGATTTGTTGTTCCTGCCATCATAAAATATGCATGCGAAGCTTTTCCGTTTAACGGAATAGCGATACTTTCAGGAAAATTATCCCACATAGAAGTGAAGACTATATTTTTCTGATTTTCATCTGCAGGAGTTTTAAACGGAATTCCGTTTGGAGTTGTAATCTGTCCGTTTGGTTTTGCTTTTTCACGCAGTCCTTTATCATCGATTTTCACAGTTATATTTGGATAACACCAATTTCCAATTCCTTGTTTTGGAAGCTGTAAAGTCACTGTTTGAGGTCTTGGAGATAAATATTCGTAATTAAAAATGTCAGTAATTTTTGAATTAAAAAAAGAGGCAAGCGAAATAGTTTCTGCACGTTTGGATTTATCCAGCGGTTCGTCCCAATTTACCGCTTTTTTGATTGTTTCTGTGCTTGCTTTTGCTTTTATATGAATGGGTTTCCACCAAGATAAATTCCCTTGATTCAACTGTACAAAAAATACTTTATTACCTGCCGAATTTACTTTCGCTTTAAGCAAAAAATCTTTTTTTGTAATTCCCGCCAAAACCTGCTGCGGATCATAAACTGCGGTAATTTTTGCCTTTTGAGTATTGATTTCTAAAATTTCATCAACACTATAAATTTCTTTTGATTTGAGATCTTCTATTACATTTCCTTTCCATTTTACTCGAATGTCGTAAAGAGAATTATACGGCACTTCAATACTGATTTTTGGTTTGCCGATACTTTCTGCAATCACTTTCCATGAAACGGGTTTATCATTCACCAAAACACTTTCTACAGCCTCATAAGAAGTAGTTAATATTAATTTCAAATTCATTTTTGCTGTAAACTGATTCTTAATCAGATACTTTTCTTGCTGATTTTCTCTTTTAAAATCAACAGAAACATCTGGAATTTCCAAAGAAGCCTTATCCCATTTTTCTGGAAATCCAGGTTTGATGGTCAATACACCAGCAACTGCATCGGGCTGAATTCCAAAAAGTCCTTCAACTAATGTTCGCGAAGCCATTCCGATGGGGTCCGCAAAATCGCGATACAGCTCGCCGCGCATGGCATCTTGATATAAAAGCTGTTCGAATCCGCCTGGAGAAGCTCCCAAATACATACTTTCGACCAAAACACTTTCCCACATTTTAAATGCTTTTTCCGATTGTCCACTCTGCCAGAAAGCCAGCGAAGTATGCAGCTGCTCCGCCAAAGCCACATTATTTGTTGACCAGGTATACGGCTGCCAATTGGTTGTACTAATCACGTAAAGGTCTTTTTTATCCAATCCTTCTGCTGTAATCGGAATATGCGGAATCTCATTTTCGACATAATTAAGCATTTGATAACTTTCAAAAGGATTGGACAATTCTGAATCTATCGTATGGTAAATACTCCATATTCCGGGTGCATCGTGCAATAATTTGTTTCCTAATGCATCTTTATATTCCGCAAAAATTCCTTTGTTGGAAACCCAAAGCTGCTGATTGGCTGCTTTCAAAATTTTATCGGCTTCTGTAGAAAAAGAACGATCGTCTTTCTGGATTTTTTGTGCAATTTCAGAAACTGTTTTGTTTGCATAATAATTATACGCCGAAGAATGAATCACGCCGCCGCCGCTGTATTGTAAGGCATCACTTGCCCAAATGGTGGCGTATGAATCGTAAAGTCCATCATTATCGGAATCAAAATTTCTTTTTTCCCAATCCAAATGCCTTTCAATTGTCGGCCACATTTCTTTCATAAAAGAAGTATCTCCTGTCCATTTAAAGTGTCGCAGCATCTGATCGATAAAAACCAAATTCATATCATAATGATGTGCGACATTGTTCTTGTTTGGACTTCTGCTGATGTAACCGCTGCTAAACATAGAAGTTCCTATTTCTTCTTTCTGACGTGCCAGATTTCGAACTGTATCCCATACAATCGGCCCCGTTAGAGGTGCAGTAACCTGTGAATTGCTGTAACTCGTAAAATGTGTTTTTGCACGATCATGCCAGCCCAAAGGATCTGCTGTATATGCGCCGCGCCAAGCGTTTAAGTACATTCTCCAGGCAATAGCTCCGTGAAGATAAGCCGGACTTTCCCAAATTCCGTCTGAAGCAATTGCAAGAGCTCCGCCTAATGTATTGATGTACGGATCCGGTGTTTTAATCTTTACTCTATCGGCCAGCAAATGTGTTTCCTGTACCGATTTTTCATACAGTGCTTTTATGGTTTTCTGGTCGTTTTCGGCTTTAGAATTGTCTGTTCCTAAAAGCCAGTACATTCCATTTTTAGAAATTGATTTTATTTTTCCAGTGATAAGAGGCAGTGTTTCTGCATTGGAATTATAAAGTTCTAAAGGTGTATTTTGATGATTGGCATTGGCAAGATGTACTTCTGATTCTGGAAAAGAACCTGATAAATTTCTATTATTTCCTGTTTTCTGTTTATTACTTTCCGAACCATAATCTAATAAAAAAGACTGCTTTTTTAAGCTGTATTTGTTATTGAGACAATATTCGGGCTGTAAATAAAATACCGATTCGGGATCGGCGCCAATATCTCCGTCACGACTAAATTTCCTGCCAGATGCGCCTCCAAAAGCCCAGATCAATGAAGTTTTCTGATCTATATTTTCGCCATAAACTTTAACAATAAAACCTTCGCTTTGTTTTAATGCGGCAACCTCAATGTACAATTTACCTTTTCCTAAAATCAGATCTTCAATAACGTAGTGCATCGTTCCCAAAACATAACGCGTATCAATTTTGTCTGCCTGAGTAATCCACTTGCTTTGTTTTTCATTTACCAAACCAAACTTTAGATTTCCTCCCATTCCGGGCATGTACATTGCAAATTCAGGAAGATCTCCAGTTTCTACTCTAAATCCTGTATTAGATCCGTATAATGCTCTGTTGAATTTTCTTGTACCGTTTTTTAATACAAAACTGCCGCCATCTGGCGCATAATGTATTTTGCGTATTTGTTTTTCCTGCCCCAAAAGTAGTGTAGAACAGAAAAAGAATAAACTGATAAGAATTGGTAAAGTATTATTTTTAAGCTTCATATAATGGCAGATAATTATCAATTATTAAAATCTGAATAATAAAATTTTATCTCGTTTATTTTATCATTTTGACAACAATGATGCAATTTCTTTGTTTTTTATTGGTATAGTATCCTGTACCTTCCTGATTATTTTAAAACAAAGTTTACATATTTGATAAATATTTGAATGTTTTTTAACATCATAGTACAGGATAGTATAAGAATATGAAAATATTATATTTGAAAATACAATTATTAAATTCTCAAAAATTGCTACAATTTAAAGGTTTTTTATATTTTATTTTGACATTTTCTATTTTTAGCGGCTATACTGCTAAGGCTGGAAATCTACAAACGAATACAAATAACTTAATAGAAATTAATCCGAAAACAGTAAATGCATTATGGTTTTCTTTTGGCACTTCAGAAAAGACAGCGCAGGGAAAATTGATCAGCAGTCCGATCGCTTTTGATTCGGAAACAGGATTTGGCTTTGATTTTAATACGGTTTCAAATGTCAAAATCAACTCTAAAACATTTACTTCTCAAAAACCAGTTTATTTTTCTGCAGTAGTTCCAGAAGGAAATTATCAGGTAGAAATAACGATGGGAAGTCTTGAAAAAAAATCGAATATTACTCTAAAAACAGAATCCAGAAGACTGCTTTTAGATCAGTTTTCTATTAAAAAAGGAAAATTAATAACGCGAACATTTAATGTAAACGTTCGAAACATAAAAATCGATGATTCTACCAGCATAAGCCTGAAGGACAGAGAAAAAGAAACATTAGATTGGGATACTAAACTAACGCTGGAATTTTTAGGAGACGTTTCTGTTCAAAACATAAAAATAATTCCAGAAACAAATCTGACTGTACTTTATCTGGCTGGAGATTCTACGGTTACAGATCAGGATGTTGAACCTTGGGCTTCGTGGGGACAGTTTATTACCAATTATTTTGACACCAGTATTGTTGTTGCCAATTATGCCTATTCTGGAGCTTCACTGAGCTCTTTTAAAAATTCAAACCGATTAAAAAAGATCCTTTCACTTATAAAAAAAGGTGATTATTTGTTTGTCGAATTTGGTCATAATGACGAAAAAATAAAAGGTGCCGGAAATGGTCCTTGGGAATCTTATTCTAATCTCTTAAAAGAATTTATTAATGCGGCAAAAGATAAAGGAGCAATTCCTGTTTTGGTAACGCCGACACAACGCCGCTTCTTTAATGAAAATGGAACTTTAAAAGAAACTCACGGCGATTTTCCTGCCGCAATGCGTACTGTGGCTCAAAAAAATGATACTGCACTTATTGACTTAACTAAAACGACAAAAACATTATACGAATCCTGGGGAGATTCTGTTTCAAGAAATGCATTTGTCCAATATCCTGCACATACATTTCCGGGTCAGGAAAAAGCATTAGACGATAATACACACTTTAATAGTTTTGGAGCAAACGAAATTGCACTTTGTATTTTGCAGGGAATCCGCGAATTGAATCTTCCGTTAAAAAAACAAATTTTAAAAGAAACTCCTGCTTACAATCCTAAAAAACCAAACTCAATTACTGCGTGGAAACTCCCTATGAGTGAACGCTTTGAAATTGCTAAACCAGAAGGAAACTAACCTCATTAATTACGAACTATGAATTCAGACAAAACCATTCAGATTATTTTCATTTCGGTTTTTACTCTTTTCTGCGCATTGAAAATTACTGCCCAGAAAACGGATAAAGTCTATCTTTCGGGAAAGGATTTCGAGCATCCTGTACAATGGGATTTTTATTGTACTGATGGAAATAACAGCAAAAAATGGTCGACAATAAATGTTCCTTCGCAATGGGAATTGGAAGGTTTTGGCGAATATACTTATGGGCGCTGGTACAAAGAACTAAATCAGAAAGAACCCAGTAAAGAAGAAGGTTTGTACAAATATGAATTTGAAGTTCCCGCTTCTTATAAAGATAAAACGGTGCTGATCGCATTTGGAGGCGCAATGACGGATACTGAGGTAAAAATAAACGGAAAACTGGCCGGAGCGATTCATCAGGGTGGCTTTTATGAGTTTAAGTATGATATTACTTCTTTACTGAAGTTTGATTCTAAAAATACTTTAGAAGTTCACGTCTGGAAACATTCTGCCAATAAATCGGTCAATGCTGCTGAACGAAGAGCAGACTGGTGGCTTTTTGGCGGAATTTATCGTCCGGTCTGGCTCGAAATTTCTCCTAAAACACATATTGAACATATTGCCGTAAATCCAAAAATGGATGGTTCTCTTACTGTTGATTTAAATCTTAAAAACATTTCTAAAAATACCGTTTTAGAAGTAAATCTTAAAGGTTTAAACGGAGAAAACTTTCCTTCTTTTACTTTTCCGATTAAAGCAAAAACCATCAAAGAATCTATTGCAGCGCAATGGAAAAACATAAAACCTTGGAATCCAGAAACTCCCAATTTGTACGACTTAGAATTGACTTTAAAACAAAACGGAAACGTACTGCATCAATATAAAAAAAGAATTGGTTTTAGGACTTTGAAATTTAAAAAACAAGACGGAATTTATGTAAACGGCACTAAAATTATCATGAAAGGTATTAACCGCCATTCTTTTTGGCCGGAAGGGGGCAGAAGCACCAGTAAAAGAATCAGCGAACTGGATGGTAAATTACTAAAAGACATGAATATGAATGCGGTAAGAGGGCATTATCCGCCAGACGAACATTTTCTGGAGGTCTGCGATTCTTTGGGTCTTTTTGTTTTAGATGAACTGGCGGGCTGGCAGAACTCTTACGATACCGAAACAGGAACAAAACTGGTGACCGAAATGGTGACACGAGATGTCAATCATCCGTCGGTTATTATTTGGGATAACGGTAACGAAGGAGGCTGGAACTATGATGTGGATAAAGTTTTTGAAAATAACGATCCGCAGAAAAGAATAGTGATTCATCCGTGGGCGGATTTTAACGGTTGGGACACGCATCATTACCCAACGTATTTAACTGGAATGCATCGTTTTAATGCCGGAGAAAATGTGTTTTTTCCAACTGAATTTATGCACGGAACATACGATAACGGACATGGCGCAGCGCTGGAAGATTTCTGGAACCGTTATAAAGAAAGTCCGCTTTTTGCAGGAGGATTTATGTGGGCAATGTTAGACGAAGCTGTAAAACGCTCTGATTGGACAGGCGATGTCAAGTTTGATTCTAAAGGTTCTCTCGCTGCAGACGGTATTTTGGGGCCGCATCGCGAAAGAGAAGGAAGTTATTATACCGTAAAAGAAGTTTGGGCACCAATACAATTTCAGCCAAAACAAGTTACAGAAAATTTCGATGGATCTTTTCTAATTACCAACGATTACCTTTTTAGTAATTTGAATTCCTGCAAAATGGCGTTTAAAGTACTTTCATCAGATAAAAATGTACTTTATACAAATGGCGTTTCTAAAGAAATTGCTTCGGGAAATATGGAGCTTCCGGATATTGAACCTGGCGAAACGCGCAGAATAAATTTTAATGTTCCGAAAAATTTTGCCGAAGGTGATGTTTTGTCCATAACTGCTTTTGATCAATTCAATAAAGAAATTTATACCTGGACCTGGCCGATTCATAAAGCGAAGTTTTACGCTGCTAAATTTTTGGCTGTTGAAAATACAAAAACAAAAGCGACGGCAGTACAAACAGACAATACCATTATTCTAAAAGGAAATACTGTTTCGGTTTCTTTAGATGCATTGACGGGTGAAATCAAAACGATTAAAAACGAAAAAAACACGATTCCGCTTACCAATGGCCCGCGTCCGATTGGAATGAAAGCGAAAATAAAAGAGATTAAGATTTCGCAGGATGGCGATAAAGCCGTTTGTGAAGCTTTTTATACCGGCGGACTTTCTTCTATAAAATGGATTATGGAATCTGACGGAAGATTTAAAATGGAATTGACTGCTCTGAAAAATGCTTCTGGAGGAGAAGGTTTTGATGGTGCTTTTTTTGAAGACAAAATAAGTGCTTTCGGAATCACATTCAGTTTTCCGGAGAAGGAAGTAACGGGAATTAAATGGTTTGGAAGAGGTCCTTATCATGTTTGGAAAAACAGAATTAAAGGTACAACGTACGGTATTTGGGAGAAAGATTATAACAATACAATTACGGGAGAAAGCTTTGAAAACCTTATTTATCCGGAATTCAAAGGGTATCATGCCAATTTATTGGGAGCAAATCTAAAAGCGGGAGTTTCTTCTTTTAAAGTTTTCAGCGAATCTGATAATTTGTTCCTGAGATTATTCACGCCCGATCTGCCTAAAAATGCTTTCCCGGGAAGTTATCCGCAGCCGGCATTTCCGGAAGGAGATATTTCGTTTATGTATGAAATTCCGGCAATGAGAGATTTTAAACCTTTAGAACATCAAGGTCCGCAGAGTCAGCCAACAAATATTAGAATTAAAAGCGGCGACGACGGCATTAAGATGAATTTGTGGTTTGATTTTAGAAACTAAAATTTTTTGTTTGAAGGTTTTGTTTTGTTTCAGGT
>NZ_MUHF01000047.1 GCF_002217435.1 Flavobacterium reichenbachii
GCGAATTTTAATTCAGCTGCAGCAGTTACTTTCCCTTATGTGATTACGGACGGATTATTAACCGCCACGGCGAATATCGAAATTACGGTGACGGCAGTAAACGATGCGCCATCTGCAGTTTTAGATACCTACACAGTTGCCGAAGACAACACCGTTACGTTAACTCCTCTAAGCAATGATACCGATGTGGAAGGTGATACACTGACAATTTCTTCTATCAACGGAACAGCTTTAACAGGTTCAGTACAGGTTATCACAGTTCCAAACGGAACAGTTAACATTTCAGCTTCAGGAGTGATTACGTTCACGCCTTCAGCGAATTTTAATTCAGCAACAGCGATCAGTTTTCCTTATGTAATTACGGACGGATTGTTAACCGCAACGGCGAATATCGAAATTACAGTTACGGCAGTAAACGATGCGCCATCTGCAGTTTTAGATACCTACACAGTTGCAGAAGACAACACCGTTACGTTAACTCCTTTGAGCAACGATACAGATGTTGAAGGCGACACGCTGACAATTGCTTCTATCAACGGAACAGCTTTAACAGGAGGTATTCAATCAATCACAGTTCCAAACGGAACAGTTAACATTTCAGCTTCTGGAGTGATTACGTTCACGCCTGCAGCTAATTTTAATTCAGTTGCAGCAGTTACTTTCCCTTATGTTATTACGGACGGATTATTAACCGCGACAGCGAATATCGAAATTACGGTTACGGCAGTAAACGATGCGCCATCTGCAGTTTTAGATAGCTATACAGTTGCGGAAGACAACACGGTTATATTAACTCCATTGAGCAACGATACAGATATTGAAGGCGATACGCTGACAATTTCTTCTATCAACGGAACAGCTTTAACAGGTTCAGTACAGGTTATCACAGTTCCAAACGGAACAGTTAACATTTCAGCTTCAGGAGTGATTACTTTCACGCCCTCAGCTAATTTTAATTCAGCGACAGCGATTAGTTTCCCTTATGTGGTTTCTGATGGAAATTTAACAGCAACAGCGAATATCGAAATCACGGTTACGGCAGTAAACGATGCGCCATCTGCAGTTTTAGATACTTATACAGTTGCAGAAGACAACACGGTTACATTAACTCCATTAAGCAATGATACAGATATTGAAGGCGATACGCTGACAATTTCTTCTATCAACGGAACAGCTTTAACAGGTTCAGTACAGGTTATCACAGTTCCAAACGGAACAGTTAATATCTCAGCTTCTGGAGTTATTACTTTTACGCCTTCAGCGAATTTTAATTCAGCAACGGCAGTTAGTTTTCCTTATGTGATTACGGACGGATTATTAACCGCGACAGCGAATATCGAAATTACGGTTACGGCAGTAAACGATGCACCATCTGCAGTAAAAGATGATTATGCAGTTAACGAAGGCGGTACTCTTACCGTTACAACCGCTAACGGAGTTTTACTAAATGACAGCGATGTTGATGGTGATGCCATTACAGCTGTTTTGGTTTCAGGTCCATCAAACGGAACTTTAACTTTAAACGCAGACGGTTCTTTCACTTACGTTCATAACGGAAGCGAAACCACAACCGACAGTTTTACTTACAAAGCCAATGACGGAAATTTAGACAGTAATACAGTTACTGTTGAGATTACAATTAATCCGGTAAATGATGCTCCATCAGCAGTTAATAACAGCTACACAGTAAACGAAGACGAAACTGTAACCTTAAATCCGTTAAACGGAGATACTGATGCAGAAGGAGATACTTTAATTATTGTCTCAATCAACGGCACAGCTTT
>NZ_MUHF01000048.1 GCF_002217435.1 Flavobacterium reichenbachii
AGAGTTTCTATAGTCGAGCTGTTATAAAGACCTCCAGAAGAAAGAGTTGATCTCATAATTTTATAAGAGCTGAAAGATTCTCCCAAAAGCAGATTAAAATGATGACTTCCAAAAGATTTATTGAAGTTTAATGTATTTTCATTTACAATATTTTGTCTTCTGTACGTATTGTAAGCCCCTCTAATACTCGCCTGAACATCATTAGGAGTATAACTTTCAAAAGTATTATCTGTATTATCCAAGTTAATAGTACTTTTCCAGATTAATCCGTTTGCGATTTCAAAACTAGCGTACGAAGAAACTAGATTTCTATACATAGAATTTTTTCCGGTTCTCACCAAAGCATTCAGCATATTGGTTGTACTGCTTCCCCAGGCATATCTTGTTGTGTATTTTTCGCCTGCAGCGTTAGAAGCACTTTCAAAAACCGGAGTTGCAGTTAAGGCTTTAAACAAAGTGTTATCTTTTCCTTCTACACCCGGATCATTTTTTATAGAATAAGACGGCGCAAAATTGATTCCGATTTTAAATTTTTCTGATAATTTAAAGTCAAGATTGGCTCTTCCAGAAAACAATGTATAATCTGTACCCACCATATATCCTGTATTTTTTTGATAATTGGCAGACACAAAATAATTTACAACATCTGTAGCTCCAGAAGCCGAAAATTGATAACTGCTGAATTCTCCTGTACGGAAAACTTTATCCTGCCAATCAATGTAGTCTAATCCCGGATGTCCCGGCATGTCCCATCTGTCGTCGTACAGATACGTATAATATCTTGTATTACTTGTAGTTAACGGCGCTGTCGGATTGGCTGCGTTGTAAGTGGCAATACGCTGCGCATTATTCTGACCTGCAGATGCTCCGGCAATACCAGAACTTGCCCATTGTGCATCGATCATTGTTTTAGCTCTTTTAATCCAGCCTTCAGATGTCAGCATGTCTACTCGGTTTGCTTCTTTGTTGAGACCGCTGTAGGTATTAAAAGTAAATTTTGTTTTACCTAATTTTCCTTTTTTAGTAGTAA
>NZ_MUHF01000049.1 GCF_002217435.1 Flavobacterium reichenbachii
AAGTTTTTTTAAGCTTTGCGATTTTTTTTAAGTTGTTTTTAATCTCGCAAAGGCACAAAGTTTTTTTTAAGCTTTGCGACTTTTTTAATGTTTATAATTTTATATTTGTAGGTTTTTACTTTAATTTATTAAAATGACTGAAAACGAAATTTCTGCTATTGTAGTTGATGTTTGCTATAAAATACATGTAAAACTTGGTCCAGGGTTGTTAGAATCAGTTTATGAGGCCATTTTGCATCATGAGTTAACGAAAAAAGGATTGAGTGTAGAAAGACAAAAAGTATTACCTGTTATTTGGGATGCAATTCATCTTGATATCGGTTTTAGAGCAGATTTAATAGTAGAGAATAAAGTTATTTTAGAAATAAAATCAATAGAACAACTAACGGATATCCATGCAAAACAGGTCTTGACTTATCTTAAAATCACAAAAATGAAGCTAGGTTTACTTATAAATTTTAATGTACCAATAATTAAGTTTGGTATAAAAAGGGTAGTTTCAAATCTTTAATTGAACACTTAAAAAAACTTAAAATAAAAAGCAAAGTCGCAAAGCTTTAAAAAAAACTTTGCGACTCTG
>NZ_MUHF01000005.1 GCF_002217435.1 Flavobacterium reichenbachii
CTGGCAGTGAAGCTAAGTTTGCAACTGGAGCAATAGTATCAGCAATTGTTACGGTTTGATTTTGGATGGATGTGTTTATGCCGTCACTATACGTCCAAACCACTGTTGTCGATGCTGTAATAGGGAAAGTTGTGGTTGTAGTTCCCGTTACAGTTCCCAAACAATTATCCATCGCCGTTGGTGCTGTGATACTCGCTAAGCTGCATTGTGCCGTAACAGCTAGCAGTGAAGCTGAGTTTGCAACTGGTGCCGTTGTATCAGCTATTGTTACAGTTTGATTTTGGGTGGATGTATTTGCACCGTCACTATACGTCCAAACCACCGTTGTCGATGCTGTAATGGGGAAAGTTGTCGTTGTGGTTCCCGTTACAGTTCCCAAACAATTATCCGTCGCCTCTGGTGCTGTGATATTCGCTGCACTGCATTGTGCCGTAACAGCTGGCAGTGAAGCTAAGTTTGCAACTGGTGCCATAGTATCAGCAATTGTTACGGTTTGATTTTGGGTGGATGTGTTTATGCCGTCACTATACGTCCAAACCACTGTTGTCGATGCTGTAATGGGGAAAGTTGTGGTTGTAGTTCCTGTTACAGTTCCCAAACAATTATCCGTTGCCGCTGGTGCTGTGATATTCGCTGCACTGCATTGTGCCGTAACAGCTGGCAGTGAAGCTAAGTTTGCAACTGGTGCCATAGTATCAGCAATTGTTACGGTTTGATTTTGAGTGGATGTGTTTATGCCGTCACTATACGTCCAAACCACTGTTGTCGATGCTGTAATGGGGAAAGTTGTGGTTGTAGTTCCTGTTACAGTTCCCAAACAATTATCCGTTGCCGCTGGTGCTGTGATACTCGCTACGCTGCATTGTGCCGTAACGGCCGGCAGTGAAGCTAAGTTTGCAACTGGAGCCGTGGTATCGGAAACTATAAATGTTGTAGATGTAGAATTTTCACTCGCTGAAATACCATTTTTTATCTCAGCTCTAAATTGAGTCGTTTTGGTTAGTACGCCGGATGTGTAAGTATCCGTTGTATTGTTAATATCTATCCAGCTCGTAAAAGGACTTTCTGCTGATTGCCATTTTATAATTGAACCCGTATATCCTGATAATGTTAATAATCCACTTGTACTTCCTGAACAAATCGTTGCTCCTCCCGATATCGTACCTCCTACACTTGGTGGGTTTATTGTTATTGTTGCTGGTATTGAGTACTCTTCTGGACAAGTTCCTAATTGTATCACGGCTCTAAATTGAGTTGTTTGGGTTAGAGCTCCAGAAGTATACCTGTCTGTTGTGTTGTTAAGATCAGTCCAAATGGTAAATGGACTTTCTGCTGACTGCCATTTTGTAACACTTCCTGTGTGTCCTGAAACCATCAATACTCCACTTGTACTTCCTGAAGCAATTGTTGAGCTGCCTGTAACCGTTCCGCCAATAGTGGTGGGGTCTGTCAAAACTTTTGAAGTTGTAACAGCGCCAATACAGCCTTCATTGGCAACAGAAAAATTCTCATAAGTTCCTGCTGACAATCCGTTTAAAGAAAAAGCATTTGCTAAAACTGTTATAGTTTTTGGACTACTCGTTGTACCTATTCCTGTAGGTGTAAAACTCAAACTGTATGTTCCATTTGGTAAATTGGCTGACGTAAAAGCAATACTTCCATCTGCAGCACTACAAGTAGAAGGATTTGTGACTGAACCTGCACTAATACTAATATCGCATCCTGTTCCTTGTATAGCAAACGTATAAGGGTTTTCGTCTGGATCATTATTGGCGATACTGATAGTAGCTTTACGCATCCCATCAGCTGATGGATCAAATGTGATTTGAAAAGTAGTATTAGCCGAACCAGCAACTGTTGATGCCGGTAAAGTTGTTATGGTAAAATCAGCAGCGTTTGTGCCGCTTATGGTTACCAACGGTGTTCCTGTTAAGTTTAAAACTGACCTACCTGTATTTTCGATAGTGAATGTTCTGGTTACCGAACCTGATGTTACATTTATATCTCCAAAATCGGTATGATCGGTACTAGTTGGTGTCGTGTCATTATTGGCAATGCTTTGCCCATTTCCTTTGATGTCCATTTCCGGATGACAACTAGCACTAAGCGCATCTCCAGAAATTGACCAGCCTTTTCCGCCACTAGCTATTGGTTTCATCAAATTATCCCTGTCAATTACCGAGGCACAATATTTAAGTCCCGGTGAATAGAACTGCATTCCTGTTAAAGTTCCTGAATTGAAACCGGTAAGTGTAGCATCATAATTAGCTACATCAATACCAGTATTACCCAGCATATCAATAAGATTAGCGTTTTGATTGATTGTTCTAATCAAAGGTCCCATATTTTGATTGAAGGAGGCTGCATTAGAAAGCAGCGAAAACATATTAACCACTTTACTCACATCCCAATTACTAATGTCCTGATTAAAGGAAGTTGCATTTTGAAACATAAAGGCCATAACTTCAACATTACTCACATTCCAGTTACCAATGTTTTGATTGAAGGAGGCCGCATTTTGAAACATCGATCTCATGTCAGTAACATTTTTTACGTTCCAATTGCTAATATTTTGATTGAAGGTTCCATAACTAAACATGAAACTCATATCTATAACATTACTCACATTCCAATTACCGATGTTTTGATTGAAGGAGTTTGCAAAAGTGAACATGGAACTCATATTTGCAACATTACTCACATCCCAATTGCCAATGTTTTGATTGAAAGAGGTTGCATGAGAAAACATGTAACCCATATTTGTAACACTACTCACATCCCAATTACCAATGTTTTGATTGAAAGATGTTGCAGAAGAAAACATCAAAGTCATATCACTAACTGATGTTAAGTTAGGGACATCGGCAGCCATTCCGTTCAAATTAGAACATCCATAAAAAGCATTAGCCATACTTTGCCAATGGATACTGCCCCATTGGTCAATACTCAAAATTTTATCTCTGTCACCTCCATAACTAAAATAAATTCTTGGAAAAGCTCCTCTAATAGCTACCTGATACGTTCCTGCTGCACCATAATTATGAGTCACAGATCCGGTAACACCAAATTGGTCATAAATGCCGTCATTGTTCCAGTCTACATCGTAATTATAACCTGTACCTGTTGTCGGAATGGTTATCGAAGTACTATTGGACGAACCTGTATTGTTGGTTTTCCAAGTGGTAATAAAAGGTGTTCCTCCATATCCTTGAATCGCAAACGTATAAGGGTTTTCATCTGTATCATCATTTGCAATACTAATAACAGCCGCTCGTAATCCCGCTGCAGATGGATCTAATGTGATTTGAAAAGTAGTAGTCCCTGCAGCTGCCACTGACGATGCCGGTAAAGTTTTTACGGTAAAATCAGCAGCGTTTGTGCCGCTTATGGTTACCAATGGTGTTCCGGTTAAATTCAAAACTTCCTGACCTTTATTCTCTATAGTAAATGTTCTTGTTACTGAACCTGATGCTACATTTATATCTCCAAAATTGGTATGATCGGTACTAATTGGCGTTGTGTCATTATTGGCAATGCTTTGCCCATTTCCTTTTATATTAATTTCAGGAACACAAGTAGCACTAAGTACATCATTATTAACTTTCCAGCCTTTTCCGCCACTGGCAATTGGCTTAACCAAGTTAGCCCTATCGGCTGCAGCGGCACAATATTTAAGTCCTCCTGCGCCCAATTCCCTGCCTGTCACAGTACCTGCATTGAAACCGATAAGTGTCCCATCATATTGAGCTACATCCATACCACAGTTATACAGCATGCCGATTAAGGTAACATTTGCATTGAATTTTGTTCCCCAGACACCAATACTTTGATTGAAAGCTCTTGCTTCAAAAAACATACCAGTCATATCAGTAACCTTCTCTACATTCCATGTACTTATGTTTTGATTAAAGGACGTTGCTCCACGAAACATGGAATTCATATCAGTAACATTACTAACATTCCAATTGCCAATATTTTGATTGAAAGACGTTGCTCCACGAAAAATGCCATTCATATTAGTAACATTACTAACATTCCAAGTGCCAATATTTTGATTGAAAGACGTTGCATTGTAAAAGATATTATACATATCAGTGACTTTACTAACATCCCAATTACCAATATTTTGATTGAAAGATGTTGCTTGATAAAACATAGCAGTCATATTAGTAATATTACTAACATTCCAAGTGCCAATGTTTTGATTGAAAGAGGTTGCATAAGAAAACATGTACCCCATATTTGTAACACTACTCACATCCCAATTGCCAATGTTTTGATTGAAAGAGGTTGCCTCACGAAACATCCATGACATATCAGTAACTCCTGTTAAGTTAGGGATGTCCGATGCTGTTCCGTTCAAATTAGAACATCCATAAAAAGCATTACTCATATTTCCCCAAGTCATACTGCCCCATTGGTCAATACTTAATATTTTAAGTTTGTCAAATCCATTATTAAAATAAATCCTCGGAAAATTGCCTCTTACAGCTATCTTATAAATTCCTACTGTACCATAATCATGAGTCACATTCCCTGTAAGTGCAAATTGGTCATAAATCCCATCATTATTCCAGTCTACATCATAATTATAACCCGTGCCTGTAGTTGGAATTGTTATCGAAGTACTGTTCGATGAGCCCAAACTAACATTATCGGTTTTCCATGTGGTAATAAAAGGCGTTCCTCCATATCCCTGTATCGCAAATGTATAGGGGTTTTCGTCTGTATCGTTATTGGGAATACTAATAACGGCTGATCTCATTCCATTTGCCGATGGATCGAATGCTATTTGAAAAGTGGTTTTTCCAGTTGTTGCAACAACTGGCGATAAAGGTAAATTTGTTACTACAAAATCAGCTGCATTTGCTCCGCTTATGGTTACCAATGGTATTCCAGTTAAATTCAAAACTTCACCACCTGTATTTTCTATAGTAAATGTTCTGGTTACTGAACCTGATGTTGTATTTACATCTCCAAAATCAGTATGATTTACAGAACTTGGTATAGTATTTACATTTGTTATACTGATTCCATTTCCTGTAATATTAATTTCTGAAGGACAGCTCAGCACATCCTGTGTAATTGTCCAGCCTTTTCCTCCACTGGCTGTTGGCAAAACTAAATTATCTCTCTCTGCTTTCGATATGCAATATTTTAGTCTCATCGCCCCTAATAATCTTCCTGTCACCGTTCCTGAATTGAAACCAATAATTGTGGCATCATAATTTTCTACACTCAAGCCAGAAATAGATAACATATTGTCAAGCGAAACGTTTGCTTTAAATTTGGTTCCCCAAGCTCCTAAACTTTGATTAAAAGATGTCGCACCAAGAAACATCTGGGACATATCTGCAACATTCGATATGCTCCAAGAACTAAGATCCTGATTGAATGAAGCTGCTTGTCCAAACATACCGTACATTGCGGTTACTTTACTGACATTCCACGAACCGATATCCTGATTAAAAGAAGCTGCTCTGTTAAACATCCCTCCCATACCTGTAACATTCGAAACATCCCACATACTTATATCCTGATTGAAAGAAGCAGCACTCATAAACATAAAAACCATGTACTCCACTTTTCTTACATCCCAACTACCTATATTTTGATTAAATGAAGTGGCTCCATTAAACATATCAGTCATAACGGTCACCTTACTAACATTCCAATTACCAATGTTTTGATTAAAAGAACTCGCTCCATTAAAAAGCCTCATCATATTAGTCACATTAGATACATTCCAAGAACCAATGTTTTGATTAAAAGAACTTGCTCCATTAAACATAGAGAACATATTGGTTACAGCTGTTAAATTGGGTACATCAACAGCGCTGCCATTCAAATTGGTACATCCATAAAATGCACCTTCCATACTTTGCCAGTTAATACTCCCCCATTGATCAATAGTCAAAATTTTAAGCCTGTCTCCTCCATTATTAAAATAAATTCTCGGAAAAGCGCCCCTAATCGCTGCCTGATACGTTCCTGCTGTACTATAATCGTGGGTTACACTTCCTGTAACTCCAAACTGGTCATAGACCCCGTCATTGTTCCAGTCTACATCATAATTATAACCTGTACCTGTTGTCGGAATGGTTATTGAAGTACTGTTGGATGTACCGGCATTATTGGTTTTCCAAGTGGTAATAAATGCATTTGGATCTGCTGCCAAAATACTGGCATTAATCTGAAAAGTGAAAAACAAAAAAAGTAGTGAAGTGTAAATTTTTCTCATAGAAACTACGTTTTGAAGCACGGGAATTGAATTTTGTGCGACAAAAGTATAGTTAAAACTTTAACACTTTGGCAGTAGAAATACGGACTGAGAGAAGAAGTAAAATTAAAATGTTAAAATAAATTTTATAAAAATCTTGTTTTCAGTCACTTAAGAAAACAACGGAATAAATATTAAAAAGCAAAAATGCCATTATTTGACATTTGTCAAACTTTATTTTCAGATGTATTACGAATTTGGCTACGAACACGGCTTAAAGTTTCAAGATTAATACCCAAAAAGGAAGCAATATATTTTAACGGAATTCGAGTAGAAAGGTGTTTATAGGTTTTTAGAAAATATTCGTACTTGATTTCGGCTTTACTTAGTCGTCCCATTAAAGCCCTCACTTCGGCATCAGAATAGTATTTTTCGTAAAAACGACGTGCCGTTATATTAAATTCGGGCTCAATTTCATATAGATATTGCAGATCTGAATGTTTCATCCCCAAAAGATCCGAATCTTCAATAGCTTCCATATTTTCGTAACTTGGAATTTGTAATATAAAACTATGAATTGAAGCTACCAATTCATTTTCAACCGTAATCCAAGTGGTAATTTCTCTGTTAGAATCTTTCACATAACCTCGAATTGCTCCTTTGTTTACAAAATAAATCATATCGCAAATCTCTCCTGATTTGTGCAATTTTTTTCCTTTTCTTACCTTTAATGGGTAGGTATTTTCGATAAGAAATTTTTGAGACCCCACACTGATCGGGTAAACACTATTGAAAACGTATAAAAGTGTAGCAGCTTCCTCTGGAGTGCTATGGCGTAATTGAATATTCAATTCATTCATAATTTGTCTTAAAAAACACTTTCGATTATTCTTGGTATTTCTTGTCTAACAAATGTATAATTCTGATTAAGAAAAGCAACACTTATATCGTAAAATTTACAATTTTCATATGTACTAATAATTTAAGCCAAAAAAAAATTAAATGTCAAAAATAATTTTAGTAACGAATGCTTCACTCGACATTGCCAATCTATGGATTTCTGCTTCTTTTAAAATTAAAGTGTAATATTACATGATCAAATTAAAATATTCGGACGAATACTGATGAGACTATCTCTAATTTTAAATCATAAAAATTATTTTACTAATTTGAAAGTCATGGTATTAATAATCAAAAATGAAAGAGTATAACGGCTTAGCCAGTATTTAGTAGAACTTGCATTCCTTAAATCGGAAAAATACTTTATTTACCAGAAGAATTAAAAGCAAATTTTTTCGATGCAGCCTCATTTCTTTAACGGATGCCCTAATATTCAGCATTAATATGCGGTAAATTAATATGTAGAAAAAAATTAATCGAATAAAATATAAATTTCTGTAATTTTTAATTCGATCCATTTTTGATCTGTATGTTCTAGTTTTTAAAAAAGGTAAACTATTGAACCAAAATTTAAATTCTTTCCCTGAAATTAAGTTTGTACTATTAAGTAATATTTATGTTTTTAAAGTACATTTAAGATACAAATTTATAGATCATTTCTAAGGATAAAAAGAATACTTTGAATTTTGTGGCAGAATCGTGGCACACTCTATTTTTAAAAACTATCAGTTCAGTAAAATCAAGTGTTGACGAGTTTAGGTTCGAAACTTTTAAAGAAACCTCCGCCAGTAGAAGTTTCACAAGAAACTTTAAAAGTCAAAAGCCTTTAAAAACTAGTGTTTAAAAGCTTTTTAGTTTTTGCATACTTTTCAAAAATACATGTTTTATAAAATATTTGTCCCTCTAAGGTACAAAAGATAGAAATCATCTTTTGTACTTTTTTTTTATCTTTCAATTCATTGTTGATCAAACAGATAAACGCCACTATCTTTTTTACTCTAGCGTTTTGTACTTTATTTTCACAACAGCAAATAAAGAGTTAAAATGCGCCGCTGTAAAGAACAGATTTTGTTGTTCCTGACTGTACCTCAATGCTGAATAAGCAGTATATGATGTTAAACTCAACGACAAATAAAGCATTGAATTCCAACCAATACAGTAACTTATGCCGTTATTTTAATGTTTCAGCTTATAAACCTAATCCATAATAACAGCAATAAGATGCCAGCCACTCAAAGACGTTATACAATTGAATTTAAAAAGAATGCAGTTCTGCTGAGTTATGAACGAAAAAGTGTTCTTAACACAGCCGTAAAACTTGACATAACACCTAAACTCCTTTCTAAATGGAGGACAATTTATCGGGAATATAAGGAGGGCAGTTTTCCTGGAAGAGGCAAAAAAAGATTTTTTTATGAGGACTCCACAATTTTTGATTTAGAAAAGAAACTTGCGGCATCGCAGTTAAGATTAACCATACTGAAGGAAGGTGTAAAATTAAAACCTCAGGGCAAACAGGCACTGTACAATTTTATATACCAAAATAAAGAAAAATACCCCATTGGTATAATGTGCGACGTTTTAGGGGTTTCTGCTTCAATGTATAATTTAAGGATGCAGCAACCTCTCTCAAAGAGAGAAATACAGGTCAGCCTTTTCAAAAATGCAGTAACTTCTGTATTTTATGAATTTAAACAGCACTGCGGCTGTGTCCTGATTGCCAGAGAGCTTTGCAAAAGAGGGGTCCAAATATCGGAAGACCAGGTAACATTTTTCATGAAACAGATGGGTCTTAAACGGAAAGTCAAAAAAAAATACAAGGTAACCACAGATTCCAGGCACACGCTGTACATTTCGCCAAATATACTCGACAGACATTTTACAACAGACAAACCTTCAAAGGTTTGGGTTTCCGACATTACCTATCTTCAGATCGAAAGGCGTTTTTTATACCTTACCGTTATAATAGATTTATATGACCGGAAAATAGTGGGGTGGAATCTTAGTTCCGAACTTTCAACCGGCACCACTATCCTGCCTGCTTGGAATATGGCAGTTAGTAACCGCAAACTAGAAGATAACTTAGTATTTCATTCCGATCGCGGCACGCAGTATGCGAACAAACTCTTCACTAATATATTGAAAAAATATAACTGTGTGCAGAGCATGAGCCGAAAGGGAAACAGCATCGATAATGCTGTTTCAGAAAGCTTTTTTAATTCATTAAAAAGAGAATTAGTATACACTCAGAAAAAATTATTATCTCCAAAGGAAATGAGAGCGGAGATTTTTAACTATATCGAAAACTGGTACAACACAGAAAGAAGACATTCGGCACTTAACTATAAAAATATTAAGGAGTTTAATGCAGAAAATTAATTTTACCAAATAATCTTCCCACTTTTATGAAAGAAAATAAAAAAAGCTATCAGGCGGATTTCAAAAGAAATGCTGTAATGCTGAGTTTCGAAAAAGAAACTGTTGATAACGTAGCTGAAAAGCTGAACATCTCAAATAGAACACTTTTACACTGGCGCAAAAGCTACATCATATTTGGGGAAGCTTTCACCCGTTTGGGTAAATTAAAACTAACCCCGGAACAAGAGAAGATCTATGAGCTTGAAATGCAAATCAAAAAATTAAATACAGAATTTGAAATTATTAAAGGAGCATCTCATTACCTTCAAAAAGAACCGTTTTTTGTATTTCAATACATCGCTGAGAATGAACCAAATTATTCAAGTTATCTGATGTGTAATATTCTTGGTGTAAATTTAGGAAGCTATAATAAATGGAAAAATAAATATGCTTCTGAAAGACAAAAATGGAAAACAATGGTTAAAAAAGAAATTGCATCAATATTTCAATCATCGCAAAAGCGCTATGGGTCCAAGCGCATTGCAGCCGAACTTCAAAAATCCGGATATCAAATATCTTCCAGTACAGTGCTTATATATATGCGCGAATTAAAGCTGTATGTTTCAGTAAAAAAACATAAATCCAAGACTTAAAAATGCTAAATATGCCTTATTCTTTCAATCATTTACCAGTATTATTCCATTACCGACAGAAATTAACTTTCCTTATTTAAAATGCTTAGCGCTGTCGAGGTACAAATATTACAAATAAAACTTAAAAAGATCGTTTGTAATGTATCCTGTAATGCAGATTTTTTATTTAAAATTGAACATGAAAATAAAATTTTATTCCCGATTATTGACCCTTCATAATCCTGTATAAAGTCGTCAACAATGTTTTTACATTTTACTAATTCATTAAAGTCACCCGTTTGATTTTATCATAAAATCCAATTTACAGCAGTAACTTTCTTAAAAAGCAGAAAGCAACTCTTAAAAGAACTGCTTTTTTTACTAATTTTTTATGCCCTTCTATTAGAGGCTGTATTTCTTACTCCGGTATGTAAAATTACTGACTTATATTCTTAATTGCTAAAACTATACTGTCAGCAAAATAATCATATATATTAATATAATTTTCATACTTAGGATGATTTAATATTTCAAAGTCATCCAAAACAATTTTATTCATTACATTATTAGATATAAAATTTTCTTTTTCAACACCCCAAACTACATCGATGTTTTTCGGAACTGGAATATGAATGGTATATGATACATAATTCTCTTTTTTCACAACCTTCTTTTTCTTGTAAACTAAAATTTTATCTACATTATTATAAATTAAATTAAATTCCAAATCCCAAGCGCTATCACCGTACTCAATTTTGAAGATATCTCTAATTTTTTTAGGGTGATAGTATTTATCTAATTTATCAATTATCAGATTTTCTATCGAATCATAATCGAAATTTTCATCGATATTCATTACATAAAAATTATGATTAAATCTTATTTCCATATTTTATTAATTTACTTTATAAGCTTTACTAGGCTCCCTACTTAATGGCAATTTTTTACCTCCTTGCCTATATTTTACAACTCTTGACGCCTCTTTTTGTTTTGCTATTTGTTTAGTAGTCTCTCCTAAATCTTCTACAACTCTAAAAGTTGCATTTACGTATCCTCCCTTCCTAGCTATTCTTGCACTAGTGTGAGCTCTTCTAATAGTTCCATCTGCCATTACATCATTCGCATTTGCAACACCCACCTTAAGAAATCTCTTTTGTTTTTTTATCAAAAACTTCATGGAGTGGATACCTTTTTTGCGACTAAAAGCTATGGCGTTAATTTATTAAAATTTTCATTAAAAAGGATTGAAATATTTTTATAAACATTGGAGTTACCTCCAATTTTGTTACAAAATGCTAAGACGGCTATGTTCATAAGGATGACGACTTGTTCTTTTTGACACTATATGGAGTTGCCTTCAATTTTGCACATAAGCTTAAGGCAATTTTTTTTTAGATATTTTCTCCGGTCTAAGTTTTGTGGCAGAATCGTGGCACAATTATCTTCCAGTACAGTACTTATATACATGCGAGAGTTAGATCTGCATGTCTCAGTAAAAAGGTATAAATCCAAAAATTGATATGATAGTAACGGGTTTATCTTTTAAATATTTACTAGGAATTATTCAATTACCGAAAGAAATGTCGACTTACAAAAGAAGATATAAATGTTACAAAATAAAATCTAATAAAGGTATCGCTGATACTGTGCCATAATATCTGGCTAAAAAATCAGGTTTACAAGAAGACATTTAATCGGGGTAGTTGTAATAAAATAATGCGGCACTCTAGTTTTTCTTTTTTCAATAGTACAATTTAATATTTAAGAAAATTAATATTAATAACAAACTACGAATGAAAATTTCTTTTTACATATCATAGATTACCAGGAAATTAAACTTTTCTTACATATTTAATTTTTTTCCTCATATATTTGAAGAATAGAAAATTTAAACTTATGCACAATAAAAGAGGTTCTGTCGCATCTGCCATGTAAAAATCCGCAAGAAATTAGAAACCCGAAAATTATGCAGCCAATTTACAAAATGATTTGAACATAGTTGTTCCTGGGTTAAGCATCTGATTTTTTCTTAACATGTGCACAACTTCAATTCCTGCCAAGGTTCTTCTGGCAGACGCAAAACTTTTAAAACCCAAACCGTTTTCTATACGCCACTTTATGAAACGATGGTCCTGTTCCACAATATTGTTAAGATATTTACATTGCCTAATCTTTATATTTGAAAATGACCGTTTATTATAAACCCTTATTGCGCTGGTGTTAGAGCCGCTTTTGTCTATATTTACTACTGTTGGCCGGTAATTATTCTTTATCGCTTTTATCAGGAATGACTGTGCACTCATCCTCTGTCTACTTCTGGTCAAAAGAAAATCCACCGTATTACCACATTTATCAACAGCCCGATACAAATAACACCAAATACCTTTTACTTTTATATAAGTTTCATCCATTCGCCAGCTCGTCCCTACTCTGATCTTTCTTTTTTTCATCTGAGATTCAACCATTGGAGTAAATTTAAATACCCAACGTTGAATCGTCGCATGATCAACTGCTATTCCACGCATTTTCATTATTTCCTCAATATCCCTGTAACTCAATGTAAATCTCAATTTGAAATAAACAGCCTGCAAAATAATGGCTTTGGGATAACAATGACCTTTTGTATTCATAAAATATATTTTGAACGTCTAAAGATAATAGTTATTAAACAGATGCGACAGAACCAATCCGTTTGGGTTTATTAAAATCTATAACCCGGATAATTTTACATATTTGGATTCAGGAACTGTCAAGAGACGCAACTCTGTACAGGAAATGTCTGAATTTTTCGAAAAGATAAAAGGAAAAATCATTGCAGAAAAAGAATATATCTTTAAAGATGTAGCGATCCAGTTTACAAAAGATGCGGCTGTGATCTCTTTCCAGATGTTTGTAAGAGCTTTAGATTTTGACTTTGAATGGAATGTTCCAGAGATTTTTCAAAAAACTGAAAGCGCAGATTGGCTTGTAATCCATTCTCACTATTCATTTGTAAGACCGATGGATATAGGATTTAAACCCGGTCAATTTCCTGTTATTTAACTTAGAAAAGGGCTTTGTGTTTTTGCAAGCCCTTTCTATTTTAATATTTTACATTTTTTATTCAGCTTCAGCTTCAAAAAAATGGTATGAATATTTTGGTTCGAATGTGAAGCTGTATTAGGCATTCAAAATTATACACAATTCTTTCATCAAACCCCAACAGGACATCCAAACCAAATTGTTGAAACCATTCAAAGACAGGTCCTACCAGTAGTAAGCCAATCTCTTCAAATCTTCCATAAAATTTATAGAAATTTGTCCCGTAGAGGTCACAAAATTAAAAGCTCATTTCATTAGAAATGGGCTTTTTTTATGTTTATCACCTTTATGATCAGTATGTAGTGTAAGCAAAATTTTCTATCTAATAGGCGTCAGAAAGTTTAAACGGCAAAGTTCTGATTCGCTTTCCAGTCAAATCAAAAATAGCATTAGTTAAAGCCGGAGCAAAAGGCGGAAGTCCTGGCTCTCCTACTCCGCCGGCATCTTCCTCGTTATCTATTATGTATACTTCTATAGGCGGGATTTCATTAATTCTGGGCAATGGATAATCATAAAAATTGTGCTGTTCTACCACATTATCTTTAAATGTAATCTGATGTGTCGTTGCTGCTCCCAATCCCATCACAATGGAACCTTCTACCTGCGCATGGATAATATCTGGATTTACATACCACCCGCAGTCCATAACAGCCCAGACTTTATCAATTTTTATACCTCCCTGAGGATTTTTTGAAACTTTTACTATATGTCCTACCGTCGAATTAAAGCATTCGGTAATGGCTACACCGTATCCTTCATTTTTCGCGCGTTTTTTCCAGTCAGAAACTTCTTCCATTTTATCGATTAACTTTTGACAGCGGTCTTCCTGCAAATGCTCACGGCGGAAATCCAAAGGATCTTTTTCTGCTTCGTGTGCCATCTCATCAATAAAACTTTCATAGGCAAATCCGTTTGTAGAAGCATATACGGATCGCCAAAAACTCGTCGGAATCGTAGTTTCAAAAAGTACATCAGCAATACTGAGGTTTTTAATGCTTTCATAATAAGGTTTTAAAAACCCTTCACTTGTACTTCGGTTCGGCTTATCTTTTGCACCGCCACGCCAGTGATCATTGTTCTGTCCGGCCATTCTGAATTTCAAGGCTTCAATTTTTCCATTGGCAATCATTCCTTCACATCGGTAGGATATTCCCGGGCGAAACGGTCCTAATGCAGCATCATCCTCACGAGTCCAGACTACCTGAACGGGACCGCCTATTATTTTTGAAACACCAACAGCTTCACTTGGATAATCGATCATGGCTTTTCTCCCAAAACCTCCTCCAAGAAAAGTCATATTCACAATTACTTTCTCTTTGTCAATTTTAAATTGTTTACTTATATCATCCTGAATCCATCCTGGCGCTTGTATAGGTCCCCAAATTTCAATCGACTCCCCTTTATGATGGGCAATACAATTAATAGGCTCCATCGCAACATGAGATTGATAGGGAGTCTGATAAACCACATCTAGTTTTTTAGTCGATTGAGCCAATATTTCAGTAGGATTACCTAGTGTTTTAAGCATCATACCTTCCTGATTGTGCAGTAAGTTATTCTGGGTTTTATAGATTTCCGGAGTACTCCAGTGTTTAAAACCACTGCTGTCCCATTGTACTTTTAATACTTTTCTTCCCTCAAGAGCTGCCCAGGTCGAATCTGCCACTACAGCAACACCTTCTCGCTTATATTCGTAATACGACATTTCAACTTTAAAAACTTTCCTAACACCCGGAACTTTTAAGGCTTGTGTCGCATCAAAACTTTTTACTTTTCCAAAATAGCGGGGATCCCGTTCTACTGAAGCAAACAACATTCCGGGAATTCTTTTGTCTAGTCCAAAAATTAATGATCCATTAGTTTTAAGCGGCGTATCAATTCTTTTTAGTGGTTTTCTAATTAGTTTATATTCTGATATTTTTTTTAGTTTCGGTTCTTTCGGAACTGGCAGTTTTGAGGCTGCTAAGGCAAGTTCTCCATAATGTGCTTTTTTTCCGGACGGTTTGTGAATTACAAGGCCAGATGCTGCATAACAATCTGTAATTGAAACATTCCATTTTGCGGCGGCAGCAACGATTAACATTTCGCGTGAAGCAGCACTTAATTTTAGAAGATTTTTATACGAGGAGCGAATTGTAGAACTTCCTCCTGTAACCTGTCCTCCATATTTTTTTTCATTTCCAATAGCAAAAATTACATTAATATCATTCATATCAACTTCCAATTCTTCAGCTACAATCTGAGGTACCGAATGATATGAACCCTGCCCCATTTCTGCCCTGTGATTCACAATCGTTACTTTTCCTGAAGGGTTAATGATAATCCAGGGGCATAACTCAATTTCTGCATCAGTTAACTCGGCAGGCGTAACAAGTGTTGGAACTCCATCTGCGGGGAAATAAAAGCCAAGACAAAGTGCCGCGCCTCCCAAACCGGTTAGCTTAAGAAAATTTCGTCTGGTTGTATCTACGTTATTATTTTTAGTCATCGGGTCGTCATTAAAATTAAAACAATTTATTTAGCAGGAGCATAAGCGCCGGTTTGAAGCCAGGTAATCCAGGCTTTTTTAAATTGTGCATGCGTTAAAGGCGGAACTGTTCTTCCTTTGCCAGGATTCCAGCCGGCTTTTACCAAACCGTCGTCAGCATGAGCAATAAGCTTTTGCAAATCCTTATGACCATTTAGTTCCGGGTTAACCAATTGTTTCGCTAATTCATGAGCAGTTTTACCTTCAAATACCATTTTCATATCAGCTGGTGGTAAATGCCATTCCGGATTTCCCGGAGGTGTATGCAGTCCGGGACTGTTTTCGGCTTGATGACAATTGGAGCACTTCATTGCGTATAATCCTTTTCCATCTTTTCCTCTTTTGGGCTGCATGCTGTGAACAACGCTATTATCTCCCTGAAGCGGAATATCGCCTTTTGGATGACAGTTCAGACAACGTGGACTCATTAGTACCTTGTAAACTTGTTTGAAAGCGGCAACAGATGCTGCACTGTCTTTTTTTACTGGTGTAATGACTATATATTCCTTTTCTATTGATTTTCTTAACGAAACAGTAAATGCCAGTCCAATTGTAGAAATTAGAATTACAGCTATTAATATAAATTTAGTTTTTGTTGACATGAGATTTGTTTTCTGTTTATAAATCATGTTCTGCTTTTTCCCTGCATTTCTGAAGCAAGATGTATCGCTTTGCGAATTCGGGGATACGTACCGCATCTACAAATATTCCCAGCCATTGCATCGTCTATATCCTGATCGCTTGGATTTGGATTTTCCCGAAGCAAGACAGCAGCCGACATGATTTGTCCGGAATGACAATAACCACATTGCGGAACGTCAATCTCCTGCCATGCTTTTTGCGCGGGATGATCATTATTTTCAGATAATCCTTCAATGGTCACTACATTTTTACCTTCGGCACGGCTCATCTTTGTAACACAGGAGCGAACAGCTTCACCATCAAGATGTACAACACAGGCTCCGCATTGCGCTACTCCACAGCCAAATTTGGTTCCGGTAAGCCCAAGTGTATCTCTAATTGCCCAAAGCAAAGGCATTTCGGGGCTTACATCAAGTTTTTCAGTTTTGCCATTTACGGTTAATTGTATCATAATTCGTGTTTTAATATTGACAACTATCTGGTTTTATGTGTTTTATTCTAATTTCTAATTTACAAAAAAAATACAAGAAATTGATTTTACTTTTTAGCTTTTAGTACATCGTTCAAAACTTTTTGTGCGGCTTTGGCTTCCTTCTCTCCAATTGCTGTCTTAATTACACTCAAAAATTCCTGTAATTGGCGTGAACTTAAACCAACATTCAGGCAGATGTTTAAATGAGATTGCAACATCGGTTCCGCATCTCCAATTGAGGCAATTACTGATACTGTCACCAATTCTCTTTGCGCAAAAGTCAAAACATCTCGTTCAAAAATGTCTGCAAAAAGATGCTCTTTAAGGAATACATCCATTTCAGGAGCAAATGCTGAGTAGCCTGTTTTTGGTCCGTCTTGTGTTACGCCTGTAAGTTCTCCCAAAACTGCTTTACCACGATCATATTTATTTCCTTCCTGTTTTATAGATGATCCTTCAGGACCAACGGTATCGGTAATTCCTTTTGATTTACGCTCTTCCAAAACAGCCATAAAAGTCTGCAGTCCCCGAATGCTTCTGGGAAACCCGCAATACGCATAAAGGTGAACCAAAACTTCCTTAATTTGATTGATGGTTAAACCAGAATCAAGACCCGAATTTAATTCTGTCTTCAACTTTACTAAATCACCTTGCGCGGTAACAGCTCCAATCTTAATAATTGCTATTTGTTCTTTGCTTAATTTTTTACTTTGATCCGTTTGCGCATAAGCTGTTCCGGAAACAAATACCATCATTATAAGTATGGAGAGCGTTTTCATTTTCTTTTATTTATCAATTAATAAAACCTATTTTCTTTAACCAATTTTGAACTTCAAGCTCTACCTGTTTTTCTTTTTCTCCCTTCATCACAAATAAAATACCATCTCTTTCCATTCCGCCTTTGGTAGAAAAACCTTCCAATATTTTACTTGTAGGACATAATTCTTTAACCGTTTGAAAGGTGCTGCCAATTCCATAACCCGCATTCGTGTTGAATGGAACAATTGTTTTTCTTTCTAAGTTGTTTTTCTTCAAAAAGCTTTTCATTGGTGGAGGCAGCTGCATTCCCCAAGTTGGAAACCCCACAAAAATGACATCATACTTTTCCATATCGTTAATTTTTGTTTTAAGTGGAGGTAAAAAACCTGTCTCATTTTCGTTGGCGACCTGGCTCACTATCATTTTGTAGTCTTCAGGATAAGGGTTCTGCAATTCAAGTTCAACTAATAAACCACCCACATTTTTATGAATGATCTCCGCAACGGCTTTGGTGTTTTTAGTTCTTGATAAATACACGATCAATATATTTTTATCCACTACAGCTTCTTTTTTATCCTGAGGTTTTTCCTGCGCTTTACTACAGCCAGAAAACATACAAATTACTGCAGTTAGTAGAAACAATAACGATGCTGGCTTTTTCATTTTATTTTATCTTATTTTATTTAGCATTGGAATTTTTGCTGTGAAAGTTGAATTACTTCCTTTTCAGCAATAGTATTTTGTGCGAAAGACTTGTTTGCAATTAGAATAATGACCAGTAATCAAAAAGTGTTTTTTTTATAATGCTGTTTATATTAATTGTTTATATTTTTCCTATTTATGAATTGATGGATTTTGAAATTCTGCCATGTCCTGCATTTGAAATACTCCAAACCCTAAAAATGGCATTTTGACACCATTGTTTAATTTTATATTATGCATTGTAATATGATTTATAATTTTATTATTACAAATTTCCGAACTTAAACCCACGGCATTGGTATACGGATTACGGAATCTCCTACCAAGATTACTGATTGACAGCAAACTACTCTTTAATCTATACTTTAATAATTAAATTTGTGTAATAAATAATGAAAGACATGGGACAAGTATTTAACTTCGAAACAATTAGTGAATACAATGATTTTAATAATCACGAGACTCTACATCCATTAGTTAGTATAATTGATTTTAATAAAGCAAAACCAAGGACCGGTTCTAAAATGAACTTTGAACTTTACTGTATATTCTTAAAACAGGTAAAGTGCGGAGACTTGAAATACGGTCGCAATTACTATGATTATCAAGAAGGAACATTAGTTTTTATAAAGCCGGGACAAACTATTGATGTAGAAAATAAAGTAGATTATTACCAGCCCGCAGGACACGGACTAGTTTTTCACCCTGATTTAATCCGTGGTACATCACTTGCTAAAAGTATTACTGAATATAGTTTTTTTGGTTATGATACCAGTGAAGCCCTGCATTTATCAGAGAAAGAAAAACAGCTTGTCTTTGACTGCTTTGCTAAAATTGAAGTGGAATTAAAACAATCTATTGATAAACACAGCAAGAAGCTGATTGCATCAAATATTGAGTTGTTTTTGAATTATTGTGAAAGATTTTACGACAGGCAGTTTATTACCAGAGATACTACTAATAAAGGAATTGTCGAAAAATTTGAAGAGCTCTTAAACAGTTATTTTTCTTCCGACAAACCTAATATTATAGGATTGCCTTCTGTGGCCTATTATGCCGGAGAATTAAATTTATCTCCTAATTACTTTGGAGACCTTATTAAAAAAGAAACCGGAAAATCTGCTCAGGAATACATTAAAAATAAAATTATTGATGTAGCCAAAAACAAAATATTCGATTCTACAAAGACGATTAATGAGGTGGCTTATGAATTAGGTTTTAAATATCCACAGCATTTCACTCGTTTTTTTAAACAGCATGTTGGAAGTACTCCTAATGAATACAGGATAATGAATTAGGAAAACAAAAAAATGCTTTCATTACATATTAACCTGAAAATATGCTAATTTCTTTAAATCCTGCATAAAATGGTTTGTAAATTGTTCAGTAAGGAACACTCTTAAAGAAAACGTTAAAACATTAGGTTTAACGTTTCTTTTATGTCTTTACCGTTGCAATTAACTCATATTTACTTATAAATAGGATTTGTAAATCCAGCAGGGTTAACATAACAGTACTTATAACTCTTTACAATATTGGCACCTACCTGCATACTTGTCTGATAGCTATTTTATAAATGGAAATCATTATTCTGTAAAAAAAGTGTACCTATACTTTTTAAATTTGACAACATAGAAATATAAAGTCAGTCAACGACGGCAATACCGGCGAAATTGCTACTGGACACTCCTTTAAAAATGATAGTGAAATTTAATTTAAAAAAATAAAAAGATGAATTCAGATACAACGCAAAATTACAGTCAGGATGACAAGAATTTTCAAAACGCAGGCACAAAAAACAGCGATGAAAACAGCAATCCTTATGATTCAGAGAATCTTGACAATGAATCGAACAGTGAATCTAAAGATATAACTGAGAAGGACATTGAAAAGGATCTTATAGATAACGATCCCTCTGAAGGTTTTGAAACTGACATTGATGCTCCGGGGAGCGATGAAGCTGAAAGCGACACCTTTGAAACCATTGAACCAGATCAGGATAATCCAGTCCACAAAGAATTCGAAATTGGAAAGCTTGGCAATGAGGAGCTTAAAGAAGATGAAATCAGCAGGGATGAAACAGGTCCTATTGCATTCCATAAGCCTTCTCAGCGAAAATTTTAATGTATTGAAATTCAAGATCGCTTCCGCGGTATTACACGCAGATAATCGATGACAGCAAAAAACCTTAACCATCTGAAAATAATATAATTAAACAGCAACAGGCTGTAATTTAATCCATTGCTTATTTTCTAGCTTTACAACTCTTTCAATCCGTAAGAGATTGATGGACCGCTGTCAGCAGCAATTATTAACTATTTAATTACAACATTATGATACCACAAGAAAACTACGATACATACCGTCAGGACGGCAGCATGTATCACATGGGGGAAGAATCCATCCAGTCCGAAACGATGGAGCACACCGATCCGGGGATCAGCCAGCATTATAACGATGAAAGGTCTTCCGACCATCAGCCTACCGAACTGGATCATGACGATGCAGACAGAAGGACTTTAGACGAGTCTGAGGCGGATGAGGATGACGAAGATTAAGACGCACCTTACCCGCAGATAAGCAAAATAGAAAAGCCTTCGAGATGTAAACATTTTGAAGGCTTTTTTGGATATAAAAAAATCAAGTTTTTATTAATATAGAAATGTGCACAGAAAGAATTTCTGCGTGATCATTGCAACTATCCGCGTAATCTGAAATCATGGACACATAAAGCATTATCTGCAATTTAAAACTAAATCAGAAGGATTTTTTATTTCCTCCAGACACTCAAGGCCTGATTTGCAGAATTAATATTAAGAAAATAAAGTCCGGTAATTCTGTCTCGCAAAGAGCCAGAAAATCATCCATTTAATACATCCCGATAGCTAATAAACCGACTATTCAAAATAAAAAAAATAAAAAATGCAGTATTAGTTGATATGTTAACTATATTTGTATCAAACAAAATTATATGAATAATAATAACCCAACCGGAACAGTACTTTATTCAATTGAACAGGCAATCAAAGAATATCGAAAATTATCCCAAAAAAATCTTTTAAAAGTTGTCAATGACATTACAGTAGATCAATGTTTAATTTTAATAATACTTAACAAGGATGCTGCTATTTATCAAAATGAACTAGCAAATCTTATTTTTAAAGATAAAGCCTCAATCACAAGAATGATCGAATTGATGGTAAAGAATGGATATCTGATAAGAGCAATTGATAATGAAGACAGAAGAAAATTCAATCTTGAAGTAACCGACAAAGGAAGGAAAACTCTTGATTTAATAGACCCAGTAATCAAACAAAACAGAAAAACAGCTCTAAATGGCTTGTCGTTAGAAGAAGTAGCTTTATTAGATAAAATACTCAATAAAATAATAAATAACTGCAAATAAATGAATACCAAATACTACCTGCCAAAAACTGCACAAATTCTAATATTCATACTTTTCCCAACCTTAATTTTTGGGCAAAAGAATATATCAGCTAATCTTACAAAATACATGCAAGCGCAAGTTGAAGTAAATAATTTTAGTGGAGCTGTCCTTGTTACTAAAAACGGTTCAGTTTTATTAAAAAAAGCATATGGACTAGCCGATTATGAGTGGAATATTAAAAATACTGTAGATACTAAATTTCAACTTGCTTCGGTAACAAAACAATTTACCGCTGCAGCCATTCTTCTGTTAGTAGAAAAAGGAAAATTGTCCCTTACTGATCATCTCAGTATTTTTTTTCCGGATTACCCAAAAGCAGATAGTGTTACTATTCATATGCTTTTATCTCATTCTTCGGGACTTGCTATGGGTTTCAAAGAAGTAGCATTGAGCAGCATCAGCGCTGATTCTGCCTATGCTGAAATAAAAAAAATGCCCTATGAATTTACTCCTGGAACTCAAACAGCATACAGCAATATAGGTTACTATTTACTAGCTAAGATTATAGAAAAGGTTTCTGGTGAGAAATACGCACTTTTTTTAAGAAAAAATATATTCGAAAAAGCAGGAATGAAAAATACGGGTATTAGTAATAATGATTCGATAATCTCAAAAAAAGCGAAAATTTATTATAGAACAGAAAAAGGATATATTCACAATCCATATATCAATTGGGATGTCAATATTGGTCATGATGGTGTATATTCAACGGTAGAAGATTTGGCTTTATGGGACAACGCGCTATATGGAACAACTATCTTATCTGAAAAAACGAAAAAACTCATGTTTACTTCTTACAGCTCTGAAAATTGGGGATATGGTTTTATAATTAATCCATTTTATAATCATGGGCATCAGCTTATTGCTCATGACGGAGGTTTTTTTGGGACAATGACTTCCTTTAACCGATTTACAGATGACAAAATTTTTGTAACTGTACTTTCTAATAACGAATCATTTTCGCATATTATTGGTTATGGCCTTTCAGCGATTGCCTTGCAAAAAGAAGTAGAACTTCCATACAAACATATTCAAACTAAAATTGACACAACATTATACGATAAATATGCAGGCAAATATGGTAAAGTTGAAATATTAAAAATTGCCGATAAACTTTATTATAATAGTAAAGAAATGGAACTAGTACCGGAGTCGAAAACAAAATTTTTTAGAGTAGACAATAACGACAGGACAATTGAATTTATTCAGGATCAATCAGGCATTTTCAATTCTATAATTATGACAAAAGGAGGAGTCAAAGAAGTTGTAAAAAGAAATAATTTATAGTTTTAACTCATTTAAAATCATTAATAAAAAAAGCTTCTTGAATTATTACAAGAAGCTTTTTTTTATTAAAATTAAATACATGGAATTCGAAAATTTAAAAAATTAGATTCAAACAGAACAATCAATTTATCTCAACCGAAATATTAAAAAAAAAGAAACAAGCACAAAACACCACTTTTAAATTATATAAATTCAACGCAAAATTCTATAATTAAGAAGGCAGCTGGCTCCTGTAATTTTGAATAGAAATAAAATCTATATATTCTATAATAAATTATGAATTCACAGACTACTACCAGCTACGTAATTAACTCAGTTGAACGATTTAATACTCCGTCAGATACCAATTTTAAAAATGCAGAAACGTATTCTGAAAAACATCAAACGACTATAGCCGACTTATATTACAAATATGAAGACGAACCGGATTTTGACTGTGAGTTTCTAATTAACAGTGAGGAATTTGCTGAACAGGAAAATATAGATGAATTAGAATCTGAGGATTACATCGATAATTATGGCGATGATAAATGGGATGCAGATATCTATGACCCTTATCTGGAGTCCACTTACTTTTAAGCATTTTCTTTAATTAGAAATAATGAATCCGTTTGACAATCTTAATAAGTGAAATTGGTATTTGCTAAATAAGTGTCAAAACTGGACAAAAAAAATTTGTCAATACATTCCTCTTTATTGCTGAATATCTTGACAAATTTAATAGTTATGTTTAAAACCGAATTTTAAATAAGGGTATCTTCTTCATTACAAGGAAAATAAATAGTAATAGAAGTCCCGTGTCCTAATTTTCCTTCGGCCGTAATTGTTCCGCCTAGTGTCTGCATAATTTTTTTACACAATGCCAGCCCGATTCCGGATCCACTGTATTCCTGCTGTGTATGAAGTCGTGTAAAAACCTTAAAGATAGAATCTGCGTACTTTTGATCAAAACCAATTCCATTATCCGAAAACTTAACCCAGTTGCATGATATATTAATATTAACGGGATTATTTATAATTACCGGCTTCTTTGACGCTGTGATTTTTATGACAGGTGACCGTTCCGTCGAAGCATATTTTAAGGAGTTTTGAATAATATTTAAGAATAATTGTTTCATTAAAAATCCAATTGCTTTAACTTCCGGCAGTCTCTCACACTCAATAACCGCATTGTTTTCTAAAATCAGCTCACTTATTTCATCAGTTGCTGCTTCAAAAATCAGATTGAGATCTATTTTTTCAGCAGTTTCGTTCATGTTTTTAATCCGCGTATATTTCAAAATATCCTGCAGAAGTTCACGCATTCTTGCAGCAGATTTTGAGACCCGTTCCAGAGAATCAAAATCAGAGTCTTCAGGGTTACCGCTTTTTTCCGAAAGCAGCTTAGAGGTAATCATCTGTATTTTTCTAAGAGGCTCCTGAAGATCATGCGTACTGATCCAGTTTATATTTTCCAATTCAGAATTGGTCTCCCTTAAAATTTCACTTTGAAGCCTGTATTTTTCTTCTTCCTCACTCAGCAGAATCATCATTAAATTATTATGAAGCGAATGTGCATATTTTGCAGCGGCGTTGATTTCGTACTGCTTCCAAATACTGCTTTGCCCTTTGACAATCTGTTTCCAGATATTAAATGAGTTTCTCGGATGCAGACCTTTTTTATCTTTAATAATGCTTTTTTCCGGATCGCCTGCCCAGTTAATTTCTGAGACAGTTTCCGGTCTGTACCATATTATATGGTTTGAATTGCCCAGAGAATGATAGACTACTCCGGCAAAATTGGAACATCTTTCTAATTTAGGAAAATCGTCACTTATTTTTCTGGTCGTATAAAACGCTGTAGATTTTTTATTCTCTACTTGTTCAACAAAAGCTTTGATCTGATCATCTTCCGGAGTTAAACCATTTTTATAAATTTTATTTCGAAACAATATCGATACTCCGCCAGAATTACATAGTGTCAATAATTCGGGCATTTTGATAATAGTGTTCAATGAATCTTCGGCCAGCGGAAGATCAAGAGCGGTTAAATGTTCTAATGCTTCAATTGACTTCTTTGCATTGATATTTTCGTCATTTGATTCGCGAATATCGATCTGCGAGGTGATAAACTGCCCCTGAAGTTTTGCAGCAAGCCTTACTTCGGGTGAAATATTCTTTTCAGAATAATGATGACAGGCAATAAGACCCCACAAACGGTCATGATGAATAAGCGAAATGGTCAGCGTTGCTCCAACACCCATATTTTTGAGATATTGCACATGAATAGGAGATGTACTTCTTAAAATTGAAAGACTTAAATCAAGGTTTTTATCCTCACTATTATCAATAGTAAAAATAGGAACGGGTTCATAATTAATATCTGCAATTAACCTAAGCTGGTTCCTGATGTACAATTCCCTTGCCTGCACCGGAATATCCGTATGCGGGTAATGCAGTCCTAAAAATGGCTCCAGATCTTTCCTGCAGCTTTCTGCATAAACTTCACCATTATACTGCTCATCAAAGCGATAAATCATTACACGGTCATATCCTGTAATTTCCCTTGTACCCTCTGCTACAAGCGCGCACAGATCTTTTAGTGATTTTGTATTATTCATCTGTGTTACAAACTGAATAGTCTGCGTATAAATGTCTGCCAAAATCTGTTTGTCAAACTGAGCTTCAGCCTCTAAAACATAAATATCATTGCTTTTGTGAATATTGACCTGAAACTTTTTTTGCAGCAGTTCTATCTCCAGTGGAAACACATCCTGAACTGTATCTGAATTTATATAATTAAAAATCTGTTCTTGTGCTTTGCTGCCAAAAACATTTTCAAATTTATTTCCGAGTGCCTGTGTATAACTTAAATCAATGAAAGACGAAATATTACTGGTACAGTAATCGATTATCCAATCATTAGTAAGTCCCATTAAAAAACCATGCGGCTGAATCATTCCAGGAATATGAATGGGTTCTTGGTCGCAATTGGTTAATGTAACCAGATCACGGTTAACTATATCTTTAATCTTCATTAAGTAACTAAATTTAGAGAGTGCACTGCACTATGTATGCTTTTAAAGCATTAAATCTGATTTATAGTTCCAGTAGAATAATCACAATATTATCATTTTCTGTATATTAAAAATGATGTTCTGTATCTAACTAAAGGTATAAATGTTCTCGGGCAAATTTGAATGCATACTTTCTAGTGTATTTTTTAAATTGGACTGAACTCCAATGCAAAGCTGCTGCATTATCAATTTTAATGCATTAAAGTCAGAAGGCTTAACAATGTATGCTTCTGCACCCAAAGAATGAGCTTCACCGATACCTTTCGAACCGTTGGAAGTTGCCATCATAATGACCGGTACATTTCCAAACTTCAAATCCTGCTTAATGAGTCTTAATAATTCCCAGCCATCCATTTTTGGCATTCCGGCATCTAACAATATCAAATCAGGCAATGATTCCAATTCAGAAAGTAAATTTAGTGCTGCATCACCGCTGTCAACAAATTCAACTGCAAAAGTCTCTTCTGTTCCTTTCATTGCCCACTTAAAAAATTCCGCATCGTCACAATCATCATCAACCAGTAAAATTATTTTTTTATTCATTTATCTTAATATAGTATTACAGCAATATCCGTTAAGCTGCAATGATGTAAGTAAAATTAGCTATACATTCTGTGGAAAGCAAGTAAAACAGAAGTTTATTGCTAAAGTCGATGCAATCAGAAGAATTAATTTTCTTTTTATATTGTGCGGACTTATACTTTGCAGCAATCCTAACCAAATACAACGAAATCGTTTTTTTGTTTTTGTATTATAACCAATAACTTAAAGAAAATAGATGATAAAGTTTTAGCTATATCTTATTTTAAGCGATATTTTATTCATTTTCATACTAATATCATTTAAATTCATAATCTAAATCACATTGTTTCAAAACGACAATCTATTCTAAAAGCGGATATAATCTGACAAAATAGATGTTTTGTGGGATATTTTTTTATCTTTGAAATTCAGGATTTTTAATCTAAATGGCTTTATCTTTGAGCCTTTAGAAAAATTGATATTCGTTATGGAACAGAAAATACATCAGGGAAGAAACGTAAAACGTTTTAGAGAAATGCTTAACATAAAGCAGGAAGCATTAGCTTATGATCTGGGTGAAGACTGGAACCAAAAGAAAATTTCGATGCTGGAGCAGAAAGATGTAATTGAAGAAAGCCTGCTGAAACAAATTTCGGCTGTATTAAAAATTCCAGTTGAAGCTTTTCAGAATTTTGATGAAGAGCAAGCGATCAATATTATTTCTAATAAATTTGACAACGGTTCAGTTGGTTATCAAAAGAATGATACTTGTACATTTAATCCTATTGATAAAATTGTACAATTATATGATGAAAAAATTGCATTGTACGAGCGTATGTTGAAAGAGAAAGATGAAATGATGCTGAGGCTTGAAAAATTGATTAATAAATAATTATTTATAGAAGATATATAATTCACAAAGAGACTTTTGAAGTCTCTTTTTTGTTGAGAGTTTTTCTATATTATCTTAGCTGTAAAATAAAATTAATCAGATGCGCCAAACTTATCTTATTTCTTTCCTATTCTTTTTAATTGTAAACACTTTTTATTCACAAAGTAATGATTTATCCGTTTCAGACTTCAAAGGAAAGGTAAAAACCGTAATCACTTACTTAAATAATGAAAGAGAAAAAAGCATTTCTTATAATGAAGATGGAAATATAATAGATTATGTTGGGTATGATCCGAAAACACAGTATTTCAATAAAAAATATGATTCTAAAGGAAGAATGATTTATTATAAAGATGAAAATTTCATCACAATAAAAAATTACAACGATTCTGAAAATTCATCTTTTGAATATACAATTCTTGCATTAAGAAAAGATACAACGAATTCCTATTATAATCAATTTGATAAAACCCAGAACTTACTGATTAACAAACACACAGAATATAGTAATAATAAAAGGTGGATTGAACGAAGCACAGAATATAAATATGATACACTTAATAGACTTATTAAAGAAGTTTTTACGCAACAAAATGCTGACAATACAATTGGAAAAGCTTTAATAACGTATATAGAGTATTTTTATAATAACGGTATTATTAAAAAAATAGCTTCAGATGGTAAAGGTCAAGAATTTATTACCGAAAACTTTAAATTCCCTTCAAAAATACCACTCTACAAAAGTATTTACGACTACTACAAGTTCAACAATGATGATTTTATTTATGATGAGAAAACAAAATTAACAAAAGTGATTAAATACCAGAATAAAGATAATTCATTAAAAAAAGTTTTGACCTTTTCTGGAAAAGAATTGTTATTGATTGAAGAAGATTATACAAAAGAGATCTTAATTCTAAAAACTGAAAATAAGTACGACGATACAAATAATATTATTGAAAAGATTACCAAGGATTATAGAAATGGTAAAACTCGAAAAAATAAATATATAATTACATACTATTAATCCGATCGCGCGGATTTATAGTATGTCTCCGCAAATATATCTTAACAGCTTTAAAAACAGAAAATCTAGTTTTTATTAATATAGGACTAGCACGGAAAGAATTTCCTAGCTAGCGTTGGTGCATCCAAGTATATAGCTATCTCATTATAACAACATCCTTTCCGTAATTATTTTATTTGATGAAGTTTCAATTCCGGTAACTTCGGCATACTTTACATTGGGTAACCAAAAAGAACCTCCTTCAATGCGCACAAATATTTTTTCTACTTGTATTTTTTTTTGATTTAGATTTACAAAAACATGATATTTTTGATCTGAATCTAACTTTTTCAAAGTAAAAGGTAACTTTTTATAGGATACAAATTGAAGCTCAAATTCCTCATTATCCAGGGTTTTACTTTCTATTCCGTATGCAAATTTGCGTTGGATATAACTAAAATCTTTTTTTTCTCCTTTCTCAGCATATCGCATCCAATAGGCTTTTATGGGATTGCTTTTGTCTATTTTTCCATTTTCCTGATAGTTTATGGCATAAATAGCAGTGTTTATATTGGGGTCGCGTTGAATATAGAATAACATATTGTCTATATTTTTAGGCGTTGGAAAATGTAATGGCGAGGGATTTTTGGATTGCGCCAATAGATCTGCAGAAATTATATTTACTAAGATCGTGATTACGATTAGTGATTTTTTAAAATGTTTAAATGATAATTTATTCATAAACGAAATTTAGATAAACCGTTGGGTGGAATTATTTTAACACATAGAAACATAGATTTGGGACGCTTAAAAAAGGCGTTTCACTTGTATTAACAAACATAGCTATGTGTTAGAAACTAGTTTCTTTTTGTATATTCTTTTTACGAAACAAAAACCTATGTTTCTATGCGTTGAATGAGTTTTTTTTTGAACTACACGAATTAATTTGATTCGATTACATTCTGCTTTTCGTTTACCTTAAAAACCCAATATTTAATCAGTGGAAAGTTAAATCCATACGAAACAAATAAGTCCGTGATTAATCTTCCGATTCTGTAATCGATTTGAAATACTTTTTGCAAAATAAGCGTACCAGATGATTTTAAGGTAATGCTTCCCAACATCACCAAAGCAAATTTAAAAAGCTGACTGTTGATGGGACTGCTATAACCGGATTGATTTTTAAATACCCAAAATCTATTGATGCTGAAATTAATAATGGCACCAACGGTTCCGGAGATTAGGATAGAAAAAGTAAAATGCAGTTTAAATACTTCGGTTAATAAAATCATTAAACCGTAATCGGTAATACCGCCTAAAAATGCCGCAACTTGTGCTTGTAGAAAAGTGAAAACGGCTTTTTTCCTGAACATATTAAATTTGGTTTTTATCCTTTAAATCGCCCAACTTTAAAAGCATTAAGCTATCTATAACATTGATTATCAATAAAACAATAGTTATTAAGCCAGCTAAATAGGTAATGGATCCCTGAAACAAAACTTCTGCAATTAAAATGAAAGCAATAATAAGCCGAAGTTCCGTAGGGCCGACAAAGCCAGAATCTATACTATATTCATTTGTAATCATGTACCGTAACTGGCTGATGATAATAGACCAGCCATACAATGCGACAAAAGCAAAGGCTACTATTTGTGTACCGTTTTCAGCATAAATGTAGTAGCCAAAGCCTATAACTACAATACCAATCCAATCGGCAATAATATCGAGTGCAAAACCATACCAACGACGCGGCATATTTCTATAATATGCCAATCTTCCGTCTAAAGAATCGCCTAACCAGTTTATAACCAAACCGATAATACCCAAAAGCAAATACCAATTTGTTACATAAGCACCTAAAACAAAAGCTAAAAAAACGAATCCCGAACCCAATGTACCAATTAAAGTGAGTACGTTTGGCGAAATGAATTTAGGTACTTTCGGAAGCAAAAAAACAATCGTTAGCTGTTCTGTTCTTTTTAAAATATTAGTTCGCTTACGGTCTGAAAAAGTTCTTTGTGTAATTGTACTATAATCTTCAACCTGTATTTCTTTTTCCATTAGTAAACTAATATTAATAAGCCTAATATAGAGCCAATCCTAGATAATTTTTAATTTTATCTTTCTTTGCGTATTTTTTAAAAAATCGGTGGTACTTTTTAGCTTACCTGATCTAACCAGATAACTAAATGCGAGGATAAACAGCATACTATTTAACAATTCCCGCAAAACGTTGATAGAAAACTGTTGGACTGTTCTCGTTTTTAGGAGCGTATTTTCCTGCTATAATCGGAATATAAATAACCCTTCTTCTACTCTCTTCGCCACGGATTGATGATTCTGCCACTCTGTGCCACAAACGGCCATCGTGAATGGTTAAATCTCCGGCTTCTGGATTGATGGAAACTTCCTCTGAATCTGCTTTATTATCTAAAAAGTATTTTTTGCGAAAAAGCATTTGATAAATACTTTGCTTGTGCGTACCAGGAATAATTTTAAGACCGCCGTTTTCAGGCTTTAAAGTGCTTAAGTGAATACCCACATTGAGCATCGGGTTTAATTTGCCACCATAAAAAATGTCTCTCAAACCATCTGTATGCCAGCCCATTTTAGTAAACTTACTTTCGGGTCCGTTGATATAATGATTGAAAACCATTCCGTCTTTTTCTTCAGTACCTAATCTTGAACCATCGCCTGCCAATGGTAATAAACTATTGAATCTTGGATCAAGCAAAAGACCGCTTAAGGTTTGATGATGCTGATTGATAAAAGCAAAACGCTGTACAATTGGAGAGCCATCTAAATCTTTTCCGTATTTTATTGGAACACCGTTTACTTTTTGAAGGTCATTATCAATCCATTTTTGCTCCACTTGTTTGGAGGCATCGATGATGGATGAAACCGTTTCCGGATTTATAAATTTTTTGAAATGGATGAAGCCATGTTCGTTAAAAAAGTCAATTTGCTCAGCAGTTAATTGCCCAGTAAGGGTAAATGTTTTATAAGAAGATACCATAATAAATATATTTAATAAATGAAATAATAGTGTTTGTAATTTGATCCAAAAGATTAGCAACAGCAACAACAGCAACAACACATTCGCATGTTGACCTGCATTCGATCTTTAGAAAAATTAAACTTATTATTCATATTAGATATACTCTATAGAATTAGTAGACATTTATACAAATGTAATATAATTTCTCATTTGCAAAGAATATTTTTTATTTTTTTTTTGAAAAATTTAAATTTTATAAATCCCGGCTGCAGTTTTTTCGATAAAAGCCTTTGGCAGTATACGGTTGGCATAAACCGAGATGATATTGGTAAAGCCAGGAATTACTTCTGATTTTTTGTTCAACATGGCTTTTACAGCCATTTTTGCCACTTCATCTGGCTGCATATTAAACTTTTCAGCCATTTTATTTAAGGCGTTTAAACCAGCTCTTGCAGCAAAACCAGTATCAACCGGACCCGGACTAAAACAGGTTACTGAAATGGAAGTTTTGGCAAGTTCGAACCGTAAAGCACGGGTAAAAGATAAAACAAAAGCCTTTGTAGCCGAATAAACAGCCAGCGTAGGTACAGCTTGATAGGCAGCAGTACTCGATATATTTAAAATATAAGCTTGTTTTTCTTGTGAAAGTATAGGTACTAATAAATGCGAAAGTTCTACCATTACATTCATGTTGAGCTGCATCATGCCCAGCTGATCGGTTAGTGAAGATTTACTAAAATCGCCCCACACACCATAACCTGCATTGTTAACTAAAATGCCAACGGTATAGTTATTCATTTTTATCCAATCGGTTACTTTAAGCGATGCACCATTTATCGAAAGATCAATTGATAAAATAGAAACATTTATGCTGTATTTAACTTGAAGATCATCAGAAAGTGTTTTTAATTCGGCTTCACTTCTTGCAGCCAGCAATAGCGGATAACCCTTTTTAGCCAATTCATAAGCAATAGATTTACCAATGCCTTTGCTGGCTCCAGTTATTAAGGCATACGGTTTCGTTTTTTCGCTCATTTTATTCATTTAATCATCAAATATAAAAATTAATTATAAACCATTGGGTCTGCAACGTGCATAATGGTTACTCTGTACTTCCCTACCCTCAGTTTGTCCCGTCGAGATCACAAGTAAAAAAGCTCCAAATTGATGATTTGGAGCTTTTTTATACTTATACTTCACTTAAGCAGCATATAAAATTGGTTTTAATGTCTCATAAGGGTTCCTTTTATTAATACCATTCTAAAGACACATAATTTATTAATTACTGAATATAATAAGGCATAAAACATTCTTGCACAGCTTAAAACCTTTTATCTTTTTAAACAGCTTTCTTTAGTTTTGGATCGTAAAGCATTGCTGTACATAAACAGTTTTTTCTTTCCTTACTCATTAATATCGGACAGTTTACACATGATTTACAGCTTTCCCAAAACATTTCATCTGAGGTTAGCTCTGAAAAAGTAACCGGTTCAAAACCGAGTTCGTGGTTCATTTTCATCACGGCACGTCCTGAAGTTAAACTGAAAATACGGGCATCAGGATACAATTTTCTGCTCAGTTCAAAAATTTTCGTTTTAATTTTTTTGGCCAGTCCGGTATGTCTAAACTCTGGCGCTACAATAAGTCCTGAATTAGAAACATAGCTTCCATTTTCCCATACAGAAATAAAGGCAAAACCTGCCCATCTCCCATCCGATGCAAAAGCTATAACTGCTTCTCCTTTATTCATTTTTTTTTCTAACAGCTCTGGGGAACGCCCAGAAATACCCGTTCCGCGGGCTATTGCAGAGGATAAGGTCTCTTCGCAAATCTGTTTGATCCAAAAAGTATGAACTGACCTGGCTTTTTCAATAGTAAATTCTACTGGTTCTTCCGTTTCTTCAACACAGGAAAATACTGCGTTTTTACGAAATGCGTTTCTATAGAAAAAACCTTTATCAGCAAGATTTATATTAGCGTCTATTATCGGGTCTATAATTTTCATAATTGTTTAGGTATGTTTAATATTTTAATGATCCTTTATCTGAATGAAGTAATAATTCCAAATTATATACCAGCATCTGATTATAATTAGCTCAATCTTGCTAAAAAGCAGTATATCTGATATGATCAATCAAAACAATATTACTTACTTCATAAAAATGTTTATCAAAATGATATTATTTTATCATTTTGATATCCTAAAGGATTTGAGAGATTAGTAGAACAGTAATAAAGAAAACTATAGTAAAAACTATTAAATTGATGGTCCTGTCTTTGCTTTGCATAGATTTATTTGATAAGTATAGTTTAGTAAGTTCCTTGCTTCTCGTTTTATTTGTTTTCATAGTTCTTTTAGATTGATAATGTTTAGGATATTGGTGAAATTTGTACAGTTGTCACAACAACTTAAGTAGTTTTCAAAATCAATTTTGTTATTTTAACTACTTATAAGTAACTGCTTTAATTCATATAAAAACAAACGATATGCCAAAACACTTTAAAAAACACAAACCATTAATTAACAGATAATTAATAATTAAAAAAAATAATAACATTTAGAGATTACTATCAAAATGATATGGTGAACTTTTCAAAATGAAAGGCTCGAATAAAATTAATCTTCTTTGTTAATTCATTTAAAAGCCTAAATTATTTATATTCGCTCAAAGGATCTACTAATAGTTATTGCCTATCACTCAAATCCAAATCTTTAATAAACTAATGAACAAAAGAGAAACTGATTTAATTAAACTAAAAAAAATTATAGCAGAGAAAGACAAAGATGAAGCGTATAAAAATGCTTTTTCTTTTATTCATACCTATGAAGAAGACGAAGAAATTCTTTTACTCCTTTGTCAGCTCTTCGAATCAGAATGGCATACGGCTCATGAAGATATGGCAAGCGCTTTTCAGGATATTTCAAATCCTATTACGGCAGAAACATTATTTAAAGTCGCATTTTCTGATTTTGAATATATTAGATGGAATGAATATTTTACTTTGCAGAGAAAATGCACCTGGGCACTGGCAGATATTGGTACTAATGAAGCTAAAAATTATTTAGTACAAATAGAACAACAAGCCAATGAAACAATAGCTAAATACGCCATTAAAAGACTGATCTTGTGGGATTTTGAGTTCAGAAGAAAAGTTCCCGTATTAGGAAAAAACCACTATAAAAGTTTTGCGATAGCACTCGAAAGTTATTCAGACAGACTAAATAAGTTACCCGAAAATGGACAAGATATAATAGGTTATGTAATGAAAAACCTTGATACTATTGATACTCCACCATATAATTATATATCAAAGGAATATATTGTATTATATCTTGTTAATGAGAAAAGTACAGCTGCCTCTATTATAGAAAGCCAGGACCTTGAGAAGCCTGACTATAGTAGTTTGAAAGCAAATTCAATACAACTAAGTTTTCTATCAATAATGCATCATTACAGTTTGAGAGAAAAAGAAAATGAAGAAAGCGTATTGGCTGTTTGGCTAAAAAAAGAAGATTTGGAAGAAATTTTACAAAAAGTAAAACCTAAATGGAATCCAGATTATGATTATTTTGGAAGAGAAATCGAAAGACAAACCATACATTTGGATTTGACTGAAGAAGATTTTGAGAAATTAGTAAAAGAGAAAATTGAATTTGTATTAGATACTTCTGATTTTATCAAAGAGCAAAAACAATATATCGACCAAAATCAGATGGAAAGATTAATGATTCCTAAAGAAAGGATCGTTGATTTTGAAAAACCCGCACTTATTGATGAGAAATGGATGTAAATAACTTTAATCTCAGAAAGATAATTTCTTTAAATCATTCATAAAATGGTTTGTAAATCATTAAATAAAAAGAATAATCATTTTTTTTGCTCTTTCATTTTTTCTGCCTCCAGAATTAATTCTTCAATATTAGCGGTTTCAAAATCTAATTCTTTTGCTTTTAAAAAAAACTGTAATGCCTTATCTGCTTCTCCTTGGTCAAGATAATAAATTCCGAGGGTTTTGATATTATAGGCGCTGTCGGGTTCCTGTTTCAAAGCTTCCTGAATATCCAGATAACCTTCATCTGCCTTTCCAGTCTTTATCTTAGCCAGCGCTCTGTGCGTATAAAAAAAAGAAATTGATTGATCTATTTCTATAGCTTTGTCAAATACTGAGACTGCCTCTTCATAACGATGATAAAAATTTAAGTAATATCCTTTATTATTTAATGCGTTTATATTATTTGGATCCAATTCGATTGCTTTATCGAAGTATTCGAATGCTTTATCTATAGAGCCAATTTTTTCGTAGATTAAACCTCTGTTATTATAATCACCAGAATTAAATTGGAATTGGGGATTAAATTGAAATTCTTCTGTAAAAATATCATCTAATCTTTTGGCTTTTTCATAATCTTCAACCAGCATATTAACCCTAATACTTAAACGGTAAACCGATATACGTAATTCTTTTTTTTCTAATAATTCATCCAGTAAAATTATTGCATCGGCATACTCATTATTTTTGTAAAGATTCATTGCATGAGTATATTTCGAAATAACATCATTATATTTCAAAAGTCTGCGAATGTTCTCACCGTCATTGTATACTTTTTGTCCGTTATCTAACTCTATTGGCTCCGATTTTGGAATAAGATTAAAAACTAAACCTAATAAGGCGACGAACATAAAAATAAGAGCACAAGTTGAATAGAGCTCCAGACCTGTTTCGGATTCAAATCGAGGCGGAAAACAATATAACAGCAACGAAATCAAAAATGGAAAAACCGGCCCGCCTGCCGTATAAATTAATTGCTGATTTAAGGGTAAAGTTTTAGTGGCAGCGATACATAAACCTTTTCTCATCCACAGATTTTTATAATTTAATGATACTTCGAGAAGACCAATCCTAAAATCGATATTTTTTTCAGGATCTCCATATGATCCAATATATAGGGTAACTTTTTCTTTAGTAAACAACATTCCGGGTATTGCGTGGCCTAATTCGTGAAGTGTTACCAGAAGTGCTCTGGCTATAAATGGAAAAAACAACATTGGCAGCAGGTACGGGATATTCATTACTTTAAATAATTTATGATTTGGCAATACAATAATAATTCATTTTTTAATATTTTAGGATAAAACATTATTGCACAGCTTAAAATCTTTTATTTTTTTTAAACAGCTTTCTTTAGATTTGGATCATAAAGCATGGCTGTACATAAACAGTTTTTTATTTTGTTTAAGAATGAAATTTGAAACATTTGATATTTTAATCTCTATTTTTGCAAGTATAATGATGCTATTGTAATCTTGAAAAACCAAAACCAAACTATTACACAATTTGAACTTTCGCCTCTTGCTAAGGCTGGGATCATCATTGTTAATATGGAAGATCGAGATGTTGAAGAACACGATATTTCGAAACCACATCGGGATAATCATTGTCAATTGATGTTCGCTTTAAACGGGACATTCAAATTAAATATTGATTTTGAAAATGTCGAATTTACTGCTCCGGCCTTACTTTGTGTATTTCCTGAACAAGTACATCATATTATAAATGTAAAAGATCCAAAAGGATGGATGATTAGTTTTGATCCGTCGCTGGTTAGTAAAGAAATAGTACAGGTTTTAGAAAGCAAAATCGACAATCCATTTTTGCTTCAACAAGAATCTAATTTTTGCCAGCACCTTTCTGTTTTAATGAATTTAATAGAGAAAGTGCAGTTAGAAAATACAAATAATTACACTCAAAAAAGTATTCATTCCTTATTGAATGGTCTTTTGAGCCTGATTGCCGGAGAACTGGTTCCTAATTTATCTGTTGATAAAGAGAAAGAAAACCGAAGTATTATAATTAAGGAAACTTTCATAAAACTAACAAAAGAGCATTTTAAAACCTGGAAACAACCTGCTCAATACGCTTCGGCACTTTCTATTTCGGCGGCGCATTTAAATGATACCGTAAAATCATTAACCGGAAGCCCTGTATCTATTCATATTCAGGAAGCATCGATTATGGAAGCCAAAAGACTGCTTTATTTTACAGATAAAAACGTCAGGGAAATAGCTTATGAAGTTGGTTATGAGGAACCGGTTTATTTTGGAAAACTTTTTAAAAAAGTAACAAACCTCACTCCTCTTGAGTTTCGGAAAAAATTCCGTGATTAGGACTATCATTCCCTTTATTGAAACTACATTAAAAACCATACTACGACTAGCTTTGCATTGTAATTAATACTATAATAATATGCAAAACGAAATCAATATTCCCATCATACTCGATGCAGTAAAAAAGGTAGGGAATGTCTTTTTAAAAGGCTATAAGCAAAATGAAATTCCGCAAAGTATGAACGAGCTTCTAAAACAATTAGAAGATATCGATAACTTGTGTCTGGGTTCATTAAAAGAAGATTTATCTCCAGAATTCCCAAATACTCCCTGGCATATTGGCGACGAGTTTGATACCAATTCACAAAAAAATCCAGCTGAACAGCAAGAATACTGGCTTTGTGATGCCATGGATGGCGCAATTCAATACCTGCAGCATATTGCAGGATGGACCATAAATCTCGCGCTTATTCGTGATGGAAAGCCTTTCTTTTCTGTAATTTACGATCCTTTAGCCTCCGAAATTTTTTGGGCAAAAGACGGCGAAGGTGCTTATATGAATGGAAAGTTACTGCAAATAAGCCGTAAAACAGATTTGGCCATTATGCTCGCCGTTTTTGAGTATGGGCATCAAGATAAATCAAATAATAATCTAAATGAAGAAATTGGCTCTACGGTAACGAAACTACTTCAGAATTTTGGAATCGTTAGAAATTACGGTCCACACGGCTTACAATTGGCTTATGTAGGTGCAGGAAGAATCGACTTGTTTGTTCAGGAAGATCTCGATACTTATAACTGGATTGCCGGATTACTTATTGCCAAAGAAGCAGGAGCCGAAATCCTGACCACAAAAGGAACTTCATGGAAATGGGGCAGCGAAAGTTTACTGGCTGGACCAAAAAGTATTACAGAAAAATATCTGCAAATTAAATCAACAAACTAACATGAATATAGCAATTATAGGAGCCGGAGCAGGAATTGGATTAGAATCTGTAAAACAGGCACTCAAAAAAGGACATATTGTAACGGCATTATCAACAAATACAGATCAGATTCCAAATCATCCGAACCTCATCAAAATAAATGGCAGCGCAATATCGCCAATAGATTTAAAAAATGCCATTAAGGGATCTGATGCCGTACTTATAACCGTCGGAACAAAAAATAAAAAAGCAACGACCTTATTTTCTGATATTGCCAATACACTAACAAAGGCGGTTGATGAGCTGGATTTCTCTTCACCGGTTTTGGTTATTACAGGTTTTGGTGCAGGTGAAAGTAAAAATTATTTAAACTTTTTTATGCGAACGGTTATTTCTTTATTCCTTAAAGACCAGTACATCAATAAAACCTTAATGGAGGAAATAATCACTAAAAGCAGTATAAAATGGGAAATTATAAGACCAGGAATGCTTACAGACGCAGATGCAGGCTCCAATTATAAAATAATATCCGAACTTAAAAAAGGAATGAAAGTTGGAAAGATTTCAAGAGCCGATGCTGCCAATTACTTAATTACAGAAGCAGAAAACCCGGTGAGATTATATCAATACGTAACGTTGACAAATTAATAGAGAAAAAATTGAGTTTCCTTCTAATTTACCACAAAAACTAAAGTAATTTTGTAAAACTTAGTTCTTTTAATATTTCCAGCGGGCTGAAGTGACACGTAATTTTATGGATATATTATAGTGTTTACCATTTTCGTTTTTAAATATTCTAAATCTTCCTTTTGATATTTTCCTGAACCGGAAAAATTAATTTCTTTCAAATTACACGGAAATAAATTCCAACTTAAGTCTGTAATTTTTGTGTCTGAAAATCCCAAAATCTGCAAACTTTTCATCTGATTTAATGTATTTGGAATTTTGTTTAAAGGACAGTTTTCAATTCGAAGTGTTTTCAATTTTTCTAATCTAGATATTGAATCCGGAATTGTTTCGATATCATTTCCTCTAATTGTTAGGTATTCCAACGATTCTAAGTCAAAAATCCATTCTGGAATAATCTTCAGAGGAAAGTTTAGAAATGAAATTTTCTTAATTTTTTTTAGCCGGCCTATTTCAGCAGGAAACTCAAAATCATCTAAATAATAAATCGATGGATCAGCTTGCATCTCTAAAACTTCTAGATTTATAAATTTTGAAAAAATTTCACCTTGATCTTTTAAATTCTGATCGTAAAATGTTAGTATTAGTTTCCTGCAATTTTTGGGACTTTTAGAAGCTTCAGTCAAAGATGAAAATTCAGTTTTTCGAAATAGGTTCATTGTCTAGTTTATATTGGTGATACAACTATGAGTTTGTTTTCAAGATAGCGGGATAAAGGTATCAGCGATATTGATTTAAAAATACATTTAAAGCCTTAGAAGGTATCTCATTATTCCTATAGATCAGTAGTGTGGTCATAGCAGCGAGCTCTTTACTAATAGGAAAAGTTTTTATATTCCTTTTACTATAATACTGATTCACCACTTCTGCTGGCAGTAAACTTATGCCGATACCTGCCTCAACAAAATTGATAACGCCTTCTATCGAATTGAGTACCGTACTTTTATAGCGAAGTATTCCTTTTGAACCGAGCCATGTTTCTAGTCTCGCCCTGAAAAAACAACCTTGGCCAAAAACTACTATTTTTAAAGGTTCCTGTTTTAATAGGACTGAAAGCTTTTCGACATCGCCGCCTGCAATTATTACAAGTTCTTCATCACGAACAACAAGCTGCTGTAAATCCGGAATATTTACAGGTGCTGCAACAAATGCAGCATCAAGTTTATAACTGATTACATCTTGTATCAAAGCGGGTAACATTGAAGAATAAAATTCAAGCTCTACATTTGGATAAAGTTCTGCAAAACCTTTAATGATTTCGGGTACTTTAAGAGCCATAGTGGTTTCAATACATCCTATGCGTACTGTCCCTCCTATTTTGTCTGCACTCTGTATATCACTTTTTGCATCATCTAACAAACGTCCTATTTTTTTAGCATATTGCAAGAGTGTCTCTCCTGCCTCAGTTAAAACTACTTTTCTGGATACTCTCCTAAACAGTTCAGCTCCAAATTCATCTTCGAGATTTTTTATGCGTGCCGTTACATTAGACTGTACTGTAAAGGTTGCTTCTGCCGCTTTTGTAAAACTGCCGAGTGTCGCTGCGGCCTCAAATATTTTCAGGTCATTACTATTCATAGTATCACTTTTAGTGATTAATTACATCGTTATAAATCGTTTTCAGGTATCAAATATAGAATGTATTTTTGTTTTAAACAATTGATAATATGAAAAATATAATTAAATCGGCAGCTGCAATACTAACTATAGTATCATTGCCGGAAACAGCTGTAAATGCACAAGTAAAAAATTCTTTGACTACAAAAGAAAATACTGAAATCCAAGCCGCTCATTACAGTACTGTAGAAGTTAACGGATTAAAAATATTCTATCGCGAAGCGGGATCTAAAGATGCTCCTACTGTATTATTACTGCATGGTTACCCAACATCATCTCACATGTTTAGAAATCTTATTCCTATGCTGAGTAAAAAGTATCATGTGATAGCTCCTGACCTGCCAGGTTTTGGTTTTTCTGATGCGCCGGATCATCTTAGTTTTCAATATACTTTTGACAATCTGGCTAACACTATGCAGGGATTTATCGATAAGCTTGGTTTAAAACGTTTTGCGATTTACGTATTCGATTACGGCGCACCAACCGGATACAGATTAGCGCTTGCTAATCCGGAAAAAATAACCGGCATCATATCACAAAATGGTAATGCCTACGAAGAAGGATTAAGCACGGGCTGGAATCCTATTCAAAAATACTGGAAAGATCCTTCGCAGGCTAACAGAGATTCTCTTAAGGATTTTGTTTCTAAAGAATCTACTTGGTTTCAATATCACGAAGGTGCTTCAGATCCTGCTCTTATCGCACCTGAAACTTATATATTAGATCAATATTTTTTGGATCGCCCGGGAAACATAGAAATACAACTTGATCTTTTAAAAGATTATAGAACTAATGTAGCGCTTTATCCTAAATTTCAAGATTATTTTAGAGATAAAAAACCGATGATGTTAGCGGTCTGGGGCAATCAGGATCCTTATTTTCTACCTGCGGGAGCAGAAGCTTACAAAAGAGATAATCCAAATGCAACAGTAAAATTTTACAAAACGGGTCATTTTGCCCTTGAAACACATTGTAAAGAAATTGGTGCTGATATCTTATTGTTTCTTGCCAAACTTCCTAAATAATCAGGATATATTATTTTTAAAACAGCGGTTATAAAAGACCGCTGTTTTTTTTAGATAAAGTAAATAAATTTGTTCGTTTTAATACTGTGGACGAATCGTGTCACGTGCAGTATCGTGATGATCGCACCAAAATTTATTTTCATTTAATTACGATCATAAAGAACAGAAGATGATAAGTCGAAAATAACTTTAATATTTTCTTTACAAAGAGCTTCATAAGATAATCTTCTTATATTTGACACGTATAAATTTTATGCATACCCATTCTTATTTATGGCACTTTATCTGCTCTTTCAAATTATCGTTTCCTGGTCTATTGCTTTCTGCATTCTGCAGCTGTTCTACAAAATAGTATCGGCAACAAATAACGAAATATATCGTGAACCAACATTCCTAACATGGCTTCTTACTTTCTTTGATATCGATTTTTCCTTAAAAGCGAAATTTATTGCCAGCACTGTAATTAACCATTTTATGGGACTCTGTTTTACCGCAGTTTACTACTTAATATGGTACTGCGAATTCACAGAAATCTCATGGACCACAACTCTCGCTGTAGGATTGGTAACTGCCTTATTAAGAATTATAAGCTGGATCTTCCTGCTGATAATTATTCCATCAGCCAAAGTCAGCAATTTTAAGGGATATTATCTTCAGCTTGTATTCCTGCACAATATTTTCACGATAATCGTCTTAACATTATACAGACTGGTTTGGTAAAATTTATCACTTTAAAAAATTAAAATAGATTTATTAAAAGTTGGATATTACATACATTTCTACCGAAAGATTTACGTTTAGAAATAACTCAATAAAATTGGTTTCATTTTATAATTTGCAACACAATTCTGGATCGAGCAAATAAAAGCTGATGATAAAATATCAGTACTTTGTGTATCCTAATTTTTTATGCTTGAATAAATTAACCTAGCTGAATGAAATAAACACATTATCCATTTCCTATTTATTTCCCAAATTCTTTAGCTTGGTTTACAATCAATTTAAACGGTTTATATGGGCAGTGTAAGTTTTATCCAAATTACAGGAATGTTTCTAATTCCTTTTCTCATTATCCTGCTTCCGATTATAGCAGGTCAGTATTATGGGCTTAAATTAAAACAAAAGAATGGCAAAATAAATGACTCTCCAGTAGGTTCAGTTGTAGGTGCTGCCCTTGGACTACTCGCGTTTATGCTTGCTTTTACCTTTCAAATTGTCGACAATCGCTATAATAACAGAAAGGAACTTCTGCTGGAGGAAGTAACAATTATACGGACAGCTTATCTGCAGTCAGGATTAATTCCTGAACCTTACCGCTCTGATTCAAGAAAATCTCTCATTAAATATACAGATCTTCGTATCACCTTTGCAAAAGAAGGTACAATGAGTCAGCTGCAAAACTTAAAACAGCAGTCACAGTCTATACTGAATACTCTTTGGAAATATTCAGAAACATTAGCCCAGCAGGATCGCAGCTCAGAAGCCTATTCTTTATACACAACATCTGTAAATAATCTTGTTGAAAACTATAATAAACGAATCACATTTACTTTTGAATACCGAATTCCTTTAGCAATACTCTGGGTGTTATTCATTATAACGCTCTTTTCAATGTCCCTTCTGGGTTATCAGTTTGGAATTTCGGGCAGGAAAAACAACGTACTTGCTGTTTTTATTTCCATCATTTTTTCATCTGTAATGTTTTTAATATTAGCCTTAGATCGACCAGAAACAGGAATTATGACATTGAATCAAGCGCCAATAATTACGCTTCATAAGCAATTACATGGTCTGTAAAATTTTGAAAAATAAATTACAATTAACTAAAATGCAGATAATTCCATTCAAAATAAAATCTATATTGTTCTGTACAACATTGTTGATGGCAAAATTATGCAATGCACAGGAAAGTGAAGAATCATTTTCTCCGCATCATCAGCTTGGAATTGTTATCAGCCATGCACATGTATTTGAAGGCAGAAACGAAGAAGGGAACAGAGAGGTGCTTTCATTACCCGCCTGGGGAATTGACTATACGTATCACTTAAGTTCTCACTGGGCTGTAGGGCTTCATACAGATATAATAATCGAAAAATTTAAAGTTGAAAAAAATCTTGAAAGCAGAGAAGAAAAGGAAACAGTTGAAAGAAGCTATCCAATTGCTCCTGCTCTAATGGGAATATACAAACTCGATGATCACTGGAGTTTTTTACTGGGAATGGGAGGTGAATTTGCCAAAGAAGAGAACTTTTTTTTAACCCGCGCCGGCATCGAATACGGTTATGAACTTCCTAAAGGATGGGAAGTTTTAGGAAATCTTGGATATGACTTTAAATGGAATGCCTATGATACCTGGACCATCGGAATAGGTATTGCGAAAAGTTTTGGCAGAAAATAGCTTTTATCACGCTATATATGAGTGATAATAAACTCGCTTCGTCTGTTTTCCTGATGCTCCTCATCGGAACATTTCATTCCATCAGAACATGCATTTATAAGCTTACTTTCTCCATAACCCTTCGCAGTTAGTCTATCGGGGTCAATTCCTTTACTGACCAGCCATTGCATGGTAGATTTAGCTCTTCGATCCGACAGCGTTTCATTGTATTTATAAGATCCTCGGCTGTCAGTATGCGATCGGATATCAAGTTTCATTGTAGGATTCTCGTTTAAAGCCACCAGTATTTTTTCCAATTCTGATGCCGCCTGACTAACAATATCTGATTTGTTTAAATCAAAATAAATCACTTTAATTCCAAAGCATTTGGCCAAATCGGTGCCCACAATTAATTGACAGGCAGATTTATTCAAAGCAATCGAAACATTAGTTTTTCCATTAAGCGCCGCTATAGTTACACTTATTTCTTTCTTGTCATAATTTCTCCTTTCAGTACGTATCGTATACGTTTTACTGCATGCTGCGGGTAAACTATAAAAGCCCTCTGGATCAGAAACTGCAGTAAATTTGATCTGTTCTTTCTCATAAAGAATCACTTTTGTATCTGGCAGAATAGTACCGCTTTCAGCATCGGTTATTATTCCTTCCAAATTTTGAATACATTTTAATTTTCTGGTTTCTGTAAACTTATAGATATCATCTGATCCATGCCCTCCGTCTTTATTGGAGCTGAAATATCCTTTTCGGGTAACAGGATCGATGATATAAGCGAAATCATCTTTTGGTGAATTGATATCAGAACCCAGATTCTGAATATTACTGATGATACCGTTGTCTTCAATTTTCCCCACAAATACATCCAATCCTCCAAGGCCAGGATACCCGTCAGAGGCAAAATAAATTTCATTTTCACTGGTAACGTAAGGAAAGGTTTCTTTTCCTTCTGTATTGATATTTTTTCCTAGGTTTTGTGGATTTCCATATCCTCCACTACCATTTATGCTGACTTTATAAATATCCGACTGGCCAAAGCTCCCGGGCATATTAGAAGAAAAATATAAAGTTTTCTCATCAGCACTGAGAGCCGGATGTCCTGTGCTATAATTATCACTGTTAAAAGGGACACTTACTATATTGGTCCATTTGTTATTTTCAAAACTGGCTTTGTAAATTTTCACTAAAGTCACTTTATTTTCGTCTCTTCCCCTTTTCCCATTTACATAATTATTTCTTGTAAAATAAACTGTGCGGCCATCTTTGGTAAAAACAGGAGAGGATTCATGAAATTTTGAATTTACGACCGATTTAATTTTTTTGACCTTTGATGAATCCAGATCAGCTTCGTATAAATTGGTGAAATATTCATTATTCCATTTGTGTTTTCGTTTTGAAAAATTACCCGTATCTCTGGCAGAAGCGAAATAGATTTTATTATTATGCACTATGGCGCTATAGTCTGAATATTTTGAATTAATACCTGCATCTTCGATCGTATAACGTCCTGAATTGGCTTTAACCTGATCGAGGTAATTTATATTTTCTTTATAAAGTTTTCCTCTGGAATCTTTTTTATACATAGTATTAAACTCATCCATAATTTTATCTGCCTTATCCCACTGGCCGATTGATTTTAAACACTGGGCATATCGATAATAATACTCAGACCCTGCTGCACTATCCATTGCAAAGAGTTCTCCATACCATCTTGCAGCAGCTTCATAATCTGAATTAAAATAATACGAGTTGCCCAGTTTTTTAAACATTTCTTCAGACTTATAGCCTTTTTCTGCAGCCCTTTCATAAGATTTAACCGCATCCTTATAAGCAAGGCTGTTGTAATCCTTATTCGCAGCGTTAATTTTTGACTCCTGCGTATAACTTTTAAATGCAGATAAGCAGGCAATAGTTATAAATAGAATTGAATACTTTTTCATATTATTCGTTTTAAAAGAAACGCGGTGTTGTCATTTTGTTTTTACTGCTAATGAATTCATAACGCAGAAATATCTCATGCGAACCCGAATTGTAATTATTTAATTTTGTCGTTTCGCGATCATAACCATAGCCAATATAAAGTCCATCGGTTATCTGAAACCCTGCCATAGCACTCACCGAAGCGCTCCATCGGTAAGCAGCTCCAATGACAAAGCGGTCGATAAACATAAAATTGGCTGAAATATCAACCTGCAATGGCGCTCCTTCTACCATCTTGGCCAAAACTGCCGGTTTGAATTTATAATACTCATATTGATCCAGATTAAATACATAACCTCCCATTAAATAATAATTGATTTTATCCTTGTAAATAGCAATATCATTATCATCATAACGATTCGTTTCAATAAAATTAGGAACCGATAAACCTATGTAAGCTTTATCAGAATGCCAGTAAACTCCGGCGCCTACATTGGGAGAAAATTTATTATCCAGATCCTGAAACTGCGGATCTCCCTGATCTTCCGGATTCAGTTTATTGATATCCAGATTGAATAGGTTTGCTGTTCCTTTAATTCCAAAAGAAAGTTTAAAATCTGCAGAAGTCTGAACGGTATAAGATAGATCTACCGACAAACTATTTTCATTAGTCGGGCCTATTTTATCATTAATTAATGAAGCTCCGATTCCTAAACGACTATTGTTTAATGGGGTATTTATGGAGAAAGTACTCGTTTCGGGAGCGCCGTCCAAACCTACCCACTGCGTTCTGTACAAACCAAAAATACTCAAAGCTCCGCGAGACCCAGCGTACGCAGGATTAATTGTAATGGTGTTATACATATACTGTGTAAACTGTGCATCCTGCTGTGCATAACTCCCAAGTGTTACAAGCATAATGGTCAAGGCAAATAATTTAGTTCTCATAGCAGATAGTTTATTTAATCAATAATCTTAAAAATTAATTTCCCGATAAATACAGATAACCTGTTTTACTTACTGGTTCATTTAAGTACGTTGTATAGGTAATCACATAAAAATAGGTTCCATCCGGCAGTCGTTTTTGTTTATTAACCGTTGCCCTTCCTTCAGAAATTCCCCTAAACGCTACCGATTCATTATCGTAGTTATAGGCATCATAAACCAGAACGCCCCAGCGGTCATAAATTTGTACGTAAGAGTCCCCATAACATTTAATATTATCAATTTTGAAAATCTCATTTCGACCGTCTCCATTTGGTGAAACTGCATTATAAATAGCGATTTTACATGCATTTAAAGAAAGAATTGTCGGATCATCTTCTGTTGCTGAATTATCATCAGATGTATCGGTTACGGTTGCTTGTTTTGGATCAACTGCCTGCACTGTGGCTTGATTTTCTACACTTCCCACATCAATATCCTCGAAGGTTAAAACATAAGTCCCAACAAAATTATCTGTATTGGTTACTCCTTTTGTTAAAATAATAGGATCGCCTGTAATTACTAATCCCGGTTTTGGGTCTTTGACTATAATGTTTACTAAAGGCACATTTCCGGTATTGGTAATCGCAAAATGGTAGGTTATTGTTTCTCCTATTTCAGCAAAACCGTTTTTATTTTCATCGTTAAATATTCCCGTTTTAACAATTGCTATAGAAGGCTGCAGGGTTAAATCTATAACTGTAGGATCGTCATCGCCCTGTAACGTAGGATCATCACTGTCTGAAACATCAAAAACCAGTTTTCCGTCTGGCGTCTCACCCGCTGCAATTGCGGTATTTACCACTTCATTTTGAGCAACATCACCAATTGTTACCGAATAAGTTGCGGCGGCTGTGCCTACTGCATTTGGAATTAATACATTTGGAGTTACCGTGATTTTGGCCGAACCAATTAAAGGATCTGCTATTTCAAGATTAGTAAGTATTACATTTCCTGTATTTTTAACCGTAAAACTGTAATTGATAACAGAACCTACACCACCGCTGCCAGTAAGTCTTCCGCTTTTAATCAAGGTCAACTCTGCAAATTGAGTAACCGGCGTAACCGTAGGATTGTCATTACCAATAAGTGTAGGATCATCGCTGTCTGACAAATCCTGAATTGAAGTTCCAACGGAAGGCTGCGCCGTAACCAAAGCCTGATTGGTAACTGTTCCTAAATTAATATCGGCCTGAGTTAAAACATAAGTTCCTGTATAATTTGTTACATTCAGCTGACCAACAGGCAAACTGGCGATCGGACTTCCTGAAATTGTGGCTTTAGGATCAGTAACCGTAACATTATTTAAATCCATACTTCCGGTATTGCTTACCAAGAATGTATAACGAATTAATTCTCCCGGCTGTGCATAGCCATCGCCGTTTGTATCTGAGAATACGCCTCGTTTTACTAATGCAACAGATGGCTGTACTACTGTTATTTTAATCACCGCCTGATCACAATTTGCTGGATTTAGGTTTTCGCATATTTCATAAACAATGGTGTAAGTTCCTGACGAAGTACCTGCAGGAACACTAACCATTCCTGTTGCAGTATTTAAAACAGGTACTGCAGCTGAAGAAATAACATCTGCAGGCGTCAGCACGTTTATTTTTACCTGAGTTAATGTTGGTGATCCGTTATCTAACAAGTCATTCGCCAGCACATTCAATACATTATTAGCTCCATCAAGGCCATTAATTCCTCCAACGGCATCATCATTTGCAACTATAGGTCCTGAAATTACAGTCACTATAATATCGGCCGGACTGCAATTTGCTGGATTTAAGTTCTCACAAATTTGATATCGAATGGTATAACTTCCGCTTGGCGTGCCTGCCGGAACATTCACATTTCCGTCAATGACATCTAAAGCCGGAACCGGACCTCCATTGATCGAAGCTGCAGGTGTTACAACTCCAATTGTTATTTCAGCCAGTTGTGCTGCCACTCCATTCAAATTATCATTGGTGATTGCATTTAAAACATTGGCTTGCCCTTTAAAACCATTAATATTTAAAACAGTATCATTATTGGCTTCTATAAATGCTGCCGTTACGGTAATAAACACGGCTGCATCATCAAAATTGGCAGGATTTAAATTCTCTGAAATTCGATATTCTATTCGATACAATCCTGCCGGAGTTTGAGACGGAACGCTGATAATTCCGGTTGCCGGATCCAGAGATGGCACATTTGGATTTCCGTTGATAGGATCTGCCGGATCTAGAACTGTAATGGTGATCTGGCTGATATTAATCACTTTTATTTTGGCATTTTTAGCTTCTATTGATGAGTCATTAAAACTATCATTGTCTAAGACATTCAATGCATTTGCCGAACCTGTATAACCGTTTATATTTAAGTCAACATCATTATTTGCAATAATCGTGGCAACTGTAACCTCAACTGTAATATCGGCTTCACTGCAGTTTACAGGGTGCTGTTTTTCACAGATTCCATAATGAATAATATAATTTCCTGCTGAAGTTCCCGCCGGAACATCTACATTTCCTGTAGTAATGTTTAAAATTGGAACTGGATTTCCTGCAGTGTAATCTGCAGGAGTTGCTGTATTAATCGATGTTATATTGATTTGAGATAATTGAACAGCAGTTCCGTTTAGTAAGTCATTAGATATCACATTTACAACGTTTACAGCTCCAACATACCCATTAATAGTACCTGAAGCATCATTAACTGCCAATATTGGCGCTTGTATCTGTATTGCAATTACTGCTGTATCTGTATTACCTAAATTCAGCTTTTCGCTTAGGCGATATTCAATAGTGTAAGTTCCTGTAGTGGTTCCCGCCGGAATATTGACAATTCCTGTTGATGGATTCAAAATTGGAACTAAACCTCCATTAATAGAACTTGCAGGCACTAAAACATCAATTTGAACTTCTGACGGAATTACTACTACGCCATTTAAGGTATCATTATCTAATACATTTACTGCATTGGCTGTATTGACAGAACCATCAAATATAGCAGCAGGAGAATCGTCAACAGCATCAATTGGATTTGCAATAACCGTGATGGTTATAATGGCGTCATCACAATTTGATGGATTTAATCTATCACAGATTTTATAGACTATTTTGTATTCTCCTTCATGAGTTCCTGCCGGAACATCTACATTTCCGGTTAGTAAATTCAATACCGGAATCGGAGCTCCGTTAATTGAGCTTGCCGGACTAACTAATGTTTTATTAATATCTGCCAATACAACCTGCGCTCCATTCAGCGTATCGTTTGTGTATGCATTTATTACATTATTTGCGCCGCTGTATCCGATAATATTTCCGACCGCATCATCATTAGCAGCAATGATTGGAGCTATAACAACAATATTTATAACGGCTTCATCACAATTTGATGGATTTAGTTTATCACAAATTCTATATCTAATTTGATAAGCTCCTGCTGATGTTCCTGCCGGAATGCTCACAAAACCAGTGGAGAGATCTAATGTTGGAACTAAACCTCCGTTTATAGGAGTTGCCGGAGTTATAATAGTTGGGTTTATCAAACTGGTATCTGTTAAAAGAACTCCATTATACGTATCATTATTTGTGAATGCATTTAGAACATTGCCTGCTCCCGCGAATCCGTTTATGTTTGTAATTGAATCGTCTTCGGCCGAAATTGTAGGCTGATTTACAACAATTATAATCGTTGCGGAACTGCAGTTTGCAGGGTTTATTTTTTGACAGATTTCATACTGAATCGTGTAAGTTCCCGCCGAAGTTCCCACAGGAACATCTACAAAGCCTGTCAGCAGATTTAATATCGGAACAATTCCGTTTGTTGAAGATGCCGGAGGCGTTGTATTTAGCGAATGAATATCGATTTGAAGTATTGGAACAGGCGCGCCGTTTAGTTCGTCATTTGCCAAGGCATTAACCACATTGTCAGCACCAGCATATCCGTTAATATTATTGGCAAAATCATTATCAGCATCAATAATTGGTGTTGTAATATTGATTGTAACATCGGCTTCACTGCAATTTAACGGATTTAGTTTTTCACAGATTCTATAATGAATTACATAAATTCCCGCCGAAGTTCCCGCCGGAACATCTACATTTCCTGTCAAAGTATTCAATACCGGAATTGGATTTCCTGAAATATAACCAGCAGGAGTGGATGTTGAAATCGATGTAATATTAATTTTGATTAACTGAATATCCAATCCGTTTAATCTGTCGTTTGTAATGGCGTTTATAATATTATTGGCGCCAGTAAATCCGTTGATATTATTTGCAGAATCATTATTTGCGATAATTGTTGGAGCACTAACATTGATCGTTATAGTTGCTGTATCAAAATTATTGAGATTCAAATTTTCACTTAAACGATATTGAATAGTATAACTTCCTGCTGAAGTTCCTGACGGCACATTTACACTTCCGCCTGACGGATCTAAAACAGGAACTGCCCCTCCATTTATTGATGCTGCCGGAACAATATTACTAATGGTAACTTGTGAAGGAATTACCGCAACGCCATTTAGCGTATCGTTTGTCAAAGCATTTACAACATTGTTTGCTCCGGCAAATCCGTTTATACCGCTGGCAATATCATCTGCAGCTATAATTGGCGCTCCAATTACATTAATAAATACGCTCGCATCATTACAGTTTGTAGTGTTTATTTTTTCGCAGATTGTATATTTAATTTCATAATCTCCCCCAGGAGTTCCTGCCGGAATACTCACATTTCCACTTAACGGTTCTAATACAGGAATTGGTCCGCTATTTATTGGCACAGCCGGAGCATCAACAGTTATATTTATATTTGAAAGGATTACAGCTGATCCGTTAAGCGTATCATTAGACAAAACATTGACAGCATTTGTTGTGGCAGCATATCCGTTTATATTGGCAATTGTATCATCATTTGCCTCAATAACCGGAGCTGTAACTTCTATCGAAATAAGGGCAATGTCAGTATTGGTAAGATTTAGCTTTTCGCTTAGACGATAGGTTATATTATAATTTCCTGCTGCAGTTCCTGCTGGTACATTTACATTTCCTGTTAATGGATTTAATATCGGAACTAAACTTCCGTTGACAGAACCTGCCGGAATTAAAACATCGATTTGAACTTCTGACGGAATTACCAAAATGCCATTTAAAGTGTCATTATCCAGAGCATTTATAGCATTTGGATTTCCCACAAATCCATTGATGGAAGCAAACGGAATATCATTTACAGCATCAATTTGAGCTGGAATAACAGTAATCGTAATGGTGGCTTGATCGCAATTTCCTGTATTGAGGTTTTCGCAGATTTCATAAACAAATTTATACTCGCCAGCCGGAGTTCCTGCCGGAACACTGACAAAACCCGTTGTAATATCAAAAGTTGGAACTGATCCTCCATTTATTGCGCTTGGATTTGAAATAATGTTTGCTGTAATAATAGTAAGATCAATCGCTCCGCCATTTAGTAAATCATTATCAAAGGCATTTATAACATCAGTTCCGCCAGAATAACTATTGATATTGCTGACAGTATCATCATTGGCAAGAATTGGCGGTGCTGTTACATTAATTATGATAACGGCATCATCACAATTTCCTGTTCGTAAATCTCCTGCAATTGGCGGAACTGCAGGCGTATTGAGATTTTCGCAGATTTGATATTTAATTTGATATTGCCCTTCTGGTGTTCCGGGCGGAATATTAACTCTTCCTGAGGCTGCAACCAATTCCGGAACTGGTGCTCCGGGAGTTTTTGGAGTCGCAGGAATCAAAATTGAAGGAGTAAGGAGTCCGGCTAAATTAATATTTAAGGCCGCGCCGTTAAAAGTATCATTGCTGGTGTAAGCATTAATTATGTTCACCGCTCCTTCATATCCGTTTACATTTGGAACAAGGTTGTCATTTACGATAAGCGGCGCCGGATCAACAACAATCGCAATACTTGCATCTGAACAATTTGAAGGATTCAATTTCTCACAAATATGATACTTAATATAATAGGTATCGGCAGGCGTTCCTTCCGGCACAGTTACCCAGCCTGTCGTTGTACTAAATATTGGCACATTCGCTCCCGGATAAACTGCACTTGCTCCAGTTTCCTGTGTTACTGTTATTTCATCAAAATTTGCAGTTGTAATTGGAACTCCGTTCAAACTATCGTTAGTTAAGGCATTAATCACGTTTATTTGTCCGGTATAACCATTAATATTTTGAGCTGCATCATCATCCGCATCAATTATTGTAGTTTGAACCTGCACTAAAATACTTGCCGTATCACAATTTGAAGGATTTCCAATTTCACAAATGCGGTATTTTATTTCGTAAATTCCTTTTACTGTTCCTGCCGGCACATTTACATTTCCTGTAGAAATATCTAAAACAGGTACGTTCAAAACAGCAGGATCGATTGGTGAAGCCGGGCTTGTTACTGAAAGTGTTACATTAGAAAGCGTGGCCTGAGCGCTTGCTAATCTGTCATTTGTTAAGGCATTAATAACATTATTCGCGCCTGTATATCCATTAACAGCAGGAACCACAACATCAATTCTGGCGTCAATTCCTGCGGTTGTTACTTCTATAGTTTCAGTTGTAGTGGAGCAATTGCTTAAATTTCCAACTTCACAAATTGTGTAGGTTAAAGTATAATCGTCTGCCGGAGTTCCAGAGGCTACAGAAATCGTATTGGTTAAGGAATTAAAAGTTAAATAACTTGAAATAGAATTTATGGTTACCTGAACGTTTGATGCTGTTACTGGAATTCCATTCAATTTATCACTGTTTAGAATAGTCTGAGTTCCCGTATTTCCTCCAACATCACCAGATATAGAAGCAAAACTTTCAGGAACTGCACATATTCTATTAAAAATTGTAAAGTTTGCAGCCGAAGAAATACAAGTATTCAAACCAATTCTACGTACATAAATTGGAACATTTCCAGATGCTAAACCAGTAAAAATATTACTCGCCTGAAACGTTATTCCATCTTTACTGTATTCATAACCAGTTCCTAAATCCGGATTGGTGATGGCAATTGTACCTGTTGCATTTGTACAAGAAGGCTGCTGCGTTACCAAACCAATCGGCGCGGCCGGAACATCAAAAACATTTAACGTAACCTGATTTGAAGTAGTCTGGCACCCTGCCTGTGATTGGGAAATTAAAACTCTAAAATATCTATTACCCGCAGCCGCATATGCTGGTGTAGTGTAAGAAGCAGTTGTTCCGCCTGTCCCATCTGTAACATTCGTATAAGGTCCGGTCAAAGCCGATGCTGTCTGCCATTGGTACAATAAAGTTCCGGACGGAATATTTCCCGTGGCCGTAACGGTAAAAACATGGGTCTGATTAATACAAACTTCTCCATTTACAGGCTGTACATTTATAATAGGAGATTCAAAAACATCAACTTTTGCCACATTAGAACTGACTACTCCACAGCCAATTCCCGAATCTGTTACCTGCAATCTATAGAAAGTATCTGCGTTTAAAACTCCGGTTGTGTAAGACGTTGTATTTGCTCCAGTTCCATCAGTTACGTTTGCCCATCCTGTTGCTCCATCTAAAGATTTCTGCCATTGATACGCATAAGTTCCTGAACCATTTGCTGCGTTTGCTGTTAATGTAAAAGTACCGCCTTCGCAAATATTGCCGCCAACTGGCTGTAATGCTATTGTTGGATCTGGGATTACTGCAGCCGTTACAACATTCGTAATAAGTGTGCAGGCCGGAGTGCTTGAAGATATTACAGAACGGTAATAAGTTGTGGCTGTTAAAGGTCCGGAAGTATAATTTGCAGTTGAACCGCCTGTTCCTCCAGAAACATTTGCCCATCCCGTTGTTCCGTCTGCTGAACTTTGCCATTGATACGTAAAGTTGGCAGAACCTCCGTTTGCAGAAGCCTGGGCAGAAACTGAAATAGTACCTCCCACGCAAACTGTTGGCGGTGTACTTGGCTGTGTTGTAATACTCGGAATAATAACAGCTGCAATAGATGATATAACAGGATCACAACCTTGGGTTCCATCTGAAATGGCAACCTGATAATATGTATTTTGTGTTAAAACCGGAGTGGTATAACTTGCAGAAACTGCTCCCGGAATATCATTATAAGGTCCTGCCAGAACAATAGCATTTTTCCATTGATAGGTATAGTTTCCTGAACCGCCGCTTGCCGTTACGCTTAAAACTGCTGTCGATCCGCTGCAAATATTTGTTTTTTGAACGGGCTGCGTCGTAATCGACACATCTGATAAAACAGTTACCGCTGCAACATTTGATGTAATGGTGGTACAGCCATTTCCGGTGGCAGTGACATCAACTCTATAATAAGTTGTCTGCGTTAAAACGGGTGTTACATAAGTTGCAGCCGTTGCGCCTGCTATAGTGGTAAATGTGATATTATTTAAACTGCTGAACCATTGGTATGTTAAACTTGGTGTTCCATTTGTCGCTGAAACTGATAACGTATGATTTCCGCCCGAACAAATTGTAGTTCCTGTTGGCTGAACTGTTATTGCCGGATCAGGAACAACGGTTGCAGTAACTGTATTTGAAGTTAAAACGCAATTTATTGCTGATGAAGTAATTACAACTCTAAATTGCGTAGTTAGATTTAATACATCAGAAATAAAATTAGGTGTTACTGCCGTTGGATTTGTTTCATTCACAAAACCAGAACCAGAATTACTCTGCCACTGATAGCTTAATGTTCCTGATCCCCCGTTTACAGAAGCTGTCACACTGATATTTACTGTACCTCCAATACAAATTGCTGCTGGAGTTGTGGGCTGCGCCGTAATGTTTGTAACATTGATAAGTGCTGGATCTGAAAAAGCTTCGCAGCCATTTCCTGACTGGGTAATTAACACTCTGAAATACAAATTTGAATTTAATGCTGCAGTTGTATAAGTATCTGTATTCATACCCGTGCCTCCCAAAACACTTGTCCATCCTGAAGCTCCGTCAGCAGAACTCTGCCATTGGTATGCTATTGTTCCCGCAGCAGGATTTGTTGTAGTGGCTGCAACAGTCATTGTATGTGTAGTGCCAGAACAAATTGTATTTCCAATAGGCTGTGTTGTAACAACAGGATCCTGAATAATAGTAAGTTTGGCTGTGTTACTTATCACCTGAGCGCAGGTACTGGAGACATTTACTCTATAATAATATTCGCCCGCGGTTAAAGAACCGGCTGATGTAAAGGATGAATTGGTCTGTCCCGAAATATCTGCCCAGCCAGTAGCTCCATCAGCTGATGACTGCCATTGATAGGTATATGGAGCAATACTGCCTGATGGAGTTGTATTTAAAGTTATTGTTCCTCCTTCACAGATTGTGCTGCCGCTTGTTAGTACAGAAGTTGTCAAATCTGCTGGTCGGACAATATTTGCTTCATCTGAATATGCTGTACAAGAACCATTGCTAATCGTCCATTTTAATCTTGTCGTTCCAATAGAAATATTCGTTACGGTTGTATTGAAAGCATTTGGATTTGTAATTATTGCCGAATTTCCAGCATTTGAAACAAACGTCCATGTTCCCGTTCCAGTTGAAGGATTATTTCCGTTTAACCCTGCTGTTGATGCATTACAAATTGTCTGATCTATTCCTGCATCTGCAAGTTGCGGTAAAGGATTTATAGTAATAGAAACTGTACTCGAACTTGCAGGACAGGATCCGCTTGAAATTGTCCATTGGAATTCATAAACTCCAGCCTGAGTTCCAAAAACAGCAGTTGCTGCAGATGTTGGCGTTTCGAAAACTACGGTTGTAGGTCCTGAAATTTGTGTCCAAAGTCCTGTTCCAATTGTTGGTGTATTTGCATTCAAATTTAAGGCTTGAAATTCGCATATCGAAAATGGCGTTCCTGCAGCCGAAGTTGCAGGGAGAGGATCAACGGTAATTGTAACATCATCAGAAAAAACGCAGGAAAGATTTGTTGCAGTCCATCTTAAAACATACGATCCTGCTCCGTTTGGAGTAAACGTCGAAGCTGGACTTGCCGTATTAGAAAAAGATCCGTTTGCAGGTCCGCTAAATTGCGACCATTGTCCAGTTCCAACTGTAATTGTATTAGCTGCTAAAGCTGCTGTCGAAGATTGACAAATTGTTTGGTCTGGTCCAGCTTGAGGTACCGTTAAATCTGCTGTAACTGTAATTTGAACATTAGTAGTTGTGGGCGTACATACTGTTCCGTTTGTAACGGTCCAGCTAAAAATGTAAACACCACCTGTTTGAGTCAAATTTGAAACTGTTGTTATGGGTAAAATTTCAGAACTAAAAACAGCTGTGGTAGGTCCGGAAACCTGAGCCCATTTTCCTGTTCCTACCGTTGGCGGTGTTGCAGTAAGTTCTGTCATCGAGCCACAAACAGCATTATCTCCTTCTGCAATTGTGGCTGAAGGTGCAGCGGCATATTCAACTCTGACTTGATCCGAATTACTGCAGCTTCCAGAAGTTACTGTCCAGTTAAAAACATAAATTCCAAATCCTGGATTTATATATTTTGCATTTGGAAGTGATGCGTCATCAAAAGTTCCTCCTGAAGGCCCTGCAAGCACAGTCCATAAACCTGTTCCCTGAATTGGATTTGTGGCTGCGAGCTGAATTTCCTGAGCCGGCAGATTAGCGCTGCACAAAACCTGATCTGGTCCCGCGCTCGCTGTAGAAGCCTGGCCATTAACCGTAACCTGAATATCATCTGAAGATTCAGGACAGGAACCCTGTGCGGCAATTGTATACCTAAAAACATATACACCCGGAAATAAACCTGTTACAGCAGCACTATTGTTTCCTGTTGAAGTAATAGTGGGAGTACCTATTCCACCCGAAACATAAGCCCACGTTCCTGTACTAGTTGGATTTCCCGTCAAATAAAGAGGTCCCGCTAAACAAGTAGAAAAATCTGAACCCGCGGCCGCTGCTTCAGTTACTTTTATACTTACCTGGTCTTTACTGGCAGGACAATTTATTCCTGTATAAGTTGTCCATTCTAAAATATATTCACCAGTTACAAGTCCAGATAGAGTTGAATTTGCAATTGCAACATTAGAAAAAACAGGTGAATTTGGTCCGCTTATTAATGACCATAAACCATTTGTGCCTGCATCAGGTGCTGCTGCTCCAAGTGTAACACTGGTCTGATTACAAACTGTTTGATCTGAACCTGCAATTGCTATTGATGGCGGCTGGCTAACATTCAACTGAACAGCATCTGAAGAAACAGCGCAGGCTCCTCTGGAAATTGTCCATTGATAAACCCAGGAAGCTGAAGATAAACCTGTTATTGTTGTATTAGGATTGGTGGGATCTGTAATTAAAGGACCATCTCCTCCACTCACAAATTCCCACAAACCTGTTTCTCCGGCTGCAGGAGTATTTCCTGAAAGCGTTGCAACCGGACCGCATATATTTTGATCATTTCCTGCCTGCGCTATTGTTATGGCTGGCGCTATTGTTATGGCTACAGTATCTTGTGCATCTGTACAGCCAATATTGCTTACTGTCCATTGAAATTCGTAATTTCCATCACTTAATCCCGTTACGGTTGTATTAAATTGAGTTGGATTTGTAATTGTTGCTGCTGTTCCTCCCGTCTGTATCCATAAACCTGTTCCCGGCGAAGGATTATTTCCAGCTAAAGTTACTGTTGTGGTTCCTGTTACCAGACATTGATCTGTTCCTGCAGCTGCGGTCGCCCCTTGCGTTGCATTTGTAGATACATCAACTGTATCTACAGAACTTCCGCACCCATTTACAATGGTCCATGTAAATGTATAAGTTGTATTTTGTGCCAGTCCGGAAGCAATTGCACTTGGGTCGTTTGCATCATTAAAAGTTACTCCTGCACTTGGAGAAACTGTCCATGTCCCTGTCTCACTGGCAATAGTTGCATTTCCTTGTAATTGAATGGGTGAACCAAAACAAATTGACTGGTTGTTACCTGCCTGAGCCTGCGTTGGCGTCGCACTCGACACAATAACTTCGGCTATACTTTGCGTAACCTCACACGCAGATCCACCAGAAATTGTCCACCTAAACCTGTATTTTCCATTTATTAAACCCGACACTGTTGTCTCCGGATTTTTAACATCCGAAAATACTGCTGTAGAAGGCCCGGAAACCTGCGTCCATGTTCCTCTTCCTCTGGTTGGTGTATTTCCCGCTAATTGGGCTGTTGTTAAATTACAAGCTAAATTCTGAAGTGTTCCTCCGCTTGACGCTGATGGCGGTGCTGATATCAAGATCGAAACATCATCATAAACTGTTTCACACTGGCTTCCCGGATTTGGCGCTTTTATTAATCTAATCACATACCTGCCTGAAATTCTAAGGCTGTCGATTGTAACGGAGTTTCCGGAAAAATTTACCAAAGGTGTTGGAAATGAAGGATAAGTAGTTGTGAAAGGTGTTGGACCACTTACAATCTGCCAGCTCATTTGTCCATTTCCAGTTGAATTAACCGGAATAACAGCGGAAAATTCACTGCATGCTAATGTTTGATCAGGACCTGCCGATATTGCAATTACTTCTTCTAGAGTAACATTGTAAGTTCCTGTAGAAGTACATCCGGTTGTACTATTGTTTAATGTGTATAAAAAATTATAGGTTCCAAGCACAGTCATACCTGTAACAAGTGTTGAAGATGAGGCTGGGTTTTGGATAGAAGCTGTAACAGGTCCCCCAGTTTGAGTCCATTGAACTGTTTCATTCACATATAAAGGAACCGTGCCTTGTAAAACGGTTGAAGTTCTTCCGTCACAATAAATTAAACTGGCATCTCCAACATTGGTAACATCTGCTGTCGGAGCTGGAACAGTTATAGCAACTTCATCAGTTCCATTGGCACAGTTTCCCGCAACGGTCCATCGTAAAACATAAGTTCCTTCTATTAAACCATTAACATTGGTATTATTATCATTGGCATTTGAAAAATTTGGGATGTTTGGGCCTGAAACCACGGTCCATGTTCCTTGCTGCTGCCCGGGAGTACTGCCTCCAAAGCTCCCATTAAGATTTACATTTTGTGTAGAAGAATAGCACTTTGAAAGTGTAATATCACCGCCTGCCGTTACAGGTTGAATTCCGCCTAAAGTGTTAATCACAACTTCATTTACACTTTGGCAGTTTGATGCGCTGTTTACTATTGTCCATCTTAAAGTAGTACTTCCTGATGACGCACCAGAGACTGTAATTGAGGCATTTGGCGAATTTGGATTACTGATACTAATACCAGCATTATTATTTCCTTCAATTGACCAGGTTCCTGTTTCAGAAGCGCCAACGGCATTTCCATTCAAAACATACGTTCCGTGGCAATATGTTTGGTCTGTTCCTGCATTAGCTAATGTAATGGGCTTAATCGTAATAAGAAAATCATCTGAAACAGTTGATCCGTCCTGACATTGAGCGGTAAGTCTAAAACCATACGAATTTCCCGGACTAGCACCTCTAACTAAACTTTGCAGATTTGCAGGAACATCAATAATAACTGCCGGGCCTGATATCTGGATCCAGCTGGGATTTTGCAAATACCCTAATCCTGCATCGGTGTTTGCAGTTCCTAACAATAAAAACTGGTCAACAGGCAGCCCGCCTTCTCCGCCGGGGCAGATAATCCTGTCTACATTTGCATTTACAGTACAGTTCTGAGAAAAAGATAATACAGGTAAAAGAAATATAATGGACAACAAAAATCTTTGTACTGCTTTAAAATCCAAAAGTGAGTAATTTAATTTCATAAATCTTTTTTTAAAATTTAAAAAACAAATCTTGTGCTATTGGGTATTGTAAATGCTATTAAATTAATCAGTCGATAAAAGTTTATTCGTAAAAAAGTAATCGTAATTATTTCTTACTAATCATATTCTTCAGAGTAAAGAAAATTACAGGTAGTAAAACGCTAATAATTGTTAATAGGGTGCCGAAAGAGAATTTTAAAAGTATTTTTTGAAAGCAAATATTCTTTTTAATAATGAGACTGTAATGAAAAAAGTAAAATTATATCGGATTTAAATCGGGCAATACTACAAAAACATAAGTATTGGTAAAATTATGAAAATAGTAAGAAAAGATATTACAAAAAGATGTTGCAAGTTATAACTTGCAACCAAATTATTCCTACATTTTTAACACTCAGCTTAATAATTTTTTAATTTTAAATTACTTAACTATTTGATGAATTTTTCAATACTAAGGATTCTCTTTACAAATTATTTTTTTAAGTTTTTTCAATTATTTATACCCTATTATACAAACCTATTATTCCGTTCTTTTTCCAAACTAATAAAAAATATTATTATGAAAAGTAAATTTTTAATCACAGGAATAGTATCCTTGATTTTTAGTAGTTTAATGCAAGCTCAGGAAAAATCTTCAAATCAAAATTGGCCCGACAGAACTGTTTTACCTATTGAGGCGTATCAAAAAACAGGTAAAATAGAACCTAACATCAAGGACTCTGACCCTATCGAGTGGCCTAAAGAAATTAGTGCTCCCGAAGGCGCTCCAAACGTATTGTTAATTCTCATTGATGATGTTGGTTTTGGTGCTACTTCCACATTTGGAGGTCCCGTTCCTACACCTAATTTTGATGCATTAGCTAAAAACGGACTGCAGTACAACCGCTTTCATACCACCGCTGTGTGTTCGCCTTCAAGAGCTTCTCTTATCACAGGCAGAAATCATCATACTGCAGCCACAGGAATTATTATGGAATTCTCTACCCCTTATCCCGGTTATAATAGTTTAGTTCCAAAAAGCGTTGCTACAATTGGTAAAATACTAACTGATAATGGTTACGGTACTTCTTGGTTTGGTAAAAATCATAACGTGCCTGACTGGCAGTCCACACCTGCCGGCCCATTTTATTTATGGCCAACTGGTCTGGGTTTTGAATATTTTTATGGTTTTTTAGGTGCCGATGCGCATCAGTTCAGACCATCTTTAATTGAAGGCACTAAACCAATTGATCCATATTTAGTTGATGGAAAGGTAGATCCGGATTATGTATTAGACAAAGATTTAGCAAACCATGCCATCAAGTGGATCCAGACACAAAAAGCAGTGTCACCCAATAAGCCATTTTTTGCTTATTACACTCCTGGAACTGCACATGCTCCACATCAGGCTCCAAAGGATTGGATTGCAAAATTCAAAGGAAAGTTTGACTACGGTTTTGATAAACAGCGCCAGATGACTTTTGAAAAACAAAAGGCGATGGGAGTTATTCCAAAAGATGCAAAACTGGCACCTACACCAGATGATTATCAAAAATGGGATGCTCTGAGTCCAAATATGAAAAAAGTTGTGGCTAGGGAAATGGAAGTATATGCTGCTCAGCTTGCCTATTGTGATGATCAGATTGGACGCATTATTAAGTCAATTAAAGATTTGGGAGAACTTGACAATACACTTATTATTTATATAATGGGAGATAATGGAGCCAGCGCTGAAGATCCAACCGGACAGGGACTTACCAGTGAAATTGGAATTATGGTAAATGGAGAAAAAGATACAGAAGAATTTATGCTGAAAAATCTGGATGAGTTTGGAGGCCCTTGGTTTCAGGAACATTACTCTCAGAGCTGGGCGCACGCCATGAACACACCTTACCAGTGGGATAAAAAAATAGCGTCCCATTTAGGGGGCACAAGAACTGGAATGATTATTTCGTGGCCGAAAAGAATTAAACAGACTGGGCAGATTCGCAGCCAATATGCACACATCACAGATATAGTGCCTACTATCCTTGAAGCTGCTAATATTCCTTCTCCCAACTCAGTAGATGGTTTTAAACAAACTCCTATGGCTGGTAAAAGTCTTGTTTACAGCTTTGATAATGCCACGGCTCCTGAAACACATAACACGCAGTATTATGAAATAATAGCGAACAGAGGTATCTATAAAGATGGATGGCTGGCGAATACTACTCCTCGTAACTTACCTTGGCAGGGACATCCAATTCCGTCAGAAGATCCTATGAAGGACTATAAATGGGAATTATATGATCTTAAAAAAGATTTCAGCCAAGTGGATAATGTTGCCGCAAAAAATCCGGAAAAACTAAAAGAGCTGCAAAAAGCATTTTTAGATGAAGGAAGGAAATATAATGTGTTCCCACTTGATGATCGTTATATAGACAGGGTGAATCCTGAAAATCGTCCTAACTTAAACAAAGGCAGAACCAGCTATGTTTATCATGAAGGAAATTCTCGTATTACAGAGGGAATGGCTCCAAATATGAAAAACACTTCTTTTAGTATCACGGCTGATATAGTGGTAAAAGCGGGCGATGAGGGAATGATTATCACACAGGGAGGTTATTTTGCCGGTTTAGCATTAATGCTTCAGAAAGGGAAACCAACTTTTGCTTATGCCTTTTCACATTATCCTCAATCAAAATGGTCAATTCAATCACCAACTGCATTAACTGCAGGTAAACACAACATCACAGTAAATTTTGACTATGCAGGAGGCGGCGCTGGTAAAGCTGCAAAAGTTACCTTGCTTGTAGATGGAAAAGAAGCTGCAAAAGGTGATATCCTAAAAACAGTTCCAAGCCGATTCTCTGCCGATGAAACACTGGATGTAGGTGAAGATTTTGGAACGCCTGTAAACAGAAGTTACGAAGTTCCTTTTACGTTTAAAGGTGAAATTGAAAAAGTTACTGTTAATTTGAAATAATACAGTCCTAGCCAGCGATACCTATCTAAACATGTTTTCTTGTTAAGATGTTCGCTGGTTTTTCTTTTAATATTTTTGAAAAAAAAACCAAATGACCTAAAAAAGCTTCTTAATATTTAAAAAATAAATTCTCCTAATAATCACCGGACCTTAGATACTCAACAAAATACAATTATATCTAAAATACGTTGAATGGATTATTGTAATATTATATTTCCAGGATTTATCTTATATTTGATTTGAAAAAATTAAAGTCCATGAAAAAGATTCTACTGATGACAATGCTGTTTACCTGCTTTTGGTCATGCTCAAATGACAGCGAAATAATCCCCGATGACACCTCTGGCGATATCCAGGGAGCATGGATTTTAAAGGCAGAATATACGGGTGGTATAAGACAGCCGCTAAGTGAATGCCGTCTTTATGAAACTATTTCCTTTTCAGGTACTGAAATACTACTGGTAAGGACTGATGAATCGGAAACCAAAACCTGCAGTCTCACCACATATGAAGGAATTTTTGCCAGAACAGGCACCAGCTTGTCGGTGACATTGCCCAGCGAGAATTTCAAAGTTAAAATCAAGGAGTTAACAGCAGTAAAACTAGTTTTAATTGCTGAAAATTCAGGTAAAATGACTGAATATGAAAGAGCAAAGCCGTATTCCTTACTGCATTAAATAAATCTTTAAAATAAAAAACATTACAAACCTCATTTCATGGCAGATATAACGAACTGCCTTTAAGTTTGAAGGAGTAAAAAAACAGAAATTATGAAAAAAATAGTTATTGCGGCATTTTGTTTTATCATTTTACTTTCCTCCTGTAACGACGAAGAAAGCGATGCCAAAATCACTATTCCAGTAGGTTCTATAACAGCGAAAATAGACGGTGTTGAAACTTCATTCAATACAGAAGCTTATGCCACATTAGATACAATTCCGTGGTCTTTTGGAACAGATGCTGTTAAATTATCTATTAGAGGAAAAAAAACGTCCGCAGATAATTCAGAAAATATATTAATCTGGTTTTTTGTTACTCCGGTAAGAAAGATAGATGCTGGAACATATCCTGATTTAAACAAGCAGATCTATCATTATATCGAGTTCAATAATTTATGGAATGGAAATTTATACAATTACGGCTCCAATAGATATGGGGATGAATTTTATACTTCAAAATCAACAATTTTAAGAATTGATTCCTTAGTTCAAGGTGTTTTCAGCGGGAATATTGGTATTGGCGCAGGAGCTTCAGGAGTTGAACAGCCTCCGTTATACCATAAAATTACTGATGGACAATTTAATGTAAAGATTATGAATTAAAAAGAAAAATGGCGTTTACAGCGGGTTTAGAACTAAATAAGCCTAATGCCCAATCCGTTACTTTAACTTTAACTTTAGTTTTTATTTCCACAACTGGATATAATCTTGATAAGTTCTTAATTTGTAATCTGTTTTGATTTGAGCCAATTTCCAATCTTTTTCTGCTTTTAAAAAATCACCAAGTTTATAACTTATAGCTCCCCGGTTGTAGATAGCTTCTTTTAAGAAATCAGCTTTTTGTGTTTGAGCAAGATTTATACACTTTTCATAATCTAAAAATGCAGATTTAAACTTTTTTTGTTCTTTTTTGCAATTTGCTCTAAAAAAATAAAATTCGGCATCATTTGGATAATTTATAATTGCTTTATCGTAAATTCTCTCCGCATTATAATGATCTCCATTTAATAGAGAATAACTCGACCCTAGTTTATCAAACAGTTCACGCTCCTTGTTTCCTTTTTTAATTGCCATTTCAAAATTTAAAATTGCATCTTCCAGTTTTTTATGGTCAAAACTATCATCTTCGACTGCTGTAAGAAAACTATTTTTTCCTCTTTCAAAATAGGTTTGTCCACTTATAAATAAATCTGTTTTATAAATAATAAACAACAGGATTAAAATCGTTAACAGTCCGAATATTTTAAATAAATTTTTCTTCATTTCGTAAAATTATAACTTTCTTGAATTTAATCTGGTTTTTTGTTTTTACTAACAGTATAATAGCAATTTCTAACCAAAAAAATTGCGCAAAGTTCACAGGAACATTTGCGCATTTTTTCATGGGAATACTTTAGAGAGCGAGCGTCTTACCAAATTGTTATTCTGTCTTTCTTAGGCAGAAACATTTTATTTTCGGGTTTTACATTAAATGCTTCGTAAAAAGGTGTCGTATTCATCAGAGGACCATTAACACGCCAGTTTGGCGGAGAATGCGGATTATTGTTAATCCATAAACGCAGGAACTCATCTTTCATTTTTACTCTCCATATTTTAGCTATAGAAATAAAAAAGCGCTGGTCTGGAGTAAAACCATCAATTTTTTCATTCCCTTTTCCTTGCTCAGTCATCTTAAAAGCATCATAGGCAACCGCTATTCCGGCAATATCCGCCGTATTTTCGCCAACTGTCATTGCGCCATTAATGTGCAGGTCGCCTAAAACGGTATAAGTACTGTACAAATTGATTACCTGTTGTATTCTTGACTTAAACTGTGCATAATCCTCTTTTGTCCACCAGTCTTTTAAGTTTCCGTCTTTGTCATATTGCGCACCCTGATCATCAAAAGTATGCGTTATTTCATGACCTATAACCATTCCGATACCTCCATAGTTGAGCGCATCATCTGCATTATTATCAAAATATGGGGGTTGCAAAATACCTGCAGGAAAAACAATTTCATTTGCAGTAGGGTTATTATAAGCCGTAACTGTCGGAACTGTAGTAAACCATTCTGATTTATCGACTGGTTTTCCCAATTTTGCCAATTGAAATTGATAAGCGGCTGCAGAAGCCGAAACCATATTCTCAAAATAAGTATTTCTGGCTATATGTACATTGCTATAGTCTTTCCATTTATCAGGATAGCCTATTTTCTTGGTCATGGCAGCCAATTTTTCTTTCGCTTTTTGTTTTGTACTTTGACTCATCCATTCCAAATTATCAATTCTTTTGGCATAAGCTTTTTGCAGATTATTCACCAGAACTAACATACGTTTTTTAGCATCTTCAGAAAAATATTTCTTTACATACAATTGACCCAATGCTTCGCCTAAGAACGTGTCAAGGACATTAGCCATTTTTTCGCCGCGGGATTTTTGAACCGCCTGACCAGAAAGCACTTTAATATACTCAAATGAAGCATCTACAAAAGGTTTGCTTAAATCATCTGCATATCTTTCCATAGAATTGGCTTTCAGGTAAATTTTCCAATTAGCAATCGGAATGGTTTTTAAAAGCTTATTAAGCGCATCATAATAGGCAGGCTGACCAATATTAACAGAATCGGTCTTAGCGCCTAAAGTGTTTAAAAAAGTATTCCAGTCAATGTTAGGCTGCCTTTTTGCAAGTGCTGTCACAGCCATTTTATTATAATTGGCCTGTACATCACGAAGTTGCACTTTTGTTTTATGCGAAACAGCGAGTTGTTTGTCTATATCGTAAACCAAACCAGCATTCTTTTCAGCCTCCTGGGCATTGCTGCCTGTTTGCTGAAATAGTGCCGCAAGGTATTTTTTGTATGATTTCTGAATACCAAGAGTTGATGAATCTGATTTGAAATAATAATCCCTGTCTGGCAGACCTATACCCGTTTGATAGAGTTGAGCAATGTTCATACTGCTGTTTTTTTCATCGGGTGACACTCCAAAAGCTATAATAGAAGAATTACCTGCTTTTACTTCCTCGACTACAAACTTCATTAACGACGGTAAATCGCTAATGGCGTCAATTCTGGCAAGCAGCGGTTTTATTGGAGTGTAACCGCGTTTGTCAATGGTTACAGTATCCATGCCAGATGCATAAAAGTCTCCTACCTTTTGTGCTGTACTTCCTGCCGCATTCGTGGTTTTCGAAATACTGTCTAATATGCCCTGCAGGCGCATTCGCTGCGGGTAATTCATAAACATATACGCGCCAACTCCGGCTTGCGATGCAGGTATTGCTACAGAATCGTACCATTTGCCATTTACATATTTAAAAAAATCATCGCCGGGCCGTAATGTAGAATCTATTCCGGTAATGGCAATATTTTTTTTTCCTTCATGTTTTGAGCATGCTGTAAAAGCTAAAAAGGAAAGGAATAACATTAATGAATTTTTCATAATCTGAAAGTTTGCTGTTAAAATGAACTAAAAACTGTTGAAAGCAGTTCTTTAAAATCGATATTGCTGATGTTGTAAATTTGGGCAGAACAATATACGAATTAGGTTTTTAATTCTAAAGTTTTTGTAAAGATTACTAGCTTCTAAAAGCCAGCAAACAAAAGCAGTATTTTCAGCTTTATTTTGACCGCCCGTAAACGATTGGGGTTAGTTTTATTGAAAATTGTGATTTAGATTGGGATATTTTATTCTGTTACAGAAACAATCTGATGCTTTTTCTTGATTTTCTCTACTCCCCTTTCTCTAATTAATTCTATTGCATCGAGCATTTTGATTAAATGAATATAAGGCGTCGTCAAGTCTGCGTTAGGATTTTCGGCATTGGGAGACAACGAAAGTTCCAGGATTAGAGATAGAAAAAATTCGAATTGCTGCGGCGTTTTTTCATTAAATGCTTTTTGAAATACAATAAAAGGATTTTCATATTCTTCTTTCGTTAGAGAAGAAAGATGAAATGCTGTTTGAGAGTGCAAAGAAGCTGTAACTTTCCATTTTTTGCTTTTCTGTTGGAGACCATAACAGATTTTGACAAAAGAGCTAAAAGCAGTATAAAACACAAAAGCATCGCTGGGATTGTCTTGTTGATAAACCTCTGTTTTACAGCTGTAAAGCGCCACTTCTGTTAAGTTTTGTTTATAATAATCAAGAGCTGCAAAGTCAAAAAAGGCATCGAGTGCTTTAAACGGATTTCCCACTGCAAAGTCTGCCCAAAATCTAGTTTCTAAGGCTGTTTTATTCTTTTTCATAGTAACGAGATTTAAAAATTAAATGCATTACTTATCACAAATCTTCCAGCTTTTCTAATATCTTGATTCCAATATCGCAAAAAATATTCAAACTTTTCAGATGTATTAAAATCATTAACCGATAATTCTTCTATTCGTTCAACCAATTTAAAATATTGCTCTCGATTTATTTCTTTATTTCTATTATACTGTTCCATCGATTCAGCTCCAAATTGTTGGATATCATTTATTAAAATATTTATCTTTTCCATTTTTATAATTTAAAAATCAAAATTATAACTTAAATCTATCGCTTTATTTTTTTTAATAGATGAATTATTAACAAATTATAAATTCCCTCGATTGTTTCATACTTATAACTATTGAGGTGACTTTGAGAGATAAGTGGCTTTTTTTTAACCTATTTTTATTTTATTTTAATAACTTACTCAAGATAAATAAAATTACTTACTTTCAATCAATTCAATTTTCAAAGATTTTAAAAAAGAAAATCCGGTTTAATATAGAAACAGGCACGGAACGCTATGGTTGCGCATATGAGAGCGATTGAGGTATGAAAGCGGTTGCGAATCAGAAGACATTCAGAGCTTTCTAAAAAGAATTCTTCAGTGAGTGAGAGATCAATTAGAAATATTAAAAAAATCCAAATTATTAAAATCCAAACACTTACAATAATTTAAATCTTCCAAAAAAAAAACTATTTCGATTCTGTTTCCGTATATATAAGCAAAAGCTATTCTCATGGAAACATTACCAATCTTTCTTATAAAAATTCTGCAGATGCTTGCAGACAGATACGGCATGAGTTGTACGCTAGAAGAACTGACAAGTCTGTTAACTATTGTTTTTAATGCTTACACACCAATAGAAGACAGTTTATCTCATGAAAAGAAAAAACAAGCTAAAGTATTAGAAGCTTTAATAATGTTGGATAACGAGGGATATATCTTTTTAAATTCCGATTCTGATGAAAGTATCATAAGTATAAAAGGTTTAATTTTAGTAGATAATAAAGTTATTTACAATTAAGTTAACTTCGTTATCCTCAACAAATCAACAACAACCTGTATTCGCCTTCATTTTCTACTGGTGCTCTATGAATACAAGGCAGCACTTCTTGTTTTGGATGGTCTACCGCCAATCGCCAAAGATGTCCTACTCCTAAATTAATAGGTTTTGCATTTGCATTTACCTGATAATGCAGATCAAAATAATTTTCCTTTAAAAAGTCTTCGAATTCTTCTGCTGGTCCATCATGCAGCTCTTTTAGCTTGGCGCGGATTTCTGGAATCAGGATTTTTTGCTCTGCCTGTGAATTCGAAATAATATCACTTGCCGCTCCGTGATAGGTACATAAAAATGTATCGGTTGCAATGGGCGAACGATCAACATGAAACGAATACACATCTGTCGAGATGAAATCAAACTCATCATCACGTTCATAACACTTCAATAAATTAAGCGATGGTGAAGCGCCAAAATCTGTCAATAATTGTAAATCGTTTAAGATTATATCTCTTGCTATATTCCCCTTTTCCGAGAGTTGGAGCGCGATTAGATCTTCGGGATAAACCTCGGTTATATTTTCTTGTAAAGATAACTTAGCTACAATCTCGTTAAAATCGCCGTCTAAATTTCTATGCCAGCACAGCGCATTCATTTCTCCCTTGAAATTGGTCTGCACCAGATCAGAAAAAGTAGCTGCTATTCCGATTTGGGTGCTGTCAGAAAATATATTGTTCATAATATTGTTTGTGGGAACGGTTTGCAAGACTGCATTTATCCGTGAAGTTTATATACGCGAGCCACATCGGGCTCTGCTTTTACTGCTTTTTATAAATTAGAATTTCATTTACTTTAATCAATTTATCTTTTGCATCCCTGCTAAATTGATTTGATTTTTGAATGATCAGACTACTATCATTAATTTCAATAACATCTAAATTTTCGCATTCCTGAAAAATAGTATCATTCTCAGTAATTATTTTATCAGGTATAAATGATAAAGTCACTCCTACTCTATTTTCATTTTTATTAAGATAGAACTTCCCGCTTGATGGTACTTTAAGATCATCACTACTATATTCTTTACTGTAATTTCCATCCTTCAAAGTAATTTTTGCAGTGTAATTATGATCTTTTAAAATCCAATTTCCTTCGTATTTATTTTCTGTGATTTGATTACAGCTAAAAACAAAAAATAAGAGCGAAAACAATGATAGAATAACTAAAATATTTAAATTAATTGCATGTCTTTTCTTTATCATATCAACTCGGGTTGTATTGCTTTTTGAATTTGTAATATTCATATAATTTTAACCTGCCGCATTAAGCTCTTTTATAAACTTTTCTAATAATTTTCAGTTTTTTTAAAGCCTTTCAGTTTCATTTTTCCTTTATAAAAATAATAAAATATTTGGTTTATCAATAACAGCAAATTGATCTTTTACTTAAATTTTACGCGATCTAATTAATTGATAAATAAAAACAAGTACGTACATAACAAAAAAAAGATCAAACATTTATTGCTTGATCTTTTTATTCCTTTTAGGATGATTCTTATCTATATAAGGGTATTCTATTGATAAAATCTAGTGGTTGTCAAATTCTTTGCGATTGTAAAAAGTATCGTCTTCACTATCATATCCAACATTAGAATTATTTTCAGGGTAATATCCATTCATTACTCTTCTTTCATAATTTCTGTCAAAATTGTGCTGACGGCTGTATCGGCTGGTGTTTCTAAAGGTATCATAACCAATATTGTTGGCCATTACAATTTTGGTGTCTTTATTAATGGACACAGAGCCAATCGGAATAATAATATGACTGTCTCCATCTTTGTACATAAACTCTTTTCCGTTATCGTTTGCCAGAGCGTCGTGCACTTCATTATGACTGTCATCTATTAATGCTTTGTCTACATTTACATCAAGGTAAACCACACGCTGCATGTCTTTATTAACCCAAAGATTGTCTACTTTACCTATTGTACGGTTGTCAGAGTCTACTATTTTCCATCCTCTTACATCAGAATAATTTGAAGCGATCTTATAATCAGAAAGTTCGTCCAGTCTGTATAAATTTCTATCTTTATTTTCCATAATTTTTTTTATTAGTATAAATTCATTTTTCAGCAAAGCTTAAATATAGCTTAGCTGTTACTTTGCTCTCCTTTTATTGTGAAATCTAAATATCTCCAATTATGTGTCGAGCATTGTAGGTACTTATTATTTATAAATTTCTATAATTTAGAAAGAGGCATTTTTATTACTGCCTGCTTTTTAATTAAGGTGCTATAGTATCTGTACTTGCAGCGTTTTCGGTTTCTATAACGCTGTTTGTTGTAACGTCATTATTTCTAAAAAATACGAAGTACACAAGAGCTGCTATTAGTAGTACTGCTACAATCCATGGCCATATTGGCTTCTTTTTTTCAATTTTGATCTCTGCCATAACTATTTTTTTAATTACAAATTAGTTTAATTAAATACTAAGGTACAATCGATTAAGACCAAAAAAAGTATTTAATTTCATCAAGAAGTTATACAATTCCCAGTATGCTTAAAATGAAAATTCGACAATATCTGCGAAAAATTATGTAAGACAACCCGTAAGAAATATCATAGTTTTAATCAAGTTAAATGAACAATCTTTAAATTAATTATTATGACATTTCAAAACTATTTTTATCAGCCGGAACACTCTACAGAAAATACAATTTCTTACGAAGAACAATTACTTTTACATCACGATGACTATCTCGAAGATGGTTTTGCAAACAAATTAGAGCCTCATCCGCTTTATACTATTGAGCTTGGAGATTTAGGATTTTAAAAGCACGAGAAAAGCAAGTTTGCTCGATAGAGTCATCAAAACTTCACTTAATTAGCACAAGGAAGCTGCAAGACATTTGCATTTAGAGGCTGCTCTATTTTTCTTTCTAATTTATTCTGATTGAGTGTAATATAAATTTCCATAGAACCAGTCCCCACTTTTAGTGCGAGGATATGTCCGCCGTAAGCATCAAACTTATCATCTGTTGCAATACCATGAATATGCAGTGACGGCTTACCTTCGCTCCAGGCGATAGAACCTGTCAGACTGCCCATTTCTACTTTATTGAAGGTCTTTGGATTAAAGCTCTTTTGATTAAAATCATAAAAGCCAAAAGTTACTTCTTGTGCGAAACCTATTCCGGTAAAATTTGCAGAAGGAATCTGCTGTTCTTTTACCAGATTTTCGATTAAAGCCAAAACATTATCGCCTTCCCGCAGTACCATTAAATAACCACTAGTAGTTTTGGTGTAACGGCATTTCTCGCTGTTGTCTTTTTGCTGTGCTTTTACTGCAGTTACTGCCAGAAAAAGCATTCCTGCTGCTATTATTTTTTTTGATGCTAAAAACATATAATTGAGTTTTAATTATTTTTAATTTCTTATAAAATTTCAAGATTATAAAAGCTGATCAAAATGAATTGGCAAATTATGTATACGTTTTCCTGTGGCGTGAAAAATTGCGTTTGCAATTGCCGGAGGCATTCCTACAATCCCGATTTCGCCTACTCCTTTTACACCCAGATCATTGACAAAATCGTCATTTTCTTCTACAAAAATCACATCTAATTCGTGAATATCAGCGTGAACCGGAATATGATATTCGGCTAGATTAGCATTCATGTATTTGCCGAATTGATCATCAAGAATTGTCTCTTCGTGCAGCGTTTTGCTGATTCCCCAAATCATTCCTCCCAGAATCTGGCTTTCGGCAGTTTTCGGATTAATAATTTTTCCTGCTGCAACGGCTGTTACGGCTCTTTTTACCTCAATAATTCCCAATTCTTCGTCTACTTCAACTTCAACAAAAACAGCACTATGCACTGCTCTGGCTTTTTTTCCATATACAAGAGGATTCGGCATGGCTGCATTTGTGGTTTTTATTTCTTTTCCTTCATTAAAAGTAAAAATCTCATCAATGCTAATTTTAACTTCAGCATTCTCTTTTAAAAATATAAAGCCTTCGCTAAAAACTACATCTTCAAATTTCGCATCACTTAAAACCGAACTTCTTAAGTTTTTGGCTTTCCTGAATAATTTTTCCTTTAATGCTTTGCACGAAGCTTTAACTGCAGGCCCAACAGTTGCGGTAGTAAAAGAACCGCCTTGTATAGGTGCAAACGGCATTGCACTATCTGCATATGAAAATGTAATATCTTCTAATGGGATTCCTAATTCATCTGATGCAATCTGCGTCATGATGGTTAAAGTTCCCGTTCCGATATCGGTTACGGCACTTTTAAGTTCCACTTTTCCATCGCTTGTCATAATAGCCTGAACTCGTGCCAAAAGTCGGTTGGCATCCCAAATTCCAGTTGCCATTCCGTAGCCAATCAGTTTATTACCGCGTTTCATATTTCGGGGTTCTGGATTTCTGTTTTTCCATCCAAATTTTTCAGCACCCTGCAGGTAACAATTTCTAAGTTCCTTGCTGGAATATTCTTTATCTGAACTTTTATCTTTTTCTGAATAATTGATCAAGCGCAATTCAAGCGGATCAATATTTAATTGGTACGCAAGATCGTCCATTGTGATTTCAATGGCATGAATACCTGTGCTTCCGCCAGGTGCGCGCATGTCCAGCGGAGAATAAACATCTAACGGAACAAGTTTGTGTTCCAGCAAAGTATTTTCTGCAGGATACAGCATATTGGACCAGTTTACTACATTTTCGACATAGTCTTCAAATTGCGAAGTTTCTGCAATTGCTTCATGATAAATGGCATTTACTTTTCCGTTTTCATCAGCACCAAATTTGGTAAATTGTAACGTTGGCGGTCTATGTCCAAAAGTAAACATTTGCGATCGGTCTAAGGTAACGCGTACATTTCGTTTTAGCTTGAACGATGCCATAACAGCCATAAAAAGCTGGTATTGCGGCCGAAGTCCTGAACCAAAAGCACCGCCAACATAAGGCGCAATTACCTGAACATTTTTCATTTTTAAACCAAAAACATTGGCAACATACATTTGAGAATTAATGGTTCCTTGTGTTTTATCGTAAATTTTTAATTTGTTTTTACCTTCATAAACAACCGTCGTAGCAAACATTTCCATCGGATTATGATGTTCTGTTCCGTGTTTAAATTCGCCGGAACTTTGAACAAAAGAATTCCTATAAGCTTCTTCAAAATTCCCAGTTGGTTTTGCCGGAGGCGGTTTAAGCATAGACGCAAGCCCTTTTTTAGGTTCTCTGGCTTTCTCTAGATTAGATTCCAGATCTGTTTCAAATTCTTTTTCTGCGTAAGCTGTTTTAATTAAGGTTGCTGCATATCTCGCCATTTCAAAAGTTGTGGCAACAACAAGTGCAATGGGCTGACCGTTGTATTTAATTTCATTATCTTTTAATGGTTTAAAAACAGTTCCAGGCGGTGCATCCATATCTGCATATTGAAAATCAAACCACGCTGTTGAAGGTCTGTTTTCGTGCGTAAAAACTTCAATCACGCCTTCTAAAGCTTTGGCGCCTGCGGTGTCAATTATTTTAATTCTACCTTTAGTAATCGTACTGTTTACCACATAACCGTATAATAAGTCGGGTACGTCATATTCACCAGCGTATTTGGCACTTCCGGTTACTTTAAAATGTCCTTCCAGACGGCTTATTGGTTTTCCTATAGAGGGTAGTTTTGTCATTTCTTCTTAATTTAATTGAATTGTATTTATAATGACGGTTTTGCACCAGGACGCTGTGATTCAGGATTTAATGCCATAAGACAATTTCGAACAATCGCTCTTTTTGCAAGTTCAATTTTAAACGAATTATGTTCGTAACCTTTAGCATCTTTTAAAATTATCGCTGCCGCTTCAGAAAAATTTATTCGGGTTGGTTCCTTGGCTTTTAGAAAATCTTCGGCTTCTGTACTTCTCCAGGGCTTGTGAGCAACTCCGCCCAATGCAATTCGGGCTTCTTTGATAATTCCGTTTTCAATATCTAATCCAGTGGCAACAGAAACGAGTGCAAACGAATAAGAACTTCTGTCTCTGAGTTTTAAATACGAATAGTTTTTTTCAAATCCTTTTGCAGGAAGATCAATGCTGGTAATTATTTCACCGTGTTTGAGATTATTATCAATGTGTGGAGTATCTCCTGAAAGTCTGTGAAATTCGGCGAAAGCCAAAACTCTTTCTCCCTCTGGCCCTTTAATATTTACTGCTGCATTTAAAGCGGCCAATGCCACACACATATCCGACGGGAAAACCGCAATACAGTTTTCACTTTGTCCTAAAATCGCATGAATTCGGTTGTAACCCGTAATTGCAGCACATCCAGAACCGGGATCGCGCTTATTACAAGGCGTCGTAATATCATAAAAATAATAACATCTGGTACGCTGCATTAAGTTACCGCCATTGGTCGCCATGTTTCTTATTTGAGCAGAAGCACCAGCCAAAATTGCTTTAGACAATAATGGATAACGCTCTTCTATAATAGGATCATAAGCCATATCGGCATTGGTATGAAGTGCGCCAATTCTAACGCCTCCAGTTTCAAGCCGAATGATGGAATTATTTTCCGCAATCGGATTTATATCTACGAGTTTATCAGCTTTGGTTATAAAATATTTTAGAAGATCATTTAGGTTAGTGCCTCCTGCTACTATTTTATTTCGGATATCACCATCAATTTGCGAAATTGCCTGATCTGTAGTTGAAACTTTAGTGTAAGAGAAATTATTCATGATAATCTCCTTTCACTTCCATTATGGCGTTTATAATACCTTTACTGGCACCGCATCTGCATAGATTACCGCTCATTAATTCCTGAACATCTTCTCTGGTTTTTGCTTTTGCTTCGTTTAACATTCCAATCGCACTGCAAATTTGTCCCGGAGTACAATAACCGCACTGAAAAGCATCGTGCTCTATAAAAGCCTGCTGAAGCGGATGTAGTTTTTCGCCATTTGCAATTCCTTCGATCGTAGTGATCTCAGAGCCGTTTTTCATAACTCCGAGTGTTAGGCAGCTTAATATTCTTTTACCATCGACAATAATAGTACAAGCGCCGCATTGCCCATGATCACAACCTTTCTTGGTTCCTGTGAGTTTAATTTCATCCCTTAGCACATCTAATAATGAAACCCAGGGCAAAAGTTCTAAATTGTATGCTGCTTCATTTACGATGAGAGATGTTGAGTGCGTTGCTTCTGTTTTCATATCAGATGATTTTTAAAGTATAAGGAAATTAATTTAACACGAACCAAAAGTTGCTTACTCAGACGTTGGCAACCTCATGAATAAACAACTCTAAATTAGTTACTGGCAGTAAATAATACTTACATCATTAGTAAACGTATGTTATAGAATTAAACGGAGAGAATGACTTTACATGTGCGAATATTCTAATCCTAAAAATGTATGAAAGAGATTGGTATTGATTTTATGCAGATGTATTGTGCTGCCAACAAAAGATAAATCTTCAATGCTGATAATTATATAAGGCGGGTTTCCAATTCTGTAAGTCAAAGTGCTGTTTTACCTGTAATTTTAAAATTCAAAAAGACACCGCTTCAGGTAAGCGGAGGCTCGAAAACACCTATGAAAAGACCGGGACAACCAGTAGAACTTGCAGCTAATGATGCCAGCTGCGCCACAAGACAAATCTATGGAGCCAGCGTCGGCGAAGGGAATCCATAAACAGAAATGACCCAATATTTAAGTAAATCGTATAATATATTAAAAGTAAATAAATGAGTTCTGAAAATCCTGAAATCCTTAATTTAAAACAGCTCAAACAAACCAGAAAAGATCAATATGCTTTTGGTCGTTCACTCAGAAAAAATTGCTCCAGGGCATCACATGGAAAATTTCAGGTTACGGAACGAAACGTTGCAGAACTGCACATAGAACGAACGAGAGGGCGTATTGAAGAGTTATTGCCGATAAGATATCAACGTATTTTAGAATCGCCATTTACACACTATCGCGGTGCCGCTGGAATTATGGCTGCTGATCTCGGTGTGCAGAAATCTACTGCACTTCAAATACAGATATGCGGGGATTGTCATTTGATGAATTTCGGCGGATTTGCTACGCCGGAACGAAACATTATTTTTGATATAAACGATTTTGATGAAACAGCCGTTGCTCCTTGGGAATGGGATCTAAAACGTCTGGCAGCTAGTTTTACAATTGCCGCCAGACATAAGGGTTTTTCTAAAGCGAAATCTAAAAAAATAGCTGAAATAGTTGTTTCCAGCTATGCTAAAAATATGAGAAAGTATGCAGAAATGTCTGCCCTTCAGGTTTGGTATGAAGACATTCGTTTTGAGGATATGATTAAATCCGGCAACGACACACTCTCTAAAAAACTAGACCAAAAACGGCTTGAAAAAGCTTCTGAGCGAACTCCGCATGAAAAAGAGTTTGAAAAAATGACTGAGATAAAAGACGGCAAAGTAATTATTCTAGACCATCCTCCGCTTATTTATCATTTGGAAGACAGCAAACAAGAAGCGTTTTTAAATCGTGCTGAAAATGCATTTCTTCGATACAAAGAAACCCTTCCCGACGACCGTAAGGTATTATTGGAAAATTATAAAATTCAAGACGTTGCTGTAAAAGTTGTCGGAGTAGGAAGTGTCGGTACATGGTGTGGAGTCATTTTGTTATTATCGGATTCAGGAGATCCGCTGTTCTTGCAGTTTAAGGAAGCTTATGAAAGTGTACTTACACCATTTACAGGCAAAAGTGAATACGAGCACCACGGTCAGCGAGTAGTGAACGGTCAGCGCCTAATGCAGTCTGCTTCTGATATTTTCTTAGGCTGGACATCTGATAATAGCGGCAGAAACTATTATGTAAGACAAATGCGGGATGCAAAAATAAAACCTGTAATAGAAACTATGAACTTCAAAAATCTTGTACACTATGCCAGTTCCTGCGGATGGGCACTTGCGCAAGCTCATGCCAGAACAGGTAAAGCAGCGGCAATAGCGGGTTATATTGGTAAAAGTGACAAATTTAAAAAAGCAATCAGCCGTTTTTCTGTTGCTTACACCAAGCAAAACAAGAAGGATTATTATGCATTGCTAACTGCAGTCGAAAAAGGAATTATAAAATTGGAGTAATAAGTTGAAGATACCTTCAACTAAAGATCCTCATCTATTTGTAATTTAAAGGTTGACATCATCTTATTATTTCTGATTTTTTGCAGAATGTAAATTTAACAATTCCTCTCCAAAATTGTATAAAATCTCCTGTAACAGAAACTGTACTTTTAATTAAGCTTAATTGAAAAATTAAAAACTAACAAGCTATTAATTAGAAACTGATTATATGAATTACGAAAACTACATTTATACGTCTGAGCAATCTTCAGGCGATATGACATACTATGAAGAAGAGCTCTTATTAAATTACGATGATTATCTGGACAGCGATCTAGAAGATGAATTGACAGCAAGCAATCATTATAACTTAGAACTTGGAGAACTGGAAGAAGATCTTGAGGATGATTTCGATTCGGAATACGACGAAAATGACTGGGAAGAATTAGAATCTGAGCCCGAAAGTGATAAAAATGAAGGAGAATCCGGAACTTTTATAATGAGGAGCTAATACTGCATTAACAAATATTAAAGCAGATGAAATAAACATGTGCACACTACTAAATAAGTATTATAAAAAAAAACGTCCAATTCTGAGAATTGGACGTTTTTTTTACAGCTCAGATCTGTTCGTCTAGCTTTTTACTGCATTTATTTCCAATAAATTAACGCCAGCCAAGCTCTGGAGCAATATGTTCTAGTATAGCCGAGAGTATATGTACGTTATAGTCAACGCCCAATGTATTGGGTATCGTGAGCAATACTGTATCTGCTTCCTGAATAGCTTCATCCTGAGCTAACTCTGCGATAAGTTTATCCGGTTCGGCTGCATAGCTTTTTCCAAAGATAGCACGTTTATCACTTTCTATATTACCAAAGCTATCGGACCCTTTACCTTGATCTCCAAAGTAGTATCTGTCCTGATCATTAACTAATGCAAAAATCGAACGGCTTACTGAAACTCTTGGCTCGTGCTTATGCCCTGCTTTTTTCCAGGCTTCTTTATACAACCTGATCTGTTCTGCCTGCTGGATGTGAAAAGGTTTACCGTTTTCATCGTATTTCAAAGTAGAACTCTGCAGATGCATCCCGTTTTCGGCTGCCCAGACAGCAGTAGCATTAGATGCTGCTCCCCACCAGATTCGTTCTCTTAATCCTTCAGAATGTGGTTCCAGGCGCAATAAGCCCGGCGGATTAGGAAACATAGGAAACGGATTTGGCTCTGCAAATCCCACACCATTTAGTTTATCCAAAAATTCCAAAGCTTTTTTACGTCCCATATCAGCATCAGTTTCACCGGCTACAGGTTCATAACCAAAAGAGCGCCAGCCTTCAATGACTTGTTCCGGCGATCCTCTGCTGATTCCTAACTGTAAACGTCCACCCGAAATTAAGTCTGCAGCACTGGCATCTTCTACCATATACAGCGGGTTTTCATACCGCATATCGATTACTCCCGTGCCAATCTCAATTTTGCTCGTTTTAGTACCAATAGCCGAAAGTAACGGAAAAGGTGATGCCAGTTGTCGTGCAAAATGATGTACTCGGAAGTAAGCGCCGTCCAGACCAATCTCTTCTGCAGCAACGGCCAAATCAATGGACTGAAGCAGTGTATCGCTGGCTGTACGAGCTTTATAGGAAGGATGATCGGCCCAGTGCCCAAACGATAAAAATCCTATTTTTTTCATTGTTCGCATGATTATTATTTAACAATTCCAAATATACGCAGGATTATCGATTGACCCTATAACCTTTTTATAGATTTTGTCTGAATCTATTTTAAGAGTACACTTTTATATTTAGCTATATTTTTTAAAACTATTCCCGTTCCTCTAACCACTGCTCGTAAAGGATCTTCTGCAATATAGACCGGCAGATCTGTCTTCTGAGAAATTCTTTTATCAAGACCACGAAGCATTGCACCTCCTCCGGCGAGATATAATCCTGTATTATAAATATCTGCAGCCAATTCTGGCGGTGTGAGCGAAAGCGTTACCATAATAGCATCTTCAATTCTTAGTACAGATTTGTCAATAGCCCTTGCAATTTCTCTGGATGTAACTCGTACTTCTTTGGGTTTTCCTGTAAGCAGATCCCTCCCGCGCACCATCATATCCTCCGGAGCATCTTCAAGTACTTCCATTGCAGCGCCTACTTCTATTTTTATCTGCTCGGCGGTAGCCTCTCCAATATACAAGTTATGATGTGTTCTCATGTAATAAAGTATATCTCCAGTAAATACATCTCCTGCAATTTTTATGGATCTATCACAAATGATTCCACCCAATGCAATCACAGCAATTTCTGTCGTACCGCCGCCAATATCAACAACAATGTTTCCTTTGGGCTGCATAACATCTAAGCCCATTCCAATAGCAGCTGCCATTGGTTCATGTATCAGGAAAACTTCTTTTCCGTTTACCCTTTCGCAGGATTCCCTTACGGCTCTCATTTCAACTTCGGTAATACCGCTTGGAATACAAACTACCATTCGCAGTGACGGAGTAAAAAGGTTTTTCTTTATTTCGGGAATATTTTTTATGAACCAGCTGATCATTTTCTCCGAAGCATCAAAATCTGCAATTACTCCATCTTTAAGCGGGCGTATTGTTTTAATATTCTCGTGTGTCTTGCCCTGCATTAAACTCGCTTCTTTACCTACAGCGATAATTTTTCCGTTTCTAATATCTCGTGCTACAATTGAGGGACTGTCTACCACAATCTTCCCATCATAAATAATCAAAGTGTTAGCTGTTCCTAAATCCATAGCGATTTCTACTATCATAAAATCCAATAAACCCATAATATCGTTTTGTTTAAAAAACGGTATTGTTGACGTTTTATTCTCTCTAGGATGCCAAAATCGTTTTAAAAGAGTAAAAAATATTTTAAATGAAGTTAAATCAGAGCAATAATTCTAAAATATTAATATGTCTTAAGTATTAAATCCTCACTCAAACTAAATCAAATAATTTTTCGGTATTCACTATTTGCGCAAATTCATTATTCAAACTTGCTAAAGATATCTGATGAATTAATTCCGAATCAAAGTTTTCTCCGTTTATTCCAATTCTGTCAAACGTAGCGGTAGCATCTGAGATTACCAAATTGTCAAACCCTAAATTTGCCGCCATTCTTGCTGTAGTCGAAACGCAATGATTTGATGTTAATCCCACGAAAACAAGCTTATTGATTTTCTGATTATCAAGTCTTTCTTTTAAATCTGTTCCTATAAAAGCACTGTTTACATTTTTTACAATTACAGTTTCGCCTTCCATTGGTTTTACTTCATCCTTAATTTCAAATCCGGGATTAGATTCGTGCAATTTTGAATTCAGATGTATGGAGCTGTGAACGATATGAAATATGGGAAGTTTAAGAAATCTCCATTTTTCGAGAATCTCGGCTATTTTCAATTCGGCATCTTTGTTGTTTCTATTACCGCCCCAATAATTTTCATCATTAAAACCTTTTTGCATGTCTATAATTATCAAAGCTGCATTTTGTTCTCTAAGTCTCATGTTTCTAGTTATTTGATTAATAGATACAAATGTATCTGCTAATTGAGTACAGAAAAAGGACAAAAAATAGTCGTTTTAAGACAACTTGTTTTTAATTTCGGCAGGCAGTTCATGAGTATATTTTTCAAGAATAATTCTCAATTGCTTCGAAGTTTTATATCCGCATAAATTTGCAATATGTTCTACTTTATAATCAGAATTCAGTAAAAGACTTTTTGCCTTTTCGATCCGCAGTTTTGTTCGGTATTCGGCAATTGTAACTCCGGTTTTTTTCTTAAAAATTCTGGTCAAATTTCTTTCACCCATATGCACTAAATCTGCTAAAAAATCAATAGTAGAAGTTTTCTCTAAATTGTAAATAATCCAATCCTGAATACTATGAATTTTTTCATCGAGATGATTTCTATTTTGCAAATAAACACTTTCCTGTTCATCACTTCCCTGTCTCCTCTTGTATACCACTAATTCTTTTGCAATTGTCACAGCAGTATCTTTACCATGTCGTTCTTCTATGATAAACAAAGCCAGATCGATACCCGTTACAATACCGGCACTTGTATATAAGTTATCGGCTTTTGTAAATAGTGTATTGCTTTGTACTTTTAAGAGCGGAAAATCTTTTTTCAATTTTTCAATAAGTTTCCAATGTGTCGTACATTCCTTGTAATCCAGCATTCCGGATTTGGCAAGAATAAATGCTCCGTTACAAACACTGGCTATTGTTGTTTGATGGGAATCTGCCTTTTTAAGCCATTCGAAAAATAAAATATCTTCTGAAGTTTTATCTATTTGATCTGTACTAAATCCCGATATAAAAATGATATCGTTTTCTTGTGGATTTGTTTTTGAAAAGTGTACAACCGATAAAAGTTCCAATCCAGATGAAGAAGTAATAATCTCAGTATTACTAATGAATTTTAGCTGGTAATCAAACCCTAAAGATTTAGCTTCCTGAAAAACTTCTAAAACACCAGCTAAATCCAGTAATGTAACTTGCTGCGGAATATAAAAATAAATCGTGGATGCTGTCATTTCTTGAAGTGTCTCTTTATAATAATTTGAATACCGTTCAGGTTTTATTCCTTTCAAATTTAGAATAAAATTTAAGTATAAATTCATTTAAACATTGTAGAACTGCCAAAAAAAAATAGTAACAGCATTGCGCTGTTACTATTTTTTATATAAAATTAATAATGTTTAAAGAGATTTACTTTTAAAAACAAAAAGCTTTTCTCTTGTCATATCATTTATAGTATATGAGATTCCTCCCATTCCCAATCCAGAAGCATCTCTGCCTCCAAACGGCATCCAATCTACTCTAAAAGCGGTATTGTCATTAACCATAACGGCAGTTGCGTTTAGTTTTTTTGTCGTGTCTAATGCGATATCTATATTTTTTGTAAAGACAGCAGCCTGAAAATGAACCTCTAGAGCGTTTGCTTTTTTAATAGCTTCCTCTCTATTTGCAAAAGGATATATACAAACCACAGGTCCGAAAATCTCATTGGTTGAAACTTTAGAATCTTCTGACGGATTAAACAAAACTGTGGGCTGAAAGGTGGTATCAGAAATACGTTTTCCTCCTGTAATTAATTTAGCGCCTTCTTCAATAGCTTCGTTAACCCATTCCTCAACGCGATTGACTTCTTTTGGTGTAATAAGCGAACCTACATCGGTCTTTTCATCAAACGGATTTCCGACAATTAATTTATTTACTGCTTCAGAAAACTGCTCAACAAAACGGTCACAAATTTCCTCATTTACATACACTTTCTGAACCGATACACAAACCTGACCTGCGTGATAAAAACCTCCTTTTACCAAATCCGGAATCATCTCGCTAAAATCGGCATCACTTTCTACAATTACAGGTGCTGCGCCTCCATGTTCTAAAGCAGATCGCGTTCCCGGAGCTAATTTACTTTTTAAAGACCAGCCTACTTTTGCCGAACCAATAAAAGAGAAAAAATGAATTCTCGAATCTGTCACTAACAATTCTGCGGTTTCATTATCACACAACACTACTTGCAGCCAGCCTTCTGGTAAACCCGCTTCTTTTAAAATTTCTGCCAATGCAAGACCTGAAAGTGGTGTATTACTTGATGGCTTGAATATAACGGGACAACCTGCGGCAACGGCAGTTGCAATTTGATGCACTGCCAAATTTAACGGATGATTAAACGCGCTCACCGCTGCAACAACTCCAATTGGCTCTTTTGACGTAAAAGCAATCCTGTTTACAGAAGCTTCGGTAAGTCCCATCGGGATTTGCTCGCCTTTTAGCTGCGATATATGTTCGGCTGCTAATTTTACTCCTTTTATGGCTCTCAGTATTTCTGCTTTTGAATCTTTATAAGGTTTTCCGCCTTCGCTGATAGCGATATGTATCAGTTCCTCGCTCCTGTCATTCATTATCGAAGCTGCTTTTTCTAATATTTCAATTCTTTTAAAAGCGGGAATCCAATTAGATTGATCGTTGAATAAGTTCTGAGCAGTAATTAATATGTTTTCAATATCATTTTTATTGATCAACGGTAATTCCTTTACCAGGCTTTGATCGTATGGGAATATTATTTTTGTGGTATTTTCCATAATGTTTTTTTAATATGTAATTCTAAAAAACCATGACATCACTATTTAAGGTCAATTTCTCATGATTTGTTCTTTAAATTTAGTCAAATTATCAATGATGACAATACCTTGATCCACAATATTGAAAATTAATATTCTAAAGGTGTCGCTAAAACAATCTCTCTATTATCCAATAAAGGAACAATTTGACCCAAAACTAAATCTTGAAAATAGGATGCATTTCGATGTGCTGCAACAGCCGTTTCATTAGTATATCCTTCAAATAATAGTATCGTATTTACATCTGAATTACTTTGATGAATTTTATAAAAAAGATTTCCTTCTTCCCTGATACTTTCGTCATGCACGGTTTTTAGCAAATTTAGAACATTTTCAACCTGACCTTCTTTAACTTTCCATGTTGCAAAAACATGAACTGGATTTTGATTTTCCATTTTATTTTTTTTTTAATTAATTAACCACTTAACACAATCTTGTCATTTCGATTTCTATGATAAAACCATTTTTTTTCAGAAGCTAATCCCGCTATCCGTTCCAATCTTTTATGGCGAACCCCGCCACAAAAGGATATCCACTACTATCGGGGCTAGGATAATGATTTTCATAACAATATTTTCGTGTAGTTTGTCATTTCGAGGAACGAGACCCGAGCGATAGCGAACTGACGAAATAAATCACACCAGAAATTCCGTTCAGGATATTGCCAAACTTTGCAGTGTTTCTCACAAAGATCCCTCGTTCCCCAGGATGACAAAAATGCGCAAACGAGATTATGATTACTTTTTAGGAGATTCTAAAATTACAATCATCTTTTCTGCTACGCCTTTTGCAGAAGCCGGATTTTGTCCTGTAACCAGATTCCCATCGGCAATACTATGAGCCGACCATACTGCAGCAGCGTGAAATTTAGCGCCTTGTTTAGTTAGTGCACTTTCTAATAAAAAAGGTACATCTGCAATAGCGTAACCATTTTCTTCTTCGTCTGTAAAAGAGGTAATATTTTTACCATTTACCAGATAAGTTCCGTTGCTTAATTTTACATTTAATAAAGATACCGGACCGTGACAGACAGCTCCAACCACTGCATTTCGTTCGTAAGTTTCTTTTATTACTTTTTTCAGCAATTCATTTTCCGGCATATCCACCATTGATGCTAATCCGCCTGGTACAAAAACGGCATCGTATTTACTAACATCAACAGTGGACAGTTTTACGGCTTTCTGCATCTTTTCCCATCCTTTTCCTGTTAGAAAAGCCAGGTTATCAGGGTCATTTGCCAGATTAAGCGCGTCCAAATAGGGCGTATCTCCTGTTAAACTTGCAAAATCTATTTGGTAATTTGCTTTGTCAAATTCGGCATAAGGATGCGCTACTTCAGGAAGAAAAGTTCCTGTTCTTCTGTTATTTGGTCCAATTGCATTAGCATTCGATACGATAATTAAAATTTTCTTGTTCATTTTTGTTTCGTTTTTAAGAGTTGTTTTTTGTTGTGTTGTTGTGTTTTCTTTTTTGTTTTGTGCATTCGAAGAAAAAAAGGCAAGTGCCAATGTGAGAATCATAAGTCTTTTCATTTCTATAAATTTTTTAGTTGTTAATGAATTATTTATAGGGCAAATTTATGCCGGCTCTACTCCTCAATACGAGGAGTAAAGTCACAAAAAAAGTGTGACGAGAATCACACTTTGAGAATTAATTAGAAGCTTATTTGTTATTAGAGTACAGCCTGCTTAGGGTTTCACGGCTTACACCGAGATATTCTGCAATGTACTTCTTGGGAATTTTTTGCATTAGATTTGGATAAAGAGCTGCAAATTCTTTATAACGCTGCTGCGGATTATTAGAAAGCAGCGAAATTACCCTTTGCTGCAAAGCGATATAACCTTTGGTGAGTTTTACTCTAAAAAAATGTTCCATTTTATGAAGCGTAACAGAGAGCTGTTCTCTGCCTTCAAGCGTCAGGCATAAAACTTCTCCAGGCTCCATACAAACCACATACATGTTTGCAGGCTTCTGGTTAAAGTATGAAATGTAATCAGACATCCACCAGTTTTCTGTAGCAAACTGCACGATGTGTTCCTTTCCTTCTTCATTAAGATAAAAAACTCTAAAAATACCGCTCATAATGATGTATTCATATTTTGCATCATCTCCTTGCTGAATAAGATATTGATTTTTTAATACCCTTCTTATCGTAAAGAAGGGTTTGATCGATTCAAACTCTTCATCGGTTATCGGAATAATTTCTTCAATATGTTTTCGCAGTTTTTCCATAGGTTATTTTTACCTTTTCAAAGGTATAAGATTACTTCCTGATTTTAAATTTCTAATTTAAAATCACCAGTATTTACGATCAGATTTAGTACTTGAAATAGGTTTAATAAATCAAAAATTATTCTTCAATAATTTTTTTTCGGTGTTCTATTCCCCAATCTGTGAGATTATTAATAATAGTCTGAAGTGTTTTTCCGTGGTCCGTAAGCGTGTATTTAACCGTTACAGGCTGGGTGTCCAGAACAGATCTTTTTATGAGTTTGTTTATCTCCAGTTCCTTCAATTCCTTGCTTAGCATTTTGTTTGAAATGCCTGTCACATCATTCAAAATATCAGAAAATCTTCTTTTGTTGTAATAACAGATCGAAGAAATAATTGCAATTTTCCACTTTCCGCTCAGCACGTCCATTGAGTCCTGGACCGCCATCATCTCCTTTTTATGCTGTTCTTTTTCAGGTTCTTTACATTCCATAAGGTTACTTTGTTACTTCAAGGTTACTGTTACTTTTAGTTACAAAGTTACTAAAATAAATTAATCCGTTCTAAATTTGCATCTTCAAAATATTTAAAAAAATATAAAAATGAGCAAATTAAAAAATAAAGTGGCAATAGTTACAGGAGCTTCAAAAGGAATCGGTGCTTCTATTGCTAAATATTTTGCAGCAGAAGGTGCAAAAGTTGTAGTCAATTATGCATCAAGCAAAGAAGGTGCAGACAGCGTTGTAAAAGCAATAACCGATAATGGTGGCACTGCAATCGCAGTACAAGGCGATGTTTCTAAACAATCAGATGTTACAAGACTTTTTCAGGAAACAAAAAATGCCTTCGGAACATTAGATATTTTGGTAAACAATGCAGGAATTTATCAATACGCACCCATTGAAGAATTTTCAGAAGAATTCTTTCATTCACAGTTTAATATCAATGTTTTGGGATCACTGTTTTCTATTCAGGAGGCTTTGAAATCATTTGGCGAAAAAGGCGGTAATATTATCAACATCAGTTCGGGAGCAAGTAACACACCTTTGCCTACAGGATCTGTATATTCTGCAACAAAAGCAGCTTTGGATGCCATTACGATTTCTCTATCAAAAGAATTCAGCGGGAGAAATATCCGAATCAATTCTATTTTACCAGGTGTTGTAGAAACAGAAGGTTCACGCAGTGGAGGCTTTATTGGCAGTGATTTCGAAACCAAATTAGTTGCCACTACGCCTCTTGGCCGTACCGGACAGCCAGAAGATATTGCCAAAGCGGCTGTATTTCTTGCTTCTGATGATGCTGCATGGATAACGGGAGAGAAAATTTCTGTGTCAGGCGGTATTTACGGTATATAATTTTTTTATACAATAACATAAGATCAAAAAAATGAGCAAATTAAAAAACAAAATAGCAGTAATTACGGGCGGTAACAGCGGTATCGGTTTTGGTATCGCGGCCGCATTCAAAAATGAAGGCGCTTCTGGAACTATTACCGGAAGAAATGAAGCAACACTAAATACTGCTGTAACAGCTTTAGGGGCTCATTTTATAGCCGTTGCAGGCGATGTAACCAAGAGCAGTGATTTAGAAAATATATTCAAAAAAACGGCTGATAAATTTGGTAATATTGATGTACTGGTTGTAAATGCTGGTGGTGTTGTCGATGGAGTTCCCTTAGGAGATATCACCAATGTAACTGAAGAAGGTTATGATAGATATATGGATTTGAATTTAAAAAGTGCCTATTTTACTGTAAAGAAAGCACTTCCTTACTTAAATGACGGAGCTTCTATCATTCTGATCGGATCGAGTGCCGCACATCGCGCTGCACCTGGAATGGCTATTTATGCTGCGGCTAAAGCGGCTATTATATCATTGGCCAAAGGGTTATCGTTAGATTTACTTTCGAGAAAAATACGGGTCAATGCACTTTCTCCCGGTTCTATTGATACACCTGTTTTTGGAAAACTAGTGCCAGAGGAACATGTGGAGCAAGTAAAACAAAGCTGGATCGATATTACACCTGTGGGCAGACAAGGACTTCCTTCTGATATTGGAAATGCTGCTGTATTTTTAGCATCAGACGATTCGACTTTTATAGTTGGAACCGAAATCTTATCGGATGGCGGTCTTACCAATATCAGCTTGATGAACTAATCTGTATTAAAAAATCAATACTTTTAGTAAGAACTTCCAAAGTCATTTTTTTGATTTTGGAAGTTTTTTTATTAGCTTTTAATTGTCTTTCAATACAGAAAAGTTTATTTTTGTAGTGATTTATACAAAATTAAAACTAATGCGCGGAAGACCAACAATCTTTAATGAAGAGCAGCTGATAGAAAAAGCACAAAAGGTCTTTTGGGAAAAAGGTTTTAATGCCACTTCCCTAGAAGATCTGCTTCAGGCGATGCAGATTGGGAGCGGCAGTTTCTACAATACTTTTAAGGGAGGAAAAAAAGAGGTTTTTTCTAAAGCTGTTCAGCTTCGAAGAAGAGGGCTGAGTGATTTTAAAAAAGAACTTATGCAAAGCGAATCTCCTATCGATTTAATCAAGGATTTTTTTCGTTCTCTAGCACAAACAGATCGCTATACGCATTTGTTAGGGTGCCTTATTGTAAATACTATTATTGAAATGACCTTTGTAGACGATACTTTTGAGGATGAAGCCGTATCGGTATTAAAAGAAATGGAACAACTCTATATCTGGGCAATTGCTAAAGCACAGCAAGAAGGAAAGATGAAAAACCAGACAAGTCCTGAAATTTTGGGGCGCTATCTTGTTACATTCTGGAGCGGCTTTAATGTAATCAGACGTATGTATCCGGATAATGAAGTATTGAAAACACAAATAGAAATGCAACTCAGTATTCTCAACTAGCTTTTTTTTAATCAATTTTGTAGTATTCAATACAAAATAAAAAAACAGATTTGAAATTATTAAATATCAATTATAAAAACCTATTAATCTTAATTTTTGTAGTGATCAATACAATAAAAAAATAATACTTAAACTATAGCAATGAAACGAAGAGGTAAAAAACTCAAGAATCCCGCCAGAGGAGATATTTACATTATAATAGATAATTATGCTATTTCTGCAGGATCATATATTTGGCCTGAAGCATAAAATATAATCCAAAGCCCTTGATGCCCCAACATCAAATCGTGCGTATATTAAAAACAAAACTAATGGCATTATTCAATGCGATATAAGAATTAATACTATAAACACTATTATGATTACTTACAAAAAAATATTTTTACTGTCTTTTACAGTTCTTTCCTTTATGTCTTGTAATAAAGAAAATCATTCGGAAAAACAAAATACAGATACTGCAGCCTATTTAAAAGACACCAGTCCAGGCATAAAAACAGGTGGTGTAAAGATGATTGAAATCACTACTCCAAAAGGCAAATTTAAGGTATGGACGAAACGTATCGGAAATAATCCAAAAATCAAACTGCTCCTGCTCAATGGAGGTCCGGGTGCAACACATGAATATTTTGAATGCATGGAAAGTTTTTTACCGGCAGAAGGTATCGAATTCATTTATTACGATCAGCTTGGAACTGGCAATTCAGATAATCCTAATGATCCTGCATTTTGGGATCTGCCACGATTTGTAGACGAAGTTGAACAGGTACGCAAGGCTTTAGACCTTAATAAAGATAATTTTTATGTGCTGGGCCATTCCTGGGGCGGAATTTTAGCGGCAGAATATGCCCTTAAATATCAGCAGAATTTAAAAGGTTTGATTATTTCAAACATGATGATGAGCGCTGTCGATTACAGCACATATTCTAAAGAGGTGCTTGCAAAGCAAATGGATCCGAAGGTGTTAGCGCGAATAAGAGAAATTGAAAAAAACAAAGATTTTGAAAATCCGGAATATATGCAGTTATTGGTTCCTAATTTCTATTCTAAGCACATTTTGCGTATGGATGCAAACTTATGGCCCGAACCACTTAACCGTGCGCTGGGAAAAATTAACCAATCACTTTATGTGACCATGCAGGGACCAAGTGAATTTGGACTTTCTGGAAAACTGGAAAACTGGGATATTAAAAAGCAGCTTTCAAAAATTACCGTGCCGACCTTATCTATAGGAGCAAAATATGATACTATGGATCCAAAACATATGGAGTGGATTTCTACTCAGGTTAAAAATGGAACTTACCTGTATTGTGAAAAAGGAAGTCATATGAGTATGTACGACGATCAGCAGACTTATATGAAAGGTTTAATTAAATTCTTGAAAGATACTGACAGCAAAGCTGATAAAGATTTGTAAAAGCTTATCTAAATTACTCCGTTTCTAATAGCATCAAATTAAGTAAGAGCTGTCGCAGGACAGCTCTTTTTATTTAAAGATAGTGACGGTATGAATTAATTCTGCTTTACTTATAAACGCTTTTATAAAATTTTGAACTTCACTTCTGTTTCCGTTTGTTACTTCAAAAGAATTTATATGAAACTCCTGATCCTGATCATCAATATGTATAATTTCTGTGTATCCTCTGGAGATCAAACTTCCTTTTAATTTTATTATATCGATTTGCTGCTGACTGCTTAACTCTTTGCGCACCCGAATTCTGATCGCTTTTTCCATCATAAATATTTTGTATTAAACCTGTTGGATGAAATTAAAAAAATAGATTTTAATACCGATAAACTATGAGTATTTAGATTAATGAAACGCCTTTTTTTAATCTTCAAAGCACTATGTTTCTGCGTTTAAAATAATTGAACTTAATCGATAACCTTAACTATACTAAATCAAAAAAATTAAGGGGCTGGTTATGAAATTTTCATAATATCCAAGCCCCTTAATCAGTTTCCAAAATCAATTCTAATTATCACCTTTTATTTAACACCTGCTTTTCAGTTAAGCAGGATTCGAAGCCAGAATAATTACATCAGCCACAGCTTCGGGCTGTGATACATAAACAACATGACTTCCTCTAACCTCTGTAACTACCGTATTAGAGCGTTTATACATTTTTTGCTGTATTTCAGGCACGATACTTTTATCTTCTGTTGCTATCACACCGTAGGACTGTTTTACTTTCCAGGCAGCATTTGTAATTGGTGTTACAAAACCTTTAGCATAAAAAGCACCTTGCGAAGCGTACATAAATGCAGCATCTTCTTTGCTTAAGTCTGCACATAAACCTGCATGAAATTTATCTTTGTCATAGTATACAATTCCTTTGTCATCTGGAGCCAGTACGCCGCTCTCTGGTGCAGGAGGTGCTGTTTGAGCCCAATCCAGCGCAGATTCACCATTGTCCGGCTGAAAAGCTGCCACATAAACCAGAGCCTCAACGTTAGAATGATTACCAGCCTCTGTTATTAACACTCCACCATACGAATGTCCTACGAGAACTGTTGGACCATCCTGCTTGTCCAATGCAGCTTTAACGGCTTCTACTCCATCTTCAAGAGAAGTAAGCGGATTATGTACAATGGTTACATCATACCCTTTTTTATTTAATATTTCATAAACGCCTCTCCAGCCAGAACCATCTGCAAATGCACCATGCACCAGCACAATATTTTTAAATTTTTTCATTTTTAAATCTTTAAGTTGTTAATAATTTAATGTGCGGCTACGACATCATAAAAAAATAAACTGCCATAAGCCCTCCAATCACTATAATTGCCTTTCTGACAATTTCCTGATTGATTTTTCTAGAATACACTGCCCCGTAATACCCGCCAAGTACCGCCCCAAAAATTAATATAAGGCTCAATTTCCAATCAATAAGGCCGGAAAAGACAAAACATATAGCCGCTATTCCGTTGTTTACCGAAACCATTAGAACTTTTAGACCGTTCATTTCATTTAGGTTTTTCATTCCGTATAAAGTGAAAAGCGTCAGAATCATAATTCCTATTCCGGCATTAAAATAACCTCCATAAACATTCAGAAGAAACAATGGGAGGAATTTTCTATGCGAATACTCGAAATGCTGCTCTGCCTGAAAATTCTTTTGAAAATAATTCAATATTGATTTACTAAAAGTAAACGTACCCCAAGCCACCAAATGAAAATAAGGAACAAGCGCCTTAAAAACTTCCTGATTGGTCATGATCATTAAAACTGCCCCGCATAAGCCTCCGGCACTACTTATAACCAATAAGAAAATCAGATCCTTACGTTTGATTCGAATATCATTTTGGAATGCCTTTGCGCTCACTACATTTCCAGGCCAGAGTGAAACGCAGGTCATAGCATTAGATTTTAAGCTCGATACTCCGTTGAGAACCAGACTGGGAAATACGATGAAACCGCCTCCGCCAGCAAAGGCATTTAACGCCCCGCCTACAATGGCAGACGCAAACAACAGAAAATATTGGTAGTTTTCCATTTACTTTTTAAAAATTGATTGATAAAAACAGACTATCTCTTCTGCGATTTCTGTCCCAAATTCTTCCAGAACAAAATGACCGCTGGGATAAAAAATCAGTTTTGAATTTTTAATGTCGTCATGTAGAGCCAATGCTCCTTGCTTAGTAAATACCTCATCATGCTCTCCCCATACAATCAAGGCAGGCGGCTGCAATTGCATAAGAACTTCCTGCCATTTCTCGTACAGTAAAAAATTAGCGGCGTAATTTTCTTTTATTTCCAGATGAATTTCCTTTAACTCTTTTCGATCCATAAGCAGCTGATCGATTGTATACGATTCGGGAGCTATTCTAGACAAATCTCTAACTCCATTTAGATATTCCCATTGTATATACTCAGGCTCTACCAGTTTTGCCAGCTTTTCTAAATTTTCAGTGGTTTTATTCTTAAATAGTGCTGCTGCATTTTTCAACCCGATGCCAAGTCCTTCAAAATGAATGGTTCCGTTCTGAAAAATAAGCATATCAACGCAAGAAGGATTAGCAGTAATCAAGCGCATAAGGATTGGCACTCCATAATCAAAAAGATAAAAACTCATTTTATCAATATTCAATTCTGAAAGAAAACCTGCTATAATTCTGGAGAAATTTTCAAAAGTATATTCAAAATTATCTCTCGAAGGAACATCGCTAAATCCGAAGCCCGGTAAATCTGGAGCTATAACATGAAACTGTTCCGACAGTCTCGGGATTACATTTCTAAACATGTGTGAAGATGCCGGATAACCATGAAGCAGCAGCAGTTTTGGTTTGCTGCTGTCCCCTGCTTCTCGGTAAAAAATTTTTGTTCCAATTACCTTTATACTTTTGTACTTTATGGAAAAACCTTCTTCTTCCTGTTTTCGAATTTTCATGAGCTGCTCGTTTTAAAAATCATAATCGCATCTGTATATCAATAGATTAAATAAGAATCAGAGTATTTAATTATTTGCCTGTTTTTCTCAAAAGAAAATCTTTTATCAGTGCGATAATTTCATCACCAAAGCTTTCAAGAGCAAAATGTCCTGTGTTAAACAAATGATATTCAAGATTTTTTAAGTCTTTTTTGAAAGCTTCTGCGCCTGAACCCGGAAAAATATAATCGTCTTTACCGTACACAATAATGGTTTCCGGCTGATACTTTCTGAAGTATTCCTGCCACTCCGGATATAGTACCAAATTGGTTTGATAATCATAAAATAAAGACAGTTGGATGTCGCCGTTTTCAGGTCTCTCAAGGTGTCTCAAATCAAGTTCCCAATTGTCTGGCGAAATCACACTTGGATCTGGTACAGCGTGCGTATACTGCCATTTTAATCCATTAGGATCATGAAATCCACGGATGGTATTTTCTGCCGCTTTGTTATTTCTGTCTTTCCAGTATTCCTTAATTGGATCCCAGAAAGTCTCAAGCCCTTCATCGTAAGCACAGCCATTTTGTATAATCAGCGTCTCGATTTGATCCGGATTTCTGCTTGCAATTCTAAATCCAATAGGCGCTCCGTAATCCATTAGGTAAATGCTGAACTTTGCAATTCCTAATTCGTCCAATAACTTTTTTACGATGTTTGAATAATTTTCAAAACTGTATTCAAAGGAAGCAATTGGAGGCTGTTCACTTCTTCCGAAACCAGGATAATCCGGTGCAATAAGATGAAAATCATCTGCCAGTTCGTTTATTAAATTTCTAAACATATGAGAAGATGTAGGATAGCCGTGAAGCAGTAAAACCGTCGGCTTGTTTTTATAGCCGCCTTCTCTGTAGAAAATTTCAACTCCATTGATTTTTCTTGAATGATAACTTGTTTTCATAATAGTAACTTTTAAATTAATTCTTGATTATTGATTAAACACTTTTTTGGAGGTATTTTTAAAAACTTAAATAAATTTTCTTTCGTTTTCTTTAATTGGCAGATCGTTAATACAGGCATATCTTCTCTGCATTAATCCATCCTCATCAAATTCCCAATTTTCGTTTCCATAGGCTCTAAACCATTCTCCCTGTACATTTTGATATTCATATTCAAATCGCACTGCTATTCGATTATCTATATGAGCCCAATATTCTTTTTTGAGTTTGTAATGAAGCTCAGATTCCCATTTTGCAGTAAGGAATTCTATAATTTCTTCTGTACCGTTTATAAAGAGATGGCGATTTCTCCATTCACTGTCAGCAGTATACGCCTGTGCCACACGATAAGGGTCTTGGCTGTTCCAGCCGTCTTCGGCCAGCTGTATTTTTTCTTTTGCTGATTCAATTGTAAAAGGCGGGACAGGATATCTCTTTGACATAACTTTTATTTAATTAATGATTTCTACATCACAAACTTAGAGATAGACCGGCTCCCCATTTCTGCTATATTCTCACCAATAATTATAAAAAACAAAGATTTTGTAAGCATTTATCACTATACAAAACAAGAATACCAGATAAAATTGATTTTAAGCACACAATAACCAATAGTAGATAAAGCCTTAAAATACAGTATATACGACGTTATTTAACACTCCGTACAGCAAGGAATAAGGGTCTTTTTTGAAAAAAAAGGTCAAAATGGCGGTAGATACGTCGGATTTTGTTTCTAAAATATATTCTTAATTTTAGATGCATTTTCAACTTAGATTTTCCCAAAACTTATAATGAAGTAACATGAAAAAAAATTTCATCATTGCTGTGCTATTGCTTTTTACGATAAATGCTTTTACGCAAAAATTGACTATAAAAGAATTTGAGCAGGCAAAAAAAACCCTTTCGTTTGAAAAGGATGAGGCAAAAAAAGCCAGGCTTCTAAATCGTTTAGCGGTGTATTATATTATGAGATTTGACTCGCCAGAGGATATTGACAGTTGTGCAGTACTGAACCAACAGTCATTAAATTTAGGATTAAAACTAAAATCAAAAAAAATAATCGCGGCAAGTATGCTGGTTGACGGCCAGATTGCCAACAGAAGAAAAGATAAAGTCCTGGCGGCTAAACTAAAAAATAAGGCATTAGATTATGCGCATAAAAATGGACTCAAAAATCAGGAAGCAGAGGCTTATCTTGACATGTCCTGCGATTTTGATAATTACACAGATGCACTGCCGTATGTTCAAAAAGCAAGTCAATTATTTAAAGCATCGCACGACCCTTACGGTGAGGCAGAGACTTATTATAATATTGCCTTCATTTATGAGGAGAAGCAGAATGCCGACAGCTCTTTTAAATATTTACAGAAATCTGTTAAAATCAAGAAAACAATCCATAATTATGAGCTTTATAAGGATTACAGCAATCTTACTCGATTTTACTGGAAGCGGGGAAATATTAAAGAAGCATTGGATCATGGCCTCCAAGCTGACCTTCTTGCCGAAAATGCAGATGCCGGTCCGAAATGGCGAACGCTTATATACAATCTTTTAGCCATAATAAATAATGCCCTCAATCATCAGGAAAAATCATTAGAGTTTTATAAAAAGTCTATTGAAATGGCCAGAAAAACCAAAAGTGCTGTTTATCTGGAGACAATCCAGGTGAATACTGCAAAAAGTCTATACGATAACGGAAGATTTAAAGAGGCACTTGAGATATTAAAAACTGTTAAAGGTGACCCGACAGCAGACTGCAAAGTGCGCAACCTTTCTATGTACATGGTACTCTATTCCTCAATAAAACAATATGAAAACGCCAGAAGCTATTATGAAAAAGTTCTGAAATGTGAGATGAATGAAAAGGAGAAACAATATGTATATCCGATCATGATAAAATATCTAATTCAGACAGGGCAAGCTTCTAAAGCATACTTCTATATCAATGCACTGAAGAAAGTAGAAGGCAGTAATTTGAAAACTCTTTCAATCATCGAAAAAACCTTCTCTGCTATAGATTCTGCTACTGGTAATTATCATGGTGCATTTGAACATTTTAAAAATTACAAATCTCTAAACGATTCTATTTTTAATACAAAAAGTTCACAGCAGTACAATGACTTACAACTTAAATATGATACTGAGAAAAAAGATAAAAGTATAATCCTGCTTACACAGCATGGAAAACTTCAAGAAGAAATAATACGCAATGCTTCTATCTTGAGATATGTCTTTATTGGCAGTATTTGTACTCTGCTCCTATTTGTTTTATTGTTATACAACCGTTCAAGATTAAAACAGCGCGCACATAAAAACTTAGAGTATAAGCAGCAGCAGATTAACGAGCAAAACGAAGCGCTAAAAAAATTGCTTTCGGAAAAAGAATGGCTGTTGAAAGAAATTCACCACAGGGTAAAAAACAATCTACAAATCGTAATCAGTCTGCTGGGTACACAATCGATGTATCTTGATAATGAAGACGCATTAACAGCCATACAAAACAGTCAGCATCGTATGTATGCTATGTCTCTGATTCATCAAAAATTATATCAGTCAGATGCGATAGCTTATATTGATATGTCATGGTATATTCAGGAATTGGTACGTTATCTTAAAGAATCTTTTGCCGTAGATCAAAATATTGATTTTAAACTTGATATGGAATGTGTAGAACTTGATGTGGTACAGGCTGTACCTTTAGGCCTCATACTCAATGAAGCGATAAGCAATTCAATAAAATATGCCTTTGCGGGTAAAGAAAAAGGACTGATCACGATCAAGTTAAAAAATATTGAATCTAATATCTATCAGCTTCTGATAGCCGATGATGGTGTCGGTCTTCCTGAAGGGTTTGAATCGCAGGAAAGAGAATCGCTGGGCATGAATCTTATGATAGGACTTACAGATCAGTTAAATGGAAGCCTTGAGTTTAAAAGTAATAATGGCCTCGCTATTGTAATAACATTTACAAAAAAAGGGGATTTATTAAATGTAAATGAAAACGATGTAAATGCTGCGGATTTAAAAAATGGAGTACTTATGGAATCATAGCACTAAAAACCCAAATAATGATATTTACAAATTACGAAATAACGTAAAAAAAGACCTTTATAAAAAGTAAAATATACTGATTTTCAGATATTTAAAAATATGGATTTTAATTTGAAATACTGTTTATAATTTTTAATCATTAAAATTTATGAACACTTTTCAAAACTTACATTTTCCATGTATTATTTATTCGGAAAATAATCTGGAAAATTACGGCAAGTCAAAAGCAATTTATAATAAGGAGATCCTTCCTTTTAAAAATTCTTTATTATGAAGCCGCAATTGACCACTGTCAGAAAATTTACTGATAGTCTTGCATTTATGAATCTTCCGGTTTTTGATTACATCGAACGGGATGATTTTGCGATCGTACGCATGGAAGAATTGGGAATGAAACTGCCTTATCAGACTGCTGTTTTCAGACCCGATTATTTCAGCTTAATTGTAGTTCTGGAGGGAACTGCAACCTATCTGGTAGGTGATAAAACTTTTGAACTTGGCAAAAACCATGTCCTTTTTACCCAGCCGCATACTTTTTTTTCCAGCAAATGGAAAACTTTAGGCACGGCTTACAACATTAGTTTTAGCAAACAATTTTTAATGCAGTTCTGGCCAGACGGAATTGATGAGATTCAGAAGTTTGATCATGAGAAAGGCTACGTGGTTAATCTTGCAGATGATATTATGAAATACTTTGAATCTATTTGTCTGGATATTTACAACGAAGCCGTTTCATGTGCGCCTTACAAGTATGAAATTATAACAAATCTTGTCTATAATCTCCTGCTGTTAATCCGTCAAGAGCAGTATGTATGTCATACAGAAAATCCTAACCAAAGATATAATCCGTACGTAACTGCCTTTATGCGTGATTTGGAGGATAATTTTACAAGTATTGCGTCTGGCGAAACCGATACGCTTCTGAACATAAGTGATTATGCAAGCAGGCAGAATTTAAACGAAAGTTATTTGTCTAAAACGGTAAGTACTACTACAGGCAAATCTGTGAATCAGTGGATTGATGAGAATCGTATTATTGAGATTAAATACCAGCTGAAATATACCGATAAACCTATGAGAGATATTGCCACATTGTATGGTTTTGATGATGTGAATTACTTTTACAATTATTTTAAAAGACACACACAAAATGCTCCCGGCGCTTTTAGGAAGGATTTTAATGCTTCGAGAATTCTGGCAGCATCGCCGTTTCATGCCAAAACAAGCAACAGCTAATAAAGTTGTATATCTTGAAAGTGAATGTTGATGGTTTTAGCCTTTTCAAATTTAATGCATAATGAAAAGTTTAAATTTAACTGCTAATATTTGATTTTTATAATTTAAAGCTGGTTTTGTCTATATTTTGGATTCTTTGAAGTTATTATCTTCGCTTTTCCTATAGAGCTTATAGAAATATAATTTGTATTTTTATCAGAGAATCTATAATCTATAGCCCTGCAGCGATTGTCTTTTACTAATTCTATCTGTATACATCGAAAGTAAAACACCGCAATATGACTTGTAAATTATGCTAAAGTATAATGGAAATTAAAGAAAAAATATTAATTGTCGAAGATGAATTCATTGTAGCCAATCATCTTAAAATGATATTGCAACGAGATGGTTACAGCATAGCCGGAATAGCGTCGTCTGCTGCTCAGGCAAGAACTATGCTGGCTCAGGAAAAGCCACAGTGGGTTCTTTTGGATATTATTCTACAAGGTGATGGAACGGGTATAGATCTCGCATTGGAACTCATAGATTGCAAAATTCCGTTTCTTTTTATTTCAGCCAACACCAATCAATCTACGCTTGAAGCTGTTAGAAAAACACAACCGTATGGCTTTTTGGTAAAGCCTTTCAGACCTAAAGATCTTTTGGTAATGCTTGATATTGCACGATATCGATATGCCATGGAAAACCAAACGAAAACCGCTGCATCTAAAACTGAAAAACAGCCGCAAGGATTTTCTGGAATTATTGGAAAAAGCCCTTTATTAAGTGAAATACTTTCAAAAATAAGTATTGTTGCACCTACTGAAACCTCTATTTTGATTACTGGTGAAAGCGGAACGGGAAAGGAAAGAATTGCACATGCAATTCATGAGAATTCATCACGTAAAAATAAACCTATGGTCGTGGTAAACTGTGCTGCGCTCCCATTATCATTACTTGAATCTGAACTTTTTGGTTATGAAAAAGGGGCATTTACAGGAGCTAACTCGAGGAAAATTGGAAAATTTGAACAAGCCGACGGAGGTACTATTTTTCTGGATGAGATTGGTGAACTGCCTCTTGATGCACAGGTAAAACTGCTGCGGGTACTTCAGGAAAAAGAAATAGAGCGCATCAGCGGTTCGCAAACGATCAAAGTAGATGTTCGCATTATTGCAGCAACCAATCGTACACTTGAAATTGAAGTTGCCAATGGTAATTTTAGACTGGATTTATATTACAGGCTGAATGTATTTCCTATAGAAATGCCTCCACTGCGCGAAAGAAAAGAAGATATAGAGGAACTTACAAAGCATTTTCTTAAAAAATTCAGCACTGCTGCGAACAAAAAAATCAAAGTTTTTTCGCCAAAAGTACTCGAACAGCTGCTGTCTTATCATTGGCCCGGTAATATTAGAGAACTGGAACATCTTATTGAACGTACTGTACTTTTAAATTTAGATGATCAAATTACAGAAATAAAACTCCCCTCTACTACTGCTCTTCATCCTGTTACAACACAACAAGGTGATCTGCAATCACTGCAGGGTATGGAAAAAAATCATATCCTGCAGGTATTAAATACTTGTGGAGGCAGGATATACGGACCTGATGGTGCAGCAGATATACTGCAAATTTCTACTACAACGCTCTACGCCAAAATAAAAAAACTGGGTATTAGAATGGAACATTATTGAATCTTAATCTTAAATAAAGACGAAGTTAAAACTGGAAATATGACTTATGGCTTAGACAATGACGAGATTAATTTACGTTTACGGCAGAGAGAACTTCAACAATCTCAATTATTTAGCATTTGTGAAATTCTCGCGTCTCTTACTACAAGGGAAGAACTTAATGATGCTGTAAATAGTATTCTTAAAAATACAATTGGGTTCCATCAAATGATGGTATTTATTGAAGACAAAACCCAAAAAGGCTATTCGCTTTATTATCATAACGATCCTTTAAATTATATTAAATATAAAAATGATTGTTACAGCAATACTTCAGGAATTTTTACAACAGCCTTTAATGCTCCGGAACCTGTTATTTTTTCCAAAAATGAATGGAGAAAATCATTTAAAATTCCGTTATGCATTATAGAATCTTTTCAAAGTACTATAATCAATGCGGTATCCTGTGCCATTCCTTCAAAATATTATAATGGTGTGGTGCTTTTTGGTTTTGGAAAAGAAACTGTACCCAAAAGAAGTGATCTGTATGCCATTAAAATAGTATCACGGCAATTGGGTATTACGCTGACAAATATTTTATCTTTTGAAAAAACAATTCAAATTTCTGCTGATAATACTGCTTATGGAGCGCTCCCAGTTAGTGAAACTGAAGATAAGATGGGAATTATTGGAAAAAGTTCTTCTATCGCAAAAGTACGCAGTCTTATTAAACTTGTAAGTACTGCCTGCAGCAGTGTTCTTATACAAGGCGAAAGCGGTACTGGAAAGGAACTGATTGCTCGGGCAGTTCATAATAATTCTGAAAGAAGTAAAAAAGCTTTTATAAAGGTAAACTGTGCTGCAATTCCTGAAAATCTTACTGAAAGTGAACTTTTTGGACACGAAAAAGGAAGCTTTACTGGTGCTATTGCACAAAAAACAGGGAAATTTGAACAGGCTCATCTTGGAACATTATTTTTGGATGATGTCAGTGAAATGCCTCTTGAACTGCAGGTTAAATTATTAAGAGCACTGCAGGAAAAAGAAATTCAGCGTATTGGAAGCAGCCGTAATACAATTGTTGATATTCGAATAATTGCTGCTACAAATAAGGATTTACAGGAAGAGGTGCAAAAAGGAAACTTTCGCAGCGATCTTTTTTACAGGCTTAATGTATTTCCTATCGATGTCCCTCCATTAAGGGAAAGAACGGACGATATTCCTGATTTGGTAGAGTTCTTTTTACAACATTACGCCGCAAAAAACAAAAAACCTATTAAAACAGTAACAGCAAAAGTTCTTAATATACTAAAAATATATGACTGGCCGGGAAATGTACGGGAGTTGGAAAATATTATCGAAAGAGCAATGCTTTTATCGTCGGAAAAAGTCATAAAAGAAATAAAAATCAGCTCTTTTAAGGAAAATAGTATTCTGAAAGGGATGAATTCTATAAAACCCTGGAAAGAGTTCGAAAAAGAATACATTCTGAGCGTACTTAAATTCTGTAAAGGAAAAGTCTCAGGACCCAGCGGTGCTGCCTGTCTTTTAGAAATACCTTCTACAACCCTAAATTCTAAAATAGAAAAACTGGGAATAAAAAAAAGACATTATCTTTCTGACAAATAAACGCTTGGTCTTGAGACTTTTTAGAGTTTCTAAAATATATAATCGGTACTTAAAAAATTAGAATCATGATCTCTTACAATCGAATTGAATAATTTTTTATTTGCATCGGTCGATTTAGTTGCTACCAGAGAACGAATTGAAAAAGAGCGCAGTGCATCTGATATTGATAAAGTTCCTTCGGCGCTGTCTTTTCTTCCGGTAAACGGAAATACATCTGGTCCGCGCTGCGACAGACAATTAATATTTACACGGCTGACCAAATTTACAAACGGATCTATCAGACTCGCCACTTCTTTAGGATCTTCGCTAAAAATACTTACCTGCATTCCGTGCGAGGCATTAATCTGATATTCTATAGGTTCATCAATAGTATCAAAAGGCACAACGGGAATTATTGGTCCAAACTGTTCTTCGTGATACAGTTTCATTTTGTCGTTTACAGGATAAACCACTGCCGGAAAAACAAATGAATTGTTGCTGTAACCGCCATTTTCATTTATAATTTGTGCTCCGTGAGCCAAAGCATCATCCAGACAGTTTTTTAAATAATTAGGTTTATCAAACTCAGGAAGCGGTGTAATTTTAACATCTTTATCCCATGGAAGCCCTGGTTTAAGTGCTGCAACAGCCTCACTAAGTTTTTCCACAAACGCAGCTGCGATTTCTTTCTGTACAAATATTAATTTTAATGCCGTACAGCGCTGTCCGTTAAAAGATAATGCTCCAAGGAGACACTCACTAACTGCCACATCCAGATCGGCATGTTTTGTTACAATAGCAGCATTTTTGGCGTCAAGACTTAATATTGATCGCAGTCTGTTTGCTTTTGGATGTAATTTTTTTAAACTGTTTGCAACTTTACTAGATCCAATAAAAGCCAGTACATTTACTTTACCGCTTTCCATCAAGGGAGAAATAATCTCTGCTCCTCTTCCGTAAAGGGTATTTACTGTTCCGGGAGGAAAAGCTTCTTTAAAGGCATTTAGCAATGGATAATGTGCTAAAACTCCATGTTTAGGAAGTTTAAATAAAATAGTATTCCCCATTATAAGTGCCGGAATCAAGGTTGTGAAAATTTCATTAAGAGGATAATTAAAAGGTCCCATGCTTAAAACAACTCCCAGCGAAGAGCGTCTGATCTGAGCCAAAACTCCTTCTGCTTCTTCAAATCGTGAAGATTCTCTGTCCAGATCCTTCAAAGCATCTATTGTCGCATTTATATATTCAACTGTGCGGTCAAACTCTTTGGTTGAATCAGGCAGGCTTTTTCCGATTTCCCACATCAGCAATTTGATCACCAGCTGGCGCTGCTGAATCATGAGATACACAAATTTCTGCATGCATTTAATGCGGTTTTCCACACTCATTGTAGGCCATTCTCCCTGCCCATTGTCGTAAGCTGCAACAGCTGCTTCCAAAGACTCCAGAGCTTCCTTTGCAGAAGTATGCGGTATAGTTCCCAGCAATTTTCGTTTAAGTCCCTCTGAACTCTGAATAAATACCGGAGAAAAAACTTCCGTTACCTCACCATTCCAAGGAATCAGCTTACCATTCAACAAGTATTCACGCTGATTTATTTCTGAGATCTTGTACTCTTCAGCGATAAGACTTTCGTCTGTAAAAAGATTGTCAATCGCCGTCAAAGAAGCTTTTATATTTTCCATATAGTATTATTTTAGTATTTTTATTTATCTGACAATTTCGATTCCAGTTCTTTTATTTTATTTTCCAGACTGATAATATATTCTTTCTGAGGCTGCAGCGCCTCTTCTATCTGCTCTGCTGTGTAGCGCGGCGTAATATGCTGCGGACAATTCCAATCGTATGCCTGTATCTCAAAAACGATCATTCTTTCGGGTCTGAATTTATATTCTTCGGGTTTCAAAAAATTGTATAATTCTTCATTATCTTTCAAATCAACAATTTTTGCGTGGGCATAAAGCTTTAATCTGGCTCTCTGCGGATAGGAAATTAGTATGAGAGCTACTTTTTCATTTTTAGAAATATTGCCTGTAGAAATATACTGTCTGTTACCGGCAAAGTCAACAATTCCAATTTTCTTATGATCAATAACCTTAATAAATCCTGCGGGACCGCCTCTATGCTGAATGTATGGATATGAATTTTCTCCAAAACTGGCCATATAAAAGCTGTCCATGTCACTGATAAAATTAATTTCGTTATCGGTCAGTCCATCAACAACCGAAGTTTTTTCCATACGCTCGTAAGCATTTCTGCTCCCAACTTCTTCCTGAATTTTTTTTATGGTTTCTGTAAATGCTAATTGTGCGTAATTCATAATTGAAAAATTTAATTAAAGATAAGAAAATGCCACGGATAAAATAATACCATTATAGCAGGATTCTTGCCTAAAAGCTGTATAAATATTTAAAATATATTCTAATTGGGTGTAATTATTTTTCAACAGATAGTCCTGATCCCGAAACTTCGGGACGGGATCGGGACTATGTGTGAAAATCAAGATTTTTTAAAATTAACTTTTCTAAATATTTTAAATCCTATGTTTCTATGTGTTAAAACAACTGTTTTAGAAAACCACAAATAACCAACATTCAATATTTTACAATAACTAATTTATAGGAACAAGTGTCTGTTCTATTTTTTCTCTCAACGGTTCCTGCTGCAAGGGAAGTTTTAATTCTTTGCCCAAATCCTCAAGAGATTCATCTATCAAAAAACCAGGATCGTCTGTTGCAATTTCAAATAAAACTCCTCCCGGCTCTCTAAAGTAAAGCGAACGAAAATACTGTCTGTCAATCTGCGGAGTAATCGTAAGTCCGTAATCCGTAATTTTATTTCGGAAATAGAGAAGTTCTTCATCATTTTTTACCCTAAAGGCAACATGATGGACAATGCCTCCGGCAATATGTCCGCGTTTTTCCTCTTCCAGTTCTACCAAATCGATAATTGCGGCATTTGCTGCAGCATCTGTGGCGTAACGGTATCTTTCTGCTTCTTGATGGATCAGTTTGTAACCAAATATTTCTGTTAAGATTGCTGCAGTTGCTTCTATACTGCTTACAGTCAAGGTAACATTGTGAAATCCTTTTATTGCAGTATCCGTTTTTATTTCGTCTGTTTTCCAAGCTTTTCTGCTGTCTTGTGTTTTAGATTCTATTAGTTCTAACTTTAGACCATCAGGATCCAGGAAAGTAATATAGTTTTCTCCAAATTTCCTGGCTGGCCTTTTGTAAATTATATTATAGTTTTCGAATCTTTTCTGCCAAAAAGGCAAACTTCCCTCGGGTACAGAATATCCTATTTCGGTAGCCATACCAGAGCCTTTTCTGCCTCTTTCTATATTTTCGCCCCAAGGAAAAAAGGTCATAATTGTTCCGGCACTTCCTGTCTCGTTGCCAAAGTAAAAATGATACGTTTTCGGATCGTCAAAGTTTACTGTTTTCTTTATAAATCTTAAACCTAAAATTTTTGAATAAAAATCAAAATTCTTCTTGGCATCACCTGCAATTGCTGTAATATGGTGAATACCCAATATCTTATTTTCCATAAAATGATTTTCTTTTAATGTTATTTAGAATTTACCAGTTATTGTATTTCACTATATTTAAGCTAATTACAAGAAATACTTATTTAATATTCTTCCCTGCGTCGGGTTATGTAATGGTCTATTGAATATTTTCCTGCCCCAAAAAAGAAGATGAGCAAAAAGCAAAGACTGTATATAAACGGTACATCTTTTACTAAAAGCGGATCGTTAAAATGCAATATAAAGTATCCTGTAAGCGTAACGGCCAATATGGGCAAAGCGGCTATACGGGTCATCAAACCCAATATGACAAAAAGCGGCATAACCAAATTGGCACTTATCGCAAAAGCCTGATTGAAAAAATCAGGTAGTCCTAATGGATTAGGCACAACCTCAGCAAAAGTTGTCCCTACTCCTATCTTCTTTAATCCGTGGGCAACAATAAGCTCTACCGAAACAGCAACCCGAAAAAAAAGAAGTATACTATTATTTAAGTCACTTCCTGCGTTAGTCCGCAAGAGAGAAAAAAAGAGATTTTTCATTTTGTTAATGTATTTATTAATGTCATACTCAAAAAATTATGATTTCATCTATCAATAAAAACCCGGGATTTAATTCCCAGGTTTTTTTTATTTTATTTAGTGTTTGATAACAGCACGGCCATATTGTATTCCAAGTCCGTAAGCACCGCCATATTTCTGAACAAGACTTGTTACAGCATCATAAGTTTCTGATCTTGCCCAATCGCGCTGCAGTTCCAGAAGATATTGCATTGATGTAATTGGTTTTGCTCCTAACTGCACCATTCTTGTTACAGCCTGATCATGTGCTTCTTTCGTTACATCACCGCTTGCATCTGTGATAACGTACACGGTGTAACCATCATTTATAGCAGATAACGCTGGACCGACAATACAAACTGAAGTCCATAAACCTGCCATTACCAAAGTTTTATTTCCTTTGCCGGTTACAGCTTTGTAAGCATTGACATCTTCCCAGAAATTCATAGTAGTTCTGTCATAATACTTATTAGCTGTTTTAGGATAAAACTCTTCCACTTCAGGAAAAACAGGTCCGCTGAAAGATTCTGACACTGTAGTTACAACAGTAGGAACTTTAAAAATTTTTGAGGCTCCAGATACTATCGCAGTGTTGGTTCTAAGCTGGTCTATCGGAATATTTCCTACTGCAAATGCCATTTGGCTCTCATGATCTACCAAAATCAACGTATGATTTTTTGGAGTTAATAATTCCGGACCCGGCTTCTGAGCATATCCAGTTAAAGAAATCAATACAACAAGAGTTGATAAAAATAATTTTTTCATAATGGTTTTGTTTTAATTTTATAAAATGTTTGTGTGAATAAATATTTGAGACCTTCAATAATTTAAAATCAATTGCATTTGATGATCAGTGCAATTTTTTACTGATGAATTTTTTTATTATTTTAGAAACTTCCAAATGGTGTTCTTCAAGTAGAAAATGCCCTCCGTTTAGCAGATGAATTTCTGCCGTAGGATTATTTTTTTTGTATGCCAAAGCTCCTGCAGAAACAAAAAACTCGTCATTTTTTCCCCACACAACCAACATTGGCGGTTTAAATTTTACAAAATACTGATGCCATTTTTCATACAAAGCGATATTGGTTCCGTAATTACTAAAAAGTGCCAGCTGAATCTCATCATTTCCTTTTCTATCCAGGTAATATTGATCTACTATATAACTATCCGGCGCAATTTTAGAAGGATCTTCTGCACCAGTCAAATACTGCCATTTTGTAGCCTCTGGTGACAGGAAAAAGCGGGCAGCTTTTTCTGTTTCAGGATTTTTATTTTCTATGTAAGCCGTTAAAGGTTTGAGAAGATTTCCCAGTCCGTCAACATAGGCATTTGCATTTTGGATTATGATTGCCTGAATTAGTTCAGGTCTTCTCGTTGCAATCCTCATCCCGACAGGACCTCCATAATCCTGAAGATAAAGAGTTGTTTTTTTGATGTTGAGTTTATCGATAAAATGTTCTATCGTAGTTGAAAGATTATCAAATGTGTATTGATATTGTTTTACTGCAGGCGCACTGCTTTGTCCAAATCCCGGATAGTCCGGGGCAATTACATGGTAACTGTCTGCAAGGTCATTGATAAGATCGCGATACATATGAGACGATGACGGAAAACCGTGCAGTAATAAAATGGTTGGTTTGGATATTTCTCCGGCTTCACGATAAAAAATATTCAAACTGTCTACTGTTATTGTTTTGTACTCCACTTTCTCAAATGCTTTGTCTGAATTATTTATTTCAAACACATTTTTATCAGCGGATAAGTTTGCATAAGACCGGACATGAGCTGAACCAATAATGGTTAAGAGTACTATTATGAGTTTTGATTTCATTTTTTTAGGTTTTGGTTGTGATGGATTATTTAGAAGACTTAGTATTTTATTTTTTCTGATATCCGCCATAGAAGTTTATTGGAGACCAGTCCGGAATTGCTTTATCGATTGCAGGATTCAACTTTATAAATTCCTTATCTGCAAAAACAACAGTTCCGCCAACAACAGTTAAAACAGCAGATAGGTTTTTAATTTTACTTTCTGGCACCGTAAAATAATCCTCAGATAGTATCACAAAATCAGCATACTTTCCGTTCTCTAAAGTTCCTTTAACATTCTCTTCCTTTGATACCCAAGCACTTCCAGAAGTATATAAGTAAAGTGCTTCTTCACGTGTCAGCAGATTATCGGCTGCACTTAATTGAAGTCCGCCCACTGTTTTACCACTAATCATCCAATACAATGCAGCCCATGGATTGTAGCTCGCAACTCGTGTACCGTCTGTACCCGCACCAACAGGAATTCCCATTTGGAGCATTAATTTTACAGGCGGTGCATATTCTGCCTTAGATGCTCCATACCGTTCAACAAAATATTCTCCGGCATAAGCCATTCTAGCCTGTATGGCAATGCCTCCATGAAGTGCTTTGATCCTTTTTAATTCTTTTGCTGTAACTGTTTCTGCATGATCAAATAACCATCTCTCTTTGGCTAATTTTCCATTCGTTTCTTTATTTACTTCTTCCAGAACATCCAGAAGGTTTGCAATAGTTTCTCCGTAGGTAGCGTGTATACGAAACGGCCATCCGCTGTCTACATGCAGGCGGATCACTTTTTTAATATCTTTTCTCCACGAAGGTCTGTCTTTAAGGAAAGGCTGCGGGGCTAAAAAATTTTCAAAATCTCCTGCACTCCATGTTAAAAACTCACCGCCGCCATCTAATTCATAACCATGCTCGAGATGAATCTCACCGTTATTTCCAATTTTATTATTCGAAATCCAATGCTGAAATTCTTCAAATTCTTTTCCTTTATTCTGCGGAAATAGATAATAGGAAAGTCGTAAGGGCATTTCTCCGTTTTCTGCCAGTGACTTTGCTGCACTATAATCTTTAGAAAATACATGTCCGCCGCCGCCAGCATCTATACCGCTGGTTATTCCGTATCTGTTTAATTCTCTGTAAAATTGTTTAGTCGAATTAACCATCTGCTCTTCTGTCAGGGCAGGCAGAGCTCCTATTCCGGCATACAAAATTGTTGGGTTTGGCTCAGCAAGCAATACCCCTGTTAGTTTTCCGTCGGGACCTTTCTCATAAGAACTTCCTTCGGGAGCTTTTGTGTTTTCATCTATTTTAAGCTGTTTTAATGCGCTTTTGTTAAACCACGCACGGCTGTACAGAAACAAAACATAGGCAGGAACATCTCCGGTGGCTTCATTAATTTCGGCGGCAGTAGGAAATCTTTTTTCCTTAAATTGAAACGGACTCCAGCCTCCAACAACGCGAACCCACTGTCCGCTGGGGGTTCTGGCGGCTTGCTCTTTTAACATTTTCAAAGCTTCTTTCAAAGAGGTAACGCCGTCCCATCTCAATTCAGCATTATAGAAACGTCCTGCCCTTGTCAGATGCAGGTGCGAATCATTTAATCCGGGGATCAGTGTTCTGCCATTGGCATCAATGAGTTGTGTTTTATCTCCTTTTAGATGCAGTATTGCTTCATTCGTTCCAGTCGCTGCTACTTTTCCGTTTTTAATTGCTATCGCTTGACTGATAGTATGGTTTTTATCCATAACCGCAACTTTAGCATTGGTAACAATTAAATCAGCTGTTTCATTCTGTTGCTTTTTTTCTTTACATCCAAAAAATAGATACAGAATAGCTAGTGATAAATATTTTATTTTTCTCATAAGATTTTGATATATAGGTCGCTGTATTTTACCTCAACAAAACTACATCGTAAAAAAACCTGAGTTTCTGTAAAAAATCGACTAAAAATTATAATAAACTAAGATTTCAGCAGGTTTACGGCTTTATCACTGATAAACTCATACTTTTGTTCGCTATAAGTGAGATTATTATCGGTATTGATCTTATTTAAAATATATTTTTTGGGAATTTGGAAGAGGGTTGAATTACCATCATTTAATTTTAATAAATTACTCCTGTGGATATTAGTATACCAATATTTAATAACATTAAAGATGCGTGCGAATGGGCCGGAATACCAATATCCGAAACTTTATGTGAAGATTTTATCATACAGGAAGCCCAGCAGTGGAACCAAAATAAAGCTTTGAAAGTTCCTGAAATTTATAAAGCTAATTACTTTACCATATTTCTTGTCAGTGAAGGAAGTGCAGTACACCGATACAATAAAGAAGCGTTGATACTGGAGTCTTCAAGCATTTTTATCACTGCTCCCGGGCATTATCGCAATTATTCACTGGATAATATTTCTAAAGCTTACTTTATTTCATTTACGGAAACGTTCCTGAATAATTACTTCTTTTCAGAGATATATGCCGAATTTCCGTTTCTACTTTCAGAAGCCTTTATTTATACAAAAGTTAATCCAGAAGATTATAGGGAAATAGAGTCCATTACAACAGAAATTAAAAGAGAAATGGAATTAAATACCAAGGAAAAGGCATTAATTATAGGAAACATGCTTGAGTTTATGCTTCTCAAAATAAAAGAGGTTTTTAAACAGCAATTTAATCCTGTCAATGATGGAAGCAAGATCTCTCTTGTAGTCAATACTTTTTATAAGGATCTGGACAGTTACTTCAAACAAATACTCGAAGGTCAGCAGCCTAAACAGCTAAAAGCAAAGGATTTTTCGGATCTCCAATATTTAAATGAAAATTATTTTTCGAGACTTATTAAAATGAAAACCGGCAAAACGCCGAGTGCATGGATCAACAACAGATTACTTAATGAAGCAAAAACGCTATTATCAGAGACTTCTCTGCCAATAAGCGAAATTGCATCCCTCTTTCATTTTGCTAGCAGCCGTTATTTCAACTTTTATTTTAAAAAGCAGACTGCCATGACGCCTTCTAAGTATAGAAAAAGTATGCAGTAATGTTAAAATGTTTAAATTTTATAATTTTATATCCTGATTTGTGCTTTTATACAATGTCATTTTTATGCAACTTTGAAAAATAAAAGAGTTTATATCAATAATCATAATGTTGCATAAAAGCATAATATCATGATCCCTCAATTAACGACATTAAGTAATTTTAAAGACTGCATCGCTTATATGAATCTGCCGGTCTATAAATATCTGGATAATGATGATTTTGGGATTTTAAAAGTTCATGAAATGGGGATTTCACTGCCTTTTCAATCGCCGACATTTCGCCCGCTTTTTTATACTTTTACAATAGTCACTCGTGGAATTGGAACATACATTATCGGAAATGACACCTTTGAACTTCGTTCCAACCATGTAATCATCACCCGTCCTGATGCTTTTTTTGCAAGCAGCTGGACGCAAATGGATAAGGTATATAACATTACTTTCAACAAAAACTTCCTTACAGAATATTTACCCGAAGGCATTGATGATATTTTTGAATTGGGTGCAAAAAATGGATACAGCTGTTCTCTGCCGCAAGAAACTATGGATTATTTTGAGAAAACCTGTCTTGAAATTTATAATACCGCTGTTTCTACTTTATCTTGTAAGGATGAATTTATGGCAAATCTTATTATCAATCTTTTGTTTTTCTTACAGTTACAAAAGTATAATACTGAAAATTTGAAAAATCAGAGTGAAAAACACTCGCCTATTGTTACGGCTTTTCGACAAAACATGGAAAACAATTTTAATAAGCTGGTATCTGGTGAAAACGTTACGCTAATGCGTACCAAAGAGCATGCAAACCTATTGAATATCAACGAGAACTATCTTTCTAAAGTAGTCAGCAGCTGTACAAACAAAACGGTCAACGAGTGGATTAATGAAAAACTTATTGATGAAATTAAATACCTGCTGAAGCATTCTGACAAATCAATGAAAGAGATTGCAAAAATGTTTGGCTTTAAGAATCTGAACTATTTTTACAGCTACTTCAAAACAAAGACTCAAAATGCACCGGGTTCTATAAGAAAAGAATACAACCACTATTCTCAGGAACAATCGAGTTTTTTTTAATCTTAAATAATCACACATCAAAAAGCCCTAAATAAAATACTGATTTTAAGTGGAGCGTTCCCTTATATTATTTAGAAAATGGAAAATGATAAAAAACAAAAATTTACTGATTTTTACGAAACTGTAAAAATAATGGGAAATGAGCTGTCTGATGGACATATTGGAAATGAGGAATTTTCATTTGTCAACTCAAAAATACTCCATCGGGAACATGAACTTCCGTGGTCTACTCCCCTTTTTTACACTACCTTTTTTTCTATAGGTTTTGTCATTGATGCCTATGGTAAAATAATTGTAGACAAGCTTCCTTTTAACATTAAACCCGGGATGCTTTTTGTAAATAAACCCGGAGAACTCCAGCAATTGACTTGGGATGTAATGAATGAATCGTATGGATTATGCTTTACAGAAAACTTTATAAGTAAATATGCCGGAATTTCAATTTATAAAACATTTCCATTTTTATTATTTGAAAGGCAGATTCCTCTGCATACTACAATGGAAATGCAGGAGGAACTAAAAAAAATCCTCCTGCAGATTGTCTATGAACTTAAAAGAGATTCGCCGCTTAAAAATAAAATCTGTGCTAATCTGCTCACCCGGTTTTTGCTGAGAATAAAACAAGAATATTGGGAAGGTTACGCAATTCATTCGCCGGAAATACGAGATCCTGATATTGTAAAGAACTTTATTCAAAATATGGAATATCATTATGATCAGCTGTTAAAAGGCAAAGTCAGCCACATACTCCATATTAAAGATTATGCTAAAATGCAGCAACTTCATGAAAATTACCTTTCGAGTGTGCTGAAAGAAAAGACAGGGAAAACCGGAGGACAATTGATTGCAGAAAAAACACTCAATGCGGCAAAGTTTCTTATAGCAGATTCAAGATTTTCTATAAAGGAAATCTCCTACATGCTGGGCTTTTCTTATCTATCCTATTTCAGCATTTTTTTTAAGAAACATACAGGTCATTCTCCAGTAGATTATCGCAAAAAAAATCTGCAGTAGTTCCTGCAGATTTACTGTGCTAAAATAATTCTAAGTTCACCGATTTATGCGTTTCACATCTTCTGTCGGTATATTAATTCTAATAATTTCTAATGAAATAAATGTATTATAATGCCATATATAGACACTAATACAATAATTAACGATATATCGTAAATAAAATTCAGCCCTAACAAACATAATCTACTGAAAATGTTTAATTTAGTTAGAAGGCATATTATTTGGAAAGCATATAGGAGATAATTTACTTGAAAGTAATGAATCTGTTCTGTTTCTGAATTCTAACTAATTTAAAATTTTAATATTACTTTATTATGCAAAATGACATTTATCAAATTAAAAGATTATTACAGACCAATGATGGTGACTTTACCTATTACAGCCTTGCTGAGATGGAAAACCAGGGATTTAATATTAAAAAAATGCCATTCTCCATTCGAATTCTTCTGGAAAATGTATTGCGAAATTTTGATGATTTTGCTATTACAAAAGAAAACATTGCAACGCTGTTGAACTGGCGTCCAGAAGCTTCAGATAAAGATATTCCTTTTAAACCCGCAAGAGTTCTTATGCAGGACTTTACCGGAGTGCCGGCTGTAGTAGATATTGCCTCACTCCGCGCAGAAGTTGCGAGAAGAGGAAAAAATTTTGATGGAATTAACCCTTTGATTCCGGTAGATCTGGTAATTGACCACTCTGTACAGGTAGATTATTTTGGGACTGAATACTCTTATCAAAAAAACATTGATGAAGAATACAAGCGTAATAATGAACGATATGAGTTTTTAAAATGGGCTCAGGAATCGTTTACAAATTTTAATGTTGTGCCTCCGGGAATGGGAATATGTCATCAGGTAAATCTGGAATACCTTTCTAAAGGAGTTATAGAACGCAATGGCGAAGTTTTTCCAGACACTCTGGTTGGAACAGACAGTCATACTCCAATGGTAAATGGAATTGGTGTGATTGCGTGGGGCGTTGGCGGTATTGAAGCAGAAGCAGCAATTCTGGGACAGCCGATTTATTTTATCATGCCCGAGGTAATCGGACTTAAACTTACTGGTAAAATTCCTCTAGGTTCAACCTCTACAGATATGGTATTGACTATTGCAGAGCTCCTTAGAAAATATGGAGTTGTAGGCAAATTTGTGGAAGTTTACGGATCGGGGCTTGACAATCTAAGCGTGCCTGATCGCGCTACTATCGGAAATATGTCTCCAGAATTTGGCTGTACGGTTACTTTTTTTCCGACGGATGAAAAAACATTAGAATACATGAGACTCAGCAATCGTTCTGAAAAACAGATTGATTTAGTTGAAAAATACTGTAAAGCAAATCTCTTATGGCGCACAGGCGATGAAGCGATAACTTACACCGACGTTCTTGAACTGGATCTTTCTACTATCGAACCCACTATTGCGGGGCCAAAAAGACCGCAGGACAAAATTTTACTTAAGAATCTTGAACCCGCTTTTGTTGATTTGCTGGATAAAAATTTTGGGAGAAAATATACTAAACCTGCAAAACAATTAACCCATTGGTTTGCCGAGGGAGGTTCTCAGCCTTTGAGTGCCGGCGCTCCGGTTCCAGACGATATTTCGATTGATGAGAAAATAGAAAACGGAAGCAAAAGTGTGGCTGTAACTATTGGTTCAGAGCAATTTACACTTTCAGATGGTGCTGTAGCAATAGCCGCTATTACATCCTGCACAAATACCTCTAATCCTTTTCTGATGATTGGAGCGGGTCTAATAGCTCAAAAGGCAAGAGAAAGCGGCATTAACATCAAACCATGGGTAAAAACTTCGCTGGCACCGGGATCAAAAGTAGTAACAGAATATTTAATAAAAGCCGATTTATTAAAGGATCTCGAAGCTCTTAAATTTCATGTGGTAGGTTATGGCTGTACTTCCTGCATAGGAAATTCAGGACCGCTTCCGCCGCATGTTGCAAAAGCTGTAGAAGATCATAATCTTGTACTTGCATCGGTATTGTCTGGAAATAGAAATTTTGAAGCCAGAATACATCCGCAGATCAAAATGAATTTTCTAATGTCGCCTATGCTTGTGGTTATCTTTGCTATTGCAGGGCGTGTAGATATTGATATTATCAATGAACCACTGAGCTACGACTCTAACTTACTGCCTGTTTATCTTAAAGATTTATGGCCTACAAACGATCAAATTAATAAAGTTTTGAGTGATGTTTTAACCCCGAAACAATTTGCCGACTGTTATTCAACGATATTTGAAGGCAATGAAATCTGGAAACAGCTGCAGGCTCCCGTAGAAAAAAATTATCAGTGGAATCATGATTCAACTTATATAAAAGAAGCTCCCTTTTTTAAAGATCTTCCGGAACAGCCTAATGCGTTGCAAGATATTGTAGACGCCAGAACTTTACTGGTACTTGGGGACAGTATAACAACAGATCATATTTCGCCTGCAGGATCATTTAAGGAAAATTCTGCTGCTGGAAAATATCTTTTAAGCCGAGGTGTTGAGAAAAATGATTTCAATTCTTATGGCTCACGCAGAGGCCATGATGAAGTTATGGTAAGAGGTACGTTTGCAAATGTACGTCTTAAAAATGCATTGGCAGATCAGGAAGGCGGTTTTACCAAATATCTTCTAACGGGAGAAGAAATGAGTATTTACGAAGCTTCTGCAAAATATAAAGAAGCCGAAACACCTCTAATTATTCTTGCAGGAAAAGAATACGGCAGCGGTTCGTCTAGAGACTGGGCTGCAAAAGGTACTTTTTTACTGGGAATAAAAGCAGTTCTCACAGAAAGTTACGAAAGAATTCATAGAAGTAATCTTGTGGGTATGGGCGTGCTGCCTCTGCAGTATAAAGATCAGGAAAATGCAGCCAGTCTTGGACTTACAGGCAGAGAATTTTTTACTATAGAAGGAATTGCAAACGACATTAAACCCTTGAAAGAACTCTCTATTAAGGCCGTAAAGGAAAATGGAGAAATCATAAATTTTAATGCAATTGCAAGGCTGGATTCAAAAATTGAAATTGAATATTATAGAAATAATGGAATATTACAATATGTTTTAAGACAATTTCTTCAGAAATTATAAAATGAATTAGAGGATTTTTAAATGATCTTCGACTGATATTCTAGATTCCAAATGTCTCCAAATTAATTTAATTTGGAGACATTTTATTTTAAACAACTCATAATAAAAAACTTGAATGCATTACTTTAAAAAAACAACTAAAACAAAAAGTTTATTTAAATGTTAAAATCTTTAAATTTTATAACTTTATGTCAAGATTTGAGCTTTTATTAAAGAGCATTTTTATGCAACTTTGATCCTTAAATAAAACAATAATTTAAAATAAATAAAACAGTTTAATAAAACTGAAATAGAATAAAAATATATTAAACATCTTAAAGTACACGTAAAGTATTAAAAACTCTAATCAAATGCTCATCAAATACCTCCCCTTTTCTAAAACGGCAATTTCAATAAATTATATAATTTTAGAATACTTTTTTGCTCCCGAAAAGAATAATAACATGCAAAATTATTTAGAAAATGGAAAAAAATAAAAAAAGTCAAATCATCGATTTTTTCGACAATGTAAAAGTCATGGGTGCCAACTTTTCTGAAGGGCACATTGGAGACGAAGATTTTTCGTTAATCAACTCCAAGGTAATTCATCCAGAACATACACTTCCCTATTCTACCCCTTTATTTTACACCACTTTTTATTCAATTGGCGTTGTAATTGATGCTCATGGAAGTATTTTAGTTGATAAAATGCCGTTTGCTACCAAACCTGGTATGCTGTTTATTAATAAACCCGGCGAACCGCAGCAATTAACCTGGGAAACGATGAATGAGACATATGGATTATGCTTTACCGAAAATTTCCTTTCTAAATATGCTGGAATATCCATTTATAAAACATTCCCTTTTCTGCTATTCGAAAGACATGTACCACTGCAAAACACTGTAGAATTTCAGCAGGAACTTAAAAAGATTATTTTGCAAATTAATACCGAATTACGCAGAGAATCACCGCTGAAAAAAAAGATACTCGCCAATTTACTCACCAGATTCCTGCTTAAAATAAAACAAGAATTTTGGGAAGGATACAAAATTAATACGCCGCAAACCAGAAACCCAGATATTGTAAAAGATTTTAAACAAAATTTAGAATACCATTATGACCAGCTTCAAAAAGGAAAAGTCAATCAGATCCTCTATATAAAAGATTATGCTGAAATGCAGCATCTTCATGAAAACTATCTTTCTAAAGTTTTAAAGGAAAAAACAGGAAAAACCGGCAGTCAGTTAATTGCTGAAAAAACTTTGGGTGTCGCCAAAAGTCTCATCAAAGATTCAAGGCTTTCGGTAAAAGAGATTGCTTATATATTGGGGTTTTCTTATATATCGTATTTTAATATCTTTTTTAAAAAACACACTGGCCAAACCCCTGGAAGTTATCGTAAAAAGAGTCTATATTAAATTCCTTCGGTGCAATTATTTTCAACACATAAAAACATATTTTTTTGAAGATTAAAAAAAAACGTTTCACTAATCTAAATGCACACAGTTAATCTATGTGTGGAAACTTGTTTCTTTTAATCTCTTTTTGATACAATCGCATCCCATATTTTAGGAATATAGACTATGCTTCTATGTGTTAAAGTTTGTATGAATTTTTAATTTCATCCAACGATTTATATTAAATTTCACAAATATAGTGTTAAGACTAAGATTCAATAATACAATCCTAAACCGTTTACCAACTTGGTCTTATATTTACTGATTCGCCCCGATAAATATGAACGCGATCAGAATCTGAAGCATTAAAATCGTTCCTGACTAAATTTGGAGTGTTTTGGGTATGCTTTTTATAAAATGTATAAAAATATTTAAGATCGCCGAAACCAAACAACGCTGCAATTTCGGTCATTGGTTTATCTGTATTCTTTAGCAAATAAGTAATTTCATCAATAAGTCTCTCGTTGATCCAATGATTGATGGTCTTTCCTGAGCTTTTAGTTACAACCTTAGAAAGATACGTCTGGCTGAAATTCAGCATTTTTGCATGTTCTTTTGTTCGAAAAATTGTTGAGGTTTTCCCTGAAATCAACATGCTGAAATTCTGATCTATATTTTTGAAAAAAGAGGTTAGAACCGCAGTATTTTTTTCGTCCTGAATCTCGAGTTTAATTTTGTTCTGATGTTGTTGTATCAGAAGTAAAATATTAATGAGAAGATTAGAAATCATCTCGTTTTTAAAATTTAATCCAACAGTAGCTTCTTCGTAGATTTGCGCACAAATTTCCTCAAAAGCCTTAAAATCATTACTATTTAAGTAATAATTTAATGCACTTATGTTATTTTTTAATGGGATTTCTTCGATGCCTTCTGGAAAATATTTCTTAAAAAAATCTGTCGTAAAAGAAATACTGTATCCAACGGGTGACTCTGTCCAGCCGCTTGAAAAATAAACACCCGGCTGTTTCATAAAAACATGTTGTGGACCAAGTTCATAAATATGATCTCCTACAACAAAAGTGCCTTTTCCGCCTTGTATTACGGTTAAAGTATAATAATCTGGTCTAAAGGTTGGAGTAAGATACGGCATTTGCAATCCCATATCATGAATTTTTATGATAGCAAAATCATCGCTGTCAATATAAGAAGAGACCGGTAAATTCATAAAAGCAAGAATGTCTCTAAACTTGCTTAAGGTGGTTAGTTCTGGTTTCATATTTACCCACTTAATTGTCGCGTGTTATGCTAAATAACGTATTGAGCAAATTTAGTGAAATAGTAAAAAAAAAGGTCCTTACAGAGTACTTATTTCTGGTTATGTTTTATTCTATTTGAAAATAAAAAGGAAAAAAATAGGTTATTGTTGTCGCGTATACTATATTTGCAACAACAAAAAATTTATATTATGAAAAAATTAATTTTCTCTTCTCTTCAAGTAAGGGATTTAGAGGTTTCAAAAGCTTTCTACACAGATAAATTAGGATTTGAATTATCAGAAATGACAAATCCGGAAGCATGCATTTTTAAATACAACCAAGGAGAAGCTAGCTTTGCACTAAGAAAACCTATTGGAGACTTAGACGGCAAAGAGCTTGGAACAGGAGTTTCTCTTTGGTTTACTGTTGATGAAAGAATTGAAGAACTTCAAAAACAGCTGACTGAAAAAGGAGTACTATTATTAGGATCAATTAACAATACTCCTTTTGGCAAAACATTAATGGCAAAAGATCCTGACGGTTATGTTATTACATTTTTAGAACAAACGCAAAACAATCAATAATGAGTGATCGAGAGATAAAATACTGGGTAATCTCAGCATCCAAAGATCACGTAAAGAATGGTACAGCGCAAGGAATTGCTCAGGCTTGTCATGGAAAATCAGCGCCTTTAAAGAGAATGAAAAAAGGAGATTTTATTCTTTATTATTCAGGAAAGCAAACTTTAGGAAAACCAGATAAATGCCAGGAATTTACAGCAATAGGAAAAGTATTAGATGATGAAATATATCAGTTTCAAGTTTCTGAAGACTTTTGTCCTTCGAGAAGAAATATTGATTTTTTTGAATCTAAGGATCTCTCTATTCTTCCGTTAATTGAAGATTTAGATTTTATTCCAAACAAAAAAAGCTGGGGTTATCCATTTAGATTTGGTTTCTTTGAAATTAATTACCACGATTATAATTTAATTTCATCACAAATGCTTCAAAATCATGTCTGAAAAAATCGAATTTAAATTTAAAAGTCCAAACGACAGCCCAGGTTATCTGCTCGGGCAAATCACGATGCTTTGGCAGAGAAAACAAAAAAAAGCACTTGATCCTTTAGATCTCACACATACTCAATTTGTACTTCTCGCTGCTTTGGCGTGGCTTTCTAAAGAAAATGACAATGTAACTCAAATTGACATTGCCAATCAAAGTAATGCAGATAGAATGATGGTCTCAAAAGTACTGCGGACTCTGGAACAAAAAAAATTTATAACGCGTCATGAACATCAAACCGACACTCGAGCAAAGACTATTCGATTGACATTGATCGGCGAAAAAGTTTTACAAAAAGCTCTTACAGAAGTAGAAAATACAGATGCAGCATTTTTCTCCATTTTAGGAGAAAATCTCGCTTTGTTTAATTCTGAAATGGTAAAATTAATTGATGATAATAAAAGTGAATAAAGATAAATATCTAAAAAGAAACACATTATGACGACAATTGACTACAATAATAAAATTTGCACACTGATTAATGTTTTTACGGTTGAACCGGAAAGACTGAATGAATTGTTAGAAAGCTTAAAAAAAATTACCGTAAACGTAATGAGTAAGTATTCGGGTTTTATATCGGCTAATCTTCATGTTGGCGATGATATGAAAACGATTATCAATTATGCACAATGGGCTTCTATGGAAGATTATCAAAATGTTTTAAAAGATGAAGAAGCTTTAAAACATATGAAAGCTATTGCCGCAATTGCAACAGGTTTTAAACCTGCAACTTGCAGCGAAATATGGTCACATTCGGTATAATCTGAAACATTTCATTAAAACTTACGATTTTCTTTTTTAGATAAGCTAAAAAAATCTCTGTTAATCTTACCTGATTTGTGATTAACAGAGATAATTTATACTATTTTTTACTTAAATAAAAATGATTCTTCAGATGTTACAGCTGTTGATCTGTCTTGTACTGCAAACAAAAATTATTTTTTTTCATCGACAAATACATATAATTTCTGCACTTTACCATTTTCAATCACAAACAAATCCATTCCGGAAACAACAGCTGGTTTCTCTTTTGAACCAAAGTGCCAGTATAAACGAACTATATTATGATTGGTTTCAAGCAAATTTGCTGAAAATCTGAAATCAGGATTTTTTTTCTGAAGTTCTACAATAAATTTACTGATTTCATCACTTCCTACGGCAATAAAATGACGATCGACCATCTCAACATCGGCTGCATAAAATTGATTCAGCAAAGCATTTCTTTTGGTTTCATCTTTTTCATTCCAGATCTTAAGATGATTTTCTACTATTTCATTATTTTTTTTAGAATCTAGATCTGCAGCTGTTCTTTTAACAGAAGGATTTTTTGGAGACCATAATACCGTTTTCGGATTAGATTTTTCATATCCTTTTCCGTTAGGATAAGAAACAAGTTCCATTTTAGATCCCCAAGGTGTTTCAAAATAAACCCACGATTCGCCAGCCGTATCTCCAGACGGAGTCAGAAAAGGTTCTCCCAATATTTTTACACCTTTAGCTTTTAAATACTTTACTGCCGCATTTATATCTGCTGTATAAAAAGCAATATGCGAAGCTCCTATATCATCAGAATTAGGATGAACAAGACTGCCTTTATTATCTTCATAACTAAACAATTCGATGCTCGCGCCTGTTCCTGCATTTATCATTTTTATGGTTACAGCTCCTGTTCCCTTGTTGATGTGGTTGGCTTCTTTCCAGCCTGCATCCAGTGGTATAGGACCTAGCTGTGTTACAGGCGTAAAACCAAGTACATCGCTAAAAAATGTTATGCCTTTATTAAGATCGGGAACATTAATTCCAACATGGTCTACGCCGATAATTCCTGCGTTGTTTTGAGCAGCCGTTTTTTCTGAGGTCGAAAAGAAAAAAACTAAATTTAGTAAAGCTATGGCAGAAGTCTGCAATTTTTGATTTGATTTATGATTTGTTTTCATGATTTTATAAATATTATTTTATTGTTTTAAATGGCTGTTAGACAAAAAATTAATTACTGTAAGCCGCTAACCATTTTGCTTTAATTGCAGCACGTGCTTCTATAAATTCTTTATCAGTTCCCTGAGCAATAGCATCAAGTGGAAAACGAAGTGGTCGCTCCCCTTTTTTCATAGTAACCAATTCTAAAATTCCGTTTGCAATAGTTTGCGGATTCATATCAAACTGAGCCATTTTACCAAACATTGAAGCTCCTAAAGCATTAAATTTTTCTGTTGCAGCATCTCCATATTGATCTATAATATCTTGCTTATCTGCATGTATTCCTGCTTTAGAACCATTATTCATTTCAGTAGGATAAACGCCTGGCTGTATGCTTACGTTTTCAATTCCGTAATCAGCTAGTTCGTCCTGCAAGCCCTCTGTAAAACTTTCTACGACCAATTTTGAAGCGATATACGGAATCATAAAAGGAAGTGTGTGTCCGCTTGCTCCCGTCGTAATATTGATGATAAGTCCGTTTTTTTCTTTTCTCATAGAAGGAAGAACAGCCTGATACGTACGAAGAATGCTGTATACATTAACATCAAACATTCTCTTCACTTGTTCGATTGAATATCCTTCTAATAAACCAAAACCGCTTACTGCTGCATTATTGATTAGTACATCAATTTTTCCGTATTTTTCAAGGACTTTTTCAAAAGCCTGACCTACAGAAGCATCATCTGTTACATCAATATCTACTACTTCTATATTGGCAATTGCGGTTAATTCTTTTGCAGCTGCTTCATTTTTATCTTTTGTATTGCGCATTCCTGCAATTACAGAGTGGCCTGCGTTAGCTAATGTTATTGCTGTAAGTTTACCAAAGCCTGTACTTGTACCTGTAATGAAAATTGTTTTTGACATGATTTCTAATTTTAGTGTTAAACTATTTGTCCCTTTTGAACATTACAAAGTTGCGACGAATGCCAAACGTGCACATTGATTAGAAATAAGTAAAAACTTGATATAGATCAAGTGTTTTGAATATGCCATAAAAAAAGGAGCTTAAAAAGCTCCCTTATATTATTATTTTTTTGCGGTTTGTTTCCGTATACGACTTAATGTTTCCGGGGTCATACCAAGATAAGACGCGATCATAGTCTGCGGAATTCGTAAAGCAAATCCCGGATATTTATTTATGAAATTCAGATATTTTTCTTCTGCAGTAAACGATAATGATGCCTGAATTCTGTTTTGTGCTGCAATAAAACTCTTTTGCAAGATTGCATTTACCATAGCATTAAAAGCCGGCACCTCTTTGCAGAGCAATTCAAAATTATCATGTGTAAACAAAACGAGCTCACTATCTTCGACAGCATCAATATTAAAACGAGACGGCTGTTGGTACAGCAGGCTTTCTCTATCGCCTGTCCACCAATTCTCAATGCTGAAACTATTTACATGCTCGCTCCCTTTTTCATCTACAGAATAAGTACGCAGACAGCCTTTTGTTATAAAAGCATCGTATTTCCAAATATCGCCTTCCTGAAGAAGATATTGTTTTTTACGCAGTTTTTTAATAATAGCAAAAGATTGTATATAATCAGACTCTGCTTGTGTCAACGTGGTTTTATCGTCTAGATATTTTTGGAATATTTCATACATAGATTGTAAAAATATATAAAAGTTTTTAAAGTAAAATCAAGATTTTTATTATTTCTGAATTTAGAATTTATTAAAAAATACAGCAGCGATCTGCTATTCTGGAAGATTGGAATATAATATAGATTCTACAAATCTGAAATGCTATTATGTAACAAATCTCTTTAACAAAGAACTAAATTTGAGGCACTTCGCTAAAAATAATATCATGAAAAATTCTTTAATACTTTTACTAACAATTTTCTTTTTTTCATGTCAGCAAAAAGAAAATAATATCGCTCCTCTTAAAGTTACGGACACTATTGCTGCACAGAAAAAAATTATAGAAAAGAAACAAAACAAACAAACAGGCGATACTATTGTCATGAATTTCAAAAATGAAAAAGGTCTTTTTACAGCAGAAGGTAACTTAGATTCTATTCATTCTAAAACATACATTAAATTTAATAATGAAAATACAGGCGAATTAAAAGCAAAGATTATCCCAACTGACGGCAAAGGAAACATCCGTTTCAACCAAATTATTTTTCCCGATAAAACTTCTGACGGACCTTTTGGAATGGATTTGAACATCAGCCTCAATCAAAAGGGAAATTATATTCTGGTAATTGGACATTCGTTAATGGCAGACAATCCTTTCTTTGGTAAATTCAAAATAGAGCTTGAAAATAAAAAAGAATAATCGCATATAAACCGGTGTTTATATATTTATTAAAATTTTTATTATTATGTCTTATTATGTAATTAATACCAATTATAATTTATTAATTTGGCTTAATGGCTATAAAACAATTTTCACATTTATTCTTTCGATATTTTGAATTCCAAACTATTCACAAGCTGAAACCAGCTGCTTTTGATTTTCTTACTCAATCTTGCAGTATCAAAAAACCTGCTAATCTTCACCACTCCTACCTAATTAAATAATTATGAATATTGAAAACGAACAAGAACTTTATTTATTAGTTATGAACGCTCCGGTGGGCATTTGCGTTTTAGATTCTGAAACTCTTACAGCAGAAATTGTAAACGATAGTTTTATAGCCGTGGCAGGAAAACCAAGGCATGCCATATTGGGAAATTTTTATTGGAATGCTTTCGCAGAAGTACGCCAATACTATGAAAGCGCGTTGGAAAATGCTATCAAGGAAGGTAAACCTTATACTGCAAATGAAGCTGAACTGGTATTGATCAGACACGGCAAAGAAGAAACTGTGTATGTTACTTTTGTCTATACTCCTCTAAAAAATAGTGCAGGCGAAGTAAAAAAAGTGGCAATCTGGGTTTTAGAAAACACGCTTCAGGTAACTAACAGACTGAAAATCGAAGAAAGCGAAAAGTTTGCACGAACAGTATTTTATAATTCTCCTGTGGCAAAGCTTGTATACATAGGAACTAATATGATACTGCGGGAAGCAAATGAAAAAATGCTTGAAATTTTTGGCAGAGAAATTTCGATTATCGGGATGCCAATATTAGATAGTATTCCTGAATTGTCCGAAACTAAACTGATTGAAGAATACCTGCATGTTTTAAATACGGGAGAAGTTTATTCAAATACGGCACAACGAATCGGATTTATCAAAAATGGTTCACCTTGTATTGGCTATTATGATTACACGTATAAACCTCTTTATGATGCAGTTGGAAATATCTATGGAGTTATGTTTACTTTGATTGATGCAACAGATCAAGTGATTGCCCGCAATAAACTTGAGGAGGCTGAATTAAACCTGAGAGGTGCTGTAGAACTTGCACAGCTGGGCACATGGAGTATTGATGTAGCGACAAAAGGATTGACTTATTCTGACCGCTTAATTGAATGGTTTGGTTACGACCCTGCAGAACAAGACTATAATGAAGTAATACCCATCCTGTCGCAAGAAGATCAGGAAAGAATTGCACGAGCAGTAGCACTGGGACTCAGTGCAGAGTCTGGTGGTTTATATGATGAGATATACACTGTTATTCATCCTAAAACCGGAAAAAAAAGAATTTTGCACGCACAAGGAAAAACGGTCTTTGATCCTGAAGGCAGACCAGTTCGAATGAACGGAACTGCACAAGATATTACCATTCAGATTGAAGTTCAGATGGAATTGGAAAATCAGGTGCAGCAACGTACAGAAGAGATCGCCGCTGTTGTAGAAGAATTAACGGCTACAAATGAGGAATTAGAACACACCAATTTACAATTGATACATTCCAATCAAGAATTGGAACAGTTTGCCTATATTGCTTCACATGATTTGCAAGAACCTCTTCGTAAGATCAGCACATTTGTCCAGCTGCTCGAAAGCAAAATAGAAGACAATCTCGACGAAAAATCAAGGAATTATATCGATAAGATAAAGAATGCTGCCGTCAGGATGAGTAAACTTATTAGAGATGTACTCGCTTATTCGGCTTTACCTAAGAACAAAGAAGTTTTTGAGGATGTCAATCTTGAAAATATCGCACAGACTGCACTGGAAGATTACGATGTGCTCATGGATAAAAAAGGAGCTGTTATTACATGGAATTCACTGCCAATAATAAAAGGAATACCGCTGCAGATGTCGCAGCTGTTTTTTAATCTGATCGGAAATGCCTTAAAATTTACACGCCCCGATGTTAAACCTAAAATTGAAATTAACTGCACCACTGCTTCGCCAGAAGAAATCGTGTCTGCAAATTTAAAAGAAGGTGTATCTTATCATAAAATTCAATTTACTGATAATGGAATAGGAATGACGCCTGAAAACACAAAAAAAATCTTCAGTATCTTCCAAAGACTGCATGGAAAAAGTGAGTTTGAAGGCACCGGAATAGGATTGGCTATGTGCAAAAAAATTGTCCAAAATCATAATGGAGAAATCGATGCTAAAGGAAGTAATGAGAAAGGAGCTGTATTCAACGTCTATCTTCCAATGAATACTGTAAATTAATCCTAAAAAAAATTGACTTCATTTTTAGAAGTGTCACCACCTATTCAATCTGGTTTATAATTATAAAATCCTTGACTACTCAAAAGTCATCAGGAGGCAGTTTTATTCTCTAAAGTTTCTATTTTAAGCATTACCTCAACAGAACAAATAGGATTTTTTTAATTCTAGCTTTGGCTCTTCCCTACACTTTTACGACAGTTATGCTCAATCATTAATGCAAGCCGAAAGGCTTTATAATTTGAAAATTGAGCCGTTATTTTTTACTCTAAATTGACCTTTCTTTTTCAAGTTAACATTTTTTTTAAAAAAAATCAGTAAAAAAGCCCTATCTTACAAAATAGAAAAGCCCGTATTTGCTGGCATCTTGACGTAATATTAATTATAAATTACAAAAATGAAACAATTACTACAATGGACCACTATTATTCCTGTCTTATCCTGGATTCTTTTCTTTAGCGGTATAATAGAAGGCAGTACAATCTTTCAAATTACAGCAAGTATATTACTTATTCTTAGTGTAATGTCAGCAGTGCATCATTCAGAAATAATCGCAGAAAGAGTTGGAGAACCTTACGGAACTATTATTTTGGCCATATCTATTACAGTAATTGAAGTTTCGATAATCATATCATTAATGATGTCAGATGGCCCGGAAGCAGTTTCTCTTGCAAGAGATACAGTATATGCAGCAACTATGCTTATTCTAAATGGTATTATTGGATTGTGTCTGTTAATTGGAGGTTTAAAACATTATGAACAAAATTTTTCGGCTTCATCTGTAACGATTGGTTTAGTTTCGCTTGTTTCAATTATAGTATTTACACTGGTATTTCCAACTTTTACAGAAAGTGTTTCAGGATCTTATTATTCAGTTCCACAGCTTGTTTTTGCTTCTATTGTATGTATCGTTATTTATGCTTCTTTTCTTTTTGCACAGACCCGCAGATACCGACAATATTTTCTAACCGTTGGAGAAGATGAAAATGAAGATGAAGTAGAACCTATCGTAATCAACAATAAAACATTTTATACCAGTCTTGTGTTTCTTCTTGTTAGTTTAGGCATTGTAGTATTATTGGCCAAAACACTCTCTCCTACAATTGAAAGTATTATTGTGAGTTACAGTCTCCCTAAAAGTTTGGTTGGAGTTGTAATCGCAATTATTATCCTATTGCCAGAAGCAATTGCGGCAATTATTGCCGCAAGAAAAAACAAACTACAGACCAGTATAAATTTAGCTTTAGGATCTGCTTTGGCCAGTATTGGTTTAACCATTCCCAGTGTGGCCGCAATTTGTATCATCATGGACATGCCTATTATCCTTGGACTAGATATAAAATCGATTGTTTTGTTAGCTTTATCAGTATTTACAGTAATGCTGTCATTAAGTAAAGGAAAATCAAATATTGTATACGGAGTGGTTCTTCTGGTAAATTTATTTGCTTTTATTTTCCTTATGATCTATCCATAGTTTTTTTATTTGAATAAGACTCAAAAAGCAAAATTATGGCAGGAAATGTTTAGCTGGTTTTAAGAACTGCAGGCGGCGTCCATTCATTTTTAATCGTCTTTTCTTCCGGCCAGTAACATCTAAAATACAGACAGAAAATACCTTTTGGACTTGGCAGCCAGTTTTCTTTTTTATCTCCCTGCGGTTCAGATTTTTGCACGTACAGCGTAAGCGATCCGTCGGCATTGTATTTTAAACCTTTATTTTTTGTTCCGACAGAATAACGCTTGATTGGATTTGGAGAAAAAAAGTGATGTTCGTCGTACAAAGTAAGCGACCAAAAACCTTTTACCGGCGGCATTTTATCTTTTGCAAAAGTTACAGTATATTGGCTGCTTCCGTTTAATCTTGCGCCTTTGGAATCAAGGTCCTGATAATAATATTTTGTTTCGGCACCAACGTTTACCAATATATTCGACTTTGCAATGGCGGTACGTGTAAAATAATCGGTTCCAAAAGCAGCGCAGTTATTGGCAGTCGACCAATTGTCTGCAAGCGGTATTCCCCAATTACGAAACTGCAATAACGGATCAACTAATTCTTTATCTGCTTTATGAGCTTCTTCGATCATGGCTTTTTTTAGTGCGGGATCTTTTTTAGCTGCTTCAATTACCGCAAGTACTTGTGCATATCTCGCTGCTTCTCCTGGTAATGGCGGTGCATCTTTTAAAACTGCAGGAAGCTCATCAAAAAAAGTATCAGGAAATACCCATTTAGTTTCGCCTGTACCGCCATCTTTTGTAGGCGATGCCAGAGAAGGAAGTTTACTCCAATCCTGATTTTTCATTTTACCATCATATTTATCCAAAGCATATACATCAATGTTATTAATTATTTTTTGTATCGCTGCTTTATCTTCAGGAGTATCGTCCTGAAATACTCTTGGTACAATAAAAGCAGTTCCGGTTTTGCTGCGGAAAGTTTTTGTAATTCCTTTAGGAACTTCTCCTTTCCAGTTAGGTCCGGTCAATAAATAAAAACCGGGCTTAGTGCCGTACATTTTTCCTAATTGTGCAAAAGCATCTGTTCGTAAATCGACTACCTGATACACCCAGAAACGATCACCAAAATCCGGAACCTGAACGACCACGGGAGTTTCATCCAGTGCCGCAATTGCAGCGCCATAAACCACATCCTGATTAGGACAGGCCACCCAGCGCTGTTCTGGTTTTATATAATCGTGAAGCATCGCCAAAGAATTTAATGGAGCAAAAGGCAGTACGCCATTCATTAACCCAACTTTTGGAGACTGCTTAAAAGCGAGACGGCGGTTGTAAATATTTTCCATCGGCCATGCCCAGAAATAAGCATCTCTGGCAACTTGTCGTGCGTAAGATTCGGTAATCTTAACGTTAATATCTGGTCCGGTTGACACTGAATCTGAAGAATTTAGCGCAGTAGTATCTTTGATTACTGCATTTTGTGTGTCAATATCTTTATTTTTACTTTGATTACAGGCTGCGAAAACAAATACTACAAGCAGCATAATTAGATTCTTTTTCATACTTAAAAATTTTATTTTTTGCTTTATTTCACTTTTTCTACGTCATTTAGTTTCCAGCTCTGATCGTATAAGTTGGGTTTTGGACCGTAAAAACGAGCCAGAATTTCAAACTTACCTTTTGGATCTGTCGGCACCCAGTTTGATTCGCCGCTGTCAGGTGCAGTCGGGCCAAAATAAAGATCGACAGAACCATCGCTGTTTGTTTTAAGCCCAGGTGTTTGCGACGAGCGTCCTGCCCACTTTGCATTGCGTATAAAAGTATGCGTGTCGCGATTTTACACCGTCATCGACCAGTATTGTTTTACGGGAACATTGGCTGGTACATTTAATTTATAAGAAGAATTTCCATCAAGTGGATTGCCATCTTTGTCTACGATCTGCATAAGATAGTACTGAGATTCTCCAATATGTTTGGCACTAAAAAATCCCACTGTATAAAGAAGACCTCTATTTCCTGTAGGATAAGAGTCTGCGATAAGATAGTCTCCTTGTATATTTTTTCCGAATTCGGCAGTAACTGGAAAAACCCAATGCGTTCCTTTAAAAAAGGGAGCGGTCTCCTCAAGATTAGAGTCCAGCCAGGATCTTGCAGTTTTGGCGGCAGCTGTCAGTATTTCTTTGGTTCTCTCCTCTTCTTTAAAAGGTTTTCCTCTTTCGATACCAATTGATTTTAAAATATCTATCATGGCTTTATCTCTTTCCAGCCAAGGTTCTTCCTGAATTATTTCATTTAATATTTTGTAAAAAGTAAAATCAAAAGGAATGTTTGATTCATATACCTGTTCACTAGCATCGACAAATTGTGTAGTCGGTTTTTTTGATACTTCGCTTAAAGGGTAGACTTTTATGCGTTTTGCATAGGCAACAGCTGCGGCGACATCAATATCACTCCCGCTTTTTAATACAGATCGTAATAGTGCATAACCACGATACGTATTCGATTGTAATTCTATATAACCTGATGGAATTTTACTTTTATCATAACCAGGTGGTATAAAAAGATATTTCCCTCCCTTTCCTTTATCAACACCACCCGGACCTACATCCTGAATAGAATTTTGCCAATAGGTCATAATACTTCCGTTGAAAACACCAGTATCTGCCGGCGGAATTTCAAGAACAACAGGTCCCGTTTTTTCTGTATTGAAAAACGGCATTAAATAAATTACATCGGGATTAGGCGTTAAGGTTTGATTTTTCCAATCTAGCAATTTCGGCCAGATGACAACTTGATTATAATTTCCATTTATTTTGGAAAAAGCATCATACATTAATTGAAAATTAACCGCAGGCATTCCCCAAATTGCAGCTTCTACACCGCGCTGATAGAGAATTTGTTCTTTTATGTCTGCAGGTTTAAACTCCGTAACAACAGTATCTTTAATGTCGTTTTTTTCAGCCTTGATCGTTGTCTTTTGAGTACAAGCTGAAACGGTCAATACACTCAAAAATATAAGTAGATTCTTTTTCATAACATTTATATTAGTAATTGTAAATTTTATAATTAAATCTTATGCATCTTTTGAATTTTTTAGTATTTAAGGAGAAAACTAAAAGGAAAAGGAAGTTCCCAAAATATGAATACTTAAAAAAATGGATGCTGTATTATTTAATTCAGTGAAAGTGAATTTGAGCACTATTAAGTTTGTACGGTTAAAATTACAAAAAAAAATAATAGAAAAGCACTACATAACAATAAATCATTAATTATCAATAATTTAAAAATTATTCACTTAAATAAAAGAAATAGTTTATCGTGTTTCAAGCTGTGTAATTAAATGGAAATTTTATAAATCAGTAAAGCAGCATTATAAATTAATTACGATTCTATTTTACGAATTTAGACTTGATTATTACTCATCTCTTATCCTTGTAACAAAGCCTTATATTCAAATAAATGCACTTATGAATTTTATACAAAAAATCACCATTTCCGTTTTCTTCTTACTGACTTTTCACTGTGTATCGGGACAGCAGATTCAGACCGACCGCCCAAACGAAACGGAAAGTCCGTCAGCTGTTAAATCGAAGCATTTTCAAATTGAAAGTGGCATATCTTATGAAAAAGACAATACTGAAAAGAAAATTCAGGTGCCTGAAATGGTACTCCGTTTTGGAATTGTAAAAAATTTAGAAGTACGAGCAGAAAATGCTCTTAAAATTACCAATGAGGATCAAAATACCTTAACCGGAATTCAGCCGGTAGTTTTAGGATTAAAATACCACTTTTTAGACCATAAAGGGCTAATTGTTCCAGACCTTGCGATTTTGGGAAGAATCAGTATTCCGTGGATGGCTGATCCTGTTTATAAAGAACAAAAATACAGTCCCGAAATAAGAATGCTTGCTCAAAACGAGCTTTCATCAAAAACACATTTAGGTTATAACGGCGGCATCCGATGGCTTCCAGATACATCTCAGCCCGAATATATTTATACTCTTTCAGCAGATCATTCTTTAACCAAAAAAATCAAACTGGTAATTGAGGCTTATGGAACTTCACTTTCTAACCATCACGCACAAAATAGTGCAGATGCATCATTGTTGTTTCTCCTCACAAATAACATTCAGGCAGATATAACGGCCGGAAGCGGTATTATGCATTCTAATTCTGAGAAATTTGCTGCCGCTGGATTTTCAATACGAATCTAGTTCCCTGCCGACGCTAAATCTGGAAGAAAAATATGAAATGTGCTTCCTAATCCAGGTTCTGATACTGCATACAATATTCCCTGATGATTCATTACAATCCTTCTGCATAAAGCAAGACCAATTCCGGAGCCTGGATAAATATTTTGAGGGTGAAGACGTTTGAATATTTCAAAAATCTGATTTTCATAATTTTTCTCAAATCCAATACCATTGTCCTTAAATATGATATGATAATAATTAGCAGACGTCAATGGAGATTTGGTAAAAGCTGCAGCAAATTCATGAGATACCAGATTTGAAGTAATGACTATTTGAGGAAGAATATCGGGTTTTGTGAATTTAAGCGAATTACTGATCAGATTATAAAAAAGCTGATTCATTTGAAGACCTACTGCTTGTATAACAGGCAGATTGTCAATAGTAATGGAAGCATTTTTTTCCTGCACCATTAATTCAAAATCAATCCATATACTTTGAACTACTGTATTCAAATCTACAGGCTGATAACTTTTTTCGGGTTGAACCAGACGAGAGAAAGTCAGTAAATCTGTTATAAGCTGACGCATACGCTCAGCAGAAGTTCCTATTTTTTTAATTATAGCTTCCTGACTCAAAGTAGAACGTCCATTTTCAAGCATATCGGCAAAAAAACGAATCTTACGTAAAGGTTCCTGCAAATCGTGGCTGGCTACATAAGCAAACTGTGCAAGTTCTTCATTCGAATGTTTAAGTGCATGATTGGATTGTTCCAGTTCCTGATTAGAACTTTGCAATTTTTCCAGCACACTCGCCAGCTCCTTTGTTCTTAGTTTTACCTCCGTTTCCAGCGCCAGCTGCATTTCCCTCTGAATGGTGATGTCTTTTGCTGTTCCGCTGATCACAAGAGGTTTTCCATCTACATCAAAATAAGTCTGACCTATAGAATGTATAATTCTTTCCTCTCCTGTTATTCCGTTAACAATTTTATATTCCGATTCATATTTTCCATCTGATCCTTTTTGCTGTGCAGCTGTAAAAGCGGCTTTGACTCTCTGATGATCTGAATCTTTAATTACCGATCGTGCTTCTTCTAAAGACATATTGGTACTTTTCAATCCAAATATTTCGGCATGACGTTTTGATACTGTCGTGGCTCCCGTTGCAATCTCTGTAGACCAGGTTCCAAGTTCTGCCAATTCTACAGCACCGCGAAGTATTTCTTCTGCCTGTTCTATTTTTTTAATTGAAACAATTTCTTTAGTTACATCAGAACTTACATAAAGCACAGCATATACGGTACCGTTTCCGTCTAATAAAGGAGTAAGGCTAATGTTATGATAACGCTGTTCTTTTCCGATAGAATTAACACCCGGAATACCATTTACACTAAAACTTTCGGCAGTACGATAAACATTTTGGACTGTTTGTATAAATTCATTAGAATCTCCTCCTTCTAAAACCTCTTTCAGTAAAAGTCCCTCAATTGCATCTCCTTTACTAACATTTTCAATAAAAAGCTGATTTGGATTCTCTATAACTAAGTCTTCGCCAAGGAATAAACTAATCGCTACAGGAGCAGCATCAAGTACTGATCGTAATTTAGATTCGCTTTCGCGAAGTGCAATTTCTGTTATTTTACTCTGAGTTATGTCTGTAGCATGTACAATAAGACCAATAACTTTTCCGCTGCTGTTTTTATGTGGTGTATATACGATACTCAGCCATCGGGTTATTCCCATTCTCGAAGGTGCAAACATTTCGTACTTCTCCTGCTCTCCTCCATATGCAGCTACAAGATGAGGAAGTGTTTTCTCATACGCTGCTTCTCCTAAAAATTCCCGAACTGTTTTTCCTATTGCATCTTTTTCTCCAACCGCAAACCATTCCATAAAAACAGAGTTGTACGAGCAGTAACGCATTTCTTCATCCAGATAAAAAATCATAGCCGGCACTGTATCTCGCAATAACTGCAAATGTGCTTCACTTTCTTCTTTTTCCTTCTGCGCCTGTACATGTGTTGTAACATCAATGGCGATGTCAAGAATAGCATAAATTTCACCAGCTTTATTTTTAAGCGGTGTATAAGAAATATTATAATAATTATCGTTTAAGACTCCATTCTGGTTAATTTTTACCAGAGAACCAGGCGAAATAAATGGTACTCCGGTTGTAAAAATATCATCGAGTATTTTTAGGTAAGCCTGTCCTTCTGTTATTAGCTCCGGCATCACTTCTCGCAGCGGAAGACCTTTAATATCTGGTCCTTTGCCTACGATATCAATAAAAGTTTGATTTGGATATTCGATAATAAGGTCGCGTCCAACAAATAATCCTATTCCGGCAGGTGCGGCGGCAATCAGATTTTGCAGTTTGGTTTCACTTTCTTCTACTTCACGACGAATAAGAACCTGACTTGTTACATCTGTCGCTACAACCAAAATACTGCTGGCAAAACCGCTTGAGTTGAGGTTAATCTGGTAAACCAGATCTACATAAATATATTCAAGTTTACCGCTTCGCAGTAATTCGACTTCAACTTCTTTAGCAATAAACGGATTTCCTGTATTTATTACAGTTCGCAATAAATCATCAAAACCCTGACCTCGCAACTCTGGCAAAGCTTCAAGCAAAGGTTTACCCACTATTTCTTCACGCTGACGCCCTACTAATTGACAATAAAATTCATTGGCACTCTGAAAAACCAGATCTTCGTCAATATTTATTGTAGCAATTCCTACGGGTGATTGTTCAAAAATCATAGCCAATTCTTTATGACTGGCTGCAATTTGTTTTTGCGCCTTTACAGTAAGCGTGACATCAGAACACATGTGCAAAATTCCGTAAACACTGCCATCTTCATTAAATAAGGGAGTTAAGGAATAATCAAAATATTGCTCATTTAAAGTTTTTGGGGCTATGAGTAAAGTACCTGTGTTTTTATAAACTAAACCTGTTTTGTAAACTTCCTGTAAACGTTCAAAAAAATCTTTATATACTGCATCTGCAATTACATTGATAACTTTATTCCCAATAATTTCACTGTTTTTACCCCAATATTCAAGCATTACATCATTGGCAAGATCCACATAAAATTCCTTACCGCGAAATAGTGCTGTCCCAACGGGTGCTTTTGCAACAAGTGTTCTAAAACGAGCTTCACTGGCAGAAAGTTTATTTTCTCTTTCCTTTTCGGCAGTAATATCAATGGCAATCGCAGTCAAATATTTTTCTCCATCTGAATCTATTACAAGAGAAATACTGTTGTTTACCCAAATTTCCTGACCATCGCGTCGTATGTAGCGTTTGGTCATTAGAAAATCATTTCCATTGACAATACAATCTTCAAGCAAAATCATATTACGCTCTAAATCATCAGGATGTGTGAGTTCTCCTAAATTCATTTTTAGTATCTCCTCACGCGTATACCCCAGCATTTGACAGTAACGCTCGTTGACTTCCACCATACGTCCCTGAATATCAGCCTGAGCAATCCCGGCATTTGACTGCATTAAAACACTATTGAGCTGTGATCTTACACTGCTGGATTTAATTACGGCGGGAATACTGGTTGAGTTTTCAATACAGGTTACAAAAACTCCATTGACAGCATCATCTGCTCCAAATAAGATACTGTAGCTTAATGTTAAATAAACTTCTTGAAATGTATTGTTCCGACTAAGGGAAGCAATGATATTATCTTCAGATTTAGAACTGCCGTTTTTTACTATATTCTCCAGTGCAGAAGTTACAGCCTGCCATTCGTCTACTAATATTTCTTTAGCAGAATTTCCTAAAGTTTCAGGATGGTTATTCAAACGGTGTAAGAAAGGGCGAAAGGAATCATTGTAAAAAAAAGACTGTTCTGTTCCCCATACAAGAAACATGGGAACATTGGAACTGAGCATAATGCTAAGCGAAGTACGCAGGCTTTCCGGCCAGAATTCTATAGTTCCTAAAGAAGTGCCGATCCAGTTAAATTCATTAATGAGTCTCCCCATTTCTCCTCCCATTCTCAAAAATGGATATTTAAACTCTCTCCTGTCTGATCGCACTGCCACTATTATTTTACAAATTTTCTAGGGCGAAAGATAACGCTATTTAAATGAACCACCAATTATAAATTATGGATTTACCCAAGCTTATTTTTAGTAAAAAACTGATTAATAACAACTTTAAAGATTTTGGGAAAAACTATTTAGAAAAAATCATTTTAAGACTGGCTGCAAAGTAATTTTAAAAAGAGATCTTTTGGGATTTATTTTTTTTCAAAATAAAGATAATCCGTACCATTACCAACATTTCGTAATCGTATCTGCGAATTATTAAATTCAAATAACTTCCAATTATTGTTATTCAATTTACTTAATAATTCTGAATTAAATTTTATTTTTAATTCTTGAACACCATAATACGAAGTATTGTCCCATTGACCTGTTTCTGAAATCCCTGCTTTTGCAGCGACTACAGATTTATCACTTTTAAAAACAAATGAATAACCACTGTAAGAAGAAGTTTTTTCTGAATCATCAAAAAAATAAGGAATTGTCCAGGAACCTTTAGTTATTGTTTCTGCAAATTGAAGTGATGCCGTATTGTTTTCCGGACAGTAATCAATAGCATATTTTATGGCGTTTTCAAAATCCAGATTGCTTGCGATAGATTTAGTTTGAGAATTATAATCTCTTATCGTAATTGGATACCTTAAAGAAATATATTCACTATCGTTTAAGTTTTTTATAAAATTAAAAAATGTCTGATCGCTGGTAATAGAAACAGAACTCGCGATCTGATTTGAACTGTTGTAACTATTTATAGTTATAGGATAATTAATATTTAATCCGTTAATTTTGGATAAAAGATCAGGATACAGATTCCAATAATCAATCAAAGTATTAAAATCAGATTGATTGGGAATAAATTTTTCGATGTAATTATAGTACACCATTGTTACCGGAAAATCTATCTTTACATCATCATCATCTGTTGTACTGGCATTAATATTATTTAAAACCTTTTGGTAATCTGCAGCAGTATTAAGAGTAATATTTTCATTGTTAACCGTAACGGTGTAAGGAAATTTTATGGTGCAATAACTCGAATTATCGATTATATTATCCTGAACTGTCGGGACCATCGCTACCCTTTGCAAATAAGAAGTTAGAGGAGAAACCTTTGTAACTGTACCCTCTGCATTAGAATTCTGCTCCTCTGTTTCGTTTTGACAAGACAGCAAAAACAAAAAAAGTAGTATTGAAAAATATTTTTTTAAAGACAGCATATTTACATTTTTACAAAGGTAATAAAATTTAAAGAAATCGCTTTTTAATAAATTCGGCATCAGGCCTTTTGGTTTCTTCTTTTTCCTGATTAACAAATAAAAAAACAGCATTGCATCTTACTATAAAACAATCGGCAGTACTTTTACCCTACTTAAACTAAAAACAAATACTTTTGCATTTTACAAATTGCAAATATAAATGCCAAATAACCCCAAATCAAACACTTGTGATGAGATAATTTTTTCATCATTTTTTAAAACGCATATAAAAGCACTCCGCAATTTTCTTTTTTACAAATTTGGCGATACACAAAAGGCTGAAGATGCTGCACAGGAAGCTTTTTTAAAACTTTGGCAGAACTGTTCATCCGTTCCGTTAGAAAAGGCAAAATCATATCTGTATACCATTGCAAATAACAACAGTCTTAACGAAATTGCACATCAGAAAGTCGTTTTGAGATATGAGCAAAACTTTAGCGGTTTAGACAAAACCAACGAAAACCCAGAATATATTTTGGAGGAAAAACAATTTCAGTCCAAACTTTTGAAAGCCATCGAAAAATTAAATGAGAAACAGCGTACCGCCTTTTTAATGCATCGAATTGATGGAAAAAAATACAGCGAGATTGCGTTGGAATTAAACATTAGCGTAAAAGCTGTAGAAAAGCGCATTCATTTGGCTTTGTTAAGCTTACGCAAAGAAATTGATCTATAAAAGTAGGGTAAATTTAGTTCTGCCTGTTTTAATTACATAATACCAGTACAATGAAAAAAAATCAATTATTAGCCAAATGGCTTAACAATGATTTATCAGAGGATGAATTAGCTGCATTTGAAGCAAGTCCTGATTTCGAAAAATACAAAAAAATAAAATTTTATACGGATCATTTAGAAGTAGATGATCTGGATGAAGATACTATGCTTTCTAACATTCTTAAACAGAAAAAAGCAGTGCCTCCAAAAGTAGTGCCTTTGTACAAAAACTGGCTGCTTAGAATCGCTGCTGTCTTTGTTTTAGCGCTAGGAATTACCTTTGTTTATAACACATTAGCACAACAGACGGAAACAGCAGATTTTGGAGAGAAAACGGCTTTTTCTTTACCCGACAATTCTGAAGTAGTCTTAAATTCAGGTTCCGAAATAAATTATAAAAAGTGGAACTGGAACGACAACAGACATCTGGAACTAAAAGGAGAAGCTTATTTCAGGGTATCGAAAGGAAGACGTTTTGAAGTAGAAACTAATCTGGGAAAAGTATCTGTTTTAGGAACTCAGTTTAATGTTAAATCCAGAAAAAACAGATTTGATGTAATATGTTATGAAGGCCGCGTGAAAGTAAATTATAACGACAATCAAATCCTTTTAACTCGAGGACAAGGCATTAGTTTTGAAAACGGAAAACAACTAAAAATGACCATAACTTCCTTGAAACCGGAATGGATGGAGAATCAAATTTGTTTTTTTAAGGATAACATCAAAACCATATTAGATGAAATAGAGAGACAATATAATATAGAGATCGAATTAAACGCAAAAAACACTACTTCTTTATTTACAGGAAAACTGCCTGCAGAAAATCTCGATACTGCTCTGCAGATTATTAGTACAACCTATAATTTAAGAATCCAAAAAGTTTCAAAAAATAAAATAATTATTGACGAAAAATAAATGTTGCTCCCCAAACAATTTCATTTTTTGTTTTTTACATTTTTCTATGTCCTGAGTATTTTTGCTCAGGACAAAGGAAAAGCTATGCCTTTTAGTAAAATCATACATGATATTGAACAGCAGCATCAGGTAAGTTTCAACTATCTTCAGGAGGATATTGCGGGACTTGAATTGATTCCTCCAAAGAGGTCCTTTTCTTTAGATCAAAAATTGCGATACCTCACACAAAAAACCAATTTGTCTTTTGAAAATTTAGGCAATCAATTCATCAATATTTATAAAAACAAAGATGAATCTCAAACAATCTGCGGCTACGTTTTTTCTTCTGCTGATAAAAAACCTATTGAAGATGCCAATATCGTTTTAAATAACAAAATCCAGATTACAACCGATTTTAATGGTTATTTTGAGTTTAAGAAAGAAACCAAAAATATACTATTTATAAGTCATGTGGGATTTGTAACCAAAAAAATAACCGCTGGCAGTCAAGATTCTAAGAATTGTACGCAAATACTGTTAGAACCAGAAGTTACCGAATTAAAAGAAATTAAAGCCAATGCTATTCTGGCTTCGGGAATTTCTAAAAATACAGACGGAGCATTTGAAATTAAACCTAAGAAATTTGGAATTTTACCCGGACTGATTGAGCCAGACGCTCTGCAGGCGATGCAGCAGATTCCCGGAGTCAACAGCATCGACGAAAGTGTTTCCAGCATCAATGTGCGCGGCGGTACACACGACCAGAATTTGTTTTTATGGAACGGAATAAGAATGTACCAAACAGGACATTTTTTTGGTTTAATATCTGTATTTAATCCAAATTTGGCACACACCATTTCTATTTATAAAAACGGAAGTTCTGCTTTTTTTGGCGAAAGTGTATCCAGTGTGGTCGATATTTCGTCGAATCCGGAAACGGTAGAAAAAAACAATTTTAGTGCAGGAATAAATATGATTAATGCTGATATTTATACTAAATACAATCTTTCGAAGAAGAGTTTTATTGAAATTTCAGCGCGAAAATCTATTACTGATTTTGTAGAAACACCAACTTATAAAGAATATTTTAATAAAGTTTTTCAAAACACAACAATTACAGATTTTTCGCAAAACCAAAATGTAGATTATAAAAGTGATAAAAAATTTGGTTTCTATGACGCGACTCTCAAATATGCTCTAAAAATAGGAAGCAAAGATCAGATCATTTTAGATTTAATAACAATAAAAGACAATCTTGAAGTTTTTCAGAGTGCCACAGTTTACGATATAAAAAAATCAGAAAATAATATACTGCGCCAGCAGAATTATGGAGGAAATTTGACTTGGAAGAGAAACTGGAACAATCATAATACAACTAAAGTAAATGTAAGCAACTCTTCTTATGAACTTTTGGCTAACCAGACAACTGCAATTGGAAATCAAGTTGTTATTCAGGAAAATACCGTCAACAGTAATGGAATCAATATAGAGAATTTTCATAATATTAACTCTAGATTTAGTTTACGAAATGGCTATCAGTTTAATGAAATTGGTATTACAAACCTGGAACAGGTAACCAATCCTGATTTTTACCGTAAGGTTAAAGATGTCCTGAAAACCCATGCCTTAATTTTTGAAGGGAAATATAATGACACGCTTAATAGAATATATTTTAAAGCAGGAACACGCCTTAATTATATTGAAAAGTTTAAAAAGTATATCCTCGAACCCCGATTACAATTGGATTACGGCATTAACAAAAATCTAAATTTAGAATTGCTGGGTGAACTAAAAAGCCAAAATTCACAGCAGATAATTGATTTACAAAAAGATTATTTTGGAATTGAAAAAAGACGCTGGATTGTCTCCAATAATACTTCAATTCCTATTCAAAGAAGCAGGCAGATCTCTTTAAGTTTATTCTATAAAAAGAACGACTGGCTCTTGGATATAGAAAATTTTTATAAAAAAGTAAACGGAATTACAACCTCCAGCCAGGGTTTTCAAAACCAATTAGAATTTATTAGAACAACGGGAGATTATGAGGTTTTAGGAACAGAAATTCTCGTTCAAAAAAAAATGAACCACTTTCTGACCTGGTTGAGTTATACCTATAACAATAATAATTATCATTTTTCTAATTACGAATTCTCAAGTTTTCCGAACAATTTTGAGTTAACGCATACTTTTTCATGGGCTGTAATTTACGAGAAAAGAAATTTTAAAATTGCTTTAGGAACAAAATGGTCATCAGGAAGACCAAAAACCTCTCCAGATCTTTCAAGAATTGATCTTTCAGATCCTGTATTGGTTTACAATGAACCTAATAACACCAATTTGCATATTTTTTCGCAGGTTAATCTTTCCTCTACTTATAAATGGGAAACTGCAAATGGAATCCAGTACAAATTAGGAATATCTATTTTAAACATTTTAAATAGAAAAAATGAAATCAGCGAATATTACAGAATAAGTTCGCTGACGAATTCTATTGAAGAAGTAGAAACTTTTTCGCTGCAGAGAACTCCAAATTTGAGTTTTAGAATTTCATTCTAATACTCTCTATCTAAATAAGATAACAATCTCAAGTTTTCCTTTTTTATTTTTTTTTCAAAAAACAGCTATTCTTTGGTAGGGTAATCTTTATCAAGGCTGTTTTACTATTGAACCCCCTCAAAAAAAATAGAAAAATGAAACGAAAAAAAATAGCAATTGTAGTTGCTGCCTTGCTGATAGCTGTTTCTGGAGGCATTTATTTTTATTACGGTTTTCTCTTTAAGGAAGCTCGTAACATAGAAACCGAAATGCCTGATTTCAGTATAACGGCAGCCAAATTAATTGAAGATTACAGCTCAAATCCTGAAAAAGCAAATTCATTGTATCTCAATAAAACTATTGAATTAAAAGGCTTGGTAACAAAGGAAACCGACTCTGTTATCGTACTTGAGAATTCTGTTTTCTGCCTTTTTACTCAAAAAATAACACAAAAACTTTTAAATAATAACACAGTTGTTAAGGGTAAATGTATTGGTTATGATGAACTGTTTCAGGAAATTAAATTAGACCAATGCACCATTAATAAACAAAATAATTAATCCATTTATGAAAAAATTCCTAGTCCCAATCTGCCTTTTTTTGGCTACGATAGCATATTCGCAAGACGATTTACTAAACAGTCTTGATTCTACTCAGGTAGAACAAAATTATTCTACTGCCACCTTTAAAGCCTTACAGCTGGTAACCTTACAGACCACAAAAATGCCTGCAAAAAAAGAATTCTATTTTGTAGTCTCTCATCGTTTTGGTACTGTAAAAGACGGTTTTGACAGCTTTTTTGGTCTTGATAATGCAACTACAAAACTTGGAGGTATTTACGGAGTTACAGATTGGCTGTCTGTAAGCCTTTCGAGACATACGCTAAATAAGATGTACGAAACCGGAGTAAAATACAGAATGACAAGACAAGACGATCATTTTCCTGTAGACATTGTGGGGCATACTGTTGCCGATATTAATACATTCTTAGAAAAAGAACAATATCCAGGTCTGGAATTTAAACATCGCATGACCTACGTACAGCAGCTGTTGATATCCAGAAAATTTAGCGACAAATTATCTTTTGAATTAGTGCCGTCGTTTGTACATAGAAATCTTTACAATCCTGATTTAGAAAACGACAATCAGTTTTCTTTTGGAGGAGGCGGACGTTATAAAATCACTAAAAGATTATCTCTCAATTTAGAATACGTGCACAATTTTGATAAACCAGATTTTTACAAAAATCCCCTATCTGTTGGTTTGGATGTAGAAACCGGCGGCCACGTTTTTCAGCTGATATTTACCAATTCACAATCTATGAGCGAAAGCGGATATCTTACTAATGCATCTGGAGACTGGGGCAAAGGAGACTTCTTTTTTGGATTTAACTTATACAGAGTATTTTAATAACTATAAATAATAAATTATGAAAAAAGCAATAGCCCTAACAATCTTATTGGCAGTGTTTGCCAGCTGCAGTGATTCTGATACTTATCAGGATATTGAAACGCCGCCAACCACCGAAACACCAGGAACAGAAACGCCTACAGAACCAACTGTTGTTAATTATACTAAAAATGTAAAATCAATAATTGATGCCAACTGTATTGGCTGCCACCAAAGCGGAAGATCTGCTGGTTTTAGACCTTTAACTACTTACGCTGAAGTTAAAGCGGCAGTAGAAAATTCTGGCCTGCTGGCTCGTATTCAGCTTCAAAATGGACAGCAGGGTATTATGCCTCAAGCAGGAAGAATGTCTCAGACCAATATTGATGTGATTGTAAAATGGAATACAGACGGACTTAAAGAAAATTAATCATTATGAAAAAGTCATTTATTAATCTGTTTGCAGTATTACTAATCATTACTGTTACCACAAATGGATCTGCGCAGAAACTGATAACAAAAACAGGAAATATAAAATTTCAGGCTTCTATGCCTACTTATGAAGACGTTTCGGCTGAAAACAAAAGTGTATCTGCTATTTTAGAGCAGTCAACTGGAGATTTTGCTGCTTTGGTTCTTATAAAAGGCTTCCGATTTAAGACTGCCTTAATGGAAGAACATTTTAACGAGAACTATATGGAGTCTGAAAAGTTTTCTAAAGCAACTTTAAAAGGTAAAATAAGCGATTTGGATGTTTCTAAAATTACTAATACATCTAAAAATTTTACCCTAAAAGGAGATCTTACTATTCACGGCAAAACAAAACCTGTAACGCTCTTAGTAAAAGTTTCTAAAGCTGCCAATGGAGTCAATATCAATGGTTCTTTTGAGGTAAAACCTGAAGATTTTGATATAGAAATACCAAATCTGGTTAGAAAAAAAATTGCTGATAAAGTAAAAATCGAATACAACTTTTCATTAATTAAATAATCATTTTCAACACATTAAGTCTTTTAAAAAAATGATATGAGGTCAGTTATATAAGGCTGACCTCTCTTTTTAGTAATCATAATTTAAATTAAAATGATCTGCAAAAATTATACTGTTACAGGAGAAGATGTAAATGATATAATGGTGATGGAAAGTAATGCTTATTTCTCCTACACCATAAAAATATTATATCATTTTTTGTTTGACAAAGGGTTTTCAAAACAAAAACTCAATTCCCTGAATTTGGCATTACAAGAAGGAAACAGCGAATTGGTCTGTTATAAAAATCTAATGTTTACTGAAGATTTTTTTATTGAAATGAAGCATTTTCATATGGACAAAAACATCAATATTAAAAGCCGTTTTTTCAACTCAAAAAACGAATGCTGTGCTGAAGTGACTAAAGAATTTGAATGGTTTGACGATATTCGCAGAGAAGTTATAGCCACTCCGGTTAAAATTCTAAAGGGATTTAGTCCATTTATGAAATAAAGTATCTTTTACTATTTTAAAATTCCTAATTTCTTATAAAATCATGATCATTAAGTGTTTTCATAAACGAAATCAGATTGTTTTTTTCTTCTTCTGTAAGAGGAATTTTTGCACCATTATTTTTAAAAATCGGATCCAGATTATCAGCCTCTAAAACGCCGTTATCAAAATAATCCAATACAGATTTTAAAGTCGGAAACTGGCCAAAACTTCCATAAGGAGCAGTATATTCGATATTTCGCAGCGTTGGAACACGAAAACTCATAAAATCAGAAGGAATTCCTGTAACTCTTCCTCTTCCTGCTTCGTTAGAATTAGTGTTTAAAGGAAAACCAATATTTCTAAAACTCTGATCTGTAAACAATTCTGTACTGTGACAACTCGCACATTTTTGCTGAAAAGTTTGATATCCTTTTGCTTCGCTTTCTGTAAAAGTTTCTCCTTCATTTCGCTTTACTTTATCATATTTACTATTGGCAGAAATTAATGTATATTCAAACTGCGCGATACTTTTATAGATTCTGTCTGGGGTAATATTATCATCTCCAAATGCCTTTAAAAACAGTTCTTTATAATCGGAATCATTTTTAATTTTACCAATAACTTCCAAAATAGAAGAATCCATTTCTTCATGAGTGATGATTGGAACTAAGGGCTGATTTTCAAGCTGGAGTTTACTTCCGTCCCAATTGTAAAATTTCATAAACATCAGATTCTGAATCGATGGTGTATTTCTAAGTCCAACTCTTCCCTCAATTCCTACAGCTTGCGGATTATGGTCTGCAAATGCATTTTCCTGAATATGACAGCTGGAACAAGAAATCGTATTATCTGCACTAAATCTTTTCTCACTAAAAAGCTTTTGACCTAATTCTACGCCATATTTTGTAGGTTTGTTTAAACTTACGAAGCTGTTTATTTCTGGAAAACCTGTCGGAATATTTAGTGAAATCTCAGGATTATCAATAGAAATCATATCAGAATCATCATTACTGCAGGATGTTAGCAATAAGAGTAGTATTCCAAAACCAATTATTTTTTTCATGATTAATGAACATTAAAAAGAACCGTCTAAATGTTTAAAATTCAGACGGTTCTATAATACATTTTAGTTTTCTACACTAGTTACAGAAAACATGCCGCTAATATCGCTTAAGCCATTTCCTCCCAGATTGTCAACAAATTTTACCATCTGAGCAGCCGTGTGCACGTTTGGAGTTGCATTGTCGCCCATTCCTGTTCCGGTTGATAAAGTAATTGTATTGATTTTTCCGCTCAACAATTTGTCAAAATCCGCTTTTATTTTGATTTTTGGAGCTTTACTTCCTACCACTGCATTTGCAGTCAGATTTAAAGTAATATCTCGGTATGCGTTTACACCTTGTGTATAACTTCCTGCTGTTCCTTCAACAGTACTTCCGGTATGAATGGACATGGCTTTATTATCGGTATCATAAAAGCCTTCTACTTTTGTAAAACGGTAACCACTTCCCCATTCCCACATCATAGCAGTATCATTGGCGCCAGCTGCTGCATAGAAATTAGGAAATCTCACCTGATCCAAAGTGTTTTGTTCTTGTTTAATACCTAAACCAAATTTAATCTGTTTATAAGATGCAGAAGGAATATTACTCAAAACGTAACTAAGTGAAGCCGTTTTTGACTGATCAATAACTGTTGCTCCTTTATCTAAATCGTTCACATTGTAAGGAACTTCAGTGCCATTATCTTTAATAAGACGGATATTGCTGATTACATATTTCAATTCTGAGAAATGATGCACTTGTCCCGCAGCCGAAGTATTTGAAGTTGCAGCAACTGATGCCGCATCTCCAAGAACAATTGTATTGTTTTTAAAAGTATTATTGAATTCTAAAGTTACATTGTTTGCTGCAGGATTGTCATCATCGCTTGAACATGATACAAATGCCAAAGCGGCAACTGATAATAAAAGGTATTTTTTTAAATTTTGCATTTTTATTGATTTAAATAATTGTATTTACTGTTTAACCTGTTGGGTAATTATTTTCAACACATAGATTTTATTTAATTTGATAAAGATTAAAATAAATGACAAATCATTTACACATAGCTTTGTGCATTAATGCAAGTGAAACGCCTTTTAACAGCAGTAAAAGCTATGTTTCTATGTGTTTAAATTATTTTTTAATTGAGGGAATTAATCAGCAGATAGGCGGCGGTACAAAAATTTCAAGATATAGAGCCAATAGCTTTAAATCTTTATAAATCAATATTCTATTTGAATTTATGGCTTTAAAATTTTCTATTCTAAAGTCAATATTAGAAATCAGAACAAGGTCAATCTTCTTGCTGATGCTGTTTTCTAAATCACTCTTCTTTTCAGATTTTTGCAATTCTTTTTTCAAATGACATTTGCCATGACACTGCAGTTCGGGTTTCGCTTTATTTTCACAAAATTCCTGTTCTATCTTTTGCTGGTTGAGTTTAAAGTGTACAATAATCAATGCCTGCTGAAAAGAAACCAGCAGGAATAGAATTGTCATTGTAATACTAAAAACTTTTTTCATTATTTTAGAAACTAAATTTTAAAGACGTGAAAATGTTACGTCCCATTCTTGGAATATTTCCCCAGTCGGCATAGGTACTGTAATATTCATTTAATAAATTTTCTGCACCAATCTGTACAACGCTTTTTACTTTATTGATTTGGAAAGTGTAATTGGCAGAAAGATTCCAAATTGTGTAAGCAGGAGTTTGATCTTCGCCATATTCGGGGCTGTAATTAATTTGAGCAAAATCACCGTTAACAGAAGTCTGGATTCCAAAATTTTTATGCATAAAATGAAGCGAAGTCTGGTAGCTCAACGGACGAATAAATGGCAGGTTTTCGCCATTGTTATCTGTTCCTCTGGCATAAGTAAGCGTACCTTTCCAATGCAGATGTTCTAAAATATCATAACTCGTATTCAATGACATATTAAAAAGCGCCGCATTGTCTAATGACGTATATCCTTTTACTCCAACCGATTGGTAATTCATCGGACTTCCCATACTTAAAATCCTGCCGATAATGTAATTTTGAATGTAGAAATAATTCACTTTTCCCTGAAGGCTGAATCTTTCGTTTTTAAAACCAGCACTTGCGTTACCTTCATACGAAATTTCGTTTTTCAAATTTGGATTTCCGATATAATCATAACGGTCAAAACTATTGTAAATGTAATAGCCGTAACCTTCAGAAACAGAAGGCGCTCTGTGGCCGTAACCTGTTCCGACTGAGAAATTAAAATGATCAACATTAAGCTGATAACCAGCATTAAGACTTGGCAAAAAACGAGTTTTTTCCTGTGGTGCTCCCGGATGAAAAATCCAGTTGAATTCTACATATTTGGAATAATTGTAATTTACTCCCAGAGAACCTCCCAAATTCACCTGACTTTTCTCTGAAATATCCCATGAATTATTCATAGAAAGTCCGGCGTAACGGGTAGTGACCCACGGCCAGCTGTAGGCAAACATGGTTCTTTTACTTCGGTCCTGCGGATACATGCGCATTTCTGCAATAGATAAATTATCGTAAGCATTAAGCTGTATTTCAGAAGAGTAACTATTCTTTTTCAGGTTTGCTTTAGAAACTAATCCGTAAGTTGTACTCCAGCCCGGCATATCCATATGAACCAGATTTTCTGGACGTGTAGTATCGTCCATATAATGTTCTATTGCATTGAAGTACAATTTAGTATCTATAACTCTCACCAATCCTTCTTCAAATAATTGTTTGTAAGAAGCAGATGTTATGAGGGCGCGCGAAAGTGACAAATCCATTGGCAGTGCGGGATAACCAACATCTTTTGCCATATCAAAAATAGCATCTACTCTTACCGATGATAAATCGCTTGTTTTATAAGCTAAACCCAGTGAAGTGTTGAATTTTTTATATTGTGAATGTTTCACTTCATCGTTATTTCCGTCAGAATAATTCTCAGCAGTTCGATAAGAAATACTTCCGTCGGCTGCGAATTTATTACTTGAATAAGAAACATTTCCGAGATTAAAAAACTGTTTATTATTAAACTCAAAACCGCTTTGGTAAGCTCCGCCCCATTTTCTTTTACTGCTAAATGCTGTACTTTTCCTTTTAAGGTCAATGCTTCCGGCAACTGTTGCTCCGTGCAGATTTCCTTCCTGCCCCGACTTTATATCAATAGCAGCGAGATTATTACTTTCTACATAAGAGGTAATAGGATCCATTTTGTCGGTACACGCACCAAAAACGTGCATTCCGTCAATCGTAACGGTAGAACGTTCCGTGCTCATATTATTTAACAAAGGTTCCCATGCATAAGCCCCTCTTTTTATGAAACTTATATTATCAGAAGATGATAAAAACTCATCGACAGAAACGGCCATTTTCATCTCTGTTTCAATTTTCTTTTTCGCCGCTCCTTTTACGGTTACTTCTTCCAGGTTTTTTATGCTGTCGTGGTGTGTATGATTATTTTGGGCAGTTGCAGCGATTCCAAAAAAAGCTAACATTATTACTGTATATTTCATGTTTTTAAAATAATGTATCTATATAAAGTTCACTTTTTACACCTTCTACGCCAGGAGTAAAATCTGTAGGAACAACTGTTCCTTTTAGGATCAAACCATTCTGATTCATCATAATTAAGTTTAAAGTCCAGTTTCCTGTCATCGTATAATTCACAACTCCATGATACAGACCATCATTTTGCTGTGTCAAATCTTTATTATTTGGCGAAGAATGATTTCCCATAGAAGGTTCGGGCATTCTTGGATCTAATTTCAATGTAAAACCATTTACTTCTGAATAAGAAAATTGCGATGGATCTGGAAAATTTCCAGCGGAATTAGACGGTTTATTATATTTATAGATTCCGGCAGTTAGCGGATTTTCTGCCACTGTAGGCTTTTGAGGAGAAACCAATGCAATAAAATATTGTTCTCCATCATTTCCTTTAAAGGAAGTCATATTCAGGTTTTTATTGCTTTGTTTTTCTACAGCAACATCTTTATCAACTTTATACACTTGATTATCAGAAGTAAAACTAACATACAACTTCCAGCTTGCCATTGTTGCGCTCTCGCTTGTAAAAACCGAATATCCTGCATAGTATTTATTTACTGCATCATATTTCAAATTATATAAATGCGGACATGAAGATGTGTTTCCGTCAGGATTACTCATGACAGGCAAAAATGTTACTTCTGATGTGCTTATGTTTTGGCTGGTCTGCATATTCAGAATTTTTAAATGAATTTCATTATACCCTTTGTAGAAAGCACCGTTTAATGCTTCAATACTTATTTTATAATTACCGCTGGTAAAAGAAGCTGCTTCTTTAAATTCATAATATTCAGGAACTTCAGAACCTAACTCGGCTTCGTAATCTGTTTTATCAATCGTACAGGAAGTAATCGCTAAAAACAATGCGATTACAAGAAAATTAAAAAATTTCATTATTAATGAGTGTTATATAAACGGTTTAAAAACATAGCATAATGCCATTTGATTTAGAAAATCAAAAACAAGCTAAAGTGCCGTTAAATTAGACTAGACAAGGAATGAGATAACTGAAAAAATAAATTATTCAGTCAGTAAAAAGAGATCATTAAAATCAGTATCGAAAAGTAAATGCAGTAGTAATACTCAAATGAATGCAAATTATTCATTTGAAAAATCCTTGAAATAAGCATAAAATGACCGCGCTTATTTGTATTGTTAATAATCACTGATTATCATACCAATGAACTAACAAACCTACATTAAATTGAAACCAAAATTTGATCTATGCGAAACAGAGAGGAGGATGAAAAGTATGATTAGAAGCCCCGATTGGTTTCTTTTCAAACAAAATAGAAGTATTATCTTTTGATTCTGCTGCCAAAATATCATTTACTTCGATAGCAGTAGTATTTTGAACATACACAAGCTCTAATTTATCTTTTAGGCGGTCTTGCATTTTTCGTTCGTTTTCAGAATATTTTTTGATGCTTTTTTGAAGTTCACATCGACCATTACAACTGTTAAAAGCAACTTTTCGCTGTACGCAGATGTTTTTAGCAATTTCTTTCTGGTTTATTTTGAAAGAAGCATAAATAAACAAGCTGCCAAATGATGGCGATAAAATTAAAACCGAAAGTAATATGGTAAATAACCTTTTCAATGCTTGTTATAATGTTTGATCGCAAAAGTAAATCATTTTTATCTTTATATTGATGAAAATTTATGATTTTATTAGATAAAATTTATTTCAAACAGCATTTATTGATTTTAATTCAATACTAATTAAAGTACAAAATCTAAATATTCAGCAGTTTAAATAATCTTTTAACTGTTTCTATATTTTACCATCATACTTTTAAACAAATCTTTGTTTGAAGAAGGCGGGAAATGCAGTTATAAAAAAACGTCTCAAATATAAATTTGAGACGTTCATTAATTATTTTTTTTCTTCGTTATTTAATTTATCATCGAAATCTGGATCTTCACCTTTAAATTTCTTAGTGTCGGCATCGTAATTTTCATCGTTTGTCAAAACTTCATCATGATCTTTATATTGATGTTTTCTTGTATCGGTACGATGATCAGCACCTTTATTGGTACTTTTCTGAGTTTGATTATTTGTGTTCATAATTTTAAGTTTTAAATGTTTTATAAAATTACCTGAAATACAGCACAATAGTCTTATATAATCATTCTAAAAAATTATAAAATAACATTGTAATAGTTTAAATGTTTCAGTTAAAGTAACTTTGCAAAAAATGAACAAAAAGGTATACTATAAGCCTTTTAATAAAAATCCCAATAAAACATGTGGACTATCTGCCTGGAATGTCAGGGGCGCGGTAAGATAAATCGGGGACTAAGCAAAAAAGTGCGTCTTCAATATCAAAACGCTTTAAATGAATTTGAGAAAAATAAAAGCGAAGGAACTCCTCCGGTTCGTCCTAAAGCTCCTCTATATACCTGCTTAAAATGTTCAGGATCAGGATTAATTTCTTCTGATACGCCTCCAATTCCAGATTACGAAAACTATCCGCATGTTGCTATTATTGGTGCCGGTATCGGCGGAACAGCTCTTGCTGCCGCTTGCTTACACCGCGGTATTCCTTTTACTATTTATGAACGTGACCTCAACTTTGATGCCCGCTCTCAAGGCTACGGACTTACTTTGCAGCAAGCCAGTAAAGCGATAGAAGGATTGGGGATTTTAGCTTTAGACGGAGTAACATCGACCAGACATGTTGTTCATACAACTGAGGGAAAAATAATCGGTGAATGGGGAATCAGAAAATGGATGGATACTGATATAAAACCATCTTCTAAACGCACCAATATACATATCGCCAGACAGTTGCTGCGTTTTGCACTGCTCGAACAACTGGGTGGACATGATGCCGTACAATGGGGACACCAACTAATTGATTTTAAAGACACTGACGATAAAGTCGAACTCAATTTTCAGGTAAATGGAGAAATAAAAACTGTCAAAGCAGATCTTATAGTTGGAGCTGATGGTATTCGAAGCGCAGTTAGAAAATTACTGATTACTGACAACATATCGCCTTTACGCTATCTTGGCTGTATTGTAATATTAGGAATATGCCCTTTGAGTGCAATACAAGATATTGATAGTGAGTTACTAGACTCGGCTACCGTATTTCAAACTGCCAATGGCAATGAGCGAATCTACATGATGCCTTATACCTCAGACTCAGTAATGTGGCAGTTGAGCTTTCCGATGACCGAAAATGAAGCTAAACACTTAAGTGCTTTAGGACCTCAGGCGCTTAAAGAAGAAGCCTGCCGAAGAACACAGTGGCACGCTCCTATTCCGCAAATTTTAGAAGCAACTTTAACCGCTCAAATTTCCGGTTATCCTGTTTATGACCGTGAATTACTAAGTTCTGAATTGTTGGAAAAAGGAAAAAAAGCAACGCTAATCGGAGATGCAGCTCATCCTATGAGCCCTTTTAAAGGACAGGGAGCAAATCAGGCTCTTTTGGATGCGTTATCACTCGCACGAACTATTTTAAAAGGATCTAAACCTTTATCTCAATGGAAAAAAACGGGAGTCAGAGAAAGTATATTAACAGAGTTTGAAGCAGAAATGCTAAAAAGAAGTGCCGTCAAAGTACAAGACTCGGCAGAAGCAGCTCAGTTTCTTCATTCTGAAGTTGCACTTCATGAAGCAGATGAACCTAGAGGACGTTGCTTAAAGAAAAAAGATATTTAAAACAATACCAAATCAATCTCATTTTAAAATGGGATTTTTTTATGGATTATAATTTTATTTCAAACACATCAATTATGCCTAAGTGCGAGGTGCTGTAGTACTTCGCACTTTTTTATAGCCTATATCGTAAATATTTCAATTTAATTTAATACCAATCGGTATTTTGATTATATTTGTTTTAAATATTATTTATTCCATACCAAAATCATGAATACTTCTGAATTTATATTAGATAAAGTAGCTCCAATATTTAATAAGCAAGGTTATATTGGTACAAGTTTGACGGACATTACAAAAGCAACTGGTCTTACTAAAGGCGCTGTTTATTGTAATTTTTCCAATAAAGAAGATTTAGCCTTAAAAGCATTTCAGCATAACATAGCCCTGGCGATTACACCGTTGTTCAAGCTTGTAGCCAGTAAAAAAAACAGCTTAGACAAACTGCACGCTATTACAGAATATCAGCGAAGCTATTATGATCTGGTTAAAGATCAGGGAGGATGTCCGATGCTTCGTGCAGGAATTGATACCAAATTTATAAATCCTTTATTATTTAAAGCTGCACAGGGTTTGTCTCAAAAATTTAATACCGGACTAACCAATATTATAAAAGATGGAATTACCAATAATGAAATTAAGCACAATACCGATCCGGCTCAATTTGCCAAAACCATTTTATCATTAATAGAAGGAAGCTCACTTCTCGCATTTACGCATAATGATGCTTCTTATATTATAAATGCTATGGATTTTATAGACAGTTCGATAATTGAAACTATTAAACAATAAAAAAAATTTAATTTTTTAGATACCGATTGGTATTTGATGTAATATATTTAGAAATGGAAAAAATTTTAAAAACAAAAAGAAAAGTAAGATTTCAGGATTGTGATCCTTTCAATCATTTAAACAACTCCAAGTATCTTGAATACTTTATCAATGCCCGCGAAGATCAAATCGAATCCCATTACAATCTGGATGTTTTCGAACATATGAAAACCACAGGATTAAGCTGGGTTGTCGCGTCAAATCAGATTAGTTATTTAAAACCTGCTTTTACAATGGAGACGGTACTTATTGAATCTCAACTGATTCAATATACCGATAATCTTCTCTTGGTGGAAATGAAAATGTGGAATGAAAACGAAACAGAACTTAAAGCTATTTTATGGGTAAAGTTTATTCAATATAACATTCAGACCAAAAAAGCCGCCAAACATTCTGAGGATTTAATGAAACTATTCGAATCGGTTGTAGTACCGGTTGACCATTATGTTTTTGAAAATAGATTTTTAGAAATTATTCAAAATTTAAAAAATAAAGCTGCGGTCTAAGCTTAAAAATAGAAACATCTTATTTTACTAAACGTATTCCTGTAAACTGCCATTGAAGTCTTGGATGAAAAAAATTACGATACGTTTTTCTGCTGTGTTCCTTTGGAGTCGCAACAGACGCGCCTCGTAATACCATTTGGTTTACCATAAATTTACCATTGTATTCTCCTATAGCTCCGGGTTCTTTTTTATAACCCGGATATGGCAGATACGCACTTCCTGTCCATTCCCAGCGTTCTCCCCACTCAAATAAATGCGACGCTGCCTCCCATTCTTCTTCTGTAGGCAGGCGCATACCTTTCCATACTGCGTAGGCAGATGCTTCATAAAAATTAATATGGCAGACCGATTCCATAGAATCAATTTCTTTTAATCCGTTTAACGTGTAGTACATCCATTTTTCATCTACAAAATGCCAATAAAGCGGCGCTTTTGCATTATGCTGGTTTACCCATTCCCAGCCTTCAGAATGCCAGTGTCTAAAATCAGTATAACCACCATCTTCGATAAAATGCAGGAACTCTGCGTTGGTTACCAAAGAAGCTGCAATTTCATAAGTTTCTAAATATTTTTTATGGCGGGCAGATTCATTATCAAAACTAAAGCCGTTTCCTTTAAAACCGATTTCGTATAAACCTTCTGACATTGCGATAAATCCATTGTTTGGAGTGTTTTTCTTTTCGAAAACAACTTTGTCGCTATAGGCAGGAAAAAGCGGATTGTGGCCCAGAATAAATTTTATATCCGAAAATAAAAGTTCCTGATGCTGCTGTTCGTGATTTAAACCCAATTCTAACAGAGAAATAAGTTCATCTTCTAAAATACTGTTCTGCAAAAAAGCCTGCATCTGCTGATCTACATAAGATCTGTAACTGTAAATATCTGCTACCGACGGACGGCTCAAATTTCCTCGATCGGTGCGAACAACCCTTGCTCCTACAGTTTCATAATAACTATTAAATACAAAATTATACTGCGAATTGTATTCTTTGTATCCCTTAAAATTCGGAATAAGAATAAAGGTTTCAAAAAACCATGTAGTATGTCCCAAATGCCACTTAGGCGGACTCACATCTACTATTGGCTGTACTACATAGTCTTCAATTTCAAGCGGACGGCATATCTCTTCAGAATGTGCTCGTATTTTTTTATACTGTTGTAAAAGCAGCACCGCAGTATTTTTTATTGTTTCAATATCTTTCATAAAAATAATTCTATTAAACGGCAAGCCAGAAAGTATCTGCAAACCATTCTTTACTGTCTTGTATGGTATTAATTGTTTGAAATCCCGAAGAAACAGCAAGTTCCTCCATATCTGCTGTTGAGAATTTTTGCGAAACTTCCATATATACAACTTCATCTTTCGCAAAATCTATAGCTTGTGAATCAATAGTAACTTTTTGATTTTCAAGACTTACCAAATAACTTCTGCACGCGCCGCTCAAAGGATCATAATTCTGAAAATGCTCAAATTGTTTTACATCAAAATTGCCTTGAAGTTCACGATTGATGCGCTCCAGCAGATTAAGATTAAATGCTGCCGTAATGCCTTTTGGATCATTATAAGCATTCAGAATAATTTTTGGATCTTTTTTTAAGTCAAATCCCACCAAAACGATATCGCCTTTGTTAAGGTTTTTTCGCAATTCAACACAGAAATCTGACGCATGTTCAAACTCCATATTCCCAATATTACTTCCTAAAAAAAGTACCGCTTTTCTGCGGGAAGATAATCTGGAAGCTTTTTTAAGCATTTCAAAATAATCACCTTCCAAAATTGTAATATCCAGATCCGGAATGTTAGTTTTTAGCTTTTGGTCTAAAACAGACAATATATTACCGGAAATATCTATTGGCATATAGGTAAAATCTGCATTGGATTTTTTTAGAAATTGAAGCAGATGAAGTGACTTTGAAGCATCTCCAGCTCCCAGTTCTATAAGATCAAACGGAGTATTATTTTCCATTAATATAGAAGCAAGTTCCTGAGTTTTGTTTTTAAAAATATCCATCTCACAACGTGTAAGATAATATTCTGGCATTGCCATTATTTCCTGAAAAAGACTGTCCCCTCGTTTATCATAAAAATATTTAGACTGAAGATGTTTCGGCTCTTGCTGCAATCCGTCAATTACATCATTCAAAAATTGATCGTTAGAATGCTCTGCTTCCTTATTTTTATATATTGTTTCTATATTGAGTTGTGATTTCATTATTTAATTTTTAATGCTTTACATACAAAAAAATTATATTGTCGAGATACTTTATATATCGATAGTATAATAGATCTTCTAACTTAAAGGTACTATTTATTCTCATTTATAAGAGTTATTTTTTGATTTAAGTTTAAAATTTCTTTCAAAAAACACCTAAATATGTAGAGGAATTTTTGATTGTTTGCACATTTTTTTGACGTTTAATGAAATCTTAAAACAAATTAAACTGTGAAAATTTCTTCCAAAAATTTACTGCTTTTTTATGTAAATGCCTCTATTATTGGCTTGTTAGATATTTTAACAGACATATATCTGAAAATTATATCTATTTTTGCAGCTTACTTTTGAAAGCATGAATAACAAAGATTTCCCAATACCACACAACGAATTAGAACGTCTAGCAGCATTAAAACGCTATAATATAATTGATACATTACCCGAGAATGCCTTTGATGACGCTACAAAGCTTGTTTCTTATATCTGCGGCGTTCCTATTGCACATATTTCTTTTATAGATGAAGACAGGCAATGGTTTAAATCGGAAATCGGAATTGGTTTGACCGAAGTGCCTCGCGAAATCTCTTTCTGCCAGTATACTATCATGGATACTAAAATGCTTGAAATACCTGATACACATCTAAATGATACTTTTAAAGATGATGATAATGTTACAGGCGGTTTTAAAGTAAGATTCTATGCCGGGGTTCCGCTGACTACACCTGATGGTTACAATATCGGAACACTTTGCGCTATTGATCATGTTACCAAAGAGCTGAATGACGACCAGCGAAACGCACTTTCAATCGTTGCCAAACACGTTGTAAACCAGTTAGAGTTAAGAACAAAAAATATTGAATTAGCCAAACAGAAAAAAATTGCAGAGCGAGCAGTTTTCGCAAAAGACAGTTTTTTGGCCAATATGAGCCACGAAATTAGAACCCCTCTAAATGCGATAATTGGTTTTACAGATCTTCTGGCTCAAACCACAATGGACAATGTACAGCGCGACTATATAGAAAGCGTGCAGGTGGCGGGAGAAAATTTACTTATAATTATTAATGATATTCTTGATCTTTCAAAAATCGAATCGGGAAACCTTACGATTGATGCGCAGTCTTTCAATTTAAAAAAGACCCTTAAACATATTTATAACCTGCTAAAAGTAAAGGCTTCTAAAGATATCGAAGTCAATCTTTTTCTTGATGCAGATATGCCTGATGTTGTGATTGGAGATCAGGGAAGATTAAATCAAATATTGGTTAATCTTGTTGGCAATTCTATCAAGTTTACACAAGAAGGCGAAGTTACTGTTTCTGTTAAAAAAGTAGGTGAAACAGATGATGATTATTCGCTGAAATTTTCGGTAAAAGATACTGGAATCGGCATACAGAAAGACAAGCTTAAAACTATTTTTGATCGTTTTACTCAAGCTGAAGAAAGTACTACCAGAACTTTTGGCGGTACCGGACTTGGACTAAATATTGTAAAACAATTAGTTGAACTGCATAAATCTGAAATTCACGTAAAAAGTGAAGTCAATCGCGGTTCAGAATTTTTCTTTGTTCTTACTTATAAAAAAGCTCCTCCGGCAGTAAATGCAGTAAAAACAGTCTCAAAAAACAGCCTTGGACAACTCAAAATACTGCTGTGCGAAGACAATATCTTAAACCAGAAATTGGTAAAAAGCGTTATGAAAAATTTTGGATTCGAATTGGATATTGCAGATAATGGTGAAGCAGGCATAGAATTTTTATCTAAAAACAACTATGACCTTGTTTTAATGGATCTGCAAATGCCGGTTAAGGATGGATACCAAACTACGGAATATATTAGAAACGAAATGAATTCGACAATTCCGATTATAGCCATGACCGCCCACTCTCTTGTAGGCGAACAGGAACGCTGTTTTAATGTTGGAATGGATGCTTATGTGCCAAAACCTTTTAAACAGGCAGCACTTTTAGGAGCTATAAAAACGGTCATGAGTAAAGATCCTAAGCCTCTACAAAAAAGAAAACTCGATTTGTCATTTTTAGATGAAATGTCGTGTGGTGATCCCGATTTTAAAATGGAAATGATTACGCTTTTTGTAGAAAAAATTCCAAATGAAACAGCACAGCTTCAAGATGCTTTTAACCATAACGATACCGAAACCGTAATGCGAGTTGCGCATAATATGAGATCCAGTCTCGATATTTTTATGCTCCACGATCTCACAAATTGTTTGTCTGTTATTGAAGAAGAGGCGCGTTTAGGGCAATTTACTTCTGAAACTGTAAATAAAATAGAAATTTTACATTGTGGTATTATTGAAGTAATTAAAACTTTAAAGGAATTATGATAAGACCAAAATATAATATAGCTTTACATTACAACGTTATTTTATAAAATTGAATTCCCCAAATAATTAAGCAATGAACATAGTATTAGCCGAAGATAATGACATATTAAGAAGATCATTATCCTTTTTTCTGGAATCTAAAGGATTTGTTGTTAAGCAATTTTCTGATGGCAAAGATGCATTGGAAGCAATTAAAACAAATACTTTTGACCTCATATTGACTGATATAAATATGCCTGGAGTAAGCGGAATGGAAATTACGCAGTATGTAAGACAAACTATTGGCTCTCCTATCCCGATTATAATATTTACTTCTTCCGGCGTTGAGCAGACCGAACTGGATTGTTTTGATATTGGTGCAAACGAATTTATTGCAAAACCCGTTAGTCCAGCTGTGCTTTTAGTGAGAATTAATAAATTACTAAACAAACGTTCGTAATGAAGTTTCTATATTACTCTTTTTTCCTGTTTTTTATTTCTGCTGCAGTATTGGGGCAGGAAATCAACGCTGACGCTGTTATGTCTGAAGCAAAACGTGAAGTTGAAAAAGGCAGCTATGATAAGGCATTGTCCCTGCTTGAACCTTTACGCGCAAAATTCCCTGAAGATGAAGATATAAAAATTTATATCGGCAGAATTTACAGCTGGAAAAAGGATTATAAAACTGCAGAGAAAATACTACTGCCAATGGCAGATAAAGCCAATCCGAATCCAGAAGCTTTGACAGCAGTAATTAATGTGTATTATTGGTCGGAGCAATTTGAAAAATGTATCTTTTACTGTGATAAATATCTAGAACTGGATCCTAAAAATGCAGATGTACTGCTAATTAAAGCAGGATGTCTCGAAAGACTCAATCGCGACAAGGAAGCGCTGACTGTTTTAGAAAAAGCATATGCTGTAGACAACAGCAATTCAAAAATTACAGGATTACAAACACTTATTGGACATAAAACAAAAAATGCAGTGGCTTTCTCTTATTTGAATATCTCTACATCAAATCCCGGACAGCAGCCACAGCATTATGGTTATGTTGAATATTCGCATAAGTTCAGTAAATCGGCTCTTGTAGGACGAGCAAATATAGGAAATGCCTATAATGATACACAAATGCTGTTTGAGGCAGATTATTATCAAACCTTTGCAAAAAGAAATTATTTATATGTAAATGCAGGAGTTTCAACAGGCGAAACGATATTTCCCATAGCAAAAGCAGGTATCGAATATTATTTTGCGCCGCAAAAAAGATTTGATTACTCGCTGGGGCTAAAATACATGCATTTTAATACTACAGATGTAACCCTGCTTACAGGTCAAGTTGGGTATCGCACAGGAAATTATACTCTTGCCTACAGACCTTATTATGATACCGCAAACGAGTTGTTTTCTCATGTTTTAAGCGTTCAAAATACAAATGAAGATACAGAACGCATTATAAGATTAGAACTTCAATACGGAAATGTGCCTTATCTTTATCTTTATAATAATTTTATTGAACCATTAAAAGCCTATAGAATAGGTTTACAATACCAGCATCGTATTGGCAGCTCTTTTTTTATAAGACCTGTATTTTTGTATGAATACGAAGAATATTCGCCTGAGAAATATAGAAATAGATTTAATGCTCAAGTAATCCTTACTAAACGATTCTGATATGTTAGAACTATGGCAGCTTTATAAAAGTGGTACATGGGTAGAAGATTTCCTTTCTCTGTCAATCGATCTGTTTGTCGGAGCATCATTTATATTATATATTATGATTATCTGGAGCCGAAATAGAAATATAAAGCAGGAAAAACTCAGAGCGGCATACACAATAATTATTGAAAAATTAATGTTCTCAATGATTTTTGAAGATACCGCCCTTTCAGTCATTAAAGAAGACAAAAACTATATAACACTTTCTAATAAATCTTTTTTTAGAGAAGTTGCTGCGGAGTCTATTATAAATCTTCATAAAAACTATGAAGGTATTTATGCCGAAAAACTGGAAGATTTTTTTAAAGAATCCGGATTAATAAATGATTCTATTAAAAAACTGAGAAGCTTTAATTGGGAAATAAAATGCAAAGGAATCACTGAGCTTGCAGAAATGAATGTTACTGGGGTTTTTGATAAAATACTAGCCGTTTCTAAAGCAAGAAATAAAACACTAAAAATTACTGCTCTTAATGCCTGCGTAAAACTTGCAGGCGTAAAAGGCATTGTACATCTTACGGAACATCCTTTTCCTATTGATGAGTGGACGCAGATAAATATTATACACGCTTTTAAAAAACACGATATTGGCGACACAAAAGGTGTTGAACTTTTACTTGAATCTCAAAATACTACTGTAGTCACCTTAGGATTAAAACTTATTAAAGAACTTAAACTTTCTCAAAAAGCCCATTTTGTTGCCGCATTAGCCGCCAAAGCTCCAAATGCCCAAATACAATATGAAGCCGAGAACATACTACAGGCACTTAACAGTTAATTATATAAAAAATGACTTTTTTTAATACTGAAATAACAGCATTTTGCGATATATATCTCGTTCTTATACTTGGTTATGCCGTATTAATTATGTCTTCTTATCTTTTCCTGGCTTATCTTTCTACAAAAGAGCTGAGACAATATCTCAAAAAAAATAGTTTTGTAGATTATGATGTCCTTCTTACTAGCGAATTTGCTCCTAAACTTTCATTAATTGCGCCTGCTTATAATGAAGGATTTACGATAGAAGAAAACGTAAAATCTTTGCTTTCTTTAAATTATAATAATTACGAAGTTATTGTAGTAAATGATGGCAGTAAGGATAATTCGATGGAAATCCTCATCAATACTTATGACCTTACAGCAGCCGAACTTACAATACATCCAAAAATTGAAACCAAACAAATTAGAGGAATATATGTTTCTAAAAATGCTGCCTTTAAAAAACTTATTGTAGTTGATAAAGAAAACGGCGGTAAAGCTGATGCCTTAAATGTGGGATTGAATATTGCACAAAATCCGTATGTTGTATGTATTGATGTCGATTGTATTCTGGATAAAGATGCATTGCTGAGGCTGGCAAAACCTTTTCTTGAATCGCAGGGCAAACGTATTATTGCAACTGGAGGCGTAGTAAGAATAGCCAACCAATGCATTATAAAAAACGGCCGTTTGGTCGAAGTTAATATTCCTGATAGTTTACTGCCAAGAATACAGGTTTTAGAGTATCTAAGGGCATTCCTTTTAGGAAGAATGGCTTGGGGAAGACTCGACGGACTGTTACTTATAAGCGGTGCATTTGGTGCATTTGACAAGGAAATCGCTTTACTTGCAGGAGGTTACAGCACAAAAACAGTTGGTGAGGATATGGAACTTGTAGTAAGAATGCGTCGTTATATGCTCGAAAACAAACTTCCTTACACTGTACGTTATATTCCGGATCCGTTATGCTGGACAGAAGCTCCAGAAGACTTTAAGATATTTAAGAAACAGCGAAGCCGATGGATGAGAGGAACAATTGAAACACTAAGCCTTCACAAAAAAATGTTTCTAAATCCAAAATATAAACGCCTTGGAATGTTAAGTGTCCCTTATTGGACATTATTTGAATTTTTGGCTCCTGCAATTGAAGCTGCCGGACTTATAATCACGGTTCTGTTTTTTATTTTTGGTTTGCTAAACTTCCATTTTTTCTTATTGCTTTTACTGTTTGTTTACTTTTTTGCTGTTTTCTTTTCAGTAATCGCCTTATACAGCGAAGAACGAACATTTCACAAATATCCTAAACAAGTTGATTTTTTAAAATTGTTATTAGCTGCGTTTATAGAGCCTTTTTATTTTCATCCTCTTGCGGTATACGCTTCTTTAGCGGGCTATGTAGAGAAAATAAGAGGAACAAAAGGATGGGGAGAAATGACAAGAAAAGGTTTTACCAAAAACAATTAATTAAGCAGAGCAGCTGCAATAAAAAAATCATTCATCAAAATCTCATGAGATATTCAATGAATGATCTAAATTCTTGATCCTAAAATCTGACTCTTAATTCTAAAATCTTGCAGTTTCAATCTTGCCTCTTGCTTCTTGATTCTTAGTCTCTTCCTTCTTAAACTATTTCTTATTCTTATACCCTTTTTTTAAGCTGTCAGAAGCGTTTGTATTTGTGTAAGTTGCTCCATCTTTAGCACTCTCGCCAGGACCGCTTCCCTTGCCTGCTGTACTTGAGGAACTATTTTGCGAACCAGTATTAGTTTCTGCAGCATTACCCGCCTCTGTTCCATGTACGGTAGCCTCTACATTTATAGTATCTGAAACAACTGTCGCAGTATCAACTGGTCCTGTAGTCGTTTCGATTTCGTCGCTGTACCCGTCTTTATTGTTTTTACACGACCCTAAAACCGCTGTGAATAGGACTACTACTAATATATTTGTTTTAATAAAGCACTTCATAATAATTCTTTTAAGTTTATATTATTCCAAATTTAAAATTACTGACTCAAAAGATTTTACAACATTGCCATATTAACATATATTTCTTATTAAATGATTGTGATAAATTTGAAAACTAAAAAACCTGCACATTAGTACAGGTTTTAGAAGTTATTCCTATTCCGTTTATTTTTGTTTTGATTTTTGAATAGAATCTGTATTTGAATTTTTGAGCGAACTTCCTTTCTGAACTGTTCCCGCAGAACCAGAACCTGTCGAGCCTTCACCTGTTGCTCCTGTTGTCCCCGGATTATTTACAGTTGCAGTATCAGAATTAGGCCCCACACTGTCAATACTGGTTGATATAGTGTCTTTATTGGTAAGATTATCTGCTGGTGCAGTTTCGTACTTTTTGCAAGAAAAAGCCATTGTTATCAAAATTATAACCAATGCTATTTTAGAATTAAGGACATAAGTTTTCATAATAAAATTCTTTTTAGTTTGTATAACTTAAAAGTAAACACTTGAATCTCGTATTACTTACACTATTCTCTGCTTTATTTATAAAATTTGGCAACTTAAAACCCTTTTACATAACTGATAATTAAACAACTACAGATCAAAATTCTATAACCACATTGATATTATTAAATATAATTTAGATATTTAATCATTAAAAAGAATTGTTATGAATATTTCTGATTCAAAAAACAAAATTTTAAGTACGAGAACATCAGACAAAAAATACGCGATGAAAACGGTGTCCTCCCGCACAAATGAGAAAACATTTTCTGAGGTAAGAAAAAATTATCCCGACGGAAAATAATAAGAAATCAAATCAATTAAAAACACTAAAGATTAAGAACTTATAATTTAAAACAGAAGAATTAAGAGAAAATTATTCTGCCGTAAGAGGTTCTAAATTTAAAATTTCACCAAATGCTACCGCTGCTTTGTGCACCTGCACTGTCCAATCTTCAGCAGCATTTCCGTCGGCACCGTCAGAGATATATTTAAGGCATAAAAACGGAATATTTTCTTTCATAGCAACCAAAGCCAGTGCATACGCTTCCATATCTACAACATTGTAAGCTTTAGCAGAATGTCCCATTTCAAAATTATCTCCGGTACCGCAGATGCCTTCCGGAATACCATTCATTGTTAAACCATATTCTAAAATAGGTTTTATACCAGAAAGCGGTGTTTCGTACAGTTCAAATCCTAAACCGCGAACATCCATATCGCGCTGTATAAATTTTGTACAGCAGATTACTTCTCCTTTTTGAAAAAAATTGCTTCCTGCAGTTCCCAGATTAATAATTATGGAAGGTCTTTTGATCTGAATCGCTTTTGCAAGTTCATATGCAGCATTCACTTTTCCGATTCCTGTAATTAAGGTATGATGTGTCTTAAAAACTTCGGCAGCTTCTATTGCTAATGCAAAAGAGAATAGCGAGTTTTCTAATGGAAATATTTCTTTTTCATTAATCTTTATCATACGGTGTTTAAGTTATAGGAGTTAAAAATTATTATAAAAGTGAATCTTCAGGATCACAAGGAAAATAAATTGTTATTTCAGATCCTTCGCCTACTTTACCTTCTGCGTAAATTGCTCCGCCTAATGTCTGCATGATTTTTTTACACAAAGCCAGCCCCACTCCGGATCCTGTATATTCCTGCTGGTTATGGAGTCTCGTAAATACTTTAAAAATTGACTCTGAATATTTCTGATCAAAGCCAATTCCGTTATCAGAAAAACGTATCCAATAACAATAAACCTTAAACTTATCTTTTATGATTTCCGGTTCTTGCGAAGCTGTAATTTTAATTACAGGCGTTCTATCCGGCGATGCATATTTTAACGAATTCTGTATAATATTAGAAAATAATTGTTTGATTAAAAAACTAATGGCATGAACTTCTGGAAGGTTTTCAGATTCAATTACAGCATTCGATTCTGTAATTACTTCACTCATTTCCTCGATAGTTACCCTTAAAATATGATTTAAATCTGTTTTTTCTAAGACGCCTTTTGTATTTTTTATTCTGGTGTATTTAAGAATGTCTTCCAGCAAAACCCTCATTCTACTGGCCGAATTTGATACACGCTGCAACGAACTGTTTATAGAATCAATAGAAACAACATTAATTTCCGACATCATCTTAGAAGTAATCAACTGTATTTTTCGAAGCGGTTCCTGCAGATCATGCGTACTAATCCAGTTAATATTTTCTAATTCTGAATTTGTTTCACGCAGTATTTCACTCTGTGTACGATATTTTTCTTCTTCTTCAGTTAGCATAATCATCATAAAATGATTGTGGAGTGAATGGGCATATTGAGCCGCCGCATTAATTTCATATTCTTTCCAGACACTGCTTTGATTTTTTACAATCTGCTTCCAAATTTCAAATGAATTCCTAGGATGCAGTCCAGTACTGTCTTTAATAATACTTTTTTCGGGATCACCGCCCCAGTTAATTTCTAAAATTGTTTCAGGTCTGTACCAAATTATGTGGTTTCCATTGCCAACGGGATGATAAATAATACCTGCAATATTAGCAGAATCTATTTCCGGAAAATGATCTCTAATTTTATTGGTAGAAAATATAGTGTTGATTTTTAAATCATTAATAGATTCTACTACTGCCTCAATTTGTTCATCAGAAGGTGTTAAACCACTTTTGTAAATTTTATCTTTTGTAATAATAGAAACTCCGGCTGCATTGCAAATGTTTAGTAATTGAGGAGCACTGATAATTATATCAAACGAGTCTGATACAAGCGGAAGATCAAGTCCTGTTAACTGTTCAAAAGCAACAGCTGTTTTTTGCACATTTAAATATTCGTCATTTGACTGTCTGATGTCTATTTGAGAAGTTATAAAATAGCCTTGAAGTTTAGCTGCAAGCCTTATATCAGGCGAAATATTTTTTTCAGAATAATGATGGCATGCGATTAATCCCCACAATCTTCCATGATGAATAAGCGAAATAGTAAGCGTAGCACCAACACCCATATTTTGCAAATATTCTACATGTATCGGCGATGTGCTTCTTAGTACCGAAAAACTAAGATCGAGATTTTTGTTTTCAGAATCATCAACTGTAAAAATCGGAACTGGTTCATAACCTACATCCACTATTAATCTAAGCAGATTTTTAATATAAAGTTCTCTCGCTTGAGGAGGAATATCGGTATGTGGGTAATGCAATCCTAAAAACGGCTCTAAATCTTCTCTGCAGCTTTCGGCAAAAACTTCACCGTTGTACTGCTCATCAAAGCGATAAATCATTACGCGGTCGTAACCGGTTATTTCTCTTGTAGCTTCTGCAACAAGCGCACACAAATCCTTAAGCGATTTAGTGTTATTCATTTGGGTTACAAACTCAATAGTTTGTGTATAAACATCTGCAAGCTTTTCTCTGCTAAACAAAGGCTCAGCTTCAAGAACATACATATCCAGACTTTTATGTATACTGATTTGAAATGATTTTCCGAGCAAATCAATTTCAAGCGGAAAAGCATCCTTGATTTTATCTTCATCAATATAATCAAAAATCTTTTGTTCTGCACTTGATCCGAATACTGCAGCAAAACTTTTGCCAAGTGCTTCTGTATAGGTCACTTCAACAAATTCGGCAATATTACCCGTACAATAATCTATTTTACGACCTAAGGTAATGCCTATCAAGAAACCATGAGGCTGTATTTTACCCGGAATATGTATCGGTTCGTTTTCGCAGTTGGTCAGCGTAACAATCTCCCGATTTACTATATCTTTAATCTTCATTTTTTATCTGCCCCCAAAGTGATAATAAATACGGTTAAATGCATAAACTGCTCCTTCTATAATTGCATCTCCACAATTATTAGTCTGTTCATATTCAGAAAGTGTATTTAGAAATGATTTCCAATAACTTCCTGTTCTGTCTCCATAACCGCTAAAATACGATACACCTTGATTACCGGAAAGTTTTGGATTTAGTGCAACATTTTTTAAAATAAATCTGCCTCCAAGACTCGAACCTTCAATAACATATAATATTCCAAGTGCAAATGGAACAGACATTTCCGGAGCATTAAAAACGCTTGTAGAAACCGTTTTATTGCAATCAAGAAATAAAAGATCTTCTTCTATAAGATGTTTCTTTTTTCTGTCCTTCAAATCATCTACAATATTAGATAATAAAGGAAAAACAACCTCTTCGGCACTATTGTGAACATCATGCATTAAACTAATATAATTACAGTAATTTTCTATGTTCATATCTGGTGACAAAATAGAAGCAGAAACTGGAAGTCCTTCTAATTTTTTATGAGATTCGGCTGTGTGAGTTTTTAAATCGTTAAGGAAATTGGAGGATATTAAAGAAGAAGAAGTATTCGAGCTCATTAGGTAAAATTTCGTTATTTAGAAGAGTCTTTCAACAGCTTCCAGAAATACAAATTTAAAAAAAAATATATTAAACTCTTATTTTAAAGTACACCATTGTTTCAAAGGATAAAATTAAATCACAATTCAATTGAAATAACATCAAAAGCAGTTAAAAGGAATGAGCCTTTTATCGTGATGTGCTGAGATTTATTACTAAGAATGGCATCACTAAAAGCTTTTGTACTCTAAAATACAAAAATCAAAATAATTAAGTGTGTCATTTACACCAATAAACAGGACGCCAAAATGGGATAAATACACATAATCCTGCCTTAATATTGGCATCTTTTTTTTAACTTAGCCCAGCAAATCTTAAATAAGTAAGAGTTGTAAAACAATACTGTCAATTAATGATTAATCGCATTAAAAACAGTAAAACTTCTTATTTCAGTAATAAACAACAACACACTAATAATTTAGTTAATAAAAAAACTATGAGCAAATTTGATTTTGGAATAGTAGGACTCGGTGTAATGGGCCGTAACTTACTTTTAAATATCGCCAGCCATAACTTTGCGGCTGCAGGTTTAGACTTAGACACCGAAAAAGTCAACTCTCTTCAACAAGAAGCCGATTCTAATCATATTATTGAAGCTACAACAGATGTAAAACATTTTGTAGAACTTATTCAGAAACCAAGAGCTATTATGCTGCTGGTTCCTGCAGGAAAACCTGTAGACAGCGCAATTGCCAGCTTACTACCGCATTTAGATCAGGGAGATATTATCATCGATGGAGGAAATACTTACTTCACCGATACAGACAGAAGGTTTTTGGAATTGTCTGAAAAGGGAATTCATTTTTTTGGAATGGGAATTTCGGGCGGCGAAAAAGGAGCAAGATTTGGTCCTGCAATGATGCCTGGAGGAGACCAAAAAGCATACGAAAGACTTCGACCAATTTTTGAAGCTATTGCAGCAAAAGTAGATGGTGAACCTTGTGTAGAATATCTAGGAAACGGATCTGCAGGTAATTATGTAAAAATGGTTCATAACGGAATCGAATACGGAATTATGCAGTTGATTTCTGAAATTTATGATCTTATGAAAAGAGGTTATAATTTGGATGAAAATACTATTCAGAAAACTTTTGAAGAATGGAACAAAACCGATGAACTTAAATCTTATTTGATCGAAATTACCGGAAGCATCCTGAAACAAAAAGACGAAGACGGAAGCTTGTTAATCAATAAAATCTCTGATTGGGCAAGATCTAAAGGAACAGGAAAATGGACTTCGCAAAATGCAATGGATTTGCAGGTTCCCGTACCAACTATCGACGCTGCGGTTAACATGCGCGATATGTCTAAAACCAAACCGGAAAGAATTGAAGCTGCTAAAAAATTAGTCTGGAAAGATGCCGAAACTTCCGTAAACACAAGCGAAGCAATTGCTTCTCTAAAATCAGCATTATATTTTTCTATTGTTGTGACTTATGCACAAGGATTAGCACAGCTTCATACAGCTTCTAAAGAATACAATTACGGATTAAATTTAGAAACTGTTGCCAAAATATGGCGCGGGGGCTGTATTATTCGTGCTGCTATATTAGAAGATTTTAGAAAAGCATACGGCACAAAATCAGATTTGCCAAATCTTCTTTTAGATGGCGGAATCGCTTCAGAATTATCAGAGAATCAAGCAGGAATGAGAAGCGTTGTTCAGTTTGCAGTTCAAAAAGGAATACCTGTTGCAGGACTTATGAATTCATTAGCTTATTTTGATGCTTACAGATCAGAAAATCTTCCAACAAATCTAATTCAGGCGCAGCGTGATTATTTTGGCGCGCATACCTACGAACGTATTGATACAGAAGGTGTTTTCCATACACAATGGTCTGAATAAGAATTTTAAGCAACACAACTACACACAATGACTAAAAATAAAAATATAAATCCAACAATTATCGTAATTTTTGGAGGAACCGGAGATCTGGCAAAGAGAAAGCTCTTTCCCGCATTTCAAAATCTGTACTTAGACGGCCGTATGTCGGAGAAGTTTCAGATTATTGCTCTTGGAAGAGCAGAAAAAAGCGATGAAGATTTTCGCAGTTATGTGGCAGAAAATCTAAATATCTTTTCAAGAAAAAAAGAGATTTCTGATCCAGAAACACAAAAATTTCTTTCTCACATATCGTATCACAGCTTAGATATTGACAAAGAAGAATCGTATCAGGGATTAAACGAAAAGATAAACAGTTTTGACGAAGCTTTTGGAGAACGCGCCAATCGTCTTTTTTACCTTTCGATCACGCCTTCTTTTATTTCAACAATTTCAAGTAATATAAAAAAGATAGGCCTTGCGGCGAATGCTAATCAGGATCGTATTATTATTGAAAAACCTTTTGGTTACGATAAAGCTTCTGCAATTGAATTGAATGAAATGCTTTCGCAGACTTTCAAGGAAGAACAGATTTACAGAATCGATCATTATTTAGGTAAAGAAACAGTTCAAAACATTCTTGCTTTCCGTTTTGGAAATTCGATGTTTGAACCTTTGTGGAGCCGTAATTTTATTGATTTTGTTCAAATAACTGTCGCAGAAGAAGTGGGCGTTGAAGAACGAGGCGGTTTTTATGAAGGCGTTGGAGCATTAAAAGATATGATTCAGAATCATTTGTTTCAAATTTTATGTATGACGGCTATGGAAGCGCCTGCTTCCTTAGCAGCAGACGACATTAGAAATCGTAAAGCCGATGTTTTAAAATCGATTCGCCGTATCAAACCAGATGAAGTTGATCATTACATTGTAAGAGGTCAATATGGTCCAGGTGAAATAAAAGGAACTCCGGTTCCTGGATATCGTCAGGATAAAGGAATTGCACCAGATTCTAATACGGAAACGTATGTCGCAATGAAAATTTACCTGGACAACTGGAGATGGCAGGGAATTCCGTTTTACTTGCGCTCTGGAAAAAGAATGGAAGAAAAACAATCTTCTATTATTATTCAGTTTAAGCCAGTACCGCATTCTTCATTTTCTTATGGAAAAGGAGGAATGACTCCAAACCGACTGATTATCAACATTCAGCCGTCTATGGATATCAAATTGCAGTTCATGACCAAGAAACCTGGTTTGTCAATGTCACTAAGACCAGCTGAAATGGTATTTGATTATTTTGAATGCTCCACTATGTCGCCAGAAGCTTATGAAACTTTATTAGCAGATGCTTTGGCAGGAGATCCTACGCTATTTATGCGCTGGGATCAGGTAGAAGAGGCTTGGGACGCAATTGATACCATTCAGCAAGTATGGAAAACTACAGCTCCAGCCAATTTTCCAAATTACAAAGCGGGAAGCTGGGGGCCTGAAGAAGCAGACGAATTACTGGCACGCCAAGGACATAAATGGATCCCGAATACACAAACAAAACAAGAAGTTTTAGATGATACAGATTTACAATAATACCCAAGAAATAAATACTACGGCTGCAGATCTTTTTGTAGAAAACGCACAAAACGCAATTGCAAAAAGGGGCAAGTTTACTGTTGTACTTACGGGAGGTTCTTCTCCAGCCGGAATTTATAAACTACTAGCTTCTGATGCTTACAAAGATAAAATTGATTGGAGTAAAGTATATGTTTTTTGGGGCGATGAACGATGGGTACCGCTGAGTGACGATCTTAGCAACGCAAAAATGTCGTATAGCACATTACTAAGCCACGTGGCCATTCCAAGCGAAAATATTTTTCAAATGTATAAGGACGGCGTTACTCCTGAAGAATATGCAATCACTTACGAACAAACCATCAGAAAAATATTAGGCGAAGAAGGCAAATTTGACCTAATCTTATTAGGAATGGGAGATGACGGTCACACAGCTTCTCTTTTTCCCGGTGAAGCGGTTTTAGAAGAACAAAACAAATGGGTTGATGCTTATTATTTAGCGCCTCAAAAAATGCACCGTATTACGCTTACAGCGCCGCTAATTAACAAAGCCGAAAAAATTATTGTAGTCGCTTTTGGAGAGAAAAAAACTCATGCATTAAAGGAGGTAACAACCGGAGCTTACAATCCGACTACTTACCCGATGCAGTTGATTAAACCCGTTTCGGGAGAATTATTATTCCTTGTAGATAAAAGTGCTGCAGGAACAGTTTAGAAAGTTCGTTAACAATTTCATACAAAAACCTATGCCAAACGCATAGGTTTTTTCATTTAAAAAAAAAAATACACCTGACATAAAATATTTTATATGCCAGATGTACGCACAAATCAACTTAACGAATTAAGTTTTTATTTTACTAAATAAGTAACGGTATCAGCTTCACATAACCTGAAATAGCCCATTGCATAATTGTTTGCATCATTGACATTTACGACATTACCTCTTATATTTCCCGGAGGAACAGAAAAAGGGCTTCCGCCATAGACTTCTAAAATAAGATTCATATAATTATAGAAGTTTTTAGAAATGCCGCGGTGTGTAATTACCACAGTATTACCTGGTTTCATATCTTCGTCTGAGAAACGTGTACTAATTTCATTTCCATTAAATAAATCATCATCTGTCATTTCATATTCGGGAAACAACAGAAATTCACTTTTATAATCGGTGAGGTAATAATTAAGCTGCTCTGCCGGATCTTTATAATAAAATGTAAGTTCGATGATATCTTCTCCGCCAAAATCCGGAATAATTTTTTGCTCTACTTTATCAATTGGCGTTACAGAAGTTAGTTTTTCAGAAGCTTTAAAACTCTGTCCTTCTGCCTGCACATACAATGTATACTCCATATCAATCACCGGAACAAAATCTGTACATACATATATACCAGGTGCTGTTTCATTAAAAGTAAAAACACCACCAGTAGTATTTTCAACTCTCACCTGTGCTCCTGATACTTTTGGCGTAACATTATCATAATAAGGAGCTGTTTTACTTATTTTTATTGTCTGCTCATTACCAGAAGTTCCTTTTTTCCAGATAATTTCAGCATCAACTACTATCTTGGTTTCTCCAGTTTCTAAATCAAGATTAACCACATCTTCACAAGACGAAAAAAGAACTATAAAAAGAATCCCTAATAAAGCCAGTGCTTTACTTTTAAAATTATATGTTTTTAACTTTTGCATATTCATTAAAATTTAAAATTATAAGAAACCCCGGGAACTATTCCAAAAATGGATAATCTTCTGGTTTCATTTACTCCTGTGTCATCATTGGTTGCAAACGTCATCGAAGCAGCATTTTTTCTATTGTAAATATTATAAAGACTAAATACCCAATAGCTCTGCCATCCTTTCTTTTTATCTGGTTTAGGCGTATAAGTTGCCGCAAGATCTAAATGGTGATACAATGGGAGTCTGTTTTCGTTTCGAAGTGAAAAATTGGGTATGTTGATACCGCCAAACTCATAATAACTGTTTGCATACGTTACAGGCTGGCCTGACTGCAGTGAGAAATTAGCATTAAAGGACCATTTTGGACTGTACAAATAACTTCCTACAATGTTTAGGTTGTGCAGTTTATCATATCCTGAAAGATACCAATTACCATTGGCAATACCTGGTTCTTCTGCTGTTCTTCCCGGCGTTTTTTGCTCTGCTCTTGACAAAGTATAAGCAACCCAGCCTGTAAAATTTCCAGTGTTTTTTCTAAATAATAATTCCATACCATAAGATCGGGCTTTACCGCTTAAGATCACCTGCTCGATATCATTATTGGCTAATATAGATGCACCGTCTATATAGTCAATTCGGTTTTGAATTTTCTTGTAAAACAACTCTCCTTCAAAAGAATAATCCTTATCTCTAAAGTTTTTAAAAAACCCTACTGCATATTGATCCAATAACTGCGGTTTTGCAAATGGCCCGCTTGGTGTCCAGATATTCATGGGCAGCGGAGACTGTGTATTAGAAAGCATGTGAATGTATTGTGCCATTCTGTTGTAACTTGCTTTTACAGAAGTGTTTTCATTAAAGGCAAAGGATAGTGCGGCGCGAGGTTCCAGATTATCAAATTTACTTATGGTTTTGCCGCTTCCGTAAGATATGCTTCCGGTTGGAGTGCCTTCCTCATAAATATTATATAACGGATTGTATACTACTGCTTTTCCTTCTTCATAAGTATTCACATTTTCATTTCCTAAACGTAAAAACATACTGTAACGAAGCCCGTAACGCAGGTTTAATTTCTCTGTAATCTGATGTTCAAAATCAAGATAAACAGAAGATTCAAAAGCATATTTTTTATCCAGCTGCTTATAGTTAAACTGCGAATCTGAACTTGTTGGCTGTACTGTACCCGGATTAAAATTATAATACTGTCCGTCAATACCATAATTCAGTTTAAACTTTTCTGTTAAGGAATGATTCCAATTGTACTTCAATCCGTAAGTTTTGATCGTATTATCCCATTCAAAGTTTTCTGTCGGTATATTCAGATTAAAATTATAATCACTGTAATAAGCAGATAAATTGGAGTTGATGCGATCTGAAAAAGTATGTTTCCAGCTTAAAATTGCCATTTTATTTCCGAATGTGCTTCCAAAACGGTCGCTTATATCAAATACATCATTACCAAAATATCCTGAAAAAGCAATAGTATTATTGGCACCAAGACGGTAATTTAACTTTGCGTTTAGATCGTAAAATAGAGCCGAATTATTATTGTCGGCCAGTTTTAAAAACAAATGCGCATAAGAAGTACGTCCTGCAATAATAAAGGAACCTTTGTCTTTCTGAATAGGTCCCTGCACCATTAATCGGCTTGATATTAAACCGATACCTCCATTTACTTTGTAATTTTCAAAATCACCTGTCTGCTGGTTTACGTCTAAAACAGAAGAAACACGACCTCCAAATTTAGAAGGAATTCCTCCTTTATAAAGATCTAAACTGTTCACCACATCAGCATTAAAAATAGAGAAAAAACCAAACATGTGAGAGTCTCCATAAACCGGAGCACCATCTAAAAGAATTAAATTCTGATCTGCAGCACCGCCGCGAACGTTAAATCCTGATGAAGCTTCTCCCGCATTGGTAACTCCCGGCAAAGTCAGAATTGACTTTAGAGGATCGGGCTCGCCCATCGCTGCGGGAATTCTTTTAATTTCCTCCATTGTCAGTTTATTGACACTCATTTGGGTATTCTTCACATCGACCGCTTTTGTGCCCGTTACGATTACCTGATCCAATTGCTGGCTGTCGTCTTCGATATTGAAATTAACGGTTACATCATCTGTAACCGTAATTTGTCTTTCTCTGTTTTTAAACCCCACATAACTGATCACAACGGTATACGTTCCGCGGTCTACTTCCATCGAAAACAGTCCGTTATTATCTGTAGTTACACCAGTTTCAATTTCTTTTATGTAAACATTGGCGCCAATAACAGCTTGATTATTGTTGTCTAAAACTTTACCATTCAGCTTATTTTTTTTTTTGGATGTTTTTGCTGTTTTCTGTTTTACGAAAATATTGTTTCCGACTATCGAAAACTGAATCAACGAATTCTTATTAAATTCATTGATAAGCTTTTTAATTTCGATATTACTGTAAGTATTTTTTTGAGTAAAATATTTCTGATTGGTATCAATCTGATCAGTAAAAGCAAATTTAAAGTCCGTCTGACTCTCAATTTGTTTAAATAATTCTTTTAAAGTTACCGTTTTATCTACAGTGACACTTACGCTCTGGGAGAACATAGACAAACTGAATAAAAAAAAGCACGCTGAAATTATATGCTTCATGAAATTTTGTATTTTTGAATATTAATAAATTGGATAATTTTATATTATCCTGAATATGAGGAGGATGTTTAGTTTCGCGGCTAGTGCATCCTTTTCTTTTCTATTGAAAAGTAATCTGTTTTACTTTTTCATTTATTTCAAAGTTTAGGTTATACATTTCTGACATTAGTTGGACAATCGTTTTTAAATCTTCTTTTTTGTTAATTCGAACTGTAATTCGAATGTTATTATATTCCTCGGGAATTATCATTTTATAACCGTAATTCGTCTGAATATAAGCGCTCACTGCAGTTAGTTTTTCATTCTCAAAATCTGTAAATCGATTAAATTCGTCTACCGCAGCAATCTCTTTTCCGTATGTAAATTTCTGGCCGGGTTCCAGTATCCATTTCTTTTCCTGACCCTTCACATTCATCTGAACACTTCCTTCGTAAAGTTCTACCACTACTTTGTCTTTATCAGATTCACTCACAGTAAAAGAAGTGCCTAATACCGTAGTCGTAGTTTCATTACAAAAAACCTGAAAAGGATGCTTTTTATCTTTTTTTACTTTAAAATAAGCCTCTCCTTCTATTTCGATTTTTCTGCTAACAGTAAAATTATCACCATAGACAATTTTAGATTTTGGATTTAATTCTACTCTTGAACTATCTGGCAGCATTATGGTTTTTACTTCGAGAGTTTTATTTTCAACAACATTCGACGCCAGATTTATACTATTCTGTAATGGACTTTGAGTAAAATAAAAAGCAGTGCCAATAAGTCCAAAAAACACAACCGCTGCAGCTGCATAATAATACCAAGGCTTATTTTTTTGTGTTTTTGAAACAAAAGCTTTTGCCTGGAAATTTTCCCAGGAATCTTCTTTTACGCTGTCCGAATGAGATGCTGGAACTTCATCCCAGATCCTTTTTAATTCTTCTTCTAATTTTTTTTCATCCATGTTTTGGAGCGTTAAAGTTTTTGACAGTAAAATCCCTGTTTATTAAAAACACCATACACCATATCTTTAATATCTCTATTGGTTTCAATTCTCAGAATATGATCCCGGTCTTCTAAGTCAAAATTCATTATACAATCAGAAATAATAAACTGCAGAAGAACTACAATTTTACTTGCTTCTTCCTTAGTTGTAACATCCGTTTTATAAGCCTCAATATTCATTTTTACGTTCTCGTTTTTATATATAACAATCGAGAACGCAAAAGTTCCTAATGACTTTCGATTTTTTTTCTAATAAATTTACTGGCGAGATAAATATGATTGGCAATTGTTTTTTCAGAAAGATCTGTAATTGCTGCAATCTCCTTATAGCTAAGGTTTTCCAGTTTATGTAAAGTAAATATTTTTTGCTGCTGTTCGGGAAGCTGATTAATGAAACTATATAATTTTTCTCTTCTTTCTTCAAAAATTATTGTTTCTGGATCTTCCTGTTCACTTTCAGCTTCTAAAGAATCAAGCTGAATAATCTTATTTTCTCTATTAATGTGGTTAAGCATAATGTTTTTGCAGATCGTAAACAGCTGTTTATCCAGCAAAACATCTTCATGAAGTAATTCTCTTTTATTATAAAGTCTCAAAAAACTTTCCTGAACAAAGTCTTCAGGCGTAAGAACTGTAAAATTAAATCTCTTGGCAATATTTATCAGCTTATCATAGTAATTCAGGTAAACCTCCTTAAAAGAAGCTTTATCACCATTTTTTAAACTTAATATAAGCTTTTTATTGTCCATATTATTATTACAATCACTACTCTTAACTCCATCATAAAAATAATATTGTATTTTAAGACTGGGCGTCTTAAGATTATCTTAATTTAATGAGTCATTTTGCAGTGCAAAGAACAGAAATTTTATTCTATAATTAATTTAGTATGCAGATTAATCTTAAAAAAGTCTGCAGTTTTAATTGTTTAATGAACATCAACTCCGTCAAAATAAATCTCTGTAATCGCAGTGTCATTAAATTTGTCGCCTTTGTAAACAGCCGCAATTTCAAACTTCAAAACTAAATCTGTTCCGTTTTTATTGTGTCCAAACGTTCCCAGTTCAAAACTTTGGTCGGTTTTACTGTCTTCGAGATTTAAGATTCCAAATGGTTTTCCGTTGATACTTAATTTTATTTTTTTTACTCTGTTATTATTTTTCCATGCCGCATCAGATTTCATATATCCATTAGAAATAATAATCCTGGTAATCCGCGGACTGTTATTTTTAAAAGAATATTCTACATATTCTCCAATTCCTTCGTCTGATTTACCCTCTACCCAAGCGGTCTGATAGTCTAGATCATTTGCATTTTTTGCCTGATAATCTATTCCTTTTTCAGCATTTAAAGAAGATGATGCTTTGATTTTATAATTGCCTCCGGCACAATACCAGCTGCAGCCGCCGCCAATAATATCCCACATACTTTCTACAACTTCACCATACTTTTCAAGCAGGACATTCAATTCTTTTTGCTCTGCTGCGGTAAGATTTTTTTTTGCTAAAAGTTCATTTTGCCTTTTTATTTCATTATCAATCTTAGCAGTCAAATTTACTTTGTTAATCCGGGAAGGAAAATAGTTTTTTAATTCATTTTGTGCAAAAATCGAACTCGCTGTAAGGATAAAAAAAGCGGTTAGCATTAAGTTTTTCATAGTGGTATTTCGAAATTACTTCCAATTATTATTCTCTATTAAGGAACGAAAATAACAATATTTTTCTTTAATAAGTAAGATTTTCAATTTGTTCTTTTCTAAAATTCCAATCCAGAAAATAGCAATATAAAAAAAAGCCTGATTTATAAAAAATCAGACTTTTATATTCAGCTGATTCACAGCTTAAAGAATATTATTTTTTAATAAAGGATTTATTTACAGTCTTGTTTCCAGTTTGAATGCGCAATAAATAAACACCAGGTTTCAGGTTGCTGCAATTATAAGAAAGATCAATTCTGCCAATCTCATAGATTTGGTTGGTAATTACATCCAATCTTCTTCCGTTGGTATCGTACAGCGAAACATTTACTTTTTCCAGATCAGTCTGCATAAACGAAACAGTCAGATTACCGCCGGTTGGATTTGGAAAAATATTTAAACTAACATCAGCCGCCGGATCCAGATTTACAGTGTTGTTACTAAGTGTAATCGTACAAGTTGGTGTGACACTAAAGGCCATTTGTGCAGCAGAAAAGTTAGTAAAAGCGGTATTAATATCAACATTAGAAACATCACCTGCACCTTTGCCGTCACATTCTGTTCTGCCATTTCTCCAATACGGAAACTGCAAATAAACTCCTGTTGTAGAACAGCTTCCTATTTCTGCATCACCTCCTACTACCACTGCACCGCCAAAATTTCCGGCAAACAGCATAGCATTTCCTTTTATATTGGCTGTACTGGTTACAGAACCGCCTTCCATCCAGGCATTTCCTTCTACAACAGCGCTGCTGGATAAAGTTGCATTGTACACACATGCATTGTCTCTCACAATAGCATTTCCGCTTATGTTTCCGCCGTCTACCATTGCATATCCGTCGATACGGGCATTTCCAGAAAGAGTACCGCCTCTCACAATTGCATAAGGCCCAACATATACAGAAGATGCTACACTAGCATTATTAGAAATCCATCCGCCGCCGTTTGAATGAATGCGTCCGTTTGTTTTAAGAAATTTTCTAAAATCAGCTGCGGGTTGAAATCCTTCCGGATTAGCATTGGCAATTTTTAATTCATAAGGATACCTTCTTTGTTTAGGATATCCTTCGTCCATATTATAATTGACATGCACTTTTGGAGCAGAAAATACCACCAAAAACATATTGGCTTCTGTTGCAGTATTTAAAGTAAAAGATACTTCTCCGTCTGCATTGTACATTGGGCTGTATCGAGAAATTGTACCGTCTGTTTTGGTGGTTACAAAACCATATCGCCATCCGGCCTGCGTTGGGTTTACTTCTGTATGTCCTTTAAATTTAACGGTAACTTTTTTTTCTGTTCCGGTACAAGTTGGATATAACGGAATTATATTCATTCCGTAATCTTGCGGCGCCCAGTCATTGTTGGTGTAAAACTGATCTGTTGTTCCTGTAACTTTTGTCAAAAGTGTAAACTGCCTGCTGGTATATCGAGGCATGTAACTTTGTATGGATTTGTAAACTTCTCTGATTTTTTTACCAAAATTACTTGTCGTATTTATTTGAGAATTCCATTGAATCGGATAATCAAATGCGGGCTGTCTCTGCGCATAACCCCACAAATAATCGTTGAGTTGTTCCTGAGTAAATCCTTTTAATCTTTTGATCGTTTCAAGCGGATGTTCCTGATTTTTTGATTCTGCCCACATTCTTCTGGTAAAATCAAAACCGTCTTTTTCCTGTACATAATAAAGTAAATGAAAATTAGTGTAATGATGTCGGTTAGAAGACCACATAAAATTTCTGGTTTGAATCCATCGGGTCAAAGTTCCGTCTATCTCTGCCCATTGCGGATACGTCTGCGCACGCATAAAATTGGCATGACCCTCAAAAAACGGTCCGGCCCAATCATAACCTGCAAATGCAGTACCATTTCCTGGATTTTCCTGAATTCGCATCATCATCTGCAAGGTATGAGCAAACTCATGAGACAATGCGCCTCCATCCCGCGTTGCTTCCGGATGCACAAACATTGCTCCAATCGTATTGCTAAAAGAACTCGCATGCGCAAATGCCTGCAAACGCTCATCTGTAGAGTTCCAGGTATTCATCATCATGATAATGATTTTGTACTTTCCGACATTTGTTGTAGCTGCATTGCTTACAAATTTTAAATCTATAACATAACGTTTAAAGCTTTTTTCTAACGTATCTGCTACTGCCTTGGGAACAAAACGAAGCGAAGCATCTGAATAAGCTGCCGGATTTGTACCAACTTTATCGCCCCAATAGAGGACAAAATTTTCAGATTGATACATTCTCGAAGTCGATACATTATTATAAAACTCATTGTTAGAATTACTCCATTCTGTAGGTGTGAACAGGGTTTTCTGAGCCGCAGCAAAGTAACTGCAGAGTAAAAGAAGAACTTGCAAAAAAAGTGTTTTCATATAAATAATTAATTTGGGGGGTTAATTTAATATTGAAAAATAATAGTGTCAATTCTACACTAATTTTTTTACGAATATATGTATTAATTATTATATAAATATTAAAAAATATCGACGAAATGTTTAATAAATCCGACAAAATACACTTTTTGGCTTTATACGCTATTAGAAGCTATTATTCCCTTTTTGAATAATCTACTGACTAAAACGAAAAAACTCTCAACAATGTTGAGAGCCTGATAATTTGAGCCGATACGTTTAGAAAATTATTTTTTTTCTAATACTTTCTCGAATGCCTTTCTGGAACTTCCTCTAAAGAAGACTTCGCCGCAATATTTATATCCATTTTTTTCGAACAAAGCCAGCATTGGAGCGTTATCAAAATTAGTATCTGCTTTTAAACTGTAGATATTATTGTCGAGAGCAAAATTTTCAATAGATTGTAACATTACTTTAGAAAATCCCTTTCCCAGATATTTTTCTGAAACAGCAACTCTATGATACACAATAAAGTCATCATTAGTAAGCCATTCGCCTTTAATTTCTGCATATGCGGGCTCATTATTGATCATAATCGAGCAATACCCGATAATATCTTTTTGGTTTAATAAAACAAAACCATAACCGTTTTCAATATCTTTTTGAACTACTTCCGGATTAGGATAACCATCCTGCCATTGACTGCTTCCTTCTTCTTTTCGTTTTTTAATCGCATACTGCAAAATTTCCCAAATCGCATCAATTTGGTCCATTTCTGCCTTTTCAAATTTATAATCTATCTGCATTTTTTTAATTCTTTTTAAGCATTCTTCAAAGATAACTCTTATTCTTAATCAGGACAAAATTCCTATTATTTAAAGTTTAAGAATATACTAAAAGTGTTATATTTTTTAAAAAATTCAAGGCAAAACGCGTTATTATTAGTAACTTAAATTTTCAAACAATCATAAATGATGAAAAAATTACGAATTTCACTAATTAATATACACGGCCTTTTGAAAGGTTCCGGTCTCGAAATAGGCCGCGATGCAGATAACGGCGGGCAAACTAAATACGTTTACGAACTTGCAGAATTTTTATCGCAGCACAAAGATGTAGAACACGTTCATTTATTTACAAGACTCATTGATGATCCGGCACTTTCTCCCGAATATGCAGTTCCTGTAGAGATTATTAACGAAAAACTTGACATTAGAAGAATTCCATTTCTGGGAAAAAAATACAAAGCAAAAGAAGAACTTTGGGAAGGCCTGGATACTTTTGTAAATGGCGTCATGCAGCACATCAAACAGCACAATATATATCCGGACTGGATTCATTCTCATTATGGAGATGCCGGTTACGCTGCTGCAGAATTATCAGCTGTATTAAATATTCCCTTTGCCCATACCGGACATTCACTCGGATTTTATAAAAAGAAAAAATTACTGGAAAGCGGTGAATCTGAAGAAGATATTGAAAAGAAATTTAAATTTAAAGCAAGAATAGCTGCCGAAGAAAAAACACTCGAACTGTCTGAATTTATAGTTACTTCTACAGAACAGGAAATTGAAACCTACAAAGCTTACAAAAACTTTGAATTCGGAAAATACCACGCCATTTCACCCGGAATTGATACTCGAAAATTTGTTCCGTATTATTATCAGGAACCGGACAGCATAAAACACATGGAAGAAACACAGCGAAAATACTGGGTTTCTGAAACTGTTTCTAAGTTCTTAACCAATCCGCATAAACCTATTATTCTGGCTCTTTCGAGGCCTGACCGTCATAAAAATCTTCATACTTTAATAGACGTTTACGGTAAAGACAAAGAACTCCAGAGTATTGCTAATCTGGTCATTTTTGCAGGTATCCGCAAGGATATTATGAAAATGCCCGAATCTGAAAAAAATGTTCTGACTGATTTATTGCTGTTAATGGACAAATACGATCTGTACGGGAAAATGGCGATTCCTAAAAAACACGACGTTGAGAATGAGGTTTCTATTATTTATCGCTATGCGGCAGAAAAGCGCGGCGTTTTTGTAAATCTTGCACTTCATGAAAATTTTGGTCTTACGGTAATTGAGTCTGCAAGTTCCGGACTTCCGGTAATCGTTACCAAAAACGGCGGTCCTTCTGAAATTATTCCAGTCTGCCAAAACGGAGAATTAGTGGATCCACAGGATGAAAATCAAATTAAAAAAGCGTTAATACAAGTTTTGACTGACGAAAATAAATGGAAATATTATTCTAATAATGGTGCCACCAACATTCAGAAACACTACAGCTGGCTGAGTCATGTTGATCAATATGTTGATCTTATTAACGAAAACCTGTCGCTTTCTTCTGGCTTAGGAATCAAAAAACAGCAGTATACCAATATAAACATTGGCCGTTTGAAAAGAAAAGTCGAAAATTTATTGGTTTCGGATATCGACGGAACGCTAATTGAACCTAAACTAAACAATCCCGGACTCGAAGAATTAAAAACGCATCTTACCAACAGAACCGATAAGATGGCTTTTGCTATGGCATCTGGCAGAAATCTTGAATTGGTAAAAAAAGTTATTAATGAAGAGCAGTTTCCGCTGCCCGATTTTATTATCTGTTCTGTGGGCACAGAAATATATTATACTAACGGTACAGATTATATTTTAGACAAAGGCTGGGCAAAATTCCTTTCGGGACGCTGGAAAAGAGACGATATTGAAAATCGATTAAAATCGATTAAATGGATTAAGCTTCAGGAAGAAGAAGCTCAGAATCCTTATAAAATTTCTTATTACTATGAAAAGGAACACTACAATCATGAAGAATTAATCACAGCTCTGGGAACGGGATGGTATAAAGTAAATATTATTCCGAGTCACGGGCAGTTTCTGGATTTTATTCCGAAAAGAGCATCAAAAGGAAATGCTATTAAGTTTTTATGCCGAAAATGGTCTATTCCTCTAACAAATGTAATTGCAGCCGGAGATTCTGGAAATGACATTGATATGTTTAGAGGCCCCGTTAAAGGAATTATCGTAGGAAACCGAAGTGCAGAATTAGCATCGTACGAAACCAATAAAAGTATTTATGTTGCAAAAAGCGCCGCTTCACTTGGTATTTTAGAAGGATTAAAACATTATAAAATCATTAAATAAATAATAAAATGTATTCAAGTTCAGGATTTAGCAATTGGGAAATCGGAGATGTTGATGTATTTATAGACGAAAAAGGTGTTCATCATTTATTTCATTTAATTATTCCAAATCACGATTACATAGCACATGCAGTATCAAAAGACGGCCTTTCCTGGAAAAGGGTCAAAAATGCACTTTGGGTTGGAGAACCGGGAGAATGGGATGATGATATGTTATGGACCATGCACGTCAGCAAAAAAACAGAAGGAAAAGGGTATGAACTCTATTACACTGGTCTTAAACGTCAGGACAAAGGTATTGAGCAGAAAATAGGAAGAGCCATTTCTGATGATTTGATTCATTGGACTAAAGAAAATTTATACGGTCTGCCTTTTAAAAGTGAAGCACCACATTACGAAGGCCCGCAGAATAATCCCAGAGAATGGATTAGTTTCCGCGATCCCTTTAAATATCAATACAAAGGAGACGATTATCTGCTGATTTGCGCCAGAAGTGCTTCGGGACCGACTTACAGAAGAGGCTGTATCGCCATTGCCAAAAGAGAAAAAAGCGGTTTTGTACTGCAAAAACCACTTCATATTCCCTATGTTTATGATGATGTAGAATGTCCGTGTATTATCGAGATTAAAGGCACACATTATTTAATTGGCTCTATTAGAGAAGATATTAAAGTTCGTTATTGGTCTGCTTCTGAATTTAGAGGCGAATATTCTGCTTTTCACAATAATGTATTGCTGCCACAAGGTAATTATGCTGCAAGAGTGGTAAAAGACGGAAGTCATTTTTTGGTTTATAATTTTTATTTTGCCGACGGAAATGTAAATACGCATCGTGTAATTCCGCCGCCAAAAGAACTGGACATTGATTCCAGCGGAAGGCTGTTATTAAAGTCTTATTATATTTGGGAAAAACTATATCAGAAAACCATACTGCAAAAAGATCTGCCGCAGCCGCTGCCGGTTTTAGGAAATCCGACTGCATCTTCTACGATTGAAGATAAGTGGACTTTTGGATGCCGAAGCGGTTATGAAATTTATAGTTTTGAAAAACCTTCTATCGATTTTGTGTGGGAAGGAACATTGTCTGTTGAGGGAATGGGAAAAACGGGATTTGTAATCGAATGTGACAAAGAAGGAACCGCGTATTACATATCGATTGATTTTATGAATGGTTTTGTACAGTTTAGAGCTTGGGGATTTAACGAAAAAGATGTAAAAAACAATTTCATTTTCGAAAACATACAAACCAATCAATTTGAAATTAAAGACGAAAAACAGATTTATTTTAAGATTATCCGTTACGGAAATTACTACGAACTTTCGATTAATGATGTTGTAAAACTGACTTTGCTTGATTTTAAATATAATGAAGGAAAGGTTGGTATTTATGTTTGTTCTGCAATTATTTCTATAAGTGATTCTAAAATGCACGTTCTGCCTGAACCTGAAAATGAATACGCAACTTCTGATCCCGATAAATATCTAAAAGATTATTCGCGAATAGTACAAATGCCGCCAGACGGAAAAAATTTATAAAAAAAGAGTCCTGATTTAGAATCAGGACTTTTTATTATTTCTTTATCGGCACTAAAACAATATTGGGTTTTGGTGCAGGTTTCATACCAAATCCCATATAAAAACTAGTATGTGGCGGTTGATTGTAACCCACATTCTGCCAAGCAATACTCAATCTATACTGCGGATCGTGCATTAAAGTATACTGTCTTATTTCGGTTGGAATTGTCGTTGAATAAATTCTAAGTTCTTTATTATCTTCTGATCTAAGAATTAATTCTTCGCGCCAATCGCCAAAAATATCTGCAGAAAGTGCCGGAGTCGATTTTGTGCCGTTATTAGAAACTGCTCCAGCTGCAGTAAACAATCTTCCTTTATTATATTTATCGATGTAATTAGAATTGAGTAATTCCCGAGAAGAATCTCCATCCCAATAAATTAAAAAATTGGCTGCCGTCGGTGCGTCGCCCAGTTTATTTCCTTTCATATCAAATAAATATTTAGAACCAGACCACCAGCATTGCGCTCCAATTCTTGTTGGATCAATATTATCTGCCACCCCTCTGCCTACATCTTCATTTGGAGAAGCGGTAAACAAAACTTTTCCATCGGCTGCGGCAAACAATGTAACTCCCGGACCTGTAGTTCCGTTTTCAATTTCATGAATTCCAAAAACTTCCAAACCCGGAACATCAAGATCCAAATCCGAAACATGAATTGCGTCTCCGTGTCTAAAACCCGTTGTATACAATCCTTTTCCATCATCATCGACACACATTGACCCGTATATAATTTCATCTTTTCCGTCATGATCTACATCTGCCACAGTTAGATTATGATTTCCCATTCCGGAATACGGATTCTCAGCATCTTTACTGTCAAAAACCCATCTCGAAGTCAGTTTTTTATTTTTAAAATCCCATGCTGCCAAAACAGTTCTTCCGTAATAACCACGGCACATCACAACACTCGGATGTATCCCGTCTAAGTAAGCAACACAAGCCGTAAAACGATCAATTCTGTTTCCTTTAGCATCATTGCCTCCGCTTCCTCCTCTTCCGCCCCATCCGGCTAAATCACCGCGTTCTGCAATATAATCGACAGTAGTAATCACTTTTCCGGTTCTTCCGTCAAAAACAGAAAGATACTCCGGTCCTTTTAAGATTTTTCCATAAACAGGAGAATTTGGATCTCGTTCTACCCAGTCTTTTGATGCATCTCCAATAACTGTGTCTGCGCTGTCTGTAGTTCCGTCTGCAGTTTTACAGACAAACTCCGCAATTCCGTCGCCGTCCAGATCATAAACCATAAATTGGGAATAATGTGCGCCTTCGCGAATGTTTTTTCCTAAATTAATCTGCCACAAAAACTTCCCTTCCAAAGTATAAGCTTGAAATATAGGCGGATCTGTAATTCCTGTATGCGAATTGTCATGCGCTTTTCCAGTCATGTGTACAATCAATTCGTATTTTCCGTCACCGTTTAGATCGCCTGCCGAAAGGTCATTCGGAATATATCCTTCAACTGCTTTTATCGGAATCGGCAGATATTCTTTATCTAAACTGTTGGCGGCAATGGTAAAACTTCCCGGCGCTTCAGTTTCTTTTCCTTTCAAAACTGTTTTTACAAACCAAGTATTTTCTTCTTGTACGTTAGCTTTTGTGTCCAAAAAATTGGTTGCTCCAACAATCGGTTTGTCATTTAATTTTACGGCTTTTTTACTTGCTGTTTTTCGATATAAATTAAAAGCGAGATCATTAGAATCTGTCCCTAAAACGCGCCATCCAATAAAGAACTGACCTTTATCTTTTATGGCAATAACGCCGCGATCTAAATTTTCCATTTGCCTTTGACTCGAAACTGTCATACTCACAAAAAACAATAAAAAGAGAATATATTTTTTCATAGAATTTATATTAAGGTTTAACCGCTAAGAACACTAAGGTTTACGCAAGGTTCACAAGGTTTTCTTTAAGTTTGTAGTCTAATAATCACGCAAAGTCGCAAAGCTTTTATTTAAATATTTTTTTCTTTGCTTCTTAGCTGCTTTGCGAGAGAAAAAAAGAAAAAAAAACTTAGTCCCTCAGCATCTTAGTATCTTAGAACCTCTAAAAAAACTTCTTAAATCCTTCACTTTGCACCTTCCAGGTTCCGTCTTTTGGGAAACCAGGATGCTCCTCTGTAGATCCGTCCCAGCCCGCGCACATCATGGCAACAGCAGTCAAAAGTCCGCCATTTCCCGGAAGATAAAGCGTTAGTCTTTCTGCCTGATAATTATGTCCGTTTTTAAGATAAGTATTCGTTTTTACATTCATAAACAAAGCATCGATGGCTTTCTCCGGCATTTGCAAACGAGCTGCAGACATGGCAGTCATCGGAAAATCCCAGCCCCAGGTTTTATCCCACGACCAAGTATCCCAAACAAGATTAAAGGTATTTTTCATGATTTTTTTATCCAGCAGAGAAGTTTCAGGCAGCATTCCGAAAGTTCCTAAAACAGAAGGATGATCTGTTTTAAACTCCAGATTTGTATAAGAATCTTTGGCACTTTCTGTTGCCAGATAAACCTGATCTGCAACCGGAAGCGGCGACAATTTAGCCAAAACGGTTTCCCATTTCTCCGGTACTTTTTGGTTTAATTTTTTCTTCCATGCAATAGCCGTTTTCAATGCCCAGTTCCAATACGCCAGTTCATACGTAGGATTAAAAGTTTCCATTGCTTTAAAACGTTCCTGTGCCGGAATTAAGCCTGGTCCCAGAACATAACGATCTGTTTTACTGTCATAATTTGCAAACGAAGCCATAAAATCTGCGGTTTCAAAAACGCGTTCGCTGTATAAATTCAACGTAGCATTATTTGGTTTTGCGCGGTACATCAATTCTGCATACGTTATAAAATGCGGCTGCTGCCAAATCAGGAAAGAGCCCACAGAAGACGGACTTTCATTTCCGTCAGCATCGACCATTTTCTGCCATCTTGCACCTTCAAAACCTTGTCTTTTGGCAATTCCTTTCGCTTTTTCAAAAACTTTCTGATACCACGGCAGACTTTTTTCTAATAATTCCGGTCTGTTCCAAAGTGCAAAATGAACGCCATGCCACCAATGCATTTCTAAATGCGGTTTTCCGTACCAGCTGTTGTAAGTTAAACCCGTTTCTTGCGGCGGTACTTTTCCTGTACATTGCAGTTTGGTAAGATATTGCGATAAAATAACTCTTCGTTCTAATTCTTTTGCACGCACATCTGAACTTCCTGAAAAATCTACTGCAGCGCCGCTTTTCCAGAATTGCTCCCAGCCTTTTATACTGCTGTTTTGAATCTCTAAAAATGAAGCATTTTTAATTGATTTTTTTTCTGCTAAAGCAAAAAGACAGCTTAATTCTAAAGTATTGTCTGAAGATTCTACAACAAAATAATGTTTTCCTGTTTCTTTAATTTTAGCATTTCCCTTCCAATTCAGATTTATATGGTACGAAATACTGTCCATAATGTGTGTCACTACTGCTTCTGTTTTTGATTTTTCTGCGAGAGTACTTTTATAATCTTGTTTACCTTCCCATTTTGTTCCCATATCGGCCCATTCTCCTGTTGGAAACGGAATTCTCAAACTGACTTTTAATCGTTTTTGCTGCAGTAAATCAGATTTAACTTTAACTCCAATCGCATCTTTTTCCTGATGAGAAGCCGTTATTACCGTGACCGGAGTTCCTTCTACTTCAAAATAACTTTCGATTTCTCCCGTCCATAAATTAAGTTTTTGATTGATCGCTTTAATATCCTGAGGTTTCGCAGGATTTCCGTTTTTTAAGGTAATTTCAAAACCCAAATTCCCCAATTGCAGCAAATGCGGATTTTGTCTGAACCAGTTTACAGCATCTACTTTTCTTTTAGGTTCCTTGATCTGAACAGTGTACGAAATATTTCTGCCATACTGCGGATAATCTCTTAAAGTCTCAGAAAATTTGTAATTCTCTGTATTTTTATAACTGTCCCATCCCCATTCTGACTGTGTTCCGAGCGGAATTCCGTTTTCATAAAATTTCGGAAAACTCTGAAGACCAGTCGCATCTACAGTAAAAGCAAAAGCGCCATTTCCTACTGTCAGCGAGGCTAAAGTATCTATAGCTGTAATTTGAACGTTATGCCTTGTTACGAGAGCCTTTCGATCGATTTTCTGTGCAAAAAGCGAAACCGAAAATAAGAATACCGTTATGAGTTGATAGTTTTTCATGTGGTTATTTTGTTTTGATAGTTTTATTTGAAGTTTAGTGTTGATTTTTAACCGCAAAGCACGCAAGTTTATTACTTAATAATAGGTTTACAAACCGTAAAGTTCGCAAAGCTCTATCGACACAAAGTTTTGCGGCCTTTGCGATTTTTAAAGTCACGCATCATATAAAAACTTGCGTGCTTTGCGGT
>NZ_MUHF01000006.1 GCF_002217435.1 Flavobacterium reichenbachii
GCGGCGCTTTTTGTTTTATATAAATCAGCTACGAAGAATAATAATGTGTGGTATAATATTTTCTGGTAATAAACGCTATTGGTAAGCCGATACAGCAGATAATAATTATGATGGAAAGCAGTAAAGGAAAATCGAAATGCTTTTCTGGCAGAACAGGAAATACAATTGGCAGTACAATCAAATTCATAACCGCCCAGACAAAAAAGCCGTAGGTGAGCCCTGATAATAAAGCGCTGATATGAAAAAATGGAATGTAAGAGTAAATTTTAAAATAAAACCAAGCAAAAATAAACGCAATTAAAAAGTGAAGCAGTACACCATAAAGAGCCATTTCTGCTCCGCCTGAATAGGCATCTTTTTTTAAAATTCCGCTTGCAATAGACTGTAAAATTTTAATCGCCGTTGTCTTTTGTAGAAATACAGCATAAACTAAAATTGCAGCAGTAAGATCTAACACACCTGCCGTAAATCCTGCAGATATTATGGTTTTGGCTTTAGATTTCATGATAAAGTTTTATAATTAAACGTTGTTACAAATTTACAATTTTAAATTAAAACTTTATAAATCAATTGGTTGTGTTTTTTTTGTCTATAAGAGAACTTCGCACAAATATCCATTTATTTTTAAGATCTCAATAACACTTTTGATTGAAATGGAGGAAGAATGAATTCTCAGGATTTTATCACAATCTTCCAGATCGAAGTTAATATGGCTGTCTGGAAAATGTTCAAGAAGTTTTATAATCATCTGTTGTGACTGGCTTTCTTCCTGAACATTTGTTTTAAAAACTTCAATCATAACATATGATTTACAGTGCTGTTTTTTTTAATCCTTCCAATTTATGATACGACACATAAGAAGCAATTAAAACGGCAAAGACGATAAGAGGAAAAAAGCTTTGGAAACCGATTCCGTCTACTGCAAAATGACTTATTGAAGCAAAAATAAAATCGAATGCAAATCCTGCGTACGCCCATTCTTTTATACGACCGGGAACTTGCGGAATGATTAAAGCCAGAACTCCCAATATTTTGAAAACCACCAATGCATTTCCGAAATATTCAGGATATCCCAAATGTTTAATGCCCTCTTTTGCAAGCTCGCTTTGTGAAGTTAGTGCCGGCATAACGCCTTCGAATAGAAAAATAAGAATAGTAGTGATCCAGAATATCATTTTGGTTGTTTTCATTTGGTTTGTTTAAAATGTTGTTAATTAATGAAATACAAACTTACAAATGTTAATCTTTTATAGAATACATGTTTGCGACTATTTTAGGGTCATTTGAGACATTTTTAAATTTAAGAATCTGATAATGTATAATTTTTTATCACAAACAAATCTTCAAAACCTAACCTTGTATAAATGTCTTTTCCCATTGCAGACGCTTGCAGCAACGCATAATCTATTTTTGAATCGATTGCATAATTAAGAATAAATTTCATGATTTCTTCGGCATAACCTCTCTTTCTCATTTCTGGAATTATGCCTAAACCGTGAATTCCGATATTATTTTGAGTTTGAAAAAGCATAAAAGTCCCGATTGGTTTTTCTTCTAAATAAACTAAATGGAACTGTAAATTACTAAATTGCTGCAGCAGAATTTCTTTGCCAATTCTATAGCGAAAAGCAGTTGGGTAAATGCTGGTCCAGATTTCGGCATCTTTTTCATTTAGAACGCGCTTGTAGTTTAATTTATAAAGTTCATCAAAAGTTTTTTCTAATTTTAAAAACATCGCCGTCTGCTCGCTTTTTATTTTAAAATTGTGTTTTTCGAGAATTTCAGAAGAATTATTTTGATAAATGTCCCAATAAGGAATCACAAGATTCTTTTTGGTTTTAAAAACTTCCAGAGCTTTTACAACGCTGTTTTCTGTGATATCTTCGCTAAACCAAAGCTTATTTGGCCAGTCAGAATTTTCGATATTACAATATTGAAACCATTCAGTTTTATGATTGCAGAGAAAAGGCGCGCCTGCAGTTTCCCATAAAGAGGTAAGATTATAGATGTTTTCTTTGACTAGATTTATATCGGTTTTCATTATTTAGCTGTCTTTAATAAATAGGAATCAAAAGTAAGTTTACATTTTTTCAAAAACCTTTACATATGTTGATTTACTTTTTTTGAGCTAAATTTTTTCTTATGCGACTCAATTGTGTTGGCGTAATTCCCAAATGAGCTGCGATATGAACAAGCGGAATCCTGTTTAAAATGTCAGGCTGTTTTGCCAGTAAATTCAAATATCTTTGATCCGCGTTTTCCATAACCAGAGAAATTTCTCTTTGCTCTTTTTCGATGATCCAGTTTTTTTCTAAATAAGAAATGTAAAAGTTTTTAAGATCATTATTTTCACTAATCAACACGGTATATTTTTTATAATTGATATTGATTAAAGTACAATCTTCCAGAGCTTCAATAGAAAAGTTAGAAGGTGACTGCTGTAATAATGAAATTTTTGAACCTGCAAAAGAACCCTCGAAGAAGAGGTTTTTATTGTAAAAATTACCGTAATCGTCTGCGATAAAAGTTCTCAAAATGCCCTCTGCAATAAAATGCAGAGATTTGGCTATTTCTCCATTTTGAAGTAGAGTTTCTCCCTTTTTTAAAAGCTGAAATTCAATAATGCTTTCGATCTGTTTCCAGGATTTTTCGGTAATAGGAGCGTAGCTGTTAAATTTTGATTTTAAATCCTGAAGAAATCTATCCTGATCTACTGACATTTTAGTAATGATTTTGTATGTCAAAAGTATTTATTTCTAATGACTAAAAACATAAAAACCGCATTAAGTCAAGAGAACTTAATGCGGTTAATATTATTTTTTTAATTTTTGCTTTATTAATTAGTCAGCGTAATGATAAATACTTTTCTTAATAGTAGTATCTATTTTCTGTAAAGTAACTTCAGTAACACCGCCTTCGTAATTCATGCTGATTGCTACTTTGTTTTTGGTGATTGTATAATCAATAGAAATTAAACCATTTTTATTTACAGAAACCGATTTGTTTTCCTTTGGAATGGCGCTTAAAAAATAATTAGACTCTTCAACTTCTTTGTTTTTGATAATATCGCTGTAAGCTTTTGCTAGATCTGTGTTTTTTAATATACATTCTCTACCAGATCCCATTTCTACTTCGATATCTTTACAATCTTCACTTTCTGTTTTTGTTACTCTTGTCAAGATGCATGAAGTGGGAGCATAAAACTCAAAAGAAGCCCCCTTTTTTATGGTCCATCTTATGCTGTCTTTGTTTATTACTTCCAATTCTACTTCTCCTTTTGTCTTCTTAGAATCAGAAAAACTGTAGAAAGAAGCGAGAACTTTATCTGCTTTATAACCACCTTGTACATTTATCTCTTTATTGCTGGAGCAGTCAATTTTTTTGCCTTTTTGAGCAACGGCACAATATTGAGCTTCAAATTGACCATTTTCTGTATTTAAAATTGATAGTGTAAATAACATTTCCGGAAGCTCGTCATCGTTTGTACTATATTCGTACTGCCATTCTCCCTTTAGTGAAGCAAATGCTTCAGGTGTTTTTGTTTCCTCCGTTTTTAATTCTGCTTTATGATCAATAGCATCATCATTGTTGGTTTCATTTTTTTTACAACCTGTTAGGAAAGAGAATAATACAAGCGCTGTTATTATAGTTTTTTTCATTTTTATTAAATTGACAGGATAATATTTTGAGATGATTATTAGGTCAGCAAATCGGAAGCGAATATAATTATTAAATTTTGTCGGGAAGCTATTATTGAAAATAAATTTCTTATTAAATTTTATCCCTAAAATCGATTAAAAAAGCACCGTTTTGCGGTTGATGCAGAGTGTCTCAACATCAAAAAAACAGAGGTCAAATTAGAAAAATGTTCCTTAAAAAAAACGCTGTAAAACTTCGGTTTTACAGCGTCATCTCAAAAAATAAATAATTAACGGGTAACAGGTATTATTTCCATCCTCCGCCAAGTGCACGATACAAATCGGTATTGGCAGCGAGTTGTTGTCTTTTTATATCAGCAAGTTCAAGTTCGCTTTGCAGCAGATTTGCCTGCGCAGTCAAAACTTCAAGATATTCTGCCATTCCATTTTTAAATAATAGATTGGCATTTTTAATTGCCAGCTGCAGTGTTTTTACTTTTTCTTTTAAGAAAGTTTCCTGCTGCTGTAATTTCTCCACTTTTACCAAAGCATCAGAAACTTCGCTTACAGCAACCAAAACAGATTGTCTAAAACTCAAAACTGCTTTTTCTCTTTCCGCGACAGCGATATTATATTGCGTTCTAACTTTTTTATTATTTAATAAAGGCTGTGTTAAACCTCCAGCCACAGTTCCGAATAAAGAAGCCGGAATATTAAACCAGCTGCTTGTTTCAAAAGAATTTACACCGCCTTGTGCTGTAATTCTTAAAGCGGGATACAAATCTGCTTTTGTAATTCCTACGTTTGCGTTTGCGGCTTTAAGAGCCAGTTCGGCACTTTTTACATCCGGTCTTCTGCTTACTAAAGAGGCAGGAATTCCGATTGAGGTATTGTTTTTTACTTCAATCGTATTTAAACGGATTGATCTTTCTTTTGAATTCGGAAAAGAACCTGTTAAAACACTTAATGCATTTTCCTGAATTGCAATGTTTTGTTCTAATAACGGAATCAATTGTGCTGAGTTTAATTTCTGTGCCTCAGATTGTTGAATCGCCAATGTAGTAACCTGACCTGCATCGTATTTTAATTTGATAATGTTGGTTGTACTATCGTTTAATTTTAGATTTTGTCTGGCAATTTCCAATTGTGCATCCAGCATCAACAGATTGTAATATCCTTTAGAAACATTGGCTACAATAGTAGTCTGCAAGGCTTTTTTTACCTCTTCAGATTGTAAATATCCTGCATACGCCCCTTTTTTCTGATTTCTGATTTTTCCCCAGATATCTGCTTCCCAAGATAGAGAAGCTCCGGCAGAATAATCATCAATGTGTTTTTGACCTAAAGCCTGGCTTAAGTTCATTCCGGTAAAACTATTATCAGAAGGATTGCTGGTGCTGGCATTTACAAATAAATTAACCTGCGGCACATTTCCCCATTTAGACTGCGTAAATCTGTATTGCGCAATTTCGATGTTTTTCTCTGCAATAAGCAGATCATTGTTTCTGGCAACAGCACTGTCAATTAGCTGAATAATATCTTTTTCTGTGTAAAAATTTCTCCACTCCAGATCTGCAATGCTTGTTGTGTCACTCGAAACCGATGCATTCCTGAAATTCTCAGGAAATGCATCTTTTGGAGTTTCAATATCCTTCGAGACTTTACAGGATATTAAGATCGTGATCAGAATGGCGAAGGTCACGATTTTGGTTATATGATTTTTCATTAGTGTTTTTATTAAATTTTTTTATCCGTTGGGTTTAGTTTATTAAACACATAGAAACATAGTTTGCTGAGGATTAAAAAAAGGCGTTTCACTAGTTTAAATGCACATAGATTTATATGTGTGGAAACTTGTTTCTTTTACTCACTTTTAGTTAGAAATAGACAAAAAACTATGTCTCTATGTGTTAAAATAATTTTTCATCCCAAAGAGTTAAATTTCTGTACAAGTATCTTTTCTTGTTTCAAGATCTTTTGAGATTCTGTACGATATGTAGCCTAAACCAAATATTATGGCTACGAGAACTGTCGTTATATAGTTTTCCATTTTTTATTTTTCTTCGTTATGAATAACAGCGATTGGTTTACCGCTGAATTTTTCTTGTAAATATTGGAATACGATGAATAAAACCGGAATGATAAACAAACCTAGAATTACTCCAGAAATCATACCTCCGGCAGCACCAATACTAATGGAATGATTTCCTTGAGCTGATGGTCCTTTTGCACTCATCATTGGTACTAAACCAACAATAAAAGCAAGTGAGGTCATGATAATTGGTCGCAGACGTAATTTTGCTGCATCAATGGAAGCTCTTACCAGTGCCATTCCGGATTTTCTTTTTTGGACCGCAAATTCCACAATCAAAATGGCATTTTTGGCAAGAAGTCCGATCAGCATGACAAGCGCAACCTGTACATAAATATTGTTTTCTATTCCAGCCAAACCAATTGCTATAAATACTCCAAAAATACCTGCAGGAATAGAGAAGATTACTGCTAAAGGCAGAATGTAACTCTCATACTGTGCAGCAAGTAAGAAATAGATGAATATCAAACACAGTAAGAAAATAGTAGCCGACTGCCCTCCAGAAGAGATCTCCTCACGAGTCTGACCCGAGAATTCGAACCCGTAACCTGCAGGTAATTGTTGTGCTGCAACTTCTTCAATTGCTTTAATCGCATCTCCGGAACTAAATCCAGGTTTCGGAATCGCATTAATCGAAATTGAATTAAATAAATTGTATCGTGAAGCGGTTTCTGAACCGTAAATACGAGTTAGTTTTACTAAAGTATTTATCGGAACCATTTCGCCAGTTTTGTTTTTTACAAAAACTCTGTCAATTGCCGTTGGATCTGCTCGGTCTGCAATATCAGCCTGAACAACAACACGGTAATATTTACCAAATCTGTTGAAATCTGATGCTTGCGCACTACCAAAATAAGCCTGCATGGTTTGTAAAATGTCTTTAACATTTACACCCAATTGATTTGCTTTTTCGTCGTTGATATCCAATTGTAATTGAGGATAATCTGCTTTGAAACTGGTAAATGCAACTGCAATCTCAGGACGTTTCATTAATTCGCCGATAAAGTTTTGAGAAATTCCACTGAATTTATCCAGTTTTCCTCCTGTTTTATCCTGCAATACTAAGTCTAATGCCTCAACGTTACTAAATCCGGGAACAGTTGGGAAACTGAATACGAAGAAACTTCCGCCGGAAATTGCTCCAAGTTTACCACGAACCTGATTCATGATTTCGTCAATATTTTTTACATCACCGCGTTCTTCATTTGGTTTAAGCAATACAAAAACTACTGCAGAAGATGGACTTGTAGAGTTTGTCAATAAGTTGAAACCAGAAATTGCGGTCACAAATCTTGAAGCGTCTAAACCTCTTAAGGTATTTTCGGCATCAGTCATTACTTTTTGAGTTCCGTCTAAAGATGTTCCAGATGGCGTGTTAACTGCAATCGCAATAAAACCTTGATCTTCTGTCGGAATAAATCCTGCAGGAGTAGTTTTTACTAATAAAACAGTTGCCAATGTAATTAAAGCTAATCCTCCTAAACTCAACCATTTTTTTCTGATTAAGAATTTAAGTCCGCCCACATAACGATTTGTCAAAGAGTCAAAACTACGGTTAAAAGCGGTAAAGAATTTTTCTTTAAATCCTTTTTTCTCATAAGGCGTATTAGCATCATGATCGTGAGCTGCATGATTATCTTTCAAAAATAATGCTGCAAGTGCTGGACTTAATGTTAAGGCATTTACGGCAGAAATTACAATTGCAATCGCCATCGTAAAGGCAAACTGACGATAGAAAACTCCCGTAGAGCCTTCCATAAAACCAACCGGCAGGAATACAGCAGCCATTACCAGCGTAATCGAGATAATAGCACCCGTTATTTCGTGCATTGCTTCATGAGTTGCGACCTTTGGAGACAAACGTTTGTGCTCCATTTTCGCATGCACGGCTTCGACCACCACAATGGCATCATCGACCACAATACCAATCGCCAGAATTAATGCGAAAAGTGTTAAAAGGTTAATCGAGAATCCGAATAACTGCATGAAGAAGAACGTTCCTAAAATTGCTACAGGTACAGCAATAGCCGGAATTAATGTTGATCTAAAATCTTGCAAGAAGATAAATACCACAATAAATACAAGTATAAAAGCCTCAAGTAAAGTATGTTCTACCTGCTCAATAGATTGATCCAGAGAAACTTTTGTACTATAGAAAATATTGTGTTTTATGCCTTTTGGAAAGTCTTTAGAAGCCTTTTCCATCATTTTATTAATAGCAATCTGAATATCATTAGAGTTTGATCCCGCTAACTGAATCACCCCAATTACAATTCCCTTTTTACCATTTAAACGTGTTAAACTGTTATAAGAATAAGCACCCAGTTCAACTCGTGCCACATCTTTTAGATGAAGAACAGAACCATCTGGATTAGAACGAATCGCAATATTTTGATAATCCTCAGGTTTAGTAAGTTTACCTTTGTATTTAATAACGTATTCAAAAACTTCTTTACTTCTTTCACCAAATTTCCCCGGAGCAGCTTCCAAACTTTTGTCCTGAATGGCTGCCATAACTTCATTTGGAGTCACTTTGTAAGTTGACATTTGTGTCGGATTTAACCAAACACGCATTGAGTAATCTTTTACTCCGCCAAAAATACTTGCAGAACCTACACCTGGTATACGTTTTAGTTCCGGAATAATATTAATCTGTGCGTAATTGGCAACAAAAGTCTGATCGTATTTTGCTTCATCATCAGTGTACATACCAATGGCCATGATGAAACTGTTTTGTTGTTTTGCTGTAACAATACCTTGCTGTACTACTTCGGCAGGAAGCTGGCTGGTTGCCTGAGCAACCCTGTTTTGTACGTTTACTGCAGCCTGATCTGCATCTGTACCCAGTTTAAAGAAAACTGTAATTGCCAAAGTACCGTCATTACTGGCTGTAGAACTCATGTATGTCATGTTTTCTACACCATTTATTGATTCTTCGATAGAAGGTGCCACAGAACGTAAAACCGTTTCTGCGTTTGCTCCCGGATAAACCGCTGTAACCAAAACCGATGGAGGCGCAATATCAGGAAACTGTTGTAAAGGCAGTTTAGTTAGGCCAAGTACACCCAGAATCACCAATAAAATGGAGATTACGGTTGCCAGTACAGGTCTTTGTATAAATATTTTGAACATTTCTTTTGGAATTATTTTTTATTAGTTATTTCGGCAACTTTAGCGGCTTTCTCTGGCTGAATCGCCTGTCCGTCCTGAAGTTTGTCCACACCGCTTAATACGATTTGGTCACCAGATTGTACACCATCTTTAATTAAATAATTAGTACCGCTTTTACCTTCAACTGTAATAGGCATTTTGGTTACTTTATTGTCTTTACCTACAGTGAAAACAAATACTTTGTCTTGCATTTCTATAGTAGCAGATTGTGGAACCAAAATCGCATCGTCATGCTTTAAACCTAAACGAATTCTACCTGTATTTCCAGAACGTAAAGTTCCGTTTGCATTTGGGAAAGTAGCTCTAATGGTAATGGCTCCCGTAGTTTTATCAAACTGACCGTCGACCATATCAATCTTTCCGGTTTGAGGATACGCATTATTGTCTGCCAAAATCAAAGTAACTGGAGGTAATTTTTTGATTTTGTCTCCAAGAGAACTTCCGGCGTATTGTGCTTTAAAGTTGATGAAATCAGTTTCACCCAAAGAGAAATAAGCAAAAATTTCATGAACGTCTGACAAAGTTGTTAATGGTTCTACGTCAGAGGCAGAAACTAAACTTCCTTGTTTTTTTGGCAGTCTTCCAATGTAACCACTTACTGGAGCTGTCACATTAGTATATCCTAGATTAATTTTAGCAGAACCCACCATTGCTTTTGCTTGTTCGATATTTGCAGCAGCAATTTTTTGAGAAGCTTTAGCCGTTTTCAATTGATAATCAGAAACTACTTTGTTTTGTACTAACGGTGTTAATTTATCAACTTCTAATTGTGCATTAATCAAAGCCGCTTCTGCAGCGTGAAGACTTGCCAAAGCATTATTCAGCTGCTCACGATACGGACGTTCGTTTATTTTGAATAAAGTTTGTCCTTTGTTTACGTAAGCTCCTTCGTCTACAAAAATTCTGTCAAGGTTTCCGCTTACTTGCGGGCGAATTTCAACATCTACAGTTCCTTGCAAAGCAGCAGGATATTCAGCATCCGTCACAGTATTGGCGCTTGTAATTGAAGCAACAGGAAGAACCGGTGGAGGAGGAGCAACCGGTGCCTGGTTTTTATCGGCACAGCTGCTAAATACTAGTGCCAGAATAAAACTGGTTATTATTACATTTTTCATTTTACTATTGGTTTTAATTGGTTGAACATTTTCTCGTTTAATTTGTGTTATTCTGGCATTCTCGGGATTCATATTTAATTGAATTAAATTATCTAACATTGTTAAGTAAAAACGTGCAAATTTCTATACAGTTAACCCTTTCCAATTCTATTTTAAATTGGTATTAAATTATTTATCAGTGTTAAGTAAAAGAGTAAAAAAACTCGACATTACCTTTATTAAATTTTCTAACGGTGTTAAGTAATGATTATAAAAAAAAGGATTTTATATTATCCGATTAAATTATTTTACACTGTTAAGTAAAAATTGAAAAAAAATCTACTGTATTGATTTGATGATACCACCAATGGCATCTTTCAAAATTTGAGCATTTATAGTTTCTAAAATATCACTTTTGTTAATGATGTTGATGGCGATTAAACCATGAATAACAGAAAAGAAAGTAAAATATTTTTGTTTGATGATATCTTGACTCGGATTGCTGTCTTTCATTACTTCAGCAATTACATGAGTAAATAATTTGTAAGGTCCCTCTTGAGCCGAACATCGTTGTGCACAGCAGGTCATTTGAACACCAAACATTAACTGATACATTTCAGTATTTGTAAAAGCGAAATCCCAGTAAGTCATCCACATGGCTTCTAACTGGTCTTCGGGTTTTTCAAACTTATCAATTGCAATTTGCAATTCCTTAGTCAGCTTAATAAAACCTTTACCTGTAAGTTCCTCCAATATTGCTTCCTTATTTGAGAAATATTCATAAATAATAGGAGCAGTATATTCGATTCTGTCGGCAATTTTACGCATACTCAAACCATTCCAGCCTTCTTCTTTCACGATATCATAAGCAGCGCCAAGAATATTATTTCTTGTCTCTTCTTTTTGTCTTAAAATTCGATCTTTACTAGCCATTTTATTTGAGTATTAAATTGTTTAACACCGTTAGGCAAATGTATGGCGCTTTTTCTGATTATGAAATAATTTAATCATAATATTTTCTTATCGTTGTATAGATGGATATAAAAAAGCCCGAAAACGCTTTATTTTATTGATTTTTTTGATTCTGCAATTTTTTTAAGGAGCAGTTATTTTTGGTTTTTAAGACCATTTGTCCTGCTCTCCACTATATCTTTTATGGCAAAACCCGCCATAAAAGGATGCCGTTTCGATCAGGGCTAGGCCGAGAAGTTTTTATTTTCATTAGATTTTTATGACCGATTTAATCAAAAATAAATAATGTATTACAAGCTCAACCGGATTAAAATCCAATCCTGCAATATTGGTAGAGCCTTTGGCTCTTTTTTTTATTTTTTATAAATGAAAACAAAAATTCCGAAGGAATGATTCATATTGTAGGGCTGGACTTCAGTCCAGTTTAGAAATAGGATAAAATAGTGTAATTGCATACTCAGCCTAATTGATTCCGAAGTTTCGGTAGGGTTCTACAATATTGGGCGAGTCTTTGGCTCTTTATTTTAGGGGGTATTTTTCTGGATTTTGTGAAGTATGAAAAACAGCATTTAGAAAAACCGTTTTTGATAATTCTTCGATAATAAAAAATGCGGCAATGGAAATTTTTTAAAAGGAAGACAGCGATAATTATTATCGTGAAATTGGTAAAAAGGATTTATTTGCAAAGCTTTGTAAACTTTTTGATAATCATTCAGAAAATCTAAGGCGACTTTCTTACTAACTTTTAAAATATAAAACTCAACAGCGTCCTCAATATTTTTTAAAGCAATAGGAGAAATGATAATCTTATAATTCATACTTCTTTTTTAAGTCAGTATAAACTGATGCAGCATCTGTATAAACGTTTTTATCTGAAATAACCTGATCATTTAATATTTGCTGCTGTTCTTCAGATAACTCGTAAGGTTTTACATTTGATATTTCAAATTTGATCTTTAGTGCTTTCATAAAAGCTTTTACAGCTTCAATTTGAGAAGCATCTTCCGTGTATGCCGTGATGTTAATTGCTTGCATGATATTTATATACTAAAGTTTATTACCAAAGTTATGACAAAAGTATAATTTACAGGTTAATCTCCTTAATTTATTTCTATTCACAATTCTACTAATTCGATTTTTTCGTAACATTACAATAAAAAAATGAAAGCGCTAACCATCTTAAAAACCACAATTGCTGTTTTATTTTTGCAGCAGACCGCCTTTTCACAGGAAGTAAAAAAAGAAACTATTTCAACTGAAAACAAATACACCATCGAAAACTGTGTAAATCATTTTGAAATAGACAAAGCAGCCAAAACAAAAGTAGGCTATCAATATTGGTTTGCCGATAAAAATTTTACTGAAGAAAATACACTGAAAATGAGTATTGTCGAACCCGGAAAATCGACTCACGCGCCGCATCATCATCCCGAAGAAGAATTTTTTTATATCTTAGAAGGAACTGCCGAATTCTATCTTGACGGAAAAACTAAGACTGCCGGACCAAATACTAGTTTCTATTGTCCGCCAAATGCAGAACACGGAATTAAAAATGTGGGCTCTACAGATTTAAAATATTTGGTAATGAAGAAAGATTTGAGATAATTGCCTATTTCTATCTTATATAATTTGGAGATACGCAAGCTTCCCAATAACTGACAATCGTTTTAATTATTCTTTTTATTTCGCCGTATTCTGAAGGCTTCACGAAAAAGCCCTGAATTGATTTTGAGTAAGCGTCTATAACGTGTTTTTGCTCTGCACTTGTAGAAAAAAACAAATACGGAATTGACTTAAGTCTTAAATCTTCATTTTCATGAATTTTTGCCCGCAGATCAATACCGCTGAGTTTTGGCATGTTGATATCGGAGAAAATAATAAAAGGCTCAACATCTGTAAAGGTCAAGTATTCTAAAGCTTTTTCGCCATCAGAAAAAAAGATGATTTTATTTTTATAATCAAGTTCTTTGAATACGTCAGTTAAAATATCCTGATCGTCTAAATCGTCTTCAATAATAATAATTGGTCCGCCTTTGTTCATATGTGTTTTTTATAAAGGTAGGTCATTTATGTCGGTATTCAATTTTTTGGAACCTTAGTTTTAGAATTTGAAGTGATTAATTCCTTATTTTACAGTTCTAATTCTTCAAAGATTAAAACACATAATTAATTTTATCATAAAAACTAACTTACTTAATTACCAAAACCTTATGAACCATAAATTTAAAACCAAATTATTGCAGCATTTACCTTCCTGTTTTCTGTTATTAATATTTTTCACGAGTCAAATAAACGTGTACGGAATGGCCGTCGCTTCTCCGTTAGAAGGACGCTGGGATATAACGATTGACATTGATGGTAAACCTGCTCCAGCCTGGCTAGAAGTCAGACTTTCGGGTCATAAAACACTTGTAGGCCAGTTTGTCTGTGTTGTAGGCAGTGGTCGCCCGGTGTCTGAAATCCATTTTAAAGACGGAAAATTTAGTTTTGCAATACCTGCCCAATGGGAACAGGGAACAAACGATCTTCGAGTAGAAGGCGTAATTGAAGGTGAAAAAATATTTGGAACCCTAATAACGGTAGACGAAAAAAAACAAAGCTGGACTGGTGTTCGCGCACCTGTACTTCGTCGTACTTCGCCACCTGTTTGGGGCAAATCTATTCGGCTTATAGAGAACAATTCGCTGAATGGCTGGCATGCAGAAGGAAACAATAATCAGTGGATTTCAGAAAATGGCATTTTACGCAGTCCAAAATCTGGCGTTAATCTGGTGACCAATAATAAATTTACTGATTTTAAACTCCATGTAGAATTTCGTATTCCAAAAGGCAGTAATAGCGGTATTTATCTGCGCGGGCGCTATGAAGTACAAGTAACGGACAGTAAAGGTATGGAACCGGCTTTGGACCAAATGGGAGCGATTTATGGATTTTTGGTTCCAAATGAAATGGTCGCCAAAGAAGCTGGTGAATGGAATACGTTTGATATTACCCTGATTGGCAAAATGGTAACTATTGTTGCAAATGGTAAAACGGTAATCAGCAATCAGGATATTCCCGGAATTACTGGCGGCGCAATCGACAGCAACGAAGGAGAGCCTGGACCTTTGCTGATTCAGGGAGATCATGGTCCTGTAGAATACCGAAATATTATTATAACTCCGGCCAAATAAGTTTCTTTGATGATTATGCTGTGTGAAGTCTCCCGATTTATATATTTTATAATAAGGAGCTTCTCACATCGTATAAATTTAAATTCAATTTGCAATAGGTATAAAATTGAGGTATCTTATTGGTTTTTAAATATCTAACTTACAAGAGGATAATGAAAAGTATGATTAGTATAATCACCATTATGAAGTCTTGATGAACATGATCAAAAAATTTGGGCTTTTGGGAGAAAGAATATAATATTGCGGTCATAATAGAGATTGCAAATAATAGTATAAATCCCCTTTTTCCATCTTTATTATCCGCTCTATTTCTGCATGCAATATTTAGATATTCGTTGTTGTTTTTTATAAGCGAATGAATTTCACAAGAAGTTTCCTTGTCAAAATCTGCTATATCACTTTTTAATAGTGCAATTGTAATCGTATCTCCTACTTTTATTTCAGTTAGCACTTCATTGCGATTAGCACATCTATAATCAAAACTTGCAATTTTAAATGTACTCTGGTTATTTACACATTTAAATTCAATCCATCTTTTGCTGTTTTTGCCTTTTGTTTCTTTGAATTCGGGAGCTTTTTCTGTTATTAGATTTTCATAAGTTTGAAGCTCTGATGGTTTTATGATGTAACTTCCACTAATTACTTTCATAAAGAAGTAAGTTCCAATAATAAAACAAATTATAGCCGCAGCTAAATAATCTTTTTGCTTTTTTTCCCAGTCATCAATCTGATCAGCCATAAATTATAATTGAAATTTAGTTTAATTTTTGCTCAATTTATTAAAATCTACTACAATAATATTATTTCCTTCATCTTCCATTTTTTGATTGTTATGGTAGATTTACAATATTTTATTTTGATATACAAAAGATCTTCTCTTGGTACATTGTTTTATTTTAAAGCATGATTGACAAACAAGCATTTAAAATTGTTTTTTACTTCTATTAATCGAATAGTATCTTTTTGATATTCCAAAATTTTATAGGTATAATCACATAATTCTAGAATACTGTCTTTTTCTGAAAAGCTCCAATAGCAGTCTCTTTGTTCTCCATCAAGTAAAATATGTTTTCGATCACTCGAGGTGTACCGATTTTCAAAGTCTCCATTTTCATAAAATTTCATATAAAAAACGGCTCTGGAATTGCGATTATATTTACTATTATTTATATAAGACCATTTTTTATGTGGATTTATGAGTAAATTTTCAAATTCACTTTTTTTGCATGACGAAAGTGTAAGAATCATTAGGCTTAGCAAAAATATTTTTTTAATCATGATATTAAAATGATTAATACTCAATACTATCATAGTATCTCTTTAATTCGATGGTTCTGGCTTTTACAATCTCAGTTTTTCGACCTTCTGCAACAGGATACCACATGGTTCCTTGTTTTACTTCGTAATAATATTTAGAAATAAATTCAAATTCGTTATCACGATAAATGATCCATTGCTTTTGGGATTGCTTTAGAATTTCAAATGCATCTTTAGAAAGTTTTGCTTTTAGTAAATTGTAGCTGCTGTTTAATTGTTTATCCCAATCTTCTCGAGCTTTTATTTCGCAATTGCACATTTCAGCTGTCGAAATATCATTTTTATCCAGACATTTTGATTTTCGAATATCGATTAAATCTTCTTTCTTCTTGCTTTTCTGAGAAAATCCAGCCAGACAAAGACTAAAGAAAATTATAAAAAATGTTTTTTTCATTCGTTTGCAAAATAAGATTTAGAGTTTGGATCTGCTTGTAAGTTTGTTCTCAAAAATAGGATTTTAGAATCATTTTTTGAGTTTATAATTAAATATTTTTATGATTTACGAAGTTATTTTAAGCTTGAATGTGCCGTAGGTAAGTGTACTAAATTATGAGACTTTGTACCGCGACGGTTTTTTACTCCTTTAAAATGTCTTTTTATTTAGTACTCACTAATTTATACACTTATTTCCTAGCTTTCATCCTATAAAATAGTTAACTGCATTGACGTGCATCTTATATAATTTCAGTTTATTTTTTAATAAAAATTTGATTTTCAATTAATTAACTTTTATTAAAGAAAGGTTTAACACGCTCTGTTTTCGCTGGCTGTTTCAAATAACTAATTTTAACTAAATCAAAATTAATAACGTTTTAAAAATTAAAATTATGAAAAAGAATATAGCCATATTAGCAACAAACGGTTTCGAAGAATCAGAATTAGCATCTCCTAAAGCCTATCTGGAAGAGCAAGGCTGGAATGCAGATATTGTCAGTTTAAAATCAGGAACGATCAAATCTTGGAAAGACGGTAATTGGGGTAAGGAATATAATGTAGATGTAGTTTTGGATCAGGCAAATGAAGCAGATTATGATGCTTTGGTTCTTCCGGGAGGAGTTATAAATCCTGATTTATTGAGAAGAGAAGAAGCTGCAGTAAATTTTGTACGTTCCTTTTTTGAAAGTAAAAAACCAGTAGCCGCTATTTGTCATGGTCCACAAATTCTGGTAGATGCCGATGTTTTACAAGGTCGAAAAGTAACTTCGTTCTTCTCGGTTAAAAACGATTTGAAAAATGCCGGAGCACAATGGGAGGACTCAGAAGTAGTCGTAGACAACGGATTGGTAACCAGCCGAAACCCGAATGATTTACCCGCTTTTAATAAAAAAATGGTGGAAGAGATTAAAGAAGGAAAACACGAGCGTCAGACAGTTTAAGAAGATATTTTTATTTAGATTTATCAGGTTACAAAAAATGCAAGATCAATTTTGGTCTTGCATTTTTTTTGTGATGTTTTTTTACGTTCTGTTTGTCATTTCGATGGAAGGAGACCCGAGCGATAGCGAACTGGCGAAGCAAATCTTCGCAAGAAGCTCGACAAAGATTGGAGATTTAGATTGTGGAGTTTCTTGCAAAGATTTCTCGTTCCTCGAAATGACAAAAATGCGATAAATGCCTGCTGAAATATAGATTCCTTATATTTGATAAAAGGAATATATAAAATGAAAGAAAAATCTTTCTTTTTAAAAAGTTTTCGTACATTTGAAGTTCTTAAATCTTCACATTAAGACAAAATAAAATTTGCCCTCGTGCTATGTAGTAAAGCTCCGAAAGGACTTTGACGCCGTGAAGAAGCGTAAGACTACTAAGGCATGAGGGTTTTTCTTAAATTCTTCACTTTATGAAAACAAACACCCTTTCCCAAGAAGCAGAAACAAGGCTGAATGATTTTTTCAACAATATTATAGATCCAGAAGATATGGCTAAAATATTAAGACAAGTAAATTTCATTTTAGCTCTTGGCGTAATGAGAAAACACGAACCCCTCCAAATTGGAGTAACAAATTTTGAAGAGAATTATTATTTCCTCAATGAATTGGCGGAGATTTTGAATCCTTATTTTAGTGAGGAGTAAGATTTTTAAAATGAAAAAACCTCGATTTTTTTTTAAATCGAGGTTTTTTTATGTATATCTAAATTAATTTTAATTGTCTTGCTATATCTTGTGAATACTTTGCCATTGGTCTTTTATGTATTTCAGAGTTATCAGCATAATTGCCAACAATAAGTCTGTCTAATATTGATTTATCAGGAAATAAAATTTTAAAACTTTCTACAAGACTTTTTTTATATACATCATTATAAACTTTAGCTTTGTGCACAAGTTCTTCTGCTATATCTATTTGGGTGTCATAAATACCTTGAATTCCGAACATTTTATTATATTCATTAATAAAATCAAAATTACCATCTATACTGTCAAAATGCACTTTTAGATCCTCATTGTTTAGAGATAGCCAATAAGATAAAATAGATTCTTCATCAATCCAAAATTTAAACTTATCTAGCTCATTTATGTCATCTGTATATAATTCAAAATCTATTTCATTATCATGTTTTGCGCGATTACAATTTCCGCAAACTGGGTACAGATTATAAAAAGAAGTACTTAAGAAAGGGTATTTTGATTTTGAATAAAAATGATCCAATTCTAACTTGGCCATGTTTTTTGGTTTTCTCTTTTTTTCCTTTTTATCATAAAAAGAAAAATTTACAACAACTGTTAATTGAGCATTACAATATATACATGTTTTAATACCTGAAGATTTAATATATGAATGAAATTCAGATTCTCTTAAATCTTCATATCTCATTGCTTTTATAATTTCTTCATAGAATTTTATTTTTTTGTTTAGAACACATTGACTAAGTATAGTTCCATTGTCGATAGCATAAAATTCTTTTATTAGAGTTTTAATTTTTGTAGGAGTTGCTGTAATTATATCTGGGTATTCGTTAATTATTTTAGTTATGTATTCCCGATGTTTCTTATGTTTTATTTTGCCTAATTTATCATGTAAAATTCTTAGTGAATCTTTTGGTTTAGTGAAGTTTGGACTTCTTTTTAGAAATAGATTATTGCAAAAATCTTGTGCCTTGTTTTCTAGTGTCTTATCGATTAAAATTTTTCTCATTCGTCAAATTTTTCAAGTTCCTTTTTTAATTCATCCATTCTCGCTAGTATTGAAGCTTTAGATTTGAGTCTAAATTTTTTATCAAATAAGTTTAAAATCCGATCTTTAACAACTTGTTCGCCAATAATATTTATAACTTCAAATGCACTTTCTTCTGACCAATTTTCTGTTGGTTTTATATTATTTTTCTTTTCAGCAATCTGATCGTTAAAAGTTAAATAATTTATTAAATCAAGTATCTTACTTTTTGCAAACTCACCCATAAATCCTTCATTTAAGAAAAAACTGTTAGCAAGTAATTCATGAATATTAGCTCCAAATGTTTCCTCTTTATCAAAATTTGAAATTTTAGTATTGTTGTTTTCATCTTTATCTAAGAATAAAACATTTTTTTGAGGAATATCGGACAATACAAATGGACTATGAGTTGTTAAAATCAGTTGAATTTTCTTATCATTAAACAATTCACTTAAGTAAGCAATTATTTTATCAAAAAAAACTCTCTGCCATTCTGGATGAAGAGCTACTTCGCCTTCATCTATAAATATTACTACGGATTCTCCTGTGATGCCATTTCCACTTATTTCCGAATTTTTAATTTGTTTTTTTGCCCAAAAAAATCTTGAATACAGAGTTAATAAATGCTTTTCTCCTGAACTAAATTGACCATAAGGTTCGTAGGTGAAAATTCTTCTATTATCCATTAATTCATCCATGATAAGAATTGTTTCATTCAAGACAATGTTATTTTCTTTTATTGACAAAACTATAGATCCTAAATATTCATAAATATTAATCCTCCTTGAATCATATTCATCTGGTAAAGGGAGTTCAAAATTATTCCAGTTTGCATTATTTATTATTTCATATATATTTTTTCTTAAGGTTAAAATACTCTTGTGTATATCTAAATCTTCTATTGAATCTGTTAGTACTTCTTCATATAAAATATCAGCAAAATAATTTTTAGGAAATAAAATTTCTTTATTAAGCAAAGACTGGAATACATTAATAAAGAAAAGTCTAAAGAAAAAATCTTTTCGTTCTTGTATTGGAAGATTATAATATCTAACGGATGAATTTTCTTTTTGTGTGGTAAAGTAAGCTTCAAAATCATAGATAATTAAGTTTCTTAATAAATTATTTAATTGATGTTGAAGTTCATTTAGTGATTTTTTTTTAGGATCATTTAAATCTTCACCATAGAAATTTTGTTTATTAAAAAAGTCATTATTTAAGATCTTTATTTTTATCTTTTTTGGTAAAAATTGGATGTATTTTGTTGTCATATCAAAATTTAAAATAAAGTCACAAATTCGTGAATCTTCCATATCTTGAAACGCATCTAATTGGTTAATATCTAAAATGTTATTTATTGGGTATATGTATTTCGAATTGTATAAATCGTTATATACAAGCATTGTGGTTGAGATGTTTACCAAGTTATTTTGTACAGCAATAGCTCTAAGGTCGAAAGTTGGATTGTAATAAATATATTTATTACTTTCCATTTCATACCATCTTAATCCCGACTGCCCTTGATCTAAAGGAGCATATTCGTACCTGAGTATTTTATATCCTGCCTCGATAATAGTTTCCTCATTTTTAATTTCAATTTCATTTTGAACAAATATGCATTGATCAATTATAAGTAGTCCTTCACTTTTAATATGTGTTTCAAGACTTCCATTTGTTGCATGAGCTAAATTATAATTTATGAATTCAGTTAAATTTGTTTTGCCTGAACCATTTTTGCCAACTATAACTGTCACTCCAGAAATATTTTCTTTAAAGAAATTGTTCAATTGTTTAATTGATTTTGAAATAACTAATTCATTATTTATGAATTGAAATTCTTCTTCATCACTATTGTTAAAATTGAATCCTGTATTTTTTATATTTTTATATTTCTGTATCCAAACAAATTTTAATTCCATTATAATACTATTTTCTTGAGATTAACTAGGAGTTAAAATTAGAGATTATTCTTTACTCAATATTACGTGAAGCCATAAATGATTATTAAACTTTAATTTTCTGTATAAAAAAAAAGGATAGTCCCTCCAATTAAAGAAGAACTGCTCTTTTAGGCAAATTTAAAATTTGCATTCCTAAGAATTAGTAAAGTTAATTGTAATCACTAAAATGAAGACTGAACGCAGGTTATTCGTTTATAATATCGCCTTCCTTAAGTATCTTTGCTGGCAATTTCTATCAGTTTGTAAATTCGAAATTAAGAATGTTAATCTCACCACGGTAAATATTATATTTGCTTCTTAGACATTTTTAACCTTTAGCAAAAACTATTAACTGAAAACAATTATGGCATTAACAGGATCACTATACAAGCTTTCAAACGAGGAATTAAAAAATCAAATAAAGAATAAATTTTCAGAATTAGAATCCTTAAAAGAAACTGCAGATTTAAGCTACTACGCGATTGATTTACTAGAAATATTAAATAAGTTCTCAGGACTTGGAAGCGAAACAGTGGGGAAGATAATTCAAGGTGATAATTCATTTTCTCCGGAAGATGGTTATATCGGTTATTCAAGTTCTGAAGAAGTTAAAATAAATAAAGAAACGATATTAGACAAAATAACAATCGAAAAATTTGTTGAATTTTGGGAAACTGGTGAGCAACAAAATTTTGCCCATACACAATCTCAAAACAAAACTTTTGTTTTAAAATATTTTGAAAATATCAAAGAAGCGTACGAAACGGCTGTAAATGAAAACATGGCGCTAATTTTTAGAATAGGATAGCTCCAAAAAATTGATTCTTAGCGTCTTTGCGAAAGTATTTTTTTATTTTCAAAAGCCTTCTACTTTGCTCAGAATGACAATTGGGTTTATGAAAAAACTTAGCGCATCTCTGTGCAGTCTCCGCGAATCTCTGCGAAACTAAAAAACAAAAAAAAGACAGTACTATATCAAGTACTGTCTTTTAAGGCAAATTGTAATTCTGCATTCTAAAATTAAATTTTAAAATGCTCGCATTCAGGAATGCGTACAGTTTTTGGTAATCACTAAAATGAAGACTAAACGCAGGTTATTCGTTTATGATATCGCCTTCCTTAGTTTCTTCGCTGGCAATTTTTACCAGTTTATCTTTCAGATTTAAATCTCCGAATATTTCGATTTTATCATCGATTTCTCTTCCTTTTTTAATGTCAACTCTTGTTGCTTTGTGGTTCAAAACTTTAATCACAAACAAACCCTCTGCAGAACTCACCACCGCCGATTTTGGCACTACAAAAGTGCTGTCTTTCGCATTAAGCGGTAATAAAACTTCGGCAACCATTCCTGGTAAAAGATTTGCTTTTGTGTTGTGAACATCCATTTCAACTCTTTCAGAACGCAATTTCAAATCTAAAGCGCCAGACATTCTGGTAATTTTAGCTTTAAAAGTTTCCGGAAGTGATTTTACGTTAAAACTCATTTCGTCGCCTTGATGTAAATATCCGGTATATAATTCCGGAATAGAAACCGCCAAACGCAGTTTATCCTGCTGCTGAATCGTTAATAAAGGCAGATCAGAACCTTTTCCGGCTGGACCAACATACGTTCCTAAATTTACATTTCTAGCCGAAACAACACCATTAAAAGGAGCGCGTATTTCAAGATAACCTCTCATAATCGCAACCTCTTTGTGAGCCGCAACTGCAGCCTGATATTGTGCATAATCAGAATTCTTTTTGCCGCTTGCCATTTCCAGATCGTTTTTAGAAATCGTTCCTTCGACTTTGCTGGTTTCGTACAAACGGTTGTAAGTGCTTTTGCTGGTTGCGTAAATTGCTTCCATCGATTTTAATCTCGATTCGGCAGCGGCCAATTGCGAGCTGATTTCGGGAGCTTCCAAAACAATCAAAAGCTGTCCTTTTTTTACTTCAGAACCAATATCAACTTTTAATACTTTTACGAAACTGCTCACTTTTGCGTATAAATCTACTTGCTGAAAACCAGTTAGTTCGGCTGGTAAACGCAATTCTGTAGTCAGTTTTTCTTTTTCTAAAAGAAATGTTTCAGTTTTAGGTTCGATTTCTGCCTTTAGTGTTTCTTCTTTTTTCTTTTCGCAGCTGCTTAGTGCCACTAAAGCGGTGAACAATATTGCGATTGATTTTATATTATTTTTCATTTTTTGGTTTTATGTAATAAATATGTTTTAACCCGTTGATTGTAATTGTTTTAACATATAGAAACATAGTTTTTGAAACTTTAAAAAAAGGCGTTTCACTAATTTAAATGCACATAGTTTAGCTATGTGTAGAAACTTGTTTCTTCTTCTCTTTTTTTTGACATAATCCCGAAGCTTCGGGACTATGTTTCTATGTGTTTATTTTTTAGTTACTCTACGATTGAACTTTCAGCTTTATGACTTTCGACTTTCGACTTTATGACTTTATGACTTTCCATCTTTCGACTTACTTATTGATGAGATATAATGAATGCTTTCTTCGTCTTCCGGATCTAAAGAAACAGATTGTGTTGATGTTTTTTCTTGTGCCCAGGCAAATATTTGCGGCAGGATCAATAATACGGCAAAAGTAGAAAATAAAAGTCCGCCAATTACCGCTCTTCCTAACGGAGAAACCTGATCGCCTCCTTCGCCGTGGCCAATAGCCATAGGCAGCATTCCTGCAATCATCGCCACAGAAGTCATGATAATCGGACGAAGACGTAATGCTGCAGCTTCACGCGCTGATTCTAAAGCGTTCCCATTTATTTTTCGCAATTGTTCTGCATTGGTAACTAAAAGAACCGCATTGGCAATCGAAACTCCAACCGACATGATGATTCCCATATACGATTGTAAGTTTAGTGTTGAACCTGTAAGCGTCAGCATTAATAATGCGCCTAAAACCACCGCCGGAACCGTAGTTAAAATAACCAGCGAAACCTTGAACGATTGAAAATTAGCGGCCAACATTAAGAAGATTACAAAAATGGCAACCAATAATCCGGTTTGTAAACTACTTAATGTTTCAGTCAATACAGTACTTAGTCCAATTGGCGTAATAAACAAACCACGTGGTAATTCGCCTAAAGAACTAATTGTTGTGCCCACATCTTTCGCTGCCGTCCCTAAATCGGTTTGATAGATGTTTGCGGTAACGGTAATGTATGGCATGGCCCCTAAATTGTCATTTTCACCACTCACAAATCCGGGTGTAATTTTTGCAACGTCACTTAAAACAGGACGAAGCGAATTTTTTAATACCGGAATTTCTCCAATATCGGTTTTACTTTTCATTTTGTTCAGCGGTACCTGAACCTGAACATTATAAGATAATCCGGCTCTTTCATCTACCCAGGTATTTTTTTCTGTATATCGTGATGATGAAGTCGAAGCTACCAGCGAACGCGAAATATCATTCATATCCACTCCTAATTCGGCTGCACGAGTTCTGTCAATATCAATATTCATTGCAGGATAATGAATAGGCTGTCCAATCTGCACGTCTCTGAAATACGAGATTGCTTTTAGTTTATCTACAATTTGATTGGCATACAGTTCATTTCGTTTTTTGTCTTTTCCGGCAATTCTAATCTCGATTGGAGTAGGAGAACCCTGGCTTAAAACTTTATCAGTCAATTCGATTGGTTCAAAAGAAACTTTTGTATTCGGAAGCAGCTTTTTAAGTCTTGCTCTAAAATCGTCTTTAAAATCATCCATATCGGCGTGGTAATCTTTTAAACTCACCTGAAAAACAGCTTCATGAGAACCCGCCATAAAAAGGTAAATCGGGTTAATAGAGAACAACGACGGATGCTGGCCAACATAAACAGAACTGATTCCGATATGTTCTTTTCCAACTTTTTTCTCCAATTCTTTTAAAACTATTACAGCCTGTTCTTCAGTTCTTTCTAAACGTGTTCCGTCCGGAGCTCGCATTCTCAGCTGAAACTGACTTGAATTTGTTCTGGGAAAAACATCTTTTCCGATAAAACTTATAAATAATACAGCCAGAGCAGTTGCACTAACCAGATACACAATACTTGTTGTTTTTTTGTGAACAAACAAACGATCCAGAGTTTTCATAAAACGAACTCTGAAACGCTCAAATGCACCCAGTTTTCCGTCATTATTAAAATCGTCTCTTTCGACCAATACTTTCTTTTGAGCAATTAAATCCTGCTCAGATTCTGGTGTCAGTCCGCAGGCATTAAATTCTGCTTCGTCGTCTGTAATTTCAGGCGTATGTGTATGTTTTTCATGTCCTTTCATCATCCAGTTGGCCATTACGGGCACAAAAGTCTGAGATAATAAAAACGAAATAACCATAGAAAATCCAATTGCCAAAGCCAAGGGCAGGAATAAAGCTCCCGGAATACCAACCATTGTAAATGCCGGAGCAAATACGGCAAGAATACAAAGTAAAATCAATAATTTAGGCAGTGCAATTTCCTGACAGGCGTCCCAAATGGCGAGCGCTTTTGGTTTTCCCATGTCGAGATGCTGGTGAATATTCTCAATAGTTACCGTACTTTCATCGACCAAAATACCAATTGCCAGCGCAAGTCCGCTCAAAGACATTAAATTGATGGTCTGTCCAAATAATTTCAGGAATAAAACACCAGAAATAATCGAAATCGGAATGGTCATAATTACAATCAAAGCTGCACGGCGGTCGCCAAGGAAAAGCATTACCATTAATCCAGTTAAAACTGCACCAATAATTCCTTCTGTAATTAAACTTTTAACCGAGTTGATTACATAAACCGACTGGTCAAATTCGTATGATAATTTTACATCTTCAGGAAGTGTGCTTTGAATTTTAGGAAGTTCGGCTTTTAATTTCTGAACCACATCCCAGGTCGAAGCGTCTCCGGCTTTTGCAATACTGATATAAACCGAGCGTTTTCCGTTTACCAACGCGTAACCTTGCGTAATATCTGCACCATCTTTTACCGAAGCGACATCACCCAATTTTAGATTCTGAACACCGCCTTTGAATAACGGAATCTGTTCAAAATCCTTAACCTCTTTTATCGTATTATTAGTTGGTGTAATATAATTGATATTGCCCATTCTTACGTTTCCGGATGGAGCCGTTTGATTGTTGATACGAATTGCTTCTACAACCTGATCCGGAGTCATATTATGCGAACGCAGTAAATCCGGATCTACGTTAACCTCAATTGTTCTTGGGCTTCCGCCAAAGGGAGCCGGAGATAATAAACCGGGAATAGAAGTAAAGGATGCACGAACGTAAACGTTGGCTAAATCCTGTAATTCGTTATTCGAACGAATTTTACTGCTCAAAACCAATTGTCCGATTGGGAGAGAAGAAGCATCAAAACGAATGATAAACGGCGGTTGTGTTCCCGGAGGAAATGCTGCCTGAATCCTGTTCGAAAGCGAACTCAACTCGGCTGCAGCCTGAGCCATATTTGTGTTTTCATAATAGGTTAATTTCATGATCATTAACCCTTGAATGTTTTTGGTTTCTACCGATTTTACACCATTGGCAAAAGGAAGAATGTTGACATAGGTCTTAGCAAAATAAGCCTCCATCTGGTCTGGTGTGTAACCTCCAAAAGGATGCGCAATATAAATAACCGGCAAGTTCATTTTAGGCAAAATATCTACCTTAATGTCCTTGATGGCACCAATTCCGAAGAAAAATAGACCCGCAACCAATACTAATATGGAGATGGGTTTGCGGAGTGCAAAACGTATTAAATTCATTTGGATCTAATTAAAATTCATTTATAAATAAGTCAAAATTGCCCGTTGCAGCAACTTTCAGTAAAAACGACTGCCATACATTATTGTTGACAATATCACGATCGATTTCGGCACGGTTCAGCGTGTAAATCGTTTGTGTTAAATCGGTTAAATCGGTTAAACCGTTTTTGTATAAAGTCGATTTCTGAAGGTAAGCTCTTTTTGCTGCATCAACCTGAATTGGTGCTTCGGCATAATTATCCAAAGAAAATTTAATTTTATCTTCGGCAAAAGTCAACTGCGATTTCAATTCTCTATCTGCCTGATTGTATTCTTCCTGCAAAGCTTGCGAAACAAACTTCTGTGCGCTTATCTGTTTACTTGATCTAAAAGGTGTGGTTAAATTCCATGTAATTCCAACTCCAATCAAATAATTACTGCGATCCGGATTTACGCCGTCCCAATAATTTCTGCTAAAAGCATTTTGGTCTGTTGCATAACTATTATCAAATCCCGAAGCTCTGGTTTGCAAAACACCAAAAGCGCTCATTGTTGGGTAATAAAAACGTTTGTATAATTTAACCTGCTGATTGCTGTAGTCAATTCTCGTTTTGTACAATTGTAATAACGGATGAAGACTATCAGTTGCAGCATTTTGTTTTATAAGTTCTTTTGGAATCTGAGTTACAAAAAGGGTATCGGTAACAAAATCCTGTGGTGCAACTCCCATCAAATCAACTAATTTGTTGTTTTGTTCTTTAACGAAATTCTTAGCAAGATTTAAAGCAATTTTGGCTTTAGAAACTTCGGCAGTTGCCAAAGTAGAATCAACGCCTGCCAGTAATCCATTTTTTACTCTCGCTGCGGCGGTTCTCTTAAAAACTTCCGCGCGGCTCAGGTTCTTTTGCTGCGAAATCAACAATCTCTGGCTTGCCAATAAGTTTAAATAAGCAGCAGAAATTCTGATTTCCTGCTGAAATTTTTCTTGTTTTAAATCATTTTCTTTTGCCTGAACATCAATTTTAGACAAATTGATTTTTTCCTGCGTTTTTCCGAAAGTGAAAAAATCCCAGTTCATGTTAACCAGATACAGAGCTCCAAATGCCGAGTTCCAGTTTTGTTCCGGCAAAGGCAGTCCGGATGAAGCTACGCCTAAACCTCCAAAACCATAAAGCGGTCCGTTTTGTCCGTTTACAGTTCCGTAATCTTGTTGTGCCGATAAATTAAGATTGGGCAGATAATCACGTCGAGACTGTTTTAAAGTCTCTTTTGAAGCGCTGGCGTAATTGTTTTTTGCTCTGATCGATCCGTAGTTTTCAAGCCCTGTTTTTATCGCTTCTTTTAAAGACAAGGTTTGAGTGTAACCGATTGAGGCAAAAATCAAGAAAAATAATAAAGTAATTTTTTTGAAATACATAAACTCAAAGTGTGAAATTATGCGACAAATTTATTTTACTTATCTTGATAAAAGTCATCTTAAGTGATGTACTGCAATAAAAAATGACAAATTCAATTGGTCATTTTTTGGAAAAAATAATTAATTATTTGTCCGTACTTTGCACTCTATTTAAGTTTTAAAAATGAATAAAAAATTTGATAATATACTGGATAACAAATGGTGGCAGGAAATTGCCGTCGTCGGTTTTTCCTTTACTATATACACGCTCAAAAATGATTGGATGTTGTTTAGTTCTCTAATATCCGTTTTAATGGGCATCTTTTTCTACTTCGTTCTTTACATGCATGCCCAGTTCAATCGTTTTTTTCTTCTTCCGATATTATTTAAAACACGCCGTCCGGTAACTTATATATTCTTAACACTTTTTGGAGTTCTTTTATTCTCTATTGTTTTATACGAAATGACAATGCTCGATATGTTTAGCAATTGTCATTTGTATCAGAACTCACATCAAAAAAGTTATGTATACCAATTGGCAAGCGTTTTAGGAACTTTGGTCTGCATTTTAAGTCCGATTATTGTTTTTAAATTCTACAGAATTCACAGAAAAAGAACCGAAGAAGCATTGTTGTTCAACCAAATGCAGCTCAATTCGCTAAAAGGACAATTAAATCCGCATTTTTTATTCAATACTTTTAATACACTTTACGGAATCAGTTTGGAATTTCCAGACAGAACGCCAGATTTAATCATGAAGGTTTCGCAGTTAATGCGTTATCAGTTAGAAAGTAACAGCAAACAATGTGTATCTTTAGAAGATGAACTGGAATTTATAAACAGTTATGTACAGCTTGAAAAAGAGCGTGTTGGGTATCGATGCGATATTACTTATGATTGTAAAATTGACAATGAAAATGCCTATAAAATTTCGCCGATGCTTTTAATCGCTTTTATCGAAAATGCTTTTAAACATGGTACCTGCGCTATTGAAAAATGTTTTGTTAGAATTTTTATTACAGTCGAAGACGGACAATTGCATCTTCATGTGGTAAATTCAATTCCGACGAAAAAGAACGAGGTGATTTCGACTAAAATTGGTTTAAAAAATACGATTGAAAGACTGAATTTGATTTTTGGAAAAAACTATAAACTCGACATTCAGGACAATAAAAATACTTATATAGTCGATTTGAAGTTGCAGCTCAAAAGGTTTGTAGAATGAGAGATCCCAAAAAATGTATAATTGTAGATGATGAGCCGGCTGCGCATTATGTGCTGGCGAATTATATCAAGCAGAATCCGCAGTTAGAATTGGTTTTTCAAGGTTATAACGGAATCGAAGCTATGAATTATCTTCGGGAAAATACGGTAGATTTAATGTTTCTGGACATCAATATGCCGGAAATTTCGGGAATGGAATTATTAAAGATTATTCCCAATCATCCTAAAACCATTCTGACGACCGCTTATTCTGAATTTGCTCTTGAAAGTTATGATTATGGAGTTATTGATTATTTATTAAAACCAATTTATTTCCCCAGATTTTTAAAAGCTATAGATCGTTATTTTTCTATGGAAAATGCCATTGCAAAATCTGATGAAGTTATCGTAAATTCTATTAGTGTAAAAATCGACGGTTATTTTATGGATATCGAATTAGACACACTTTTGTTTGCACAGAGTTTTGGTAATTATGTAAAACTTCACACTGCCAAAAGAACCTATCTGGCGTCTATAACTACAAGTGAGTTAGAAAAATGTCTGCCAGAGAAGAGTTTTATACGCATTCATAAATCATACATTGTGGCACTCGATAAAATTGAAACCACAGATAAAGATTTTGTTATCATTAAAAATGAAAAAATACCAGTAGGAATTACCTATAAAAGAGAATTATCAGACCGATTAAAAAAATAATTACCGAAAAGAAAATTGCTTACTAATTCAATTAATTTTCAAAAAAAAGGCCTGCAAGAATTATTTCTGCAGGCTTTTTTGATTCTGATAATTATATAAATTTCTGTTTCCAGATCGTCAGGTTTACTCCTTTAAAAATAAGCCATAAACTCAAAGAAAGTTCGGCAATAAGGCAGGGCATTAACAGCATAATACTAGAAAGCTGCGGTGCTAAGATTAAAGCAAAACTATTAAACAGATAACATATTCCTGCAATCGACATTAGTACTCCAATTACTTTTGGGAAATAGCCCGATTTAAAAATTAAGTAACCTTCAAAAAGACATACAAATCCAAAAAAGATCAACCCGATTCCAAAACCAAAATCATGCAGTTTGATCGAAAGATAAGCCAGAGTATGCAGCTGATCTGTAGTAAATGTTTTTAAATATTCGGCATCTCCAAGGAAAAATAATGCCGCCAGAAGATTTAATTTGTTGGCTACTAAGACCGCAGTTTGAATTAAATTAAAAGATAAATTAAGCAAAGCCAGTTTTTTGCTTATTGGTCTTAAGAGATAGTACAAAATAATCATAACTGGTAAATCGCAAATCTGCATAATCAGATCAGCTGTAATTCCGATTTTCCATAAAAATGGAGAATTTATAATGTTGTTTGCCGTAGCATTTGCATCTCCTGAAACGAATAGTTTATTTCGCACAAAAGTCTCGGCACAAAAGCCCATTACGATAATTATAAGATACAATATACCAGCTGTGCGGGCATAATTTTTTGGTGAATTTTCGAGATTCTGTAGGTTAAATTTCATTTGGCTAAAATTATTTTAAAGTATGACGATTGTGAATTAAAATTGTTACTAAGTTCTTTAACTTTTTTTTAAGACTTCATCTTTTCTTCATTTTAAAGTAGTAATTTTAGTACGGTAATTTAAGAGTATTAATTTTTTAAATACAAATCATGAAAAAGTTTTTCTTTATAATCAGCTTTTTATATACTAGTTTCTTAATAGCACAAAATGGAGTTTCTGTAAATAAAATAATTACTCCTCCAGAAAAAGTTGTGTTTACATTTCAAAAAGAGTATCCTGGTAAAATACCGGTCTGGACATTGAAATATGTAGGTGATGACGATGATGAAATTCGCTATGAAGCTAAATTTAACGCGGCTAAAAATACAAATGCGCTAGCCGTTTATGATAATTTGGGTGTTTTGAAAGCCTATGAACAGCAAATTCCGTTAAGTCAGCTTCCGCAAAAGGCTCAGGCTTACTTAAAGAAAAACTATGCCGCAAACGCAATTAAAGAAATTGCAGTTGTAGTAGACGACAGAAACAAAACAACATATGAAGTAGGGATACAAAAAGATTCCAAATTTTACGATGTTGTATTTGATAAAAATGGTGGCTTTGATGTGATCATAGAAAAAGACTAAAGGAACTTACTAATTCAATTATATTTAAAACAAAGCCCCGCAGTTCTTAAGACTGACGGGTTTTTCATTTTAAAAAAATAAAACACTATATATTTTTATGTAATACTTTTATTACTTTATTTTGTAGTTTCAAATTTAAATAGAATAATGAAAAACTACTTTTTATTGATTACTTTTTTATTTTGCAGTTCTATTATTGCACAGAACAGCTTATTGTTACCTCCAGAAAATGTTCAGATGGCTTTTAAAAATAAATATCCCTCAAAAATACCGATTTGGTCAATTGAGTACAGTAACAACCAGAAAGAAGAAGTTGAATTTGAAGCACAATTTGCGGAAACGTCTGGTATTAAAGCCTGTGCAGTTTATGATCAAAGCGGTGCTTTTAAGGCCTACAAAGTTCCTATTCAGTTAAATAAACTACCTAAAAAAGTACAAATCTATCTGAAGAAAAATTATACTTTAAAGTTTATCAAAGAAATTTTGAATGTTCTGGATGATAAAAATGCTTCGTCGTACAGCGTATCATTAAGGAAAAATGCAAAATTGTACAGACTCATTTTTGATGCAAACGGAGATTATAAAGACAGGACAAGATTGATCTAATAAAATTATATTTAAAATAACAAAACCCGTACTTTTATAAAACTGACGGGTTTTGTTATTTTTTATTACTTATAAATTCATTCCGCCAGAAACTTCAAGACGCTGTGCATTTACCCAGTGGGCATCTTCGGTACATAAAAAAGCAACAACGCCCCCAATATCATCAGGAAGACCAACTCTTCCTAAAGCTGTAATTGAGGCAAGAGTTTTATTTAACTGCTCGTTATCACGTACAACGCCGCCTCCAAAATCTGTTTCGATAGCACCAGGAGCAACGACATTTGCTTTTATCTGTCTTTCTCCTAATTCTTTTGCCTGATATTTGGTTAAAGTTTCGATTGCGCCTTTCATAGAAGCATAGGCTGCATAACCGGGTGTAGAAAAACGTGCCAAACCAGTTGAGATATTGATAATACCGCCGCCATTATTCATTAGATTTAATGCTTTTTGAGTTAAGAAAAATGGACCTTTAAACTGAATATTCGTCAGTTGATCAAACTCAGCTTCCGTAGTTCCGATAAATGAATTATGAATTCCGATTCCGGCATTATTCACTAAAAAGTCGAATTTATTAGTTTTGAAAGTGCTTGCCAAAGTTTCTGAAACGCTCGTAAAAAAAGAATCAAAAGTACTTGAATCAGCGACGTTCAATTGAAGTGCCGCTGCATTTTGACCTAAGTTTTCTATTTCTTTTACGACCAAATCAGCTTCTTCTTTTTTACTGTTGTAAGTGATAATTACGTCAATTCCTTTTTTTGCAATTGCGATTGCCATATTTTTTCCTAAGCCTCTGCTTCCTCCAGTTACCAGAGCTATTTTTGTATTTACTGCCATATTTTTTTTAATTGTGAATTGTGATTTTTTTTTAACACATAGAAACATAGATTCTGTTTTGATTTTAAAGGACTTCAAAAAGAAACTACTTTCTAAAACATAGTAATAACTGTATCAGAAAAATGATTTTTTAAAATTCCATTTTCTATGTTTATTTAAACAAATGAAATGCCTTTTTTTGAGCGTTTACAAATCTATGTTTCTATGTGTTAAATCATTATGTTTAATAAAATTACGAAAAATGATTTTTTTAAAGTTCATCTTTCTATGTTTGTTCAAACAAATGAAATGCCTTTTTTAAGCGTTAATAATATCTATGCTTCTATCTGTTAAATCATTATGAAATTAGTTAGAATGTAAAGCGTTAAAGGATGCTTTTAATTCTGGTACGCTTGCGTTTAATCTCGTTTCGCTGGTTCCAAAAGTAAGCTCGTCTTTTCCTTGTTTTAACTGCTCAAAAATAGATTCGATAAAACTGCTTACACTCGGATGAGCATCGTGAAGACCAATTCCTCCAAGATCTGTATTTAGCGCGGGCGGAATAATTTCGATCACTTCGATATTTTTTGACTTTAATAAATGACGAAGTGAAAGCGTAAACGAGCGGAAGAAAGCTTTTGTAGCCGAATAAACCGGAACTTTTGCAAAAGGTGAAAATGCTAGTCCAGAAGTTACATTTAGTACTGTAGTAAGCGATTTTAACTGAATAAATAAAGAAGTTAAGTGCAGCGGTGCTTCAATATTTGTAGAAAGCTCTGTTTTCATACTTTCATAAAAATCTGCGTCCGTTACAGAAACCCATTTTTGAATTCCGGCGTTGTTGATTAAAACATTTAAATCAGGATGATTTTCAGAAATCCATTTGAAAAGCTCAATTCGTTCTTCTTCTATAGATAAGTCGCACACTTTAGTAATTACCGAAGGAAACTTTGCTTTAACTTCATCTAAAACAGATTCTCTTCTGCCGCAAATAATTACGGTATTGTTTTCCTCAATAAATCTTTCGGTAAGTCCAAATCCGATGCCGCTTGCACCGCCTGTTATTAAAATTTTGTTGTTTGATAAATTCATCTTTTCGATCTTTTAAATTGATAAGACAAAGGTAGGAGTGAAGGAGTGATGAAGAATTGTAAATTTCAAACCGATGTTTGCGAAATTCAAATCGAATGCTGTTTTGAACTTTGTCAAAGTTTCAAACTTTGACAAAGTTTTCGAAACCTGAAACCTGAAACCTGAAACCTGAAACCTGAAACCTGAAACCTGAAACCTGAAACCTGAAACCTGAAACCTGAAACCTGAAACCTGAAACCTGAAACAAAAAGCATTAAGTTCTAAAAGCCAAAGGCGTTATTGAAGTTTGTTTTTTAAAGAAATTAGAAAAATGCGCCAACTCTTCGAAACCCAGAGAATAAGCGATTTCAGAAATATTCCAATCCGTTTGTTTCAAAAGAATTTTGGCTTCGTTTGTCAAGCGGCTGCTTATTAATTCTGTTGTGGTTTTTCCTGTATTTTCCTTTAAAACTTTATTTAAATGATTTACGTGAACTGATAATCTTGTTGCAAAATCTTTGGCAGTTCTTAATTCTAAACGCTGATTTGGGGATTCTATTGGGAATTGTCTTTCCAGTAATTCTGCAAATAAAGAAGAAACTCTCGCTGCCGAATTGTGTTTAGAATAAAGCGCGGTAATAGGCTGTAATTTTTGCCCGAAGTGAATTAACTCCGCAACATAATTTCGAATTAAATCATATTTGTAGATATAATCAGAATTAATTTCTTTTTGTATTTTATTGAAAATCAATTCAACTTCGAAAACTTCCTCGTCAGAAAGCTGAAAAATAGGATATCCGTCTGAAGCGAAAATAGGAAGTTCATCCAAATCGATTCCACTTTTGTTTTTGGATAAAAATTCGCTGGTAAAAACACAAAATTGTCCCGACTGGTTGGTGTCTTGCGGTACATAATTGTACGGAATTTTTGGCGTTGCAAATAAAAGTCCTTGTTTTTCGATTTCGATTATTTTATCAGCATACTCGGCTCTGTTTTTCCCTCGAATTAAACTTATTTTATAATAAGCTCTTCGATCATACGGCATAATCGATTTTCCTTGAAGACGCTCTAAAAGTTCTTTAATATCAAATACATTAAAATGGCCAATTTCTTTTTGAATATCATTTGGTAATAAAGAATTTGGTTCAACTGTTGAGCCTTCGGTTATGTCTTTATAAAAAGAATCTAGAGATTTCATATGTAGTGAATTGTAAAATTCAAATATACGAAAATATATAATAAGGTTTTTTTAGTTGAGGTTTCAAGTTTTAGGCTGCTGAACTTTGTGGTGATTGAATCGTAAAGGGCGCAAGGTTTTGTATTAAATTGCGCTTAGCAATCGCAAAGTTCGCAAAGCTGGTGTAATACAAAGGTTTGAGAAGTTTGCGTTTATTGCGGTTAAACTTAAAACAAGCTTCCCTGCACAAATTCAGGCTGTGTATTTCCATTAAAAGAAAAGGTATCAATAACAAAAAACTGTTTTTTTACGGGATCAAGTTCTCTTAAAACTATTTCTTTGCACAAAAAATCAATCTCAATTGTAGTAAAAAGCTGTGCTGCAATTTTTAGATTCTCTGGAATTAATTTTCTGCCAATAGACATATGAGGATCGTCACTTTTTTTCAGCTTCAAGGATTTTAAAGTCTCTTGAATTTTTTTCATAATCGGTTTTAATTTGTTTTTTGATTCTTCATTTGGTGCAATAAAGAAAGCGCCGGCATTTTCATAAGAACCAAAATGATCTAAATGAACCGAAAATGGAGTAAAAGTATCTGCAGTCTTAAATAATTTTTCTTTGTATTGATTTATTTGGGATTCATCAATGGTAAATTCGCAGATCGTTATATGCGCTGTAGAATTACAGCTGTTATACCAGTCTATTTTGCTTTTTAGGTAATCTTTCATCGTTTTGACAGAGTCCATAACCTCTTGCGAAGGATAAACAGCGACAGAGAATTTCTTTTCCATTTATGATTTAATTTAAGCAGATTTACGGTTTTATAACTTTCCTCTCAAATGTAAGCGATGCAGGATTTCAGATCTTAACAAACCGCTTCCGCCGCCAAAATGCTCAATTACTTCAACTTCGGGCTGTTGTTTTAGGCAGAAAGAAGTAAACTCTTTTTCAACATGATCTTCGATAGCAGAACTTAATAAAACGATGTCTATTTTATTTTTTGTAAAATAATCTTGAGCTGTTTTTTCATCATTAAAGCTTACAGCATTCCAATCGTCGTAAGCATTTACAAGTCTGGTTAAGACCGCTAATATTGGTTCGTTTTTCCCGAGTATTAAAAATTCATATGTTTTCATAATAAGTACTTTAGAATACAAATTTATTTTTTTAAAAATAATTCAGACTTAATCTAGGACAAGAAAAAGATTTTTTTTGAACCAGCAATTTTTTAAAGAATTAAAACGACATTTTATTCTTCATTTTCTGTTTTTAAAAAAATATATCAACTTCTTTTGCTTTTTAAATATCTGCAAAACAGATGTATATGTTGTTTTAGCGTTAAGAAATTGAAAATATTTTACCCGAATGTGGAAAACCGTAAGGTATTGCTAAATGTACGCTATAGATTTGTGGTTATAGAAACCTAGTTATGATTTTTTTTTTACCTATTTAGTTTTAAATAATTGGTTTCTATGTAACTGTTTTTGGAGAAACAAGTTTAAAAAAGAAAGATTTGACATATTCATTTGATCGTGGGTAAACTTTGTATAATTTGCAACCAATACAAAAAGTTTTGATTTTTCTATAGGTTTTTAGATGCAGCTTTCAGCCGGTGTCTAAAAACCTTTTTTTATTAAAAAAAAATGTTCCTCCAGAATTAAAACTCCGAAGAAACATTATAAGTGTTTATACAGATTTTTATTAGAGAAAATTTTTTGCTTTGAGCCAATCTTCACATTGTTTTGTCCAGAATTTACTAGTGTCTTTTACTCCTAAACCAAAACCGTGTCCGCCATTTTCGTATAAATGTAATTCTGCGGCAATTCCGTTTTTCTTCAGTGCTAAGTAATAATTTATACTATTTTCTGGTAAAACGGCATTGTCGTCGGTTGCGTGAACTAAAAATGCTGGCGGCGTTTGTGCTGTAACTTTTTTCTCGTTTGAAAAAGAATCAAGTAATTCTTGCGACGGATTATTACCCAGCAGACTAATTTGCGATCCTTTATGAGTAATGTCGTTTTGCATGGAGATTACGGGATAAATAAGCAGAGAGAAATCGGGACGAGCGCTTATTTTGGAATCTGAATTATAAATTTTATCATTGTAATGTGTGGATAGGGTAGAAGCTAAATGTCCGCCGGCAGAAAATCCCATAATGCCAATTTTACTAACGTCAAGATTCCATTTTGCAGCATTGCTTCTCACATATCGAACTGCTTCTTGTGCGTCTTGAAGCGGACCAATATTTTTGTTTTTCATTATCAAATCATTTGGCAGGCGATATTTTAAAACAAAAGCAGTAATTCCTAAACTATTAAGCCACAAAGCAACTTTTGTCCCTTCTTTATCAATTGCTAAATGAGTATATCCTCCTCCCGGAAGAATAATTACAGCAGTTTGATTGGGTTTTATTTCTTTTGGAAGAAAGATACTTAAGGTCGGAATCGAAACCTGACTTGTGCTTTGCACCTTTCCATCGGCACTATTTTCTTTTTCTTTATAATCTACGGCTTTAATTTCGTCTGGAATCGTTTTCCATAAAGGTATTATTTGATTCTGTGCTTGAAATTTAGTTGTTATAAATAAGACTATAGCCAAACTTATCAGAAAAGTTTTAGAATGATTTTGATGATTTTTTTTCAATTTTTAGAATTTAAGATGATTATAAATGTTAAAAACACACTTTATGTTGTATTATTGATAATGTAACAAATTAAAATCTCGTATTTTTTAGGGAATAAAACGTTCAATTGAAGCCTTTATTTTACTGGCTTTGTGTAGTTTTTCTATATAAAAAATTAGATCTTTACGAAATTGTACTTTAACAAATATATTATTTAATGTGTAATTTTGTGTTATATTTTTTAAATGATATGTTTATTTTGCATGATAAAATAATTTTTAATACAATTTATTTGGAATATACAGATTAAAAACTATATTTGTGCAATCGATTACATTATTTCGTTTTTTAACTGTTAATCTATTGATTTTAATATTTTAAACAGGTTAAAATTATTAATGAAATCCCCGCAAAAATTACAAAATTATAATACCAAACTTACTATGAACCACACCGATGCTGCTACTAGCCAAAACACTAAATCTACAGGAAAATACCGTTGGAGTATATGTGCACTATTGTTTTTTGCAACCACAATTAATTATTTAGATCGTCAGGTTCTTTCGTTGACTTGGAAAGATTCTATTGCTCCGGAATTTCACTGGACAAATAGTGATTATGGAGATATAACTGCTTTATTTTCGATATTTTACGCTGTTTCATTGTTGTTTGCTGGTCGATTTGTAGATTGGTTAGATACTAAAAAAGGATTTCTTTGGGCAATCGGAATTTGGTCAATAGGAGCTTGTCTTCATGCTTTTTGCGGTATTGCTACTTCTGGAATAATTACAGGAGATTGGTTTGTAGGCTTTCATGGGGCAAAAGAAATTATAAGCACCGTTCAGGATACTGCCTTGGTGATTAATGTGAGTGTTACTTTATTCATTTTTGCACGTTTTGTTCTGGCTGTTGGAGAAGCAGGAAACTTTCCTGCTGCTATTAAAACTACGGCAGAATATTTTCCAAAAAAAGACAGAGCTTTTGCAACTAGTATTTTTAATGCTGGTGCAACTGTCGGGGCTTTGGCGGCACCAGTTACAATTCCTTTTATCGCTAAAGCTTTTGGCTGGGAAATGGCTTTTATTATCATTGGAGCTTTAGGATTTATTTGGATGGGTTTCTGGATATTTATGTATGATAAACCAGAAAATCATAAAAATGTATCTGCTGAAGAATTGGCTTATATTCAACAAGATGATATTGCAGACAGTAAATTAGTAGGTTTCGTTCCTGAAACTAGTACAAAAGTATCTTTTAAAGACTGCTTTAAATATAAACAGACATGGGCTTTTGCATTTGGTAAATTTATGACTGACGGCGTTTGGTGGTTCTTTTTATTCTGGACTCCGGCTTATTTAAGTTCAGTTTACGGAATGGATTCTGCTCAGGCAGCTTGGCCATTGTTTGTTCTTTATGCTATTACGCTGCTGTCAATTATCGGAGGGTGGCTGCCGACTTATTTTGTAGAAAAAAAAGGTATGAATCCGTATGAAGGAAGGATGAGAGCGATGCTGATTTTTGCCTTTTTTCCTTTATTAGCATTAGCTGCTCAGCCTTTAGGTTATATTAGTTATTGGGTGCCGGTTATCATTATCGGAATCGCAGGTGCAGCACATCAGTCGTGGTCAGCAAATATTTTTACTACAGTTGGAGATATGTTTCCAAAGAAAGCAATCGCAACGATTACTGGTATCGGAGGATTAGCAGGAGGAATTGGTTCGACAATTATAAACAAAGGCTCTGGCGTATTATTTGATTTTACACAAAGAAATTGGAGTACTATAAATGGTCAGCCATTGTTAGAAAAATATCCACAACTTCAAAATGCAGTAACAGAAAAGGCTTTTCTGGCTGAAAGGGGAGTAGGGAATTTAGAAGAGTTTTTAAAGTCACTTACAAGTGCAGGACAAAATGTTGTAAATGGAATAAACACTGGATATATGATTATTTTTTCTATCTGTGCAGTTTGCTATTTAATAGGCTGGCTGGTAATGAAATCATTGGTTCCAAAATATAGCCCAATTAAAGATCTTTAAGAGATTTATATAAACTAACTAACCACAAACCAACCAAATTTAAGCTATGAACCAAGCAAATGCAGTAATTGGAAAATACCGCTGGACCATTTGCAGTTTAGTTTTTTTTGCTACAACTGTCAATTATCTGGATAGAAATGTAATAAGTTACCTTAGGCCTTTTTTAGCCGAAGCCTTTCACTGGACACCAGAACAGGAAGTAATAGATTATTCAAATATAGAATTAGCATTTAAAATCGCCTACGCAATCGGAATGTTGTTTGCCGGTGGATTCATAGATAAACTAGGAACAAAATTAGGTTATGCTATTGCAACAGGATTGTGGAGTTTAGCAGCAATAGGGCATGCGTTTGCAACCGGAACAGGAGGTTTTTTAATTGCACGTGTATTTTTAGGAATCACTGAAGCAGGAAACTTTCCGGCAGCGATTAAAGCCACAGCAGAATGGTTTCCGCAGAAAGAAAGAGCTTTAGCAACAGGAATATTCAATTCGGGCAGTAATATCGGGGCGATTATAGTGCCGCTTACCGTTCCTTTTATTGCAGAACATTATGGCTGGCAATGGGCTTTTATCTTAACAGGAATAGTTGGCTTTTTCTGGCTCGCGCTTTGGTTTTTATTGTATGAAGTGCCTCAAAAACAAAAACGTCTTTCTCAGGCAGAATTAGAATATATTACATCAGATCCGATAACAATACAGGAAGCAGAAGATACAGAAAAAGTTTCGTGGTTAAAATTGTTGTCATTTCGTCAAACCTGGGCATTTGCAATCGGGAAATTATTGACCGATCCAGTTTGGTGGTTTTATTTATTCTGGCTGCCCGATTTTTTAATGAAACAATACAAGCTTTCAGCTACAGAAATTATCTGGCCTTGTGCTCTGGTATACATGATAGGAAGTGTGGGAAGTATTGGCGGAGGATGGCTTCCGTTAAAATTAATTAATAATAACTGGCCGGCTTATAAAGCTAGAAAAACAAGTATGCTGTTGTATGCATTTGCGGTTCTTCCAGTTCTGTTTTCGCAATATTTAGGCGCTATAAATATGTGGTTTGCGATTTTGGTAATAGGATTAGCGGTTTCGGCACATCAGGCATGGAGCGCTAATATTTTTACAACGGTGTCAGACATGTTTCCAAAAAAGACCACAGCTTCTGTAACAGGAATCGGAGGTATGTTTGGTGCTTTTGGCGGTATTTTATTGACACTTGTAGTTCAGAAAAATATGTTTGTGTATTATACCAAACTAGGTAAAATAGAAACGGGTTATTTTATAATGTTTTGTATTTGCGGTGCATCATATTTAGCTGCGTGGTTAATAATGCATTTATTAGTTCCGAAAATGAAAAAGGTAGAATTATAATTTAAAATTGAAATAAATTTTAGTTTGAATTATGGTTTTTAAATATAAAAATATAATTTTGTGCAATCGATTACATTAAATTAAAAATTATGACAAAATATAGTTCAAGATACGCGTCAAGCCCTGAAGCAGTTAAAAAATATGATACTCAAGAATTGAGAAATGAATTCTTAATTGATGATCTAATGCAGCAGGACGAAATTGTATTGGTTTATTCTCATTACGACAGATATATTGCAGGATCTGCAGTTCCTGTAAAAGGTGATTTAACGTTAGAAACTATTGATCCGCTAAAAGCGCCTTATTTTTTAGAGCGAAGAGAAATTGGAATTATAAATGTTGGAGGAAGCGGTTCTGTTTTAGTTGAAGGAAAATCTTATGAGCTTGGATTTAAAGATGCTTTATACATCGGAAGCGGTAATAAAGAAGTAATTTTTAAAAGTACTGATGCTAATAATCCAGCTAAGTTTTATATTAATTCTGCACCAGCTCATACAACTTATCCAACGGTAAAAGTGAGTTTGGCAGAAGCAAATAAATTAGAATTGGGTACAATGGAAACGGCTAATCATCGTACGGTAAACCAAATGATTATTGGAAGTGTTGTAACAACCTGCCAATTGCAGATGGGAATGACAGAATTGCGTCCGGGAAGTGTTTGGAATACCATGCCGGCACATGTTCACGATCGCAGAATGGAAGTTTATTTCTATTTAGACATTCCGGAAAATCAGGCAGTTTGCCATTTTATGGGACAACCGCAAGAGACAAGACACATCTGGATGAACAATCATCAGGCAGTGATTTCTCCGCCATGGTCTATTCACTCTGGTTCAGGAACTAGTAATTATACTTTTATCTGGGGAATGGCGGGTGAAAATTTAGATTACGGAGATATGGATGTTTGTAAAATCACAGATTTAAGATAAGAATCATGACAAACTTATTTGATATAAAAGGAAAAGTTGCTCTTATTACAGGAAGTACACACGGACTGGGAATGGCAATGGCAAAAGGATTAGGTCAGGCTGGAGCAACAATTGTGGTGAATGGAAATTCTTCTCAGCAAAAAATTGATGATGCTGTGGCAGCGCTTAAAAGCGAAGGAATTAATGCAGTGGGTTACAGATTTAATGTAACGGAAGAAAAAGAAGTTATAGAAGCGGTTCAGAAAATTGAAAGTGAAGTTGGACCAATCGATATATTGATTAACAATGCTGGAATCATCAAACGAATTCCGCTTCTGGAAATGGAAGTTGCAGATTTTAGAGAAGTAATTGATATTGATTTAGTAAGTCCGTTTATTGTTTCTAAGCATGTTGCTAGAGGAATGATAGAAAGAAGACAAGGAAAAATCATCAATATCTGTTCTATGATGAGCGAATTGGGACGTAATACAGTTTCTGCATATGCTGCCGCAAAAGGAGGTCTAAAGATGCTGACTAAAAATATGGCGACAGAATGGGCAAAATACAATGTACAAATCAACGGAATTGGTCCTGGTTATTTTGCTACTGAACAGACAAAACCTATCCGCGTAGACGGACATCCGTTTAACGATTTCATTATCAGCAGAACACCGGCAGCCAAATGGGGAGATCCAAGTGATTTAGCCGGAGCAGCAATATTTTTATCTTCCAAAGCTAGTGATTTTGTAAACGGTCACATTTTATATGTTGATGGCGGTATCCTGGCAACTATTGGAAAACCATCAAACGAAGAATAATTTTTCAAATTAGATTTAAAAAGACATGAGCGCGAATACCACATTCATACACGATAATTTTTTATTAGAAAATAAATTTGCTGAAGAGTTATATCATAATTACTCTAAAAATCAGCCTATTATTGATTACCATAATCACCTTAATCCACAGTTTATTGCAGAAGATAAAATCTTCGATAATATTACTCAGGTTTGGATTAACGGAGATCACTATAAATGGCGTGCAATGCGTACTCTAGGAATCAATGAACAGTTTGTAACAGGAAATGGTTCTGATAAAGATAAATTTGTTAACTGGGCTAAAACAGTTCCGTACACCATGCGTAATCCTTTGTACCACTGGACGCATTTAGAATTGGCTCGTTATTTTGATATTTATGATTTATTGAATGAGAAATCAGCGGAGAAAATTTATATCGAAACTTCAGAGAAAATAAATTCTCAAGCGTACAGCACGCAAAACCTTCTTAAAAAAGTAAATGCTGAATTGGTTTGTACTACAGAAGATCCTATTGATAATTTAGAATTTCACCAGAAATTCTCAAATAATGCAACAGGCATAAAGATGAGTACAGCATTCAGACCTGACAAAGCCATCTTGATTTCTAATGATGGATATAATGCATATCTGGACACATTAGGGGATGTGTCCGGAGTTGCAATTAATACTTATGCTGATTTGCTTTCGGCATTAAGAAAAAGAATTGAATTCTTTAATGCAAACGGATGTAAATTAAGTGATCACGGTTTAGATCAGATTTACTTCGAAAACTTTACAGAAAATGAAATAAATGCCATTTTCAAAAAGAAAAGAGAAAATGGAGTATTGTCTTCAGAAGAAGCTTTAAAATTCCAAAGTGCTGTTTTGGTATTCTTATGTGAAACCTATCATGAATTTGGATGGGTACAGCAGTTTCACTTAGGGGCATTGCGTAACAATAATGCTCGTATGCACAGAATTTTAGGACCTGATACAGGATGGGATTCTATTGGAGATTATCCACAGGCGCAAAAGCTGTCAAGCTTTTTAAATGCATTAGACAGTAAAGATAAATTGACTAAAACAATTATTTACAATCTAAATCCTGCTGATAACGAAGTGATGGCAACAATGATTGGAAATTTTAATGACGGAAGCGTTAGAGGAAAAGTACAGTTTGGATCTGGATGGTGGTTTTTAGACCAAAAAGACGGAATGACAAAGCAGTTAAATGCACTTTCAAATATGGGATTAATCAGCTGTTTTGTTGGAATGCTGACAGATTCAAGAAGCTTCTTATCATTCCCAAGACACGAATATTTCAGACGTATTTTATGTAACCTTTTGGGAGACGAAATCAAAAGAGGTGAACTTCCAAATGATATGGAGTGGATCGGAAAATTAGTTTCTGATATTTCATACAACAATGCAAAAGAGTATTTTAAATTTTAATTAAGACAGAATGAGTAGAGTAGTTGCATTTGGAGAAATCATGCTGCGTTTATCAACAGAGAGACATTTACGTTTTTCGCAATCTACGGCATTTGGTGCTACGTATGGAGGCGGGGAGTTTAATGTATGTGTTTCTTTAGCGAATTACGGTATAAATGCTGAATTTGTTACACGATTACCTGAAAATGAAATTGGTTTTTCTGCATTAAAAGAAATTAGAAAAATGAATGTTGACTCTAAAAACATTGTTTATGGAGGAGAACGCTTAGGAATCTACTTTCTGGAAACAGGAGCAGGAACCCGTGGAAGTAATGTAGTTTATGATCGTGCCCACAGCGCGATGTCGACTATAGAAAAAGGTCAGGTTGATTGGGAAAAAGTTTTAGATGGAGCAGAATGGTTTCATTGGAGCGGTATTACTCCTGCAATCTCTCAAAGTGCAGCTGAAGCATGTCTGGAAGCAATTAAAACGGCTCATAAAAAAGGAATTAAAATTTCATGTGACTTAAACTATAGATCAAAACTTTGGCAGTATGGCAAAACGCCAAGTGAGGTAATGCCGGAAATGCTAAAATACAGCAATGTTATTTTAGGAGATATTGATACAGCATATTTTATGCTTGGAATCCCGAAAGTAAATCCAAATTATCAGGATGAAAAAACACTTCCAGCTGTATATGACAAATTGTTTGAATTAATTCCTAACCTAAAAATCGCCGCAACAACACTTCGTTATTCTGTTAGTGCTTCTCACCAAAGAATTGGCGGCATTTTATACGACGGAAAAGCAATTTACAGCGCAGCAGTAAAAGAAGTAACTCCGGTCGTGGATAGAGTAGGAAGCGGTGATGCATTTATGGGCGGATTGATTTACGGTTTGCTGGAATATCAAAGTAATAACCAAAGAGCGTTAGATTTTGCAGTGGCAGCTTGTTGTTTAAAACATACTATTGCAGGAGATTATAACTTGGTTACTTTAAAAGAAGTAGAGAATATGATTGATGGTGATGGTTCTGCATTAGTGTCAAGATAATTAATAAAGAAATGGCAAAATATTCAAGAATTGAAGTGGCTTCACAAATGAAAGAAAACGGAATGGTTCCGCTGTTTTTTCATTCGGATATTGAATTAAGCAAAAAAGTGCTGAAAGCTTGTTATGATGGTGGTTCCAGATTGATGGAGTTTACAAGCAGAGGTGATTTTGCTCATGAAGTATTTGGAGCTTTAAACAAATATGCTTTAGCAGAACTGCCGGGAATGATTTTAGGTGTTGGTTCTATTACAGATGCAGCTTCGGCTTCTTTGTACATGAGTTTAGGAGCTAATTTTATTGTAACACCAGTTTTTAGAGAAGATATTGCAATTGCCTGCAATCGACGTAAAGTATTATGGTCACCAGGCTGTGGAACTCTTACTGAAATTGCAAGAGCAGAAGAATTAGGGTGTGAAATTGTAAAATTATTTCCAGCTGATATTTACGGTCCGGAATTTATAAAAGCCATAAAAGGACCGTGTCCGTGGACAAGCATAATGCCTACAGGCGGTGTTTATCCAACGGTAGAAAGTTTAAGTTCTTGGTTAAATGCAGGTGCAACTTGTGTTGGTTTAGGTTCACAATTGATTTCAAAAGACATACTAGACAATAAAGACTTTGACGCATTGACAACAAAGGTCAGTCAGGTTCTTGATATTATAAAAGAGATTAGAAAATAGATTAAGGGGTAATCATGCCAACTCCTTATTTTATAAGTTTTTTTTAGATTTTTAGAGATTGTAATTGAACGTTACGCTTGAAAAATTTAGCCCGCCATTCCTCACAGCAGGTTTTATTTTGTTAATCGGGTGTAATGTTTCATTTGCAATTTAAAAGGCAGAAATAAAGAAATAAGGTTTATAAATGGTTATTTATAACGCATTAAAGAAAATTTAAAATGAAAAAATTAAATAGAATAAATACAGGATTAGAAAAGTTACAGCCAATTAAGGTAGTTCAGTTTGGAGAAGGTAACTTTTTAAGAGCCTTTGTTGATTATGCTTTTGACAAACTAAATAAAGAAGTTGATTTTAATGCCGGTATTGCAATAGTTCAACCTTTGAAAGACGGTATGGTAAATATGATTAACGATCAGGACGGTCTTTATACCTTATTTATGAACGGAATTAAAAAAGGTGAAAAGATACAGGATATTGAGTTAATTACTAATATTGTAAAAACTATAAACCCATATACTGAATTTGCAAATTATTTGGCTTTAGCCAAAGAAGAAGAACTTCAGTTTATTGTTTCTAATACTACAGAAGCTGGAATTGAATTTATTGAAAGTGATACTCCAGACATGCAGCCACCAGTGTCATTTCCTGCAAAATTGACGGTTTTATTATATGAAAGATTTAAACTTTTTAATGGAGATGCTTCTAAAGGAGTTACAATAATTCCTTGTGAATTAATTGATTATAACTCTGAGACGCTTAAAAAATATATTTTACAATATGTTGATTTATGGAAATTAGAAGATGCATTTAAAACTTGGGTATCAGATGCTTGTACCTATCATAGTACTTTGGTTGACAGAATTGTTCCTGGATATCCAAGAGCTGAAATTGAAGAATACAATAATAAATTAGATTATGAGGACAATTTAATTGTTGCGGCTGAACCTTTTTTCCTTTGGGCTATTGAAGGCGGGGATGATTTAAAAGCAAAATTGCCTTTTCACAAAACAGATTTGAATGTAAAAATCGTTGATGATATACGTCCTTTTAAAATGATTAAAGTTCGTATTTTAAACGGTGCGCATACGGCAATGGTTCCTTTTTCACTTTTGCACGGTAATAAATTAGTAATGGAAACTGTTAACGGAGATTTTACCGGAAAATTTGTAAATAGCGTTATTAGTGAAATTAGTGAAACTCTTGATATGGACAAAAATGAAATTACGGCCTATTCTGAGGAAGTAATGGACCGATTTAAAAATCCATTTATCAAACATGCACTTGCTGATATTGCATTAAATTCTGTATCGAAATTCAAAGTAAGAGTTTTGCCTAGTTTATTAGGATATTATAATGCTAACAAAAAATTGCCTGTTAATTTGACTTTTTCATTAGCGAGTTTAATTCGTTTCTACAAAGGAACTTGGAATGGTCAAAGCTTACCGGTTAAAGATGGTGAAGATATTGTTTTATTTTTTGATGGTCTTTGGAAATCAGATGATTATGAAAAAATAGCAAGACTTACATTGCAAAATAAAAGTTTCTGGGATGAAGATTTAACAGAAATCCCTGGATTGACAAAAGCAATTACAATTGCATTAGAAGAAATTGATGCAAATGGTATTGAAGCTGGCTTTGCTAAGTTTCAAGAAAGAATAAAATAAAAAAAAAACACATAAAAAGAACAAAGAACAAAGGTTAATTATGGCAACGCAGAAAAAATTAATAAAAGTTCATCCTACTGATAATGTAGCGGTAGCTTTGGTAAATCTTACAGCAGGCGAAGTAATTGATTTTGAAGGAGAATCAATTACCGTTGAGTCTGATGTAAAAATGAAACATAAGATTGCAATGGTTCCTTTTAATGTAGGAGACAGAATCATTATGTATGGTGTTTTGGTGGGAAAAGCAAGTGCAAGAATCGAAAAAGGAGGATTGCTTTCTACTTTGAACGTAAAACACGAAAGTGATAAAGTTACTGGTAAAACAGAAACTATTGGCTGGAATGCCCCAAATGTAGATAAATGGAAAGACAGAACGTGGCAGGGCTATCACAGAGAAGACGGGCAAGTAGGAACAGAGAATGTTTGGTTGTTTTTTCCTTTAGTTTTTTGTGAAAACAGAAACATCGAAATCTTAAAAGATATTTTTGAGAAAGAATTGATGAAACCTAAAGAAAACGATTATCAATTATTGCTGCGTTCTTTGGTGAAAACTGAAACTGGAGGTACTGGTAATGAAGCAGCTCATAATGATGCTAATTTATTTAATAATATCGAAGTTAAATTTATTACACACCAAGGCGGTTGCGGCGGAATTCGTCAGGATTCTCACAGTTTGGCTAAGTTATTGGCTGGTTATGTAAATAATCCAAACGTGGCTGGAGCTACAGTTTTGAGTTTAGGATGTCAGAACCTGCAGATTCAGATCTTTAAAGATGCATTAGACGCTATAAATCCAAACAGTAAAAAACCTGTTTTGATTTACGACCAGCAGGCTATTGGAACAATAGAAACAATGCTTAGCAGTGTTGTAAAAGATACTTTTGATGCTATCAAAAAAGCAAACGAAATTAAAAGAACTCCGGCGCCATTATCTAAACTAAGAATTGGATTAGAATGCGGTGGTTCTGATGGTTTCTCTGGAATTTCTGCAAACCCAACATTAGGAGTGTTATCTGATCATTTAGTTGCTTTGGGAGGAACTACGATTCTTTCTGAATTTCCTGAATTATGCGGAGTAGAACAGGAATTAGTAAATCGTTGTGTAGATGATAAGGATGGAAAACGTTTCTTAGACTTAATGCAATGGTACGAAAAAACAGTTGTAGATGCAGGTTCAGGATTTGATATGAATCCTTCTCCAGGTAACATTAAAGACGGTTTGATTACAGATGCAATGAAATCGGCTGGTGCTGCTAAAAAAGGAGGGACTTCACCAATTACAGGTGTTTTCGATTATGGAGAATATATTAATGAACCAGGCTTTACATTGTTATGTACGCCAGGAAATGACGTAGAATGTACTACTGCAATGGTGGGTTCCGGAGCGAATATGGTATTGTTTACAACAGGTTTGGGAACTCCGACAGGAAATCCTATTGCGCCAGTTGTAAAAATTTCATCAAACACTCAATTAGCAAATAAAATGTCTGATATTATTGATATTGATACTGGTGGAATTATTACTGGAGAAAAATCAATTAACGAGATGGCAGACGAAATGTTAGAGTTTATCATTGATGTTGCCAGCGGTACTATTAAGACCAAAGCAGCAATCTTAAATCAAAATGATTTTATTCCTTGGAAAAGAGGAGTATCTCTATAAAAAAATAAGATTTTACCATATAAGTTATACTAAGTTTTGATATAAAGCACAAAGCTAAGATGAACTTAAATCACTTATATGGTTATAAAAATTAAAAGGTAGTTCTTGAAGATGATTTACGAATGTGTAATTCTGGCGCGAGAACTACCTTTTTTTCGATTTTGATAGTTTCAGTTTTATCAACTTGCTCTAAGAACACACGTGCAGACATTTTTCCCATTTCAAGCGGAGACTGATCTACAGAAGTAATCGATAATTCCATGAATTTAGTAAAAGGTTCGTTACTAAAACCTGCTACGCAAAACTCTTTCGGGATGTTTATGTTTTTGTCCTTCAACTCCTGAATCGCTCCTAAGGCAGCAAAATCGCTAGATGAAAATATCGCATCCGGCGGTGTTTCAAGTCTTAATAAAATATTTATTGCTTCTTTTCCTGCATCTACACTACTTCTGGTGCGAATAACATATTCTTCTTTAAATGTCATTCCGTTATCCAGCAAAGCCTGCTTGTAACCTAAAAATCTATTTTTAAAAATTTCTAAGGACTGATCTCCCGAAAAGTGCGCAATAGATTTACATCCTTCGTCTATTAAATGTTTTGTTGCTATATAGCCGCCTTTAAAATCGTTGATTGTAACGGAGCTGACCCCTTCAATATGTTTACTTCTGTCAAAAAATATAAGCGGTACATTTTTGTTTAACACATATTGAAAAGCACTATTATTTTCGTCGGTAACATCGGTTACAGACATCATAATACCGTCTACCTGAGCGTCTATTAAAGTGTGCAGATTTTCATTTTCTCTTTTAGGACTCTCGTGTGTCTGGCAGATAATTACTTGATAACCATGAGGATGAAGTTCTTCTTCTATGCCTCTAATTACAGAAGCAAAAAAGTTGCTGTCTATACGAGGAACAATTACTCCGATATTATTACTGCGTCCGCTTTTAAGAGCTAAAGCCAATTTATTCTGCTTGTAATTCATGGCGGCAGCAGTTTTGATAACCAGCTCGCGTGTACTTTCTTTAATCTTAGGATTGTTGTTTAACGCCCTAGAAACAGTTGCAGCGGTGATATTTAGTTTTTCGGCAATATCATAAATGGTTATTTTTTCGCTCATTTAAAAAATAGGTTTTCGGATTAATTCTAGACAAAAATACATTTTTTTTATATATCAAATATAAAATGTTATCGATTACCAATAACTGTAACTAAAACGTTTTCAGTTCTACAATGATAATAAATTATGTCTTTTTTTGCATTAAATGTAATTATAAATTGTAATAAAAATTAAATATACATTTTTTTTCTAAATAAATTTGGTGCATTAGAACAATTTATCTATTTTCGTGTAATCGATTACATCTTAATTGATTTTTTCGTTTATAAATCTGAATATACTGCACAAATGATTATAGATAAAGTTATATCGCTTAAATCGGCTGTTTGTTTTATTGCAATTAGCCTTATGATTTTGTCCTGTGCAAAACAAACGACTGTTGTTTCTGAAACAGATCCATGGAAAAGAATGGAATTAGTTATAAAAAGTATTCCTGAAACGCACTTTATAAACAAAACATATAATATCAATGATTTTGGTGCTGTTGCCGATGGCAAAACTTTAAATACAAATGCTTTTGAAAAAGCAATTAAGGAATGTGCTGCAAATGGAGGCGGAAAAGTTTTGGTTCCAAACGGGAAATACCTGACCGGACCAATTCATTTAGAAAGTAATGTAAATCTACACCTTGAAGATAACGCTGAAATTCTTTTTAGTTTAAATCCAAAAGATTATCCAATAGTGCATACTTCATGGGAAGGTACAGAAGTGATGAATTACTCACCTCTTATATATGCAAAAAACAAAACCAATGTTGCTGTAACAGGAAAAGGTATTCTTAACGGTCAGGCTGATAAAACCAATTGGTGGATTTGGTCTGGAGGTAAAGACTATGGCTGGAAAAAAGGAATTCCATCTCAAAATGATCCGCAGAATCGTGAAGTTTTGGTAGAAATGGCAGAAAAAGGAACTCCTGTATCTGAAAGAGTTTTTGGAGAAGGCCGTTACTTACGTCCAAATTTTATTGAGTTTTTTGAATGTAATACTGTTTTAATAAAAGATGTTACAATCATAAATTCTCCTTTTTGGATTCTTCATCCATTAAAAACAAATAATATGATTATTGACGGAGTTACAGTAAACAGCCACGGTCCTAATAATGACGGCTGCGATCCGGAATATTCTCAAAATATACTAATCAGAAACTGCACTTTTAATACTGGGGACGATTGTATTGCAATTAAAGCGGGACGTGATGCCGACGGCAGAAGAGTGGCAATCCCGAGTAAAAATATTATTGTGCAGAATTGTAAAATGATCGACGGTCACGGCGGTGTTGTGATCGGAAGCGAAATTTCTGCGGGAGTAAACAATGTTTATGTAGAGAATTGCATAATGGACAGTCCGAATCTTGATCGTGCCATTCGTATTAAAACGAATTCAAAACGAGGTGGTATTATTGAAGATGTATTCGTTAGAAACCTGGAAGTTGGAACAGTAAAAGAATGTGTTTTGAAACTCAACATGTTTTATAATGTATACGGCTCTCAGACCGGAAATTTTATACCTACAATCAGAAATATAAGCTTAGAGAATGTAACTGTCAAAAACGGTGGTAAATACAGTGTTTGGGCAGAGGGATACAAAGAATCGCCAGTTGAAAATATTACTTTGAAAAACGTAAAAATTCAAAAAGTAGATTCTATCTATTTATTAAAAAACGTAAAAAACATAAACTTTATAAATACGTACATCAATGACAAAAAAGTAGAATCAATTAAAAATTAAACAACTATCAATTAACCAAACAATTAAACCACTTATGATTATTCAACAATTAGTTACGAAAAAAATAAAATACAATCTTGTATTTTTATTTTTCCTAAATTTTCTGGCGATTACCACAATGAACGCCCAGTCTAATACGATAGAAGGAAAAATCACGGACGCCTCCGGATTATCACTGCCAGGTGTAAATATCCAGGAAAAAGGGACTAAAAACGGAACTTCGACAGATTTTGAAGGAAGTTTTAAAATAAATGTTACCAATAATAAAGCTATTTTAATAATTAGCTATTTGGGTTTTCAAACACAAGAAGTTAGTATTGCAGGAAAAAATAAAATAAATGTAAGTCTTGCAGAACAGTCTAATGCTTTAAACGAAGTTGTAGTTGTAGGATACGGTTCTGTAAAAAAGACAGACCTTACGGGTTCTGTAAGTACTATTAGTGCCGCTGCAATTACAGAAAGAAATACTACCAGTGCGTTAGAAGCCATTCAGGGAAATACTCCTGGGGTTCAGATTTCATCTAGCTCAGGACGTGCAGGCGACGGTTTTAAAGTGGTTATTAGAGGTAATAACTCATTGGTAGCAGATTCTAATGATGCAACAAAAGTAGGTTCTAGTCCATTATATGTTGTAGACGGTGTGCCAATGGACGGTATTGACTTTTTGAATCCGCAGGATATCGCAAGAATGGATGTTTTAAAAGATGCCTCTTCTGCTGCTATTTATGGATCAAGAGGATCTAACGGGGTTATTATCGTAACAACAAAAAGCGGTACAAGTGCAAAAGCAGGATTCAACGTTACTTTTGATTCTTCGTACGGAACAAAAGAAGCAGTAAGAATGCCTAAAATGATGAATGGTGCAGAATGGTGGAAATTTCATCAGGTAGCTTATATGAGCGCTACACCAGCTACACAAACTCCTGCACAGCTTGCAGCTTTAGCAGGAAATCAAAGTCCGTTATTAGTATCAAGAGCCAACAGCGGTTATAATTTTGACTGGGCAGATGCTGTTATTAAGCCGGGAATGACTCAGAATAATTATTTAAACCTTTCAGGACGTTCAGATTCTGGTTTAAGCTATAACTTAGGAATCGGAATGCAGAGTGACGAGGGACTTATAGATAAAGACGGAACAGATAAATACTCTTTTAAACTAGGATTAAATCATAAAATTAATGATAAATTTTCTACAGGTGTAAACATCACAGTAGCAAGAATTGACACCGAATTAGGAAGTGATTTAGCTATGCAGGATGCTTTTAGATTAAGTCCGCTTATGTCGCCTTGGGCTGTTGATGCAGCTGGAAACGAAAAAGTTGGCACGCTATTTTTCCTTCCTGGAAAACTGACTTATCCTGATGGTTCTTGGGCAATTAATAAAACAAGTGCTGTGAATCCGTTAATGGAAATTGCAAATTCTTCTCAGACAGAAAAAACATGGCAGACAGTTGGAAATGTTTATTTTCAATATCAGCCTCTTAAATGGATGACTTTTAAAACAACATTTGCAGCCGGAATAGAAAATACAGTTACAAGTACAGCTTATGGGGCACAATCTAATGCGGGTGTTACTTTAAACGGAAAAAATTCTGCATCGATTAAAAATTATAATAATTTTAATTATACGTGGGACAATCAGGTAGATTTAAAACACACTTTTAGCGAGGTGCATGATTTTAGTCTTTTATTGCTGCAAAGTTTGTATTCAAATACAGATGAGACGTCTTATTTATATTCTAATAATCAGCCTTTTGATGTAGGATCTAATAATTTGGGTTCAGGAGTTCAGACAAGTTATAATATTAATTCAGGGTATCTAAAAAATTCGTTGAGCTCTTATGCTGTTCGTTTAAACTATACCTTTAAAGATAAATATTTATTGACTGCTTCTAACAGATGGGATGGTTCATCTGTATTGTCAAAAGAGAATAAATGGCAGAGTTTCCCTTCTGTTGCTTTAGGATGGAAAATCAGCAAAGAATCTTTCTTAGCAGGAAGTTCTGTAGTTTCTGACTTAAAATTAAGAGCGAGTTTAGGATATACAGGAAATGATAACGTGGCTCCTTACACTTCTCAGGCTTTATTAAACCAGCAGACTTTTTATGCAAATGGAGCAAATGTAGTTTCAGGATGGCAGTCTGAAAATTTAGCCAATCAAGATTTAACTTGGGAAAAAACAAGAGAGATAAATTTAGGTCTTGATTATGGTTTTTTAAATAACAGAATTACAGGATCTGTAGACGTTTACGACAGATTATCAGATAAGTTAATTTACAAACAGCAATTACCGCTTGAGACAGGCTGGAAAAATACATTCTCAAATGTTGGATCTGTTAGTAACAAAGGTATTGAGGTTTTATTGACAACTAAAAATATTAAAACTAAAAACATAACGTGGGAAACGACGTTTACATTTACTAAAAACGTTAACAAATTAGAGTCAATTTACAATCAGGATAAAGTAAGTGATATAGGAAACGGATTAATTCTTGGATCTCCTTTAAATGTAAATTATAATTATGTTTATGATGGAGTTTGGCAGGAAAGCCAGGCAGCACAAGCGGCTTCTTATGGAATGGCGCCAGGTCAGGCAAAACCAAAAGATCTAAACGGCGATGGTAAATTTAATACAGATGACAGAACAGTAATTGGTAATCCGAATCCGGAATGGCAGGGAAGTTTTTATTCTAAATTGAATGTAGGACAGTTTGATTTTAATTTTTCAGTTCTTACAAGCCAAGGTCAAACAGTGTTGAGTACTTTTCACCAAAACTTTGCAGACGTAAGTGACAGAGGCCGTCAAAAATTGGCAATAGATTACTTTATCCCAACAAACGGAACTGGTATCGAAGCAAATGCTAATAATACCAACCCGAGACCAGGTCCTGTAGCTACAGGTGCCGGTGCTTATTGGACCTCTAATTTTGCTTATTACAGAGATGTTTCTTATGTAAAAATCAAAAATATATCTTTAGGTTATACTTTAAATTCAGATTTACTGAAAAAACTAAAAATTAGTAATTTCAGAATTTTTGTAAATGTGTTAGACCCTTTTGTATTTACAAATTTCGATGGATATGATCCTGAATGGGCAAATGCCAAGTTTGGTATTAACCGTCCGGCATCTGTTACAACGCAATTGGGATTAAGTGTTAAATTTTAATAAAGATATCAAATGAAAAAAATAATATTAATTTTAGGAATCGTTGTTACTGCTTTAAGTTCTTGCAGTAATTATATCGAAGAAGAAAGTCTATCTAATGTTCCTGCTGACGCAACATACAAAACAGCATCTGGATATCAGTTATTAATAAATACAAACTATGCGTGGCTTAAAAAAATCTACGGAGGAAATCCGTGGTTGTTCTGCTCCGGTACAGATATGTATGCAGAAGGAAGAACGCCGGAACCTGCAGGTTTAAGCCAATACACCTTATTAATTCCATCTTCATCAAACGTAGAAGAATTATACAGTTCATGTTATCAGGAGATTCAATCTGTAAATAAAGCAGTATATTATGCAGGACTTACAGAACAGACTACAAGTTTAAATGCACAAGTAGGGGAGTCAAAATTTTTAAGAGCAAATGCATATTTCTTATTAGTGCAGACTTATGGAGGAGTTCCAATTGTTTTAGACAATATTACCACACCTGCTTTATCATTTACAAGAAATACTGCTGAGGAAGTTTATACACAAATCATTTCAGATCTTGATGCTGCTTTAGCAAGTGTTGGTACAACTGCCTATGCAACAGCAGGAAGAGTAAACAAAAGAGCCGTAAACGATTTATTGGCAAAAGTTTACTTAACAAGAGGATACGAAACTTTTGGTAAAAGTGATGATTTTTCTAAAGCCGCAGCTTATGCAGATGCCGCTATCGCAGGACAAGCTTTAAATGTAGCTTTTGATCAGTTATTCAAACCAGGAAACGATTTGAATGTAGAAACAATCTTTTCTGTTCAGTACGATAAAGCCTCTACAAGTACAGATCCTACAAAACTTGGTAATAATCAGTTTTACTATTTTAGTTCTTATTTAGGAGGAGCTGAAACTGGAGCACCTTTAAGAAGTTATAATTTATGTCCAACAGGTTATGCCTTAGGTTTATATGAAAAAGGAGATAAAAGATGGGAAGCTACTTTTATGACAGAAATTCTGGAAGGTCCTGAAACCACAAACGGAGTTACTAAAACAATTTTATACTATCCTTATTACAGAAGTTCAAATCCAAGTTCCTTAAAAGTAAGACATTTTTATGAGCCAAAATGGTTTACACCAGCAGATAAAACTACTTGGCTGGCTGCAAATGCATCTAGATTATCTTCGACATTTGTTTATCACCCATGGGGAGAATATTCTGCAGAACATACGCTTATCAAAAACTTAGACTGTTATACAATTCCGGTAAAGAAATTTGATGATCCAGATCCAACAACGCCATCAAGCACAGGAGCTGTAAGCACAAGAGATATTATTTTATCGCGTCTTGGAGAAACTTATCTTGTAGCAGCAGAAGCGTATTTAAAAGCAGGAGTACCAACAACTGGTTTAGATCGTTTAAACGAAGTAAGAAGAAGAGCAGGCGTAGCAAATGCAACTCTTGCCCAATTTAATATCGATTATATACTAGACGAAAGAGGTAGAGAGTTATTGGGAGAATACCACCGTTGGTTTGATTTGAAACGTACTGGAACACTTGTTGCAAGAGCTTCAGCATATAACTATAAAATTAAACAGGCTAATTTTGTTGGAGTAGACGGTAAGCTTAAAATTTTAAGACCAATTCCACAAACAGCTTTAGATTTAAATCAAAATAAAGATTTTCCTCAAAATCCTGGTTATTAGTAATTTTCAATTTTTTTGAGAGATTGTTTTTTGAAGAAGTTAAAAAGGAGTCGGGCATTTGTCAGACTCCTTTCTTAACTAAAAATTAAAAAGTAAAAAATGCAGAAAGGGCTGTTAATTTTAGTATTGTTTTTTCAAAGTCTAATGGTTCAAAGCCAATATGCTGTAGATACATCCTACACAATTAAAAGTACTTATGCCAAACTGGTAAAAAAATATCCCTTTATAACTGTTGCCGAGAGACAAAATACTGCAGCTGTCGAGCAGCAGAATGATATAGTGTATCAGCAGCAAAAAGGAAGAATTTTACATTTAGATGCTTTCATCAACAAAAATAAGAAACGAAATCCCGCAGTAATCATGATTCATGGCGGCGGTTGGAGATCGGGAAATAAAAACAGCATGCAGGCTTTAGGGCAGGAAATAGCTTCAAAAGGATATTCTTGTTTTGCAATAGAATACAGATTATCGCTCGAAGCAAAATATCCGGAAGGGATTTATGATGTAAAAAATGCGATAAAATTTATAAAAGATAATGCTAAGAAATTCAATGTAGATCCAGACAAAATTGCGGTTTTAGGATGTTCTTCGGGAGGTCAAATGGCAGCTTTGATTGGTACAACAAATGAAGATAAAGCTTTTGAAGATCAATTAAATAAAAGTAAATCTACTTCAAAAGTACAGGCAATTATTGATATAGACGGCGTTTTAGCTTTTAAACATAAGGAATCATCAGAAGGAGATATGGCGGCTTTTTGGCTGGGCGGAAAATCAGATGAAAAACCAGAAAACTGGAAAAACGCATCGGCTTTAAGCCATACTAATAAAAATACGCCCCCAATATTATTCATCTGCAGCAGCATTGACAGATTTCATGCAGGAAGAGATGATATGATTTCGATTTTAAATGAATACAAAATTTACAGCGAAGTTCAGACCATAAAAGATTCGCCGCATTCATTTTGGTTTTTTGAACCATGGTTCAGCGAAACAGCGCTTTACACCACACGATTTTTAGATAAAATTTTTAAATAATCAATATAAATAAGCATATGCAAAATTTTGTTTCCATGAAGATAAATTTTCTTAAGACTACTGTTGTTTTACTGCTTGTTTTTGGTTGTAAGACAATGGCGCAGAATCAGGCTGAGCAAGACAATACGGTTATTTCCTATCAATTGAAGTGGTCAGAAAGAACCGCTCTTTCTATTTTAAGTAAATATCCAAAAGCATGGCAGCTTGACGGAAATGACAAACCCAAATGGGATTATAAAATGGGGCTTGTTTTGTCTGGTTTTGAAAGATTATATGCAAATACAAAAGATAAAAAATACCTTAACTACATAAAAGAGTATGCTGATGAAATGATCGACAGTACCGGAAATCTTAAAAAATATGATGAAAAAGAATATAATATAGATTATTTAAATCCGGGCAAACTGTTGTTTAATCTGTATGATATTACAAAAGATTCGCGCTATCAAAAAGTAATTGGACAGCTGCGAAATCAATTGCAAAACCAACCAAGAACACCAAGCGGCGGATTTTGGCACAAACAAATTTATCCAAACCAAATGTGGATAGACGGATTGTATATGGGCGAGCCTTTTTACACACAATTTACTGTAAAGTATGAAAAAGGGAAAAACCTTGACGATATCGCCAGACAATTTGAGTTAGTTCAAAATCATATTGTAGATAAAAAAACAGGATTGGTTTATCAGGCTTGGGACGAAAGCAAAGAAATTGCGTGGGCAGATAAACAAACCGGTACATCGCCTACAATTTGGGGACGCGGTATTGGCTGGTATATGCTGGCGCTGGTAGAAACATTAGATTATTTTCCAAAATCTCACCCTAAACGTAAAGTTTTGGTAGAATATTTGAATCAGATTTCTAAAAGTGTAGATCAGTACAAAAGTCAGTCTGGTTTGTGGTACCAGATTGCAGATAAACCAGAGTTGTATAGAAATTACGAAGAACCATCTGCGTCAGCCATGATTATTTATGCTTTTGCAAAAGGTGCAGACAAAGGTTATCTGTCATCAAGTTATAAAGCTGCGGCAAAAAAATCTTTTGACAGTTTTGTAAAACAATTTGTAAAAGTGGATAAAAAAGGGGAAGTAAATATACTGGACGTTTCGTCGAATGTTGGATTAGGCGGAAAACCTTTTAGAGACGGTACAAATGATTATTATCTGACTGCAAAAACAAAAGAAAATGGTGCAGTTGGATTTGGAGCATTTTTGCTGGCAGCAATAGAATTAAATAAATAACAATTAAAATCTTTACTATGAGAAACTATAAAAAGAGAGATTTTTTTGCTATCGCGATTGTTTGTGCCCTATTGTTTTCATACAATAGTATTTTGGCACAAGAAAATTCAAAAGCTGCGGTAATTTCCAAAGATTTAAAATGGTCAGAGAGAATGGCACTTTCTATAATGAAACGTGCTCCAAAGCCTTGGCAGATTGATAATAACGAAAAGACAAAATGGGATTATAAACTAGGACTTGCTATGCTTTCTTTTGAAAAGCTTTCTAAAAAAACAAATAATCCAATTTACTTTGACTATGCAAAACAATATGCAGAATCGGTTATTAATCCTTCTGGTGAAATTCTAAATTACAAATTAGAAGACTATAACATCGATAATATTAATGCCGGAAAAATACTTTTTGATCTCTATAAAGACACCAAAGATAATCGTTATCTTACTGCATTAAAAACACTTAGAGAACAATTAAAAACGCATCCAAGAACCAATTCCGGCGGATTTTGGCATAAAAAGATTTATCCATACCAAATGTGGCTCGACGGTCTGTATATGGGTGCACCGTTTTATGCTCAATATAGCTCAGAGTTTGAAAACGGAAAAGATTTTGATGACATTGCAAAACAATTTGAGCAGGTTCATCTTCATACTTTAGATCAGAAAACAGGCTTACTTTTTCACGCTTGGGACGAAAGTAAAAAGATGGATTGGGCCAATAAAGAAACTGGAACTTCACCAAATTTTTGGTCGCGTTCTATAGGCTGGTATATGATGGCACTTGTTGATGTTTTAGACTATATGCCAAAAGATCATCCTAAACGCAAGGAATTAATTCAGTATCTAAACGATATCTCAAAAGCTGTGGCGAAATATCAGGATACTTCCGGATTATGGTATCAGGTTACCGATGCAGGAAGTAAAAAAGGAAATTATTTAGAAGCTTCAGGATCTGAAATGTTTGTTTATGCTTTTGCAAAAGGAGTAAACAAAGGATATTTACCAAAGAGTTATAAAAAACTGGCTTTTAAAGGTTTTGATGGAATAACAAAAAAACTCATCACCGTTGATCCTGATGGAGAAATTCATATCACACAAGTTTGCGCCAGCGCTGGATTAGGAGGAAACCCTTATCGCGATGGTTCTTACGAATATTATATAAGCGAAAAAATAAAAGTAGACAACTCACACGGATTAGGACCTTTTATTTTAGCGGCACTTGAATTAGAAAAATAGTAGAATTTAAATATATTTTGAAATGAAAAATAGTAGAAAGCAAGGGTATTTTATGTCGGTTTTATTGATTTGTACAATGTTCTTTGCAAGTTGTAAAGTGACTTCGCAAACGCCTTCAAACAAAGATTTAGTTATTTCTAAAGATTTAAAATGGTCAGATAAAATGGCTTTAACATTGATGAAACGTCATCCTGAAGCATATATGATCGACGATTCTAAAAAGCCAAAATGGGATTATGTTCATGCATTAGTACTGCATTCATTTGAAGAATTGTACAAAAAAAATCCAGATGCCAGATATAAAAATTACATAAGAGGTTATGTAGATGAATTGGTTCAGGAAGACGGATCTATAAAAACATACGAATTTGATAAATACAATATCGATTTGGTGGTGCCGGGACGTTTGCTTTTTGAAATTTATGATTCTAGTAAACAAGAAAAATATTTAAAAGCATTGCAGTTGGTACGCAAACAGCTTTTAGAACAGCCTCGTACAGCAAGCGGCGGATTCTGGCATAAACAAATTTACCCAGACCAAATGTGGCTGGACGGTTTATATATGGGCGAACCATTTTATGCACAATATACACTTACATATGAAAACGGAAAAAGCTTTGATGATATTGCAAAACAGTTTGAGTTAATTCAGCTTCATGCAACAGATCCTAAAACAGGATTATTATATCACGGCTGGGATGAAAGTAAAAAAATGCCTTGGGCTAATAAAGAAACAGGAAATTCGCCAAATTTCTGGTCAAGAGCTTTAGGATGGTACGTTATGGCATTGGTTGATGTATTAGATTACATGCCGAAAGATCATCCAAAACAAAAGGAATTGGTTAAATATCTGAATAATGCGTGTGGCGCTTTGGCCAAGTTTCAGGATAAATCTGGTTTGTGGTATCAAGTTACAGACAAAGGCGGGCAAAAAGGTAATTACCTTGAAGCGTCTGGATCATCTATGTTTGCTTATGCTTTTGCAAAAGGAGCTAATAAAGGTTATCTGCCGGCAAAATATAAAAAACTAGCCAATAAAGCTTTTGACGGTTTGACTAAAGTTTTAATTAAAAAAGTAGACGAAGATGGAGGTATTACCTTAACAAACTGCTGTCAGGTTGCAGGTTTGGGAGGAACTCCATATCGTGATGGTACTTACGAATATTACGTAAACGAAAGAAAAAAAGACAACGATCCTAAAGCAACCGGACCCTTTATTTTGGCTGCTATAGAATTGAATAGATAATTTTTTGGTAGACGTAACAGGTTTTTAAAACCTGTTACGTCTTCTCCAAGAGAAGAAACCAATAGTAAAAAACCTGTCGGGTTTAATTAAAAAAGAAATTGTCTGCAAAATGAAAAACATAAAAATCATCTTTTTTCTTCTTTCAATTTTTTCTTTTCAGAAGAATATTGCACAAGTTAGAGTATCTGATAATGGCGACGGAACTTATACAAATCCGATTCTTCATGCCGATTATTCAGATCCGGATGTCGTTCGCGTAGGCGATGATTATTATATGACTGCATCTTCTTTTAATTGCATTCCGGGACTTCCAATACTTCACTCTAAGGATTTGGTTAACTGGAAATTAATAGGTCATGCCTTAACCAAACAACCGCCTTTTGAAACCTATAATAAAGTACAGCACGGAAACGGAGTCTGGGCGCCATGCATTACTTATCACAATAAAGAATTTTACATCTATTACCCAGACCCAGATTTTGGAATTTATATGATAAAAGCCAAACAGACCGAAGGACCGTGGTCTGAACCGCTTTTGGTAAAAGCAGGAGTAGGTCTTATTGACCCAAGTCCGCTTTGGGATAATGACGGAAAAGCGTATTTAGTTCACGCCTTTGCAGGAAGCCGCGCACAGATTAAAAGCTTAATAGTGGTTTGTACAATGAATCCTGAAGGAACAATTGTAAACAACGACGAAGTGATGGTAATTGAGGGTCATGAGGGAGAAGGAACTATTGAAGGGCCAAAGTTTTATAAGAGAAACAATTACTATTATATTTTTGCTCCAGCTGGCGGAGTTCCAACCGGTTGGCAGACTATTTTAAGATCTAAGAATATTTTTGGTCCCTACGAAAAAAAGAAAGTTTTAGAACAGGGATCCACCACTGTAAACGGACCGCATCAAGGGGCGTGGGTTACTACACAAACAGGAGAAGATTGGTTTATACATTTTCAGGATAAAGGAGCTTACGGACGAATTGTACATTTGCAACCAATGAAATGGGAAAATGACTGGCCTGTAATGGGGCAGGATTTTGATAAAAACGGAATTGGAGAACCAGTAACAACTTATAAAAAACCAAACGTTGGCAAAAAATATCCAATTGAAGTGCCGGCAGAATCAGATGAATTCAATTTACCAAAATTAGGATTACAATGGCAGTGGCAAGCCAATAAACAAATTAACTGGGGTTTTCCAACAAGTTTAGGATATCTAAATCTTTATTGCCAGACAACTATTAAAGACAGTAAAAAAATCTTTGAAGCACCAAATTTACTGCTTCAGAAATTCCCCGCCGAAGAGTTTACCGCTACAACCAAAATAACATTTAATGCAAGACTAAACGGAGAATCTACCGGATTGATTATTATGGGGTTAGATTACAGTTATTTATGTTTTAAAAATGATAACGGAAAATTGTATTTGAATCAAAAAACAGGAACTTTTAATAAAACAGTTTCAGAAACAGAAACTAAACCTGTACTTGTAGAAAATAATACTATTTATTTGAGAGTTAAAGTTAAAAAAGGCGGCATCTGCAGTTTCTATTACAGTACAGACGATCAGGATTATCAATCTGTTGGTAATGATTTTACATCGACGGAAGGAAAATGGATTGGGGCTAAAGTAGGACTTTTTGCGTTGAGCGAAAAAGTAACCAATGATTCTGGCAATGCAGCAGTAGACTGGTTTAGAATAACGAAATAAGATATAGAGGATGATTTTAAAAAGATTCGTTTTACTGATAATGTGTTGTTTGAGTTTGGTCTTAAACGCACAAAATACGTATAAAAACTGGCCTGATATAATTCGTAAAAGTGATCCGTCTTGGTTTGGTACGCCAGAAGCTAAAAAGACAGCTGAGAATGTTTTACTGTATCAAAGAGATATTGGCGGCTGGCCAAAGAATATCCAAATGCAGCAAGAACTTACAGAACAGCAAAAAAAGGATTTAACTGCACTGAAAAAAACCGCTGTTGAAACTACTACAGACAACGGTGCAACTTGCCAGGAAATGCTTTTTATGTCTAAAATGTACGCGCAGGTTAAAGACGAGCGTTATAAGGAATCTTTTTTGAAAGGATTGAATTATTTATTGGAAGCACAATATGCAAATGGTGGCTGGCCTCAGTTTTATCCTCTAAAAAAAGGATATTACACACATATTACCTACAATGACGATTCGATGGTAAATATTATGAATGTTATAAAAGCTCTAGGTTACGAAAGCGATTATTACAGCATAAAACCTTCTAAAGAAATTGTAGAAAAATGTAAAAAGGCTTTTGACAAAGGTGTAGAATGTATCTTAAAAACACAATACAAACAAAACGGAGTTTTAACAGCGTGGTGTGCACAGCATGACGAAGTTACCTTTGCACCAGCAAATGCGAGAGCTTTTGAGCTGGCTTCGCTGAGCGGTTATGAATCAGTAAAAATAGTATTGCTTTTAATGGCCGTAGAAAAACCTTCGCCAGAAATTGTTACAGCAGTAAAAAGCGCAGCAGCATGGTTCGAAAAAACGAAAATCACAAATCTAGAAGAAAAGAGAGTTCTAAATGATGCGGGGAAAATAACAGACAAAAAAATGATTCCTACAGCAAATGCAACTCCAATCTGGGCTAGATTTATGGATCTGGATACAAACGAACCTTTCTTTTGTGATCGTGACGGAATTAGAAAAACATCAATCGATCAAATTGGCTCAGAAAGGCGAAATGGCTATTCATGGTATACCGACGCACCAAAAGAAGTTTTAAAAAAATTTCCGGATTGGGCAGTTAAAAACGGAACAAAAGTCGGCGCTGCAGATAAAAAAAATGTGACTTTAATTACGGTTGCGCAAGATGGTTCTGGAGATTTTACAAAAATTCAGGATGCAGTTTATGCATGTCCGGGATTTCCTTATGAAAAAGTTACAATCTATGTAAAAAACGGAACTTACAATGAAAAAGTCCGCATTCCGGAATGGAACACCAATGTAGTTTTGAAAGGTGAAAGCAAAGAAAATACGATCATTACTTTTGACGATAATTTTTCTAAAATCAATTTAGGAAGAAACAGTACTTTTTATACCTATACGGTTTTAGCAGAAGGCGATGATTTTTCGGCATTAAATTTAACCATTAAAAATGCTTCTGGAGATCGAGGACAGGGTGTTGCATTGTCTTTGACAGCAAATCGCGCTAAAATTTCAAATTGTAATCTTTTAGGAAATCAGGATACTTTATATTTATCGGGCAAAGAAGCAAAGCAGTTTTTTAAAGATTGTTATATTGAAGGCACCACAGACTTTATTTTTGGCAGTGCCACGGCTTTATTTGAAAACTGCATTATTCACAGCATAAAAAGCTCGTACGTTACAGCAGCTTCAACTCCGCAGGGAACTGATTTCGGATTTGTTTTTAAAGATTGTAAACTAACTGCGAATCCTGATGCAAAAGAAGTTTACCTCGGCAGACCTTGGCGTATTTATGCTAAAACCGTTTTCATTAATTGCGAAATGGGCAAACAGATAAAACCCGAAGGCTGGGAAAACTGGTCTAAGCCAGATGCAGAAAAAAATAGCTTTTATGCTGAATATAATTGTAAAGGAGAAGGTTTTCAACCCGTTAAAAGAGTTGCATGGTCCCATCAGCTTACTAAGAAAGAAGCAGCAAAGTATACGATAGAAAATATTCTTCAGGATAAAATAAAAAATTGGTATTTGCCGTAAATTTTAAAATTATGAATTTCAGATCACTTATTTTTTTATTGTTTTCTTGTGTCGCATTTGCGCAGCACAATCAGTTTCCAAGCGCAAAAGCAGATTCGATTGTAAAAAGGATTCAGCTTCCGGTAATCCCATCTTATCAGATTAATGTAGTAAAACTTGGCGCAAAAGGAGATTCTTTAAGCGATAATAAGAAAGCATTTGACAAAGCGATGGCATTGTGCAAAAAGAATAACGGAGGAACTATTATTGTTCCAAAAGGAATTTATAAGATCAACGGCCCGATTCATTTTGTCAGTAATGTAAATCTTAAAATAGAAAAAGGAGCAAAAATAAAATTCAGCGACAATCCGCAGGATTATCTTCCAATGGTTTTAACAAGCTGGGAAGGAACAATGCTCTATAACTATAGTCCGCTTATTTATGCTTACGAATGCAACAATATTGCCATTACGGGAGAAGGAATCATAGATGGAGAAGGAGGAAAAACCTGGAAAAGTTTTAAAACAAAAGAGAATACAGGAAAAAATCTGAGCCGTGACATGAATCATAACAGCGTACCAATTAAAGACAGGAAGTTTGGAGAAGGTTATTTTTTACGCCCGCAGATGATTCAGTTTTTCAATTGTAAAAATATATTGGTAGAGAATATCAGAATCGAAAATTCACCATTTTGGTGTCTTCATCTTCTAAAATCTCAAAGTATTACAGTGCGTGGAATAAGTTATAAATCTTTAAATTATAATAATGACGGAATTGATCCTGAATATGCAAAAGATGTTTTAATAGAAAATGTAAATTTTGATAACGGCGATGATAATGTAGCCATAAAAGCAGGAAGAGATCACGAAGGAAGAGCTAATACAGCAACGCCAAGTGAAAATATTGTAATCAGAAATTGTAATTTTAAGGGACTTCACGGCGTAGTCATTGGAAGCGAAATGTCGGCTGGAGTGCAAAATGTTTTTGTAGAAAATTGTAAAACTGCCGGTTATCTCAAAAGAGGAATATATATAAAAACCAATGCAGATCGAGGCGGATATATTAGAAATATATTTGTTAAAAATATAAAATTGGATGAAGTAGAAGATTGTCTTTATATAACCTCCAATTATCATGGAGAAGGAAAAGGCTTTCAGTCGGATATATCAAATATACATTTTTCGGATATTAGCTGTAATAAAGCTTCAGAATCTGGAATCGTAATTCAGGGATTTGCAGACAAAAAAATTAGGAACATTTCTTTAAATAACATTGAAATCAAATCTGCCAAAAACGCCATATCCAATGAAAATGCAGAAAATGTTTTAATGACAGATGTTTTTATCGGAAAAAGAGCAACAGTTCCCACAGCTGTAACCCATTAATTAAAATTGAAAAAATGAGATATTACATATTACTTTTTTGTTTGATAGCCTCTGCCAGTTTTGCACAAAAAACAACATTGTATTGCATAGGCGATTCGACAATGGCAAATAAAAAAGATCCTGCAAACAATCCCGAACACGGCTGGGCGCAAGTATTACAACCCCTTTTTAAGGATAATATTGTCGTAGTAAATAAAGCAGTAAACGGAAGAAGTACCAAGAGTTTTATCACCGAAAAACGTTGGGATTCAATCTATAATAAATTAAAAAAAGGGGATTATGTATTTATCGAATTTGGACATAACGACGAAAAAATAGAAGATTCTACACGTTATACAAATCCTCATACCGCTTACCGATATAATTTGATCCGATTTATAAACGAGAGCAGACAGAAAGGCGCTGTGCCAATACTGCTGACTTCTATCGCCAGACGTAACTTTAACGAAAAAGGTGTATTGGTACCAACACATGGAGATTATCCGTTAGAAACCAGATTAACGGCACAGGAATATAAAGTACCGTTTATTGATTTAGAATACTATACAGAACTGTTAGAACAATCTTATGGTCCCGAAAAATCAAAACTGCTTCATTTACATTTTAAAGAAGGCGAAAATGCTTTTTATAAAACGGCAAAAGCAGACGATACTCACTTATCTTTAAAAGGCGCATCTGAAATTGCTCAGATTGTAATAAACCAAATTAAAGCGATAAAAGATCCATCAGTAGAAAACCTTAGAAAGAGTATAAAATAGGAGAAGAGCAAAGTGTTCTCCTATTTTATTTTTTAATTTTAAGATAAGTCAACGTCTGTTTTTTACGAAATCTTCAGACGGTTTTCGATTAAAGATTTCATAATATTTCGATGTAAAGTAACTCAGTTTAGTGTAGTTTAATTCATAAATAATTTCGGTTAGCGAACGAAAATTTCCACTCTTCAAAAGTTTTTTTCCGTATTTCATTTTTTCATTAACAAAGAAAATATTAGGCGTTGTATTATAGCATTTTTTAAATAAGTCCTTATACTTAGATTCAGACATACCAGCCATCGCCGCTAAAAAAGTCAAAGAAGGAAATGGTCCGTGTACATTATTCTGAAGATACTCTTTTGTTTTTTCAATAGAAGTATTTTCGATTTCTCGAATTTTGCTGCTGGAAGAATCTGGATTGTAAAATTTATTAAAAAAGTTTCCCAGCAATTTTAAAGAAACGCCCTTAAGAAACGGCTCAAAAGATAAATCCTTAATCGATGAGTGTTTTACGGACTGGATTAATAAGATACTATTGCTGTCAATATTGCCATAATGATAAAAAGATACTTTCTGGCTTGTTGTTTTTTGCTCCTTTATCTGCTCTGAATAGGTTTTTACAAAATCAGTAAGTATATTTTTATTGATGATTAAACGTATTGCAACGGTTCTTTCGTTAGCAGCAGGTTTAAAAATGCTGTCAATATTATTATCAATAATGGCGAGATCAAGTCTATCAAATGCGCCAATTTCATAATCCATATTGTTAATTTTAATTATGTTGACATGCTCACTTAAATCATAGTGAAAAATGAGCAAATCGTCCTGACCCGAAATACGATGAAATTTTATCTCAGTATTAAATGTTACATCAATAAATAATGCTGAAATATTGGGAGTAATCTGAGTAAAAAAGAGGCATCCATCCCCAAATTTTTTTGGGACAGAAATAAGTTTGTTGTTTATAACTTTGGTTTCGAGTCCTTCAGCCAATTTATCAAGAGAGCTGGGAAACAACGTAGAAAGATGGGTAATTGTTTTCATAAGCATAATGATTATTATGTTATTAAATTTTTAATAATAAATGCATTATAGCTGTTTAATGTATGTCTTTGGAGAAATTCCAAAATGAGCTTTAAATTTAGAAGCAAAATAAGAATTATTGGTAAAATTTAATTGGTCAGAAATTTGTGTTATTGTAAGCTGTTTTTTTTCTAAAAGTTCTTTTGCCAAAAGCAATTTGTTATTCATAAAAAAGATGCTGGGAGTTTCTCCGGTAATTTTTCTAAATAAATTTTTGAATTTAGATTCAGACATATTTGCCTTGTTTGCCATAACCTTAATACTTGGAAAATGATCATTAATATTTTCAACCAAAAACATTTGTGCATTAATAATATTAGCAAGGTCTGTTTTATTGACTGTTTGTATTATGATTCTGTTTCGGGCAATTTTTTTTAGAAAATTTGAAATCAGCATATGTACCGTTCCAACCAGATTTAAATCAAATACAGGTCCGCCCACTTTCAATTTCCTTAAATCTTGCAAAAGATGAAAACTATCATTGCTCATTCTGTCAAAACGGATCATTGTATTGATTTTAGGATCAACAATTTTTTCGATATTTTCAAATTCGATATTATTCCTTTTTGCATATGTTTCAAGAAGGCTTTTTTTTATAAATATGCAAAGAGCAAATGTTTTACTTCCCGATTTGACAACATAAGTAGATTCTAAGGTACTGTCTATAAGCGCTAAATTGTATTGCCATCTTCCGACATCGTATCTAAAATGATCTCCGGAAACGCTAGCTTCACCATCAGTAAGATTATAATAAAAACCAACAAAATCCTTATTAATATTTTTTTGAATTAAATGGTAATTTTTTTTGTACGTAACATTAATGTAGTATGCAATAATCCCTTCTTCGCATTCAAGAAAATATCTAGTCCCAGATTGTGAATCTTCAGGCACCATAATAAAATTCCCTTCAACTCTTCCTTCAAACTGTTTTGCAAAAGGTTCAACCCAAGCCAAGTCTGCACTATAGGAATGTTCAATTATTTTCATAAGAAAATGGATTTGTTTATAAAGTTAATATATTATTTGTTAATTATTTGATAATCAGTACTTTTTCTTTTTTTAGAGAATGTAATTAATTCTGTAGGTAGAAATTATGTTTTTCCTCGATTATTTAAGTTATGTCGTTGTATTGTCAAAAAACATTAAATTCATGAGTGTAAGAAATTATTTATTTTACGATTGAAAAAAGAAACAAAAATAAATAAATATTTCGTTTGAATATTAAAATGATAGATGTATTTAACTAATTGATTATAAATATATTAAAATGTGTTTTTTAGTCTTATTCTGATATATTTTTAATCTATACAGGTAGTTTTTTTAATTTGTTTTGACGACAAAAAAATCAGAAAACACTTATATTTTTGTTTTATGGATGCAAATTGAAAATTGCAGAAGTTGAAATTTTGATTTTAAAGTCTTATTCTAACATTTTATAAGCTTAATCAGGCAGATTTTTGACTTTTTATGAGGGAGTTTTGCATAATATTTATAGAATTGATTTGTCTATAAAATGCACAAAACTGAATTAATTAATGTATTAGATAGTAATGCAGATATTATGAATACAGCTGCTTTTTCTTTAGAGTTCAAACTAAATATTTCTGAAATAAGAAAGTTAAATAAGATGTATTTTAAGCATCTGTACAAAGAAAAAGTAACCATTTTTTCTTCTTTGTTGTTATTTGGTTTAATTTTGTTTGACTATTTTAGAGTTGATCACAAAACTGATTTGATACAATGGATGATTAGAAGTTTAATACTTATTATAGTATTCCTGTTCATTCAATATTCAATTGTAGATGCAATCTGTAAGCTTATATTTAAGCTCGCAAAAAAACTGTTAAGATTCGATTCTTTTATCAGTAAATATAAATTCAATTTTACCAACTCGTCTATTTATGTACATTCACCGCTAGGTGAGTTTGCGCATCAGTGGACTGAAATTGAAAAAGCAATCCTGACTAAGGATTTTTTCTTTCTCTATGTAAAGAAAAGAAATGGTTACATCATTACAATTTCAAATAAATGTAGTGATAAGCGAAATATCGAACAATTAATAACCTTTGTAGAAAGTAATGTTACGCATGTTACAAAGGTCTAATTTAGTGTTTGTCTATCGCGATGAAAATTTGTTTTAGCATTTAATAATTCAAGGAAAGGAAAATGGAAAAGGAAAGAATTTTAGTGTGTGACAATAAAGGCACTTTTTTAAAAATGTTTAAAAGGAAATTTAAAGAAGAATTTGATTTTTCTGAACACCCTTTGATGTTCGATTGTAAAAATATACCAGAAGTATTTGATCACTTTGTTTACGTTATTTATGATAAAGCTGAATTAATTCATTTTTTAAAAAATGGAAATAAAGCTGCAAATGGTTTGTTGTTCTTGTTTGATGGACAACTTTATTCTAATTTATTTCTTTTAGAAGAAGTTAACAGCTTATTTTTATTAGATGGAACTAAAACAAGGATTGAAATCATCAAAGAATTAAAAATTCATTTTCATAAATCAGTTACAGATTCACCAGTTAAATCTGAAACACAGTTCATTAATTCAAATATTTTAGAGATGCAGTTTAAAGATTATTATAAAGCCTTGTTTCTCTTGTCTTAAATAAACAGTTGATCAAAATAAATACAAAGTGTAAAATAAGTCATTTCTTATTTTGCACTTTTTTTATGCAATGAATCTGGATCAAAACAAAAACCTATGGAGTTATATTAATTTTATAGATCCATACGTTTTAGTATTAATCCATGGATCTAAAATCTAATGTTTAATTTTTCAATAAAACAGGTTTTTCATTTATATAAAATGAGTAAATTGTTCTAAAATAAAAAGTTATATCATACTAATGAAAAATACGACCAAAATTTATGTTTCAATAGCGCTGTCTGTATTGTTTTTGGGAAACTCCAAAGCACAACAGAAAAATGTGGGACAGCAGATTATTTTAAAAAACACTTCAGATTTAGCACTTTCTCAAAAAGCCGTTTCGATAAAAAGAACACAGCTTTTGGTAAAAGATACCAAAGCAATTTTTCCTATTCTAATTTCAAAAACGGATACCATTCCTGCTCAAGTTAATGATCTTGATGGAGATGGAAAATGGGACGAAATTTTTTTAACAGCTGATTTTTCTCCAAAGGAAGAAAAAAAAATAATGCTGAAATGGTCCGAAACAGATCCTAAATTTGTAATAAAAACAAGTGTAAGATTTGGAAAAAGAGAAGGTAAGGATCTCCCGGTTCATCCGGCGACTGATGAAATTTTATTAGCCAATGAAGTATACAAAAAGTTGGGCTATCAAAAATACCAAACCGACGGACCAACTTGGGAAAATGATAAAGTAGGTTTTAGACACTATCTGGATGGAAGAAATTCTAAAGATGTTTTTGGAAAAAAAACTCCTGGAATTACACCAGAAGATGTTGGCATTGATAGTAAAGGTGCTGTCGAAGATAATTATCATGTAATGTACGATTGGGGAAGAGATATTTTTCCTGTTGGAAACTCAGCTGGTTTAGGCGGTTATGCTTTAATGGTTGATCATAAAATTAACAGACTTGGTATTATTATTAGTGATACAATTAATAATATTGAAAAAACTTCTTTTAAAATTGTAAGCGAGGGTCCTGTAAACTCTATTTTGAGTTATAATTATCAGAATTGGAAAGCGTCTGGAAATGAATATCAGGTACAGGAAACAACTTCTATCTGGCCCGGAATGTATGGTTATAAAAATACAGTAACATTAAAAGGTTTAAAAGGAAAGGAAACACTTTTGATCGCATTATCCAATTTAAAAAATGAAAAACCTCTGCAAGTAATAGAGGCAGGAAACTGGGTGTGCATGATACAGCATGATTATCTAACCTATAACCGCGAATGGATTTTGGGAACTGCTATATTAGTACCCAAAAATAGTTACAAAGGATATATAGAAGCTCCCAAAACAGGACAGCTAACAGATTCTTATCTGGCAGAACTTAAGGTAAAAAATAATCAGGAAATTAGTTATTATGCTATTGCAGGTTGGGAATTGAGCGCAGATAAAGGCTTTAAGGATGCAGCTTATTTTACCAATTATGTTATAAATCTCGCAAAAGAGCTTTCGGCTAAAATAAAAATTGAAGTAAAAAAATAGTTGTGTTTTGATTAATAAAACTATCCGAAAGACGTTTCTTCTATTTAGGATAGTTCAAAAATGCGTTTAAAGCTTAATTTTTTCAAAAAACAACTAGCTTTCAGAAGTTTAAAACAGACAAAACGTCTTTATTTTCTCAAATTTTTAGAAATAAAATAAATTATTTTATTGTGTCGCATAGTCAATATAGAATCTGTCTAATTAATGTTTTTTAAGTAAGTAATTGGTTATTAATTTATTAAACATAATTAAAAACAGAAAATTGATGAAGTAAATTTAATGTTAAATTCTGAGTCAAAAATCGGCAATAATTTTAACAGCAAAATTGTTGTAACTATCACACAAACTTTTATTTTTGTGCCTTAATTTAACAAATATAAGCAATGAAAGATTTATTAGTAAAAATCAACGCCGAAATCGACACATTTAGAGCAGAAGCAGAATCTTTAACTGAAAAAGGAATTAAAGCTGCTGGACCAAGAGCACGTAAAGCTACTTTAGAAATTGAAAAACTTTTAAAAGAGTTCAGAAAAGTTTCTATCGAAGAATCTAAAAAATAATTTTCTGCATAGAAAAAATGAAAAACCTCGCTGATAAAGCGAGGTTTTTTTATAGCTTAATTACAAGTAACTAACAAAATAGAAACTAACTCCACAGGTTTTTGTTTTGATCGCAGAAACCTTAGAATCTTAACCTCTAAGAACCTTAGCACCTTAAATAGAATTCCTGTCAATAAAATTAAACGGAACTTTTACCTGTCCTTTTTCTTTATTTAAAATCATGCGTGCAGCAGTTTCTCCCATAACATTAAAATCGGTAGACATAACGGTTATACCAAGTAATTCTTTTAGCGGCGTATCATTGTAGGATATAATTCCGATATCTTTACCCAGAACATATTCTTCATCTCTTATCTGTTTCACTAAATTTACCAGATCAGATTCTTCGATAGTAATAAAGAGATCTCCTCTTTTAAGAATCATATCATCATACACTTCACTCAGGATTTCAAAATTGACTTCGTGCTCCACACAAAATTTCCTAAATCCGTGCAAAATTCTTCTTGGATAAGGATAAACTGCTTTATCAGGATAAACCAAGATTAATCTTTTGTATTTAGAAATTTTAGAAAGCCCTTCTTTTAAGGCATTATAAATGTCATTTTCAAAATCCTGATAAATTTTGATCACTTCGCTTCCCATTCCGAGTTTAATATTGTCCAAAATAACCAATTTATCCTGCGGAATATTTTGTATCGCGCTTACAACTTCGTCAGTAAAACTTAAATGTTTTAATTCATCTGTTTTAAAATGAGTTGTAATAACATAATAATCGTATGCGCCTTCAAATTTATCCAGCAGATTTAAAAACAAAGTTTCATCACAATGGTAAATATGAAGATCGGTATGAGCATTTGCACCCAATGTGTTAATAAATGAGCTGTACGTTTTCATTTTGTACGCGCTCAGTTTATTGGTCAGGAACAAAATATTCACTTTAGATTCTAATTTTGTACGGGTTATATAGTAGCCTTTTCCTCTAATAGAAGAAATTATTTTTCGTTCTTTTAAGATGTTATAAGCCTTTTCTACAGTATCCCGAGACATATAAAATTCTTCACTGAAACTGTTTATCGAAGGTATTTTTTGATTTATTTTTAAATTTCCGTTTGCGATGTTCTGAAGAATAGAGTCTACAATCTGCTTGTATTTTGGGACTCTGGAATCTTCATCTATTTTAATTAATTTAATCATGACATTATTTTTCAAATTAAGCTCAGGGCATATAATGAACTAATTCTAAGATATTATTTATAATAAAACGAAAAACACTAATTGGTTTGTCTGGATGTTTTCTTACAAGCTGAATGAATGCAAATAAGACTTCTGTTATTTTTTTTATTAATACGTTTATTTGCTGGCGATTGCGGATATAATAATTACGAAATCGATTGCTAAAATAGCCATTTTAAATTAGTTTTTCTAATATATTCAAGTTGTTCTTTGTAATAATCCTTAGTTTTAACATAATATGTCAAAACCGTAAAGGATAGTACAGGACAGTTTTGTTTTTTACATTCTATTATTTTACAAAACCAAAAAACTAACAAACTAACCACAAACAAAAAAATTAAATGGAATCATTATTAGGAATCATTTTTCATTCTATCGGAGGGTTTTCTTCAGGTAGTTTTTATATGCCTTTTAAGAAAGTAAAAAATTGGGCTTGGGAAAGCTATTGGCTTGTTGGAGGATTTTTCTCCTGGCTGATTGTACCGCCAATCGCAGCTTATTTAACGATTCCAAATTTTCCGGAAATTATCGCAGCAGCGGCACCGTCTATAAAAGCCTTTACTTTTTCGATGGGATTGATTTGGGGAATTGGCGGACTTACTTACGGTTTAGGAGTTCGTTATTTAGGAATGTCTCTTGGTAACTCTATTATATTAGGATTCTGTTCTGCTTTTGGAGCTTTAGTTCCTTCTATATATTATGATTTTAATCCTACAGAAGGAAAAATTTCATTCTCTGATATGCTTGCCAGTACTGGCGGACAATTAGTTTTACTTGGAGTTGCAGTATGTCTTGTTGGAATAGGAATTTCTGGTAAAGCAGGAATCATGAAAGAGAAAGATCTTGCAGGAGGCCACGAAAATAAAGACCAAGATTTCAGCCTGGTAAAAGGATTGATTATCGCGGTGATTTCGGGTATTTTGAGTTCGTTTTTTAATTACGGAATAGAAGCTGGAAAACCAATGGCAGAACAAGCTGTTATTAACGGCTGTAACCCATTATTTCAAAACAATGTTACTTATATCGTTTTGCTTTGGGGAGGTTTAACAACCAATTTTATCTGGTGTATCTATTTGAATTTTAAAAATAAAACAATTGGTGATTATGTAAATAAAGAAACACCAATTACTAAAAATGTTCTTTTTTCTGCACTTGCCGGAACAATGTGGTTTCTTCAGTTTTTCTTTTACGGAATGGGCGAAAGCAAATTAGGAAACGGTGCCAGCTCTTGGATTCTGCATATGGCAACGATCATTTTGACTGCTAATTTCTGGGGATTTTATTTGAAAGAATGGTCGGGAGTTTCTAAAAGCACCTTTAGAACATTTATCTACGGAATCGGACTTATTATGCTCTCGATTGTTATAGTTGGAATTGGTAACTCATTATAAATAATACAAAAATAATATAAATACTATATGTCGAATATAAACACAATTAATATGAATTTTAAGCATGTAAGCTACCTTTGGGATGATGCTAAGGCAGCAGCACTAGCAGGAGATGAAGTAGCGCTTTTTATTTATCGTTCTAACTTGTTAGGCGCTGATTTAAGATTGACCAATTACGGAGGTGGAAATACTTCTGTTAAAATTACAGATAAAGACCCTTTAACAGGTGCATCTTCTGAAGTAATGTGGATTAAAGGTTCTGGCGGCGACATTGGTACATTGACAAAATCAGGTTGTGCGGCTTTGTATTTAGAAAGACTTCGTAATCTTGAAAATGTTTACAGAGGAATTGAGTTTGAAGACGAAATGGTAGAATTATTCAATCACTGTATTTTTGATTTAGCATCAAAAGCGCCATCTATTGATACGCCGTTACATGGTTTTCTTCCGTTCAAACATATTGACCACCTTCATCCGGATGCTGCAATTGCAATCGCAGCGGCAAAAGACGGAGCTAAAATTACCGATGAATTATTCAACGGCGAAATAGGATGGGTAGGCTGGCAGCGCCCAGGTTTTGATCTTGGTCTTCAGTTGAGATCCTGCCTTGAAGAAGCAGCGAAAAAAGGAAAAAAATTACGCGGTATAATGTTAGGTTCTCACGGTCTATTTACCTGGGGAGATACTGCGTACGAAAGTTATATCAATACACTTGAAGTAATTGAGAAATGTGCAGAATACTTAGAAAGTAATTACGGAAAAAAACGTGCTGTTTTTGGAGGTAAAAAAATCGACAGTCTTCCAGAAGCAGATCGTAAATTAAAAGCAGCAAAAGCTGCACCAATCTTAAGAGGATTCTGTTCATCAGAACGTCAGATGATTGGTCATTATACAGATGATGCCAGAGTTTTGGAATTCATTAATTCTAATGATCTCTCAAAATTAGCTCCGCTGGGAACCTCTTGTCCGGATCACTTTTTAAGAACTAAAATCAGTCCTTTGGTTTTAGAATTAGATCCAAACGAAGATTTGTCTGATGTTGAAGCTGTAAAAGCTAAATTAAAACCAGCATTTGAGGCCTACCGTGCGATGTACAAAGATTATTACAATGCTTGTAAAAAATCAAACTCGCCGGCAATGCGTGATCCAAACCCAGTTGTTATTTTATACCCTGGAGTGGGTATGTTTACGTTTGCCAAAGATAAAACAATGGCGCGTCTGGCATCAGAATATTATATCAATGCTGTAAATGTAATGAAAGGTGCAGAAGCAGTTTCAGAATATACTTCTTTACCGCACCAGGAAGCTTTTGATATTGAATATTGGTTACTTGAAGAAGCAAAATTACAGCGTATGCCAAAACCAAAAGCATTGTCTGGAAGAGTAGCTTTAATTACGGGTTCTGCAGGAGGAATTGGTAAAGCTATCGCTAAGAAATTTGCTCAGGAAGGTGCTTGCGTAATTATCAATGATATTAATGAAGAGCGTTTAGAAGCAGCAACAGCTGAGTTTATTAAAGCATTCGGAAAAGATGCAGTTTCAAGCACTTTATTAAATGTTACAGATGAAATAAGTACAGAAAAAGCATTAGACGAAGCATGTTTGGCTTTTGGCGGAGTTGATATTTTAGTTAACAACGCAGGGATCAGTATTTCGAAATCTATTGCAGAGCATACGCTTGAAGAATGGGACAGACTTTATAACATTTTGGTAAAAGGACAATTTATTGTTTCTAAAGCCGGAATCGAAGTAATGCGTAAACAAGGATTTGGAGGAGACATCGTAAATATTGTTTCTAAAAATGCAGTAGTTGCAGGTCCTAATAATCCTGGTTATGGTTCGGCCAAAGCGGCACAGGCACATTTAACACGTTTGATGGCAGCCGAAGTAGGTGCAGACAAAATACGTGTAAATACCGTAAATCCAGATGCTGTAATTTCAGATTCTAATATCTGGTCTGGCGGATGGGCAGAAGGACGTGCAAAAGCATATGGTATTACGGTAGAAGAATTACCGGCATACTATGCAAAACGTACCTTATTGAATGAAATTATATTGCCGGATGATATTGCAAACGCATGTTTTGCTTTTGTTGGCGGTTTCCTGAATAAATCTACAGGAAATGCCCTTAACGTAGACGGCGGTGTTGCAATGGGCTTTTATAGATAAGTTGTTTAGTTTTTTATATAAGTTTGTTTAAGCAAAAGTGGTTTTTTGTGGTCTAGCGTTCGATATCATTCGGACGTTAGATTTTTTTAGCCACACCATTTTTTGAATTAGACAAAAAATATAACAAAAAAGTGAAGTCAAACTGGAGTTCAGTTATTATAGAATTTATAAGTTTAAAAATAATAATCACATAAAGATATGGAACACAGATAAAACGGATTCGCTATTTCGAAAACGCTGATCTGCACAGATTTTTTTAAATCATTAGAATAAAAAAATCCTTTTTTTTCCGTGTCTTCGCGATAGCGAATCCGCATCATCCGCGTCAAAAAACTAAGCATTGCGTGTTAAAAAAATATACTAAACATATAAAATTTATATATTGTAAACTCTATTAAAATAAAAATAATTATGCTAATCTCATCAAACCACATTTCGTCACACAATGATGAATTATTAAAAAAACACCAAAACAAACTCGTTTATACTGCTTCAGAAATCAATGATACAGAAGTGATTATTAAAAAACTTATCGACTTTCAAATTGCAATTCCATCTTGGGCATTAGGAACAGGAGGAACACGATTTGGTCGTTTTCCGGGCGGGGGAGAACCTCGATCTCTAGAAGAAAAAATAGAAGATGTTGGTTTGCTTCATGCTTTAAATAATGCTTCGGGTGCTATTTCGCTTCATATTCCGTGGGACATTCCAACAGATTATAATGCCATCAAAACACTTGCCGGACAACACGGTTTAAAGTTTGATGCCATGAATTCTAATACTTTTCAAGATCAGGCAGATGCTGCAAATACATATAAATTTGGCTCTTTGCAAAATGTAAATAAAGCAGTTCGCAAACAGGCAATCGCACATAATATCGAAGTAATTAAACACGGAATCGAATTGGGTTCTGAGTCACTTACAATTTGGCTTGCAGACGGTTCAAACTTTCCGGGACAGTTAAATTTTCGTAAAGCATACCAAAATACTTTAGAAAGCTTAGAAGAAATCTACGACGCACTGCCGTCTAACTGGAAATTATTTTTAGAATACAAATGTGCAGAACCTAACTTTTATTCTACAACAGTGGCAGATTGGGGACAATCTTATTCATATGTAAAAAAATTGGGTGATAAAGCACAGACTTTGGTAGATTTAGGTCATCATCTGCCAAATGCCAATATCGAGCAGATTGTTTCTCTATTATTAATGGAAAATAAATTGGGAGGTTTCCACTTTAATGACTCAAAATATGGAGATGACGATTTAACTGCAGGCGCATTAAAACCATACCAATTGTTCTTGATTTTTAATGAATTGGTTGACGGAATGGATGCAAGAGGAATGAATCACGCCAAAGATTTAGGCTGGATGATCGATGCTTCTCACAATGTCAAAGATCCATTAGAAGACTTATTGCAATCTGTAGAAGCTATTATGATTGCTTATGCTCAGGCACTTTCTGTAGACAGAAAAGCACTAGAAAAAGCACAGGAAGAAAATGATGTTGTAAGAGCACAAGAAATCCTGCAAAATGCATTCCGTACAGATGTTCGTGCGTTGGTTGCAGAAGCACGCTTACGTTCTGGCGCAGCTTTAAATCCGGTTGAATTATATCGTGCTGCAAGCGTAAGAAAAAATCTGATTAGCGAAAGAGGTTTAAAAACAATAGCTACAGGCTTATAAAAAACAGCATAATGAATGTAGTTGCAATTTTTGATATTGGTAAAACAAACAAAAAAGTTTTTTTATTTGATGAAAATTATAAAATTGTCTGGGAAAAGTCGGTAAATCTGGATGAAACCACAGACGAAGACGGTTTTCCATGCGAAGATATCGAGGTGCTCCAAAAATGGATTCTCGATCGATTATCAGAAATAAAAAACTTAAATGATTATGTTTTAAAAGCAATCAATTTCAGCACTTACGGCGCTAGTTTTGTTTATATAGATCACAACGGAAAAGTTTTAACTCCTCTGTATAATTACTTAAAAGATTATCCGGAGGAATTAAAATCCGATTTTTATAAAAAATACAAAGGAGAAGAAAAGTTTGCAGTAAAAACAGCTTCTCCAGTTTTAGGAAGTTTGAATTCCGGAATGCAGATTTACAGGCTTAAAGAAGAAAATCCAGCATTATTTGATCAGGTAAAATACTGTCTGCATCTTCCTCAGTTTTTAAGTTTTATTCTTACCAATGAAGCGTATGCCGATATTACAAGTATTGGCTGCCATACTAATTTGTGGAATTTCAAAAAAATGAAATATCATAAATGGCTTCAAAAAGAAAATATTTCAGATAAAATTCCGCAGCTTCATTACGGTAAAGATGTTATAAAAGACGAAAACGGTCTTGCTATCGGAGTTGGACTTCACGATAGTTCATCGGCAATAATTCCTTACACCATCAATTTTACAGAGCCATTTGTTTTATTATCGACTGGAACCTGGAGTATTTCACTCAATCCATTCAATACTAAACCACTGACTTTTGAAGAATTACAGCACGATTGCCTGTGCTATCTTCAATATACAGAAAAGCCCGTAAAAGCAGCGCGTTTGTTCTCCGGAAACGAACATGAAATTCAGACAAAAAGATTAGCTGCACATTTTAATGTACCGCTGGATACGTATAAGAATGTTTATTTTGACAAAAAATTGGTTTCGACTTTACGAGCACTAAATTTTACGATTGTTTATCCTAAGAAATACGATTTTGATATTTTAAAGGAATGCCCATTTCAGAAAAGAGATCTTTCTCATTATAAGGATTACGAAACCGCTTATCATCAATTGATGCTGGATTTGGTAGAACAGCAGGTTTTTTCGACCAATTTAGTCATACACAACAGTCCGGTAAAGAAGATATTTGTAGATGGAGGTTTCAGCAAAAATTCAATATTTATGAATTTACTTGCAGAGGCTTATCCGGATGTAGAAGTCTACGCGGCATCTATGGCACAAGCAAGTGCTTTGGGCGCAGCGCTGGCAATTCATCAAAATTGGAATCCAAAACCAATTCAAAATGATTTAATTGATTTGAAATTTTACAAACATTAGGTAAATGCAGCATCTATGTCGTAAATTTGCTGAAGAAACAAATATTTAGCGTTTTTACTGTACAAGCCTAATGAACAACATAATAAATACTACAATATGAAAATTGGACTTTTTATACCTTGTTATGTCGACCAATTTTACCCAAAAGTAGCGATCGCAACTTACGAACTTTTACAAAAATTAGGTTGCGAAGTGCATTTTCCGATGGGCCAAACCTGCTGCGGACAGCCTATGGCAAACAGCGGTTATGCTCACTTAACAAAAGGATGCGATGCCAACTTTGTCTCTAATTTTTCTGGTTTTGATTATATTGTCTGCCCATCTGGAAGTTGTGTTCTTCATGTAAAAGATCATTTGCACGATGAAAAACAAGAAGATAAAGCTACAGAAATCAGAAATAAAGTTTACGAACTTACCGAATTTATTACCGATATCCTTAAAGTAGATCATATCGACGGAAACTTTCCTTTTAGAGTAGGAATCCACCAAAGCTGTCACGGTCAGCGAGGTTTAAAACTTTCGCAGATGAGCGAGCTAAATGCTCCGTTTTTCTCAAAACCAGAACAATTACTTCATAATATAAAAGGATTAGATTTGGTTTCGCTTTCGCGAAAAGACGAATGCTGCGGTTTTGGAGGTACATTTTGTGTAACAGAAGAAGCAGTCTCTGTAAAAATGGGAAAAGATCGTATTAAAGATCATGAAAATCATCAGGTAGATTATATAACTGGAGGAGATATGTCTTGTTTAATGCATTTAGAAGGAATTTTAAAGAGACAAAACAGTCGTGTAAAAACCATTCATATTGCCGAAATATTAAATTCGGCTCAGAATTAAAAGATAAAAAATGTCTTCAAAAAAAACATTAGATCACAGTCAGGCCGCTTCCGTTTTTAATAAAGATGAAGCACGTGTAAACTGGCACGACGAAACGCTTTGGTTTGTTCGTGAAAAACGTGATCGATCTGCAAACCAAATAGCAGACTGGGAATTACTTCGCGAAACAGCTTCGAAGATTAAAAATAATGTGCTTTCTAATATTCACGATTATTTAGTTCAGTTTGAAGAAAAAGCATTAGAAAACGGAATCGTTGTACATTGGGCGGCCGACGGAAAAGAGCATAACGAAATTGTACATTCTATTTTACAAAAACACAATGTAAAACAGATGGTAAAATCAAAATCTATGCTTACAGAAGAATGCCATTTAAATGATTATTTAGCAGAAAAAGGCATTGAAGTAATCGATTCAGATTTAGGAGAATATATTGTGCAATTGCGTAAAGAACCGCCAAGTCATATTGTGCTGCCGGCAATTCACCTTAAAAAAGAAGATGTAAGTGAGACTTTTCACGAGCATTTAGGAACAGAAAAAGGAAATTTTAATCCGCAGTATTTAACAGAATCTGCGCGTCATAGTTTAAGAAATACATTCTTAACCAGAAAAGCAGCTTTGACCGGAGTAAACTTTGCGATTGCAGAAACAGGCGAATTTGTGGTTTGCACCAACGAAGGAAATGCAGATATGGGAGCGCATCTCGCAGATGTTCATATTGCTTCTATGGGATTCGAAAAACTAATTCCGCAGCGAAAACATTTAGGCGTTTTCCTTAGATTATTAGCCAGAAGTGCAACCGGACAGCCCATAACTACTTTTTCAAGTCATTTTAAAAAGCCCAGAGACGGAAAAGAAATTCATATTGTAATTGTTGATAACGGAAGAAGCACGCAGTTAGGAAGAGAAGATTTTAGAAATTCTTTAAAATGTATTCGTTGTGGTGCGTGTATGAATACCTGCCCGGTTTACAGACGAAGCGGCGGACACAGTTATCATAATGCAGTTGCAGGACCAATTGGTTCTATTTTGGCACCAAATTTAGACATGAGCAAAAATGCCGACCTGCCGTTTGCAAGCACACTTTGCGGTTCTTGCACCAACGTTTGTCCGGTAAAAATTGATATTCATGACCAATTGTACAAATGGCGTCAGGTTTTGGTAAAAGAAGGGCATACGCCTGCGTCTAAAACCATTGCAATGAAAACAATGGCAGCAGTTTTAGCCAACCCGACTGTCTTTAATATTGCTGGTAAATCGGGACGTTTTGTAATGAAAAATATTCCAGCAATGGTAAATAACAAAATGAACAAATGGTACGATCAGCGCGAAATGCCTGAAGTTCCCGAAGAGTCATTTAGAGAATGGTACAAGAAAAATTCTAGAGAATCTAAAGCAAAGGACAATGAGTAGTAAGGCTGCAATTTTAAATAAAATAAAACAAAACCAACCCGGCTTTGCTTCAGATCTTCCAGACTTAGGCGTATTAGGTTCTGAGCAGTTTGATGTTTTGGAAACGTATAAAACAGTTCTGAAAAATATTGGAGGAGATTTTGTAGAAGTGTCTAATTATGATGAGATTATCACTTACATAAAGAATAATTACGAGCTTCAAAAACGTATTATTACGACTGTTCCCGAACTTTCTGAAATTGCTCGTTTAGATTGGAAAAATGATGATCCGCATTCGCTTCAGGATGTAGAACTTACGATTATAAAAGCGCATTTTGGAGTAGCAGAAAACAGCGGTCTTTGGGTAACAGATGATATTTTAGGACAACGTGCAGCTCCATTTATAGCGCAGTATCTGGCTATTATTGTACAGAAAAATAATATTATCAGAACGATGCACCAAGCTTATGAAAGGATTGGGAATCAGGAATATGGTTTCGGGACTTTTATTGCCGGACCTTCAAAAACGGCAGATATTGAGCAGTCTCTAGTGCTCGGTGCGCATGGAGCAAGAGGATTGATTGTTTTTTTACTGGATTAAATTCTAGTTTATTGATATTATAAAGAAAGAGAATTATTGTGATTCTCTTTTTTTGTTTTTATAAATCAATCTTAATATTAAAAGCTTTTTCTTTACTATTTTAGTTGTTACAAATACATTAAAATTATGCGCGATCCAATTTGCACTATTCATGGATTGAACCTTTTAAATCCTCTTTTCTACACTAAAGAATTTTTAGAAAATGATTATGTTACAGCAAATGATCTTGCAAAACATTTGCATTTTTATGATCATGAAATCAGCAGAATTGAATATTTATTTTTTTATGGTCTAAAATCGAAGATCAAAACCATAACCCAGCAAATAATTTTAGAGAAAGAAAGACACTCAAATCTTTCTCATGTGAAAACGATTTACAGCTTTTCTGAAAACTTAGAATTGATTGAAATAATAGAAGAACAAGCTGGAGAAATTGAGAAGATAACTTTACTGGATAGTTTAAAAAAGCCAAAATCAATTCAAATTTCAAAGACTATAAAAGATGCTTTATCAAGTCTGACCGAGATTTTTTTTGATGAAGATTTGCAATATGAAAAAATAATTGGGCAGGAAATTTATAGTAGCCGGAAGTCTGAATGGATACGAAGCGAACAAAAAACATCCAAATATATTGTAAACTCAGACAAAAAGATTCAGAAAATTCTAATTAGAAATAATAAATACGAACAATCAAAAACTGTTATAACTTATAAGGATAAATTTCAATTTATAGATGCTAAAACATTTTCTCAAAAAAATAAGGACGAGCTTATCTATGAAGCAGAATTTATATATGATCCAGAAAATAAGCTCACTAAGATTTCATATAAACATAACAAACCTGCCAAACATTTTTCAAAAAATTGGATCGAAGAAGTTTGTTTTTCTTATGATACTAATGGACTTTTGATACAATTAGAAGATAAATTTCAAACCAAAACATGGACTTACGACTCCAATAAAAATGTATTGAGTTCAAAAGTATATGATAAAAGCGGACTTATAAAATTGGAAAAAAATAACACTTATGTTTACGACAAAAAAGGCAATTGGACTCGTAAAGTAACTGAAGAATTTAGGTTTGAAAACCAAAAGAAAATCAGAATAGTAAAAACCAAATCCCGCAGGCAGTTTGTTTATTTTGGAGAGCATGATAATTCATCATTGCGATACAAAATGCTCTCTGTTTTTAGACTAATAAAATAAATTTACACGATGAAAATAAAATATAAAATTTACTTTTTTCTGTCTTTAGCATATTTATTTTTATCGATATGGTATTTGTGTTTCTTAATAGATTTTGACTGTGACGGTCTTGGCTGTTTGAGTATTTTTTTTGTTACTGGTCCCGTAATTATCGGATTTATTGTTAGTTTTATGATTCTATTATTTAAAACCTTTAAATACTCTAATGAAAACGATATTGAAGAAAGCTTAGTAAATAAAAAAATGAGTTCTCTTATGCTGCGATTGGGAATTCCATTTTGGTTGTTTACCGCAATTGTTGTTTTTATTGTATTCGATCGTTATTACTGAAACCTGAAAACCTGAAAAAAACTAAAAAAAAGAAATATAGTGTTTACAAAAAAAATCATATTACCCGTTTTACTCTTTTCGTATTTGTCTGCAAGCAGTCAGATATCATTTGGAGATTCTCAAAAAATCAATGACAGCTGGAAGTTCAATCATAAGGAAACTCCAGATGCAAAAAACACCACTTTTGACGACAGCAAATGGCAGCAGGTAAATGTGCCTCACGACTGGAGCGTAAAAGGACAGTTAAGTCCAACTTTGGCGAGTTCTACAGGTTATCTGCCCGGTGGAATTGCCTGGTACAGAAAATCAATCGATATTCCGCAAAGTAAATCAGGAGAGAAAGTTTATTTGTATTTTGAAGGAGTTTACAACAGAAGCGAGGTTTTTCTTAACGGACATTCTTTAGGAAAACGTCCGAACGGATATATTTCTTTTGCTTATGATGCTACACCATTCGTAAAATACGGCGGAGAAAATGTGATTTCTGTTCGTGTAGATCACAGCCAGAGTGCAGATTCAAGATGGTACAGCGGTTCTGGCATTTATAGAAATGTGTGGGTTGTGTATGCAAATCCCGTTCATATTGCGCAATGGGGAGTGTATGCCTATCCAGAAGTAACCAAAGGAAACGGAATTTTGAACGTCGAGGTTGATGTGGAAAATGGTTCTTCTTCAAAATCATCTTTGACTGTAGTAAACGAACTGTTTTCAAAAGATGGAAAATTGGCAGCAAAAGCTTCTTCTAAAATAGAAGTAGCAGCAAACCAAAACGGTAAAATTTTGGCTAAAATAAATGTAAAAAAACCTCAATTGTGGGATTTGGACAATCCGAATTTATATCAGCTTAAAACAACTGTTTTAAAAGACGGTAAAGAGATTGACAAAACAATTACACAAACCGGTTTCAGAAACTTCACATTCGATCCCAACAACGGTTTTGCGCTTAACGGAAAATGGATGAAAATGAAAGGAGTCTGCCTGCACCATGATGCAGGAGTTTTAGGTTCTGCCGTTCCCAGAGAAGTTTGGAAAACAAGATTAAAGACTCTTAAAGAAATCGGCGTAAATGCCATTCGTACGAGTCATAATCCGCAGGCTCCCGATTTCTATGAACTTTGTGATGAGTTAGGTTTATTGGTTTTGAATGAAGCTTATGACGAATGGGAATTTCCAAAACGCAAATGGCTGGAAGGCTGGAATTATGGAACTCCGGGTTTTCAGGGGACGTTTGATATTTTTGCAGAATACGGAGAAAAAGATCTTGAAGATTTTGTACGCCGTGACAGAAATCATCTTTCAGTCTTTGCATGGAGTATTGGTAATGAAGTAGATTATCCAAATGATCCCTATTCGCATCCGGTTTTAGATCAAGGAAAAAACGGATTTGGGCAGGCCGCTTACGGTGGATTTAAAAAAGATGCACCAGATGCAATGCGTTTGGGAGTGATTTCAAAACGTTTGGTAGCCGCGGTTAAAAAATACGATAAATCCCGTCCTACCACTGCAGGCTTAGCTGGTGTGGCGATGTCTAACGAAACAGAATATCCTGGTTCTCTGGATATAACAGGTTACAATTATACAGAAAGTAAATACCAGACAGATCATCAAAAATATCCAAATCGTGTAATTTACGGAAGTGAAAATGTTCACGACATGGAACCTTGGCTGGCTGTAAAAAACAACAAGCATATTTTTGGACAGTTTTTATGGACAGGAATTGATTATTTAGGCGAATCGGGAAGATGGCCTTCAAGAGGATTTTACTCTGGCTTAGTTGATTTTGCAGGAGTGATCAAACCGCGGGGATATTTCCGTCAAGCTTTATGGTCGGATAAACCAATGGCGTATTTAGGAACGTATCCATTAAAAAATGATAAAGATATTTCTAAAGACGCGTGGGCAATTTGGAATTACGAAGCTGAACAAAAAATTCGTGTTGTTTGTTATACCAATGCGACAAAAGCACGTTTGGAATTGAACGGTAAAGTGGTTGGCGAAACCAAACAATATGACGAAAAAACCGGAATAATATATTGGGATATTCCTTTTGCTTCAGGAAAATTAGAAGCAGTTGGTTTGGATGCTAACGATAAAGAGGTCAGCCGTTATGCAATTAATTCAACACAACAGCCAGTTGAACTAACAATTGCCGAAAAAGATATTACGATCAGTAAAGATAAAGGCGTTGCCAAAATTATGGTTCAGGTAAAAGATCAAAATGGCTTTCCGGTTATGCTTTCAGACAATGAAGTGACTTGTACGATTACTGGTCCCGGAACTTTATTGGGACTCGAAGCAGGAAATAACAGCGATATGACGGATTATACCGACAATATACAGAGAGTTTTCCACGGGCACATTGCAGCTTATATTCAGGCAAATGGTGCAGAACCCATAAAAGTAAAATTCACAAGTCAGTGGTTAAAACCGGTTGAGGTAACGATTAATCCGAAATAATTATGTCTCATCGGGATCTCATCGATTGAGAGGATACCTGGATAAAATTCAAATAAAAAAAATCCCATTGCAACAACTAATTAGTAAAAAAGCAATGGGATATTTTTTTTTATTATATTTAAAGTGTAAAAACTACACATAACCACAAAGCAATGAAAAACAAAAACTTACTAACGATGGCAATTGGAGCATTTTTTCTATTCGCCACATCTGCCGCACAAACCAAAGCATTTCAAAAAGAAGAATTTAAACAATGGGCACAAACCCCGCCAATGGGCTGGAACAGCTGGGATTGTTACGGACCTACAGTAGAAGAGCACGAAGTAAAAGCCAATGCCGATTATATGGCAAAAGAACTAAAGAAATTTGGCTGGGAATACGTAGTTGTCGACATTAGATGGTTTGTCGAAAATGATAAAGCCGGAGGTTATAACCAGAAAGATCCAAGGTATGTAATCGATCAGTACGGAAGATATCTTCCCGCAGTCAATCGGTTTCCTTCGGCAAAAGATGGAAATGGGTTTAAACCGCTGGCAGATTATATCCATAAAAAAGGTTTAAAATTCGGAATCCACATTATGCGCGGCATTCCTAAAAAAGCAATCGAAGATAAACTTCCAATAAAAGGAGCAAACGGCGTTACAGCAGATCAGATTTATACAACCGCTTTGCAATGCGAATGGCTGAAAGATAATTTTACTATCCTTGCAGACAAACCAGGAGCACAGGAATATTACGATTCTATATTTGAATTGTATGCGCAATGGGGTGTCGATTTTATTAAAATTGACGATTTGTCAAGACCTTATCATGAAGCTGAAATCAACTTAATCAGAAACGCTATCGATAAATGCGGACGCAGAATCGTGTTGAGTACTTCGCCGGGAGAAACTCCAATTAGTGCCGCGCCACACGTAACGACACATGCCAATATGTGGAGAATGGTAGACGATGTTTGGGATACATGGCCTCATATTACACATTTAATGGATGTTGCGCAAAAATGGTATCCGTATATCGCACCGGGAACCTGGCCGGATTGTGATATGATTCCGCTTGGGCGTATTTCGGTAAGAGGAGAACGCGGTGAAGACCGAATGACGCGTTTGACAAAAGACGAACAATATACTTTAATAACATTCTTTAATATTTTTAAATCGCCGTTGTTTTTTGGAGGAGATCTGCCCAGCAACGATGTCTTTACTTTATCATTATTGACTAATAAAGAGGTTGTAAAAATGCACAGCGAAAGTACAGATGTAAAACAGCTTTTCCAGAAAGACGGGAAAATTGCCGTGACTTCAAAGAATCCAAAAGACGGAAGTGTTTATCTGGCTTTATTTAATATTTCAGATCAGGAATCGCAAAATGTTTCTGTAAATCTTTCGGATCTTGGATTTTCTGGTTCAGTTGAAGTTTTGAATATCTGGACAGGCGAAAAATCAAAACAATCTTCAAAAGAAATTACAGCAGTTCTAAAAGCGCACGCTTCAGTTTTGTATAAATTAAAAGGCAAAAAATAATGAAGTTTTAGGTGAAATAAAGAAACGGCACTATTTTTTTAGAACAGAAATAACAGAAATAAACAATGAAAAGAATACAATTTACCCTGATTGCACTAATGTCGTTTTTTAGTGTGCTGCAAGCGCAGGAAGACCATAAAGATGTACCGCCAGTTATCGCCGAAAAAGATTTAACAGCTTATTTATTTGTTTATTTTACAGGAAATAAGATTGAAGAAGAAGCAGTTTGTTATGCGGTAAGTACAGATGGCTACCACTATTATCATTTAAATAATAACAAACCTGTTTTAGACAGCAAAATAATCAGTTCGACAGGAGGAGTTCGCGATCCGCATATTTTACGCGGAGAAGACGGTAAAACTTTCTACATGGTTTTAACCGATATGACATCTTCAAAAGGCTGGGACAGCAACCGTGCTATGATTTTGCTAAAAAGTACCGATTTGGTAAATTGGAAAAGCAGTGTTGTAAATATTCAGACTGCTTTTCCCGGAAATGAAAATCTAAAACGAGTTTGGGCACCGCAAACCATTTACGATTCAAAAGCAGGAAAGTACTTGATTTACTTTAGTCTGCAGCATGCCGGAGGTCCTGATAAAATTTATTACGCTTACGCGAATAAAGACTTCACCGCTTTAGAAAGTGCTCCGAAATTATTATTCGTGCCAAAATCAGAAAAAGCTTGTATCGATGGAGATATTATCGAAAAAGACGGTGTGTACCATCTTTTCTATAAAACAGAAACTGAAAATCCGGGAATAAAATCAGCCTCAACAACCGATTTAATTTCTGGAAATTGGACAGAAAACGACAATTATCTGCAGCAGACCAAAGAATCTGTTGAAGGTTCAAGTATATTCAAATTAAATAATTCTGATGACTACATTCTAATGTACGATGTCTACAAAAAAGGAAGGTATCAGTTTACAAAAAGTAAAGATTTAGAAAACTTTTCGGTTATTGACAATGACATTTCGATGGATTTTAAACCGCGTCACGGAACTATTCTTCCTATTACTCGTTCTGAATTGAAACGATTAACGGCAAAATGGGGAACTCCGGAGCAATTACCAAAGATTAATAATAATCCGGTTTTAGAAGGGTATTATGCAGATCCGGATATTTTATATTCGAACAAAACCAAAAAATATTACATCTATCCAACAAGTGACGGATTTGACAACTGGGGCGGCTATTATTTTAAAACCTTTTCATCAGATAATTTAGTAGACTGGAAAGACGAAGGAGTAATTCTAGATCTTAAAAAAGACGTTTCGTGGGCAGACAGAAATGCTTGGGCACCTTGTATTATTGAGAAAAAGATAAAAGGAAAATACAAGTATTTTTATTATTTCACAGGTGCGCAAAAAATTGGTGTCGCTTCATCAGACGATCCTGCGGGACCATTTAAAGACAGCGGAAAAGCATTAATAAACGCAAAACCCGACGGCATAAAAGGCGGTCAGGAAATAGATCCCGATGTTTTTACCGATCCTAAAACCGGAAAAAGCTATTTGTATTGGGGGAATATGTATATAGGCGTTGCAGAATTAAACGAAGATATGATTTCCTTAAAACCCGGAACTACAAAAGTTATTGCCGTTGATAAAACCTTTCGCGAAGGCACTTATGTGATTTACAGAAAAGGAATTTATTATTTCCTTTGGAGCGAAGACGATACCAGAAGTCCAAATTATAAAGTACGATACGGAACTTCAAAATCACCTTTAGGACCAATCGAAATTCCACAAAATAATATTGTAATTCAGGGAATTCCAGATCAGGGAATTTATGCAACAGGTCATAATTCGGTACTTCAGATTCCAAATAAAGACGAATGGTATATTACATATCATAGATTTTCTTATCCGAACGGAATAAAAATGGGGCGGGCAGGAGGTTTCCACCGCGAAGTGTGTATCGATAAACTGGAATTCAACCCAGATGGTTCAATAAAACAAGTGATTCCTACACACCAGGGAGTTAAGCCCATTAAGTAATTTCTTTAATGTTAGATTGGAAATATTTTTTTTACAGAAACTCCACGAGTAAAAAATAAAATAAAATTAAGCCTTTCATGACCTGAAGAAATTGTTTACTTTCATAAACTCGTTTTAAAACCAATTATATGCACAAAAAATTAAATCTGTTTCTAGTAAAATCTATTATTGTATTATTTCTTATTCATGCTGCCTATTTTGTATATGGATATTTAACGTTTATAGGTTTAAAGGGAATAAACATTTATACCGAATTTTATAGATTCAAATTTTTTGATGATGTTTCTATTTCTCATTTCTTTGTCAGCGGTTTATTTTTACTTTTGTTTCTGGTTTTTTTACTTCGAAACCATTCCAAGCAAGGATATAATGCCGTAAATCTTTTAAAAATTGGCGCTGTAATTTTGTTCATCTCTTTTCTAACTTTTTCATTTTTTATAAGTTACAGCTTTGGAGTAAATGCGAAATTAAAAAGTGAATTATCAGAAACAGATTTCAATAAAGACAAAACACTGCTCAATGTATTAAATCCGTTTTTATACAATTACACCTCATACAGTTCTAATAAATTGTTTAATTATGAGAACATTTTATATCCAGAGCCCTATCCTGTTTTAGAACAAACAGACACGACATTTTATGATATACACGGCGAAAAATTTTCTACACAACAAACGAACTATTTCAGTATTGATACCTTAAAAATGCTGACTTCTTCGTATCAAAAATTTAATAAAAACACTGATTTTGTCTTTGAACGGTTAGGACTTGATAAAGAAGAATTTGCTAAAAGAATCATTTCTAAAAAAATAATAAAAGACAGTACTGAAATCATTTTTAAAGGACGACTAGTATATCCAGATAGCGATCAGGATATTTGTATCTTCCTTGAAAATAAAATGCTTTACAAACCTATTTCTGATGTTTCTATTGAAGAACAACAGCATCAAAATGCGGTAAAAAGATATGAACTCCTCTATAAATACAAGGTAGATTCACTGCTTTATTCTTTTTATAAACTGGATACCTTATTTAAAAAATATAATATAGAAAGCCAGATAAAACCAAAGGAACTTACCAAAGATGCTTTTTACTATCGTAATAATAACGATGAACCGCTAAATGCCATTAGAAATACATTTGATAGAGATGAATTAAAAGAAAAGATCGATACGGTAGAAAATTTGTTTTATAAACCCAGCTATCTTCATTCTTCTATTCAATTTATATTCTTTTCAGTTATTTTGATAGTATGGGCTGTTTTATTTTTACTTTTCATTTTATGGAATTATAAGAACAAAAAAAAGCTGTCTAAAATATAGACAGCTTTCTAACAAATTAAATAAAAGATTTATTTCAGAATTAATTAATCTTAACCAAATGCGCTTCAATAGCAGCTCTGTCAGATTCGTATTGTGCCGGAAGTTTTAAGTTTTGACCTAATTCCTCCAAGCTTTCATCTACCATAAAACCTGGGTTATCTGTAGCGATTTCAAACAAAACTCCTCCTGGTTCTCTAAAATAAAGAGAGTGGAAATATTGTCTGTCAATCTGTGGTGTAATAGATAATCCGTAAGCTTCGATTTTTTCACGGAAGTGCATTAAAATTTCATCGTTTTGAACTCTAAAAGCTACGTGATGAACAGTTCCGTTGGCGTTGAAACCGCGTTTTTCTTCCGGCAGTTCTACTAAGTCAACAATTGCAGCGTTTTCTACAGCATCTGTTGCATAACGGTAACGGTTTACATCCTGATCAATCAATTTATAACCAAATATTTCGGTTAAGATTGCTGCTGTTGCTTTTATACTGGTTAAAGTCAAAGTAATGTTATGGAAACCTCTTGTAGCCACAGCTGCTTTTACTTCGTCTGTTTCCCAGGGTTTTCTGTTATCTTCTGTTTTAGATTCTATTAACTCTAATTTTAATCCGTCCGGATCTAAGAAAGTAAGATATTTTTCTCCGAATTTTTCAGCCGGTTTATTGTAAATTACATTGTATTGCTCAAAACGTTTCTGCCAGAAGTCCAAGCTTCCTTTTGGAACAGAATAGCCAATTTCAGTTGCCATTCCAGATCCTTTTCTTCCTTGCTGAATTGCATCTCCCCAAGGGAAAAAAGTTAAGATTGTTCCCGCGCTTCCCACTTCATCACCAAAGTAAAAATGATACGTTCCCGGATCGTCAAAATTTACCGTTTTTTTGATAAAACGTAATCCTAATATGTTAGAGTAAAAGTTGAAGTTGCGTTTAGCGTCACCTGCAATTGCAGTAATATGGTGTAAGCCTAAAATTTTATTTTCCATGGTTTTTATGTATTAAATTGTTATTGATTTTCTTTTACAAATTTACTTCGGTTATGGCTGTGCATCGATTAACCTAGATTAAGAAATAAAAAGCCGTTACTTTTTTTTATTGTTTAATTTTAAGCAAATGTTATTCCGTGTGTATAAATCATTGTATATTAGTTGTTTGTGTTTAATGTATCTTTTCTAACTATACGATATATCGTAATTTTATGAGTCAAAATATGTTTTATTTAAAAAATCAATATTATTTTAATAAAGCTATTTCTTAAATTTACGCTGTTACCGCATAAAATACCACACGAATTATTGTTTATGGAAAAGCCGACAGATCAAACTGCAATTATTATGAAGCGATTGCAGGATAGAGAACGAGAACAAATGTTGATTTTGTCCATTTGCGCGACACTTTCTCAGTCTCTGACTAAAGATGAATTTGGCAATGCAGTAAGCAGTATTCTTAAAGATGAGTTTTCTTTTGAAGATTTTATTTTGGCTTCCGCCGAAGAAAGTGAAACTGAATATCACATTTTCTATCAATATTTGCAGAAAGATGCGGCGCTGAAAAAACATATAATGAATGACGGCTTTTTTGATCTTTGTATGGATTCTGCCGATACGGTTGTTTTTGACCTGAAAATGCTAAACGAAAAAAAGAATAATTTTCCTCCACACATTACTCTTGCAAATAATAAAGGATTTAAAAACGGAATAGGAATCTGCCTTCCTTATATAAAAGGAAACAGAAACGTACTTTTTCTGTTCTTTAAAAATGCCAATACTTTCAGCAGAGAATCCGGCCGAATTATGAGGGGAATTGCGATGCAGCTTTCTATAACGGTTAGAAATATTATTTTGACTCAGGAATACGAAAGCAAAAGAAGCGAGCTTACAATTCTGAATACAAATCCAATAGAAAAAAAGGAAGAACCGATTATTGCAGATAAACAAGGTTTTCAGGGAATTGTAGGAAACAGCGATGCAATGCAGAATGTGTATGAATTGATTTCGCAAGTGGCAGCTTCTCAATCTACCGTTTTAATTTCAGGTGAAACAGGAACAGGAAAAGAGTTGATTGCCGCCGCCATTCATAACTTATCCTTAGTATCCAACGAAAGAATGGTCAAAGTAAATTGTGCTTCGATTCCTGAAAATTTAATTGAAAGCGAATTATTCGGACATGAAAAAGGTGCGTTTACAGGAGCTTCAGATTTAAGAATTGGCAAGTTTGAGCAGGCAGATAACGGCACTATTTTTTTGGATGAAATAGGGGAGCTCCCTTTAGAATTACAGGGAAAACTGCTTCGTGTGCTTCAGGAAAAAGAAATAGAAAGAATTAGCGGTAAAAACACCATAAAAGTAAATGTCCGCGTGATTGCAGCCACCAACAGATCACTTGAAAAGGAAGTTGCCGAAGGGCGTTTTAGGAGTGATTTATATTATCGATTGAATGTTTTTCCGATTTCGCTTCCAGCTTTGCGAGACCGACCAGAAGATATAGAAGTTTTAGGAAATTTTTTCTTAGAAAGACATTCACTGCGAATCGGAAAAAAGATAAAAGGTTTTTCTAAAAAAGTACTCAAAAGTATGACGGCTAATGTCTGGCCTGGAAATGTGCGTGAACTCGAAAATATGGTAGAACGCAGTATTTTGTTTGCTAAAGATGAGGTTATAAAAGAAATGAATTTCCCGGAAAATTTTAAAACTGAATCCGCTGCTTTCGAAAATGATTTTTTTATTAAAACATTACAGGAAGTAGAAAAAGAGTATATTTTGAAAATAGTAAAAAAATGCGGCGGAAGAATATCGGGACCTCAGGGCGCAGCGGTTTTATTAGATTTACCCGGAACAACGCTAATTTCGAAAATGCAGAAATTAGGCATTAAAAAAGAACATTTTTTTGAATAATTTATTCCTGAATCATCTTTATTTTTCCAGAAGAAACGGCCCAGAAAATTAATAATGCCATACTTATAACCAAAGCTGCTGTTGGATACTGAAATGAAATTCCGAAAGCGATTAAATAAGTCGGCAGTCCGTATAAATAATTGTTTCTGATTTTTTTTATCGCCGAATTTGTAATTTCAGGACGTAAAAGTTTCTTGTTACTGCTCGCCGTATACCACAACAAATTGTACGAAAGATTGATAAGTACAAATATTCCCGTATAAATCGCCACCGCAATATTGGAAGCTTCGCCCTCAAAAAAACGAGCTAATAAAGCAGTTGGATAAGAAACTGCTGTAACCAGAAAAAGAATCAATCCGTTTGCAAACATAATGGCCGTATTACGACTGTAAATCTGTTTGAAGATCTTATGATGATTGACCCACATGATAAAAATACTGAAAAAAGAAAGCGTAAAAGCAAGATACGACGTCCATTCTCCTTTTAAAAAAGACAATAATTCAGTGCCATTTTTTATCGTGCTTGTTTCGGGAGCATGAAGATCCAGAACCAAAAGCGTAATCGCAATTGCAAATACGGCATCGCTGAAATTCTCTATTCTTACAGTTTCTTTTTCCATTTTTTTATTCTTTGTATTATTAACCGCAAAGCCCGCAAAGGTTTTACGCAAGGTTCGCAAAGTTTTTAGACAAAGCTTTGCGTACTTTGCCTTTTTTATAAAAGAACTAATAGTATAAAACTTTGCGGACTTTGCGGTTAAATTATTTCGAGTATTTAATTTATAATTTTATAAATATTGATTTTCGCAGTTTGGGTTCAATATTTTTGGTCTTGTGTCCTTTTCCTGTCGTGTCTTCGACCAATAAAATCGATCCTGTTTCAAAAGTTCTTTTTGCTCCCAAAGAAGTTTCTATTTCTACACCGCCTTCTAGTAAAACAATATATTGACGATCTGGCGCATTATGAAAATCGTAATCGTAAGACGGACTAACTTCTCTAAAAACAATAGATTTAACAGGTTCATCATCAGATAGAAATCCGATATCGCCATTGTTTTTCAACGGAACTTCGAAGTCTTCAAAATGACTTTCGCCATTTGCATCGCTGTAAACTCGTGTTATCTGAATCATTTTTTTGCAAAAACAAGTTTATTAGCCAAATCTATTTCGTCCTGACTTATGGTATGTCCCATATTTGGATAGATTTTTTTAGTCACAGAAGCGCCCATTTTTTCTAAAAGCGCTGCAGTTTCATTTACTCTTTCTACTGGAACATGAAAATCTGGATCGCTTGTTCCGATAAAAATTGGTGTATTTTCGAAGTTTCCGTCATAATGATTTTCATATACTTTATCGCCGATAAGGCCGCCGGTAAAAGCGACAACGCCTCCGTATTTTGCAGCATTTCTGGCTGTAAATTCTAAAGCAAGACAAGCTCCCTGAGAAAATCCGAGGAAATAAATATTCTCTTTTTCGATTCCGTTTTGCTGAATTGCCACAACAACCTGATGAATAGCATCTAATGATTTCGAAAACGAAGGTTCATTCTCTTCAATCGGTACCAAAAATGAATACGGATACCAGGTTCTGTTTTCTGCCTGTGGTGCAGCTAAGGCAAATTTTTCAACTTCAAGATGTTTTGCAATTGAGAGAATATCATGTGCGCCTGCACCACGGCCGTGAATCATAATTAAAGCCTTTTTGGCTTCGTTTAAAGGCACACCGTCTGTTATAATTTCTGTATTCATAAGTTTATTTTTTAATTAATGCGTTAGATCACGCTAATTTTTTGTTGCTTAAACCTGAGTAAAACTTTGCGCCTCTGCGACTTTGCGTGCAAATTTCTCGTTGCTGAGAAAAAAAATAATCTCGCAAAGTCGCAGAGGCGCAAAGTTTTTTTAAACAATTATTAAAAACTGTGGCTATTCAATTATTTTTTCCAGATATCCTGATATTCATCCGGATGTCTTTTGAATTGTGCGTGTACATAAGGACAAAGTGCCAAAACCAACATATTGTTTTTACGAACATACGAAACCATTTCTTCCAAAAGTTTTTTTGCATATCCTTTTCCTTCGGCTTCTGGTTCAACTCCAGTATGGTAAACGGTTAGCAAATCGTCTTTGATACTTACGGTCATTTCGCCTAGTTTTTTATCATCCACATAAAGATTAAAAGCGCCGTGTTTTTTCTCGTCTAATTCTAATTTTATTGTTTCCATATTTATTTTTTTATGTCTTGGTTTATAAATACAAAGTTCGTTAAGCTAGCAGTTAAGTCTGCTTAATCTAGATTAATTATATCCTTGTTTTATACCTAATTTTTTCATTTTTGAATACAAAGTCTGTGGCTGCATTTTTAAGAGTTCTGCTGCGCCGCCCGGACCAGAAACTTTGCCTTCGCAAATTTGAAGTGCATTCATAATATGTTCTTTTTCCATTTCTTCCATCGACTTCATTTTACCGTTATTAAATTCTAACGGACTTGAATTATGAGAAGGAAGATCAAACTTTTCGATTTCGCTTGTTTTAGCAAGAAGTACATTTCTTTCGATCAAATGTTCTAATTCGCGAATATTTCCCGGCCAGTCGTAGTTTTTTAGCTGATTTAAAGCGGCAGTACTAATACTGCTCACATTTTTTCGTGAACTCGCCGCATATTTTTTAAGGAAATAATCTGCCAGAGCTTCAATGTCTTCCTTGCGTTCTTTTAATGTCGGCAATTGAATCGGAAAGACATTTAGTCGATAATATAAATCAAGTCTGAAACGGCCTTCTGCAACTTCTTTTTCCAGTGATCTGTTGGTTGCGGCGACCACTCGAACGTTGATTTTGATCGTTTTATTTCCTCCCAATCTCTGAATTTCTTTTTCCTGCAGCACACGCAATAATTTTACCTGAGAATCAAGCGGCAGTTCGCCAATTTCATCCAGAAAAATAGTTCCGTTATCTGCCTGCTCAAACTTTCCGATCCGCAGCGAATTTGCGCCTGTAAAAGCACCTTTTTCATGTCCAAAAAGTTCCGATTCTATTAACGAATGCGGTAAAGCAGCACAATTGACAATTACAATAGCATTTGATTTATGTGCCGATAGATCGTGTATAGAATGTGCTACTCTTTCTTTTCCGGTGCCGCTTTCGCCCAGAATCAATACCGAAGTTTCGGCTGGAGCTACAATTTTAATTTTTTCAATCACTTCTCTTAAGAGACTGCTTTTTCCGATGATTCCTTCAATTTCTTCATTTTCATTATCAAGCGGAATCTCTGCCAAAGTTCCTTTTTCCTGACCAAATCTGTATTTTGCAATGTCGAGCATTACAATAAGATCTCTCTCGCGAAATGGTTTTACCATAAATCCGTAAGGATGCGTTGCTTTTACGGCTTCCAAAGTAGTTTGATTGGTATTGGCAGAAATGTACAAAAACGGTAATTGTATTTCGCGCAGTTCCCACGCAAGATCAATTCCGGTGAGGTCACCTTTCAGCATAATATCGAGTAAAACCCAGTCTGGTCTTTTATCTACTATAAGTTTTCTGGCCTGAACCACAGAAGAAGCGATACCCGTTATTTCATAACCCGCTTTTAGCAGCATGATTTTTAAATCATTGGCTACAATAAATTCATCTTCAACAATTAGAATTTTCTCCTTCATTACTTTATTTATATGATTTCAGAATTTTCGGCAGCTCCTTCAAATTCTGTATTTCTTGTAAATGCAATTTTAATCTGTAATCCGTTATCATTTTTCATCTCAAAAATTCCGTCGATCTGATCGGTTAATCCCATCATTAAATTCATTCCCAGCGAATTTCTCTCTGTATCTTCAAAATTCTCCGGAAGACCAACGCCGTTATCCGCAATTACAAGCTGATAATTGTTGTCTCCTGTATTTTTAAGTTCAATAATTACATCTCCTTTTTTGTCTGATGGGAAAGCATATTTAATAGCATTATTAATCGCTTCGTTTATAATTAATCCCAGCGGAACTGCTTGTGCAACATCAAGATACACTTTTTCTGTGTCCAGAACAAAATTGATTTTCTGGTCGGTATCAAAACATTCCCTCATATAACTTATCAACTCATAAATATACCATGACATATCGATATTGGCCAGATTATCAGATTGATATAATTTTTGATGAATCAGCGACATGGCGTGCATTCTGTGCTGACTGTTTTGAATCGCCATTAAGGCATCTTCATTATCCAGATAAGCCGATTGTGTGTTTAATAAACTAATGACAATCTGAAGATTGTTTTTTACACGATGGTGAATTTCTTTTAAAAGCCATTCTTTCTCCAGCAGCATTTTTTTGTTCAGTTCGTTCTGCTCGTTAATCTTTTGTCGTTTGATTTCGAGTTCTTCGTTCTTTTTCTTTTTTAATCTAAAACCATTGTATAAAAGTGCAATGAAAAGCACCAAAACCAAAACGCCTGCTATAAAAATGTATCGGATAACGATATCATTATGAATCTGTATTTTTTGCAATTTTGCTTCCTGTGTCAGCAAATCGATATTTTTGTCCTTTTTCTCGCTTTCAAATTCTACCTGAAGACTGTTAATCTGTTTGCTTTTTTCTCCTTTGAAAACCGAATCTGACAGGCTTTTATACAGCTGATAATGTTTGATGGCATTTAGATAATCTCCTCGCGCAGAATCTGCTTTAAACCAAACTAAATAACTCTCAGATCGAATATTATTATTTCCCGTTGCTGCCGCGGTGGAATCCAAAAGTTTAATTGTTCTGTAAAAATCATCGTATTGTTTTACCTGAAGATGATAAGCAGAATAACTTCTTAGAACCGCAATTCTATTCCCGTTTCTTTCGGCATTTTCGCCATAATAAGCAGCAAGTTTCTTATAATATATTGCGGCTTTGGCGTTGTCTTTTTGTATTCTGTAAATATTAAATAAAAGATAATTTTCGACCATCTGCCTCTCAATATTTGAAGTCGGAAAATTAACCTGCATTTCCTTTATCAATTTAAGAGCGTCGTTTTGTTTCTTTTGACGAATAAGCAGTGAACAAAGATTTTCGGCAATCGTTCTTACATATTCTGTGTCTTTGTAATATTTGGCAATTTCTAATGCTTTGTACCAATATTCCTCTGCTTTATCATTTTGGCGCAGATAATAATACACCAGCGCGCCATGATTGTAAATAGAACTCAGCTGCAGTGAATTATCGCGCATGGCTAAGGCTGTTTTTTCTGCCAGTAAAGCATATTTTAAGGATTCAGAATAATTCCCTTTTTGAGTATGTACTTCCGAAAGAATATTGTAAACACCTTGCAATTCTTTAAAACCGATGCTTTTATAAAGCAGCAGCGATTCTTGCAAAAACGGATCTGCTTTTTCCGGATTTTCGTTACTGCTGTACAATTCGCCAAGCTCTTTTAGTGCCGTTGCCTGCTTTTCTTTTGCCCCCGATTTTTTAAAAAGCTGTATCGCCGTTTCTTTTAGTTTGGCTTTCTTTTCCAGATCATTTTCATAAATCGCAAGTTCAGCATAAGCATCTCCTTGTTGTTCGGTCAAATTATTTTTCTGGAAATAGGCGAGTGCTTCTTTAGTCTTTTTTAATCCGTTTTTAGAATCTCCTTTTTCTCTGTAAATCTGAGCATCCAAAAGAATTGCTTTCCCTTTTCCGAGTTTGTAACCTAAGCTGTTACTCAGATTCTTTGCCTCAGAATTAATCGTATTGGCACTGTCAAGATCTGTTTTAAACTCACCGGGTTTGGTAAGATAATAATTGCTCAATGTCAAAAGTAATTCGACTTTTTGACTGTCACTTTCAGCAGCAGCAATTTTCTTTTTTAATTGATCAGGATCTTCTTTTGACTGTGCCGTTCCATTAACGGATACCAATAAAAATAAAGACACTGTACATAGGATGTACAAGTGGTTTTTGACAGAAATAAAGGGGATAAAATTCATTTTTTAAAGATACTATATTATCAGAAATCTGCAATTTTAAATCCGTTTTTGCCTAGTTTTTACGGTGGTAGAGATAACAAATGATCATTCCAACTCCAGGCAGAATTAAAGTCCCTAATCCGAAAAACTTTCCGGCAACCGCTCCTAAAAAACAACCCACAAGAAATCCGATTATGGTAACTAATTGTCTCTTAAAACTTAGCAGTACATCAACATCTTTTAATCCGTTTTTTAATAGATTTCCTAAATCAAGAGATGCCTGCGTAACATTTCCGGTCATCATCGTTGTTGGTCCGTAGGTTTCTTTAGCATACAATTTTCCAAAAGCATTCTGAAGTCCCATTGCAAATACGGTAGCCATAGCAACACTGTACATGGTCCATTCGGAAAAAATGTCTAAGTATCCAAAAACATACGTTGCAATGCCGCTTAAAACCAAAATTAAACCTTCCCAAAATAAGACGGTATAATGATTTGTGGCTTTTAATGCAATTCTTCCTCCTGTAATCACGGCGATGATAAAAACAGGAAAAGTCAATAATTTTACCCAAGCGTGTATATCTGAACCTTTGATGATTTGATAAGCAAAGACAATAAAGTTACCCGTAACGTGTGCCGAAAATATAGAATCTGCAGCGACAAATGTTACGGTATCACAATACCCTGCTATTATCGTAAGGAGCAGAGTAACGTACCAAATATTTTTTTGTAATTCCATAGTGTCATTAATTTCAATGATAGTTTAAAACTATGTACTTTCGTACATTTTACTTTCAGCTTTTAATTTTTTTAAACCACAAATTGCGCAAATTCACACAAATTAATTAGCGTAAATTTTTGTAATTTGTGGTTAAAATCAAGCTTTCCAATTTTAGAAACTTAAAGTTTGTTGTGTAACTTATGAACTTGAAGTTCATAGTTGTTTATTTTAGGTGAGCGCGAAGCATCCACGCCATTTTTTCGTGATTTTCTAAAAGACCTGTAATATAATCGCTGGTTCCGGCATCGTGCAATTCTGCAGCAAAATTGTTGATGTTTTCACGTAAGTGGATCAAAATACTTTCATGGTCCAAAAGCAATTCTTTGATGTAACCTGTGCTATCGTTTTTCTCTCTGGATTCTTCTGTAAGATGCGTCAGTGCTAAATATTCTTTTAGAGTTCCCGGTGCATAATGCCCAAGAGTTCTGATTCTTTCTGCAACAGCATCTACAATTTCGTCTAAGGCTTCGTATTGTTGTTCGAAGAAAAGGTGTTTGTTGTAAAAATCCGGACCTTCTACATTCCAGTGTGCTTTTTTTGTTTTGGTATAAAGTACAAATTCGTCTGCTAAAACTTTGGTTAGTACATCTACGACTTTTGAGATGCTTTCTTGTTTAATTCCGATGTTTGCTTTCATTTTAAATTAGGTTTAGTAAATAATATTTTAAGGGTAATTCTAAATAATTCAAACACATAGTCCCGAAGCTTCGGGATAGATTTATATTCTGAAATGAATAAAAGAATATAGAAAGAAACTAGTTTCTCACACATAGTCCCGAAGCCTCGGGGATGTATTAATACAAGTGAAACGCCTTTTTATGCGCTCCAAAAAAGCTATGTTTCTATGTGTTGAAATTAATTGTTTATAAAGGTTAATAAATAAGCGTCTAGTGAATATTTTCCTGCTCCAAGTGCAAGAATTAATAATAAGGATAAAGTGTACATATAAGGCACATCGCGTACTTCGAGTGAATCTTTTCTGTGCACGACAAAATATCCAATCGCTGTAACGCCAATAGTTGGCAGTACAACCAATCGGGTGCCGATACCCAGAATAATTAGAAACGGAACTATTGTGTCAGAAAAAGTTGCCACTAATCCGTTTAGTTTTTCTGGCAGATGAAGCGGATTCGGAACGTGCTCTCTTTGTCCATTTTCTACTCTGAATTTCTTCATTCCGTGTACCCTGAAAAGTTCAACAGCAAGCAAGATTCTAAAAACTAAAAGCGCTGCATTATTGAAATTTGTTCCTAAATCAGAATAAAGGATTTTGTTTATAATTTCGGTCATTTCTTTAAATTTAAAAAGCAAAGCAAGAACACCCAAGTGCGCCCCAAAATGCATTATAGTTATTTACAGGTACATTGCTCATTCTGGCAATATTGTGGCTGTGAGCGTGAACATCACAGCTTCCGGAGCAGCTGTGAATTTGAGAAGTCAGACTTGGTTTTGCATCTGCTTTTGAGTTTTTCTCAATTGCGCTCTGCAAATTACTTTTGCTTGGATATCCGTTATAAATATTGGTTGGCGACCAGTCTGGTAATATTGGAATATGCGGTGGCGAAAACGAAGAGAAATCTCCATTAGCATACATAATTTTTCCGTCGACAATAGTCAAATCGGCTTCAATTTTTTTAATGTCTTCGTCGGCAATCGTAAAATAATCGCTGTCTAAAACCACTAAGTCGGCAAACATTCCTGTTCTAATATCTCCCTTTTTAGCTTGTTCCTGAGAGAACCAGGCGCTTCCTCTGGTATATAATTCTAAAGCTGTTTCTCTGCTTAATCTACTTTCGTTGTACAATTGCAAACCGCCGACTGTTTTTCCAACCGTCATCCAATACATAGAAACCCACGGATTGTAACTGCTCACTCTGGTTGCATCAGAACCGCCGCCAACGGGAACTTCCATTTCTAGCATCTTTTTAATTGGCGGTGTGTTTTCTGCCGCTTTTGCTCCGTATCGATCGGTGAAATATTCGCCCTGATACGCCATTCTGCTTTGTACTGCAATACCGCCGCCTAAATTTTTGACACGTTCAATATTGCGTTCGTCAATGGTTTCGGCGTGGTCAAATATCCACGGTAATCCGTTAAACGGAATTTCCTGATTGATCTTTTCAAATACATTCAAGAATCTGGTAATGCTTTCGTTATATGTGGCATGAAGTCTGAAAGGCCAGCGGTTTTCTACCAAAAGACGGACAACTTTTTCCAATTCGGCTTCCATATTTTCAGGAAGATCAGGTCTTGGCTGCAGGAAATCTTCAAAATCAGCAGCAGAAAAAACTAACATTTCGCCTGCACCATTGTGGCGGTACATATCATCTCCCTGATATAATTTTACGGTATCAATCCAGTCTTCAAAATCTTCAAATTCGTGTTTTGGCTTTTGAGTAAAAAGGTTGTAGGCAATTCTAACGGTCAATTGTTTCTTTTCATTCAATTCATTCACAACTTTATAATCGTCCGGAAAATTCTGGAATCCGCCTCCGGCATCAATCACACTTGTGATTCCGAAACGGTTCAATTCCTTCATAAAATGACGCGTAGAATTGATCTGATGTTCATACGAAAGTGTCGGTCCTTTTGCCAAAGTCGAATACAAAATCATCGCATTTGGAGTCGCAATAATAAGTCCGGTTGGTTCTCCTTTAGAATCTCTTTCAATTTGTCCTCCCGGAGGTGCCGGCGTATTTTTATTATAACCAACAGCTCTTAAAGCGGCTCTGTTCATAATCGCCCTGTCGTACAAATGCAGGATAAAAACAGGAGTATCTGGTGCAATCGCATTGATTTCTTCTAAAGTCGGCATTCTTCGTTCTGCAAACTGAAACTCAGACCAGCCTCCAACTACACGAACCCATTGCGGATTTGGTGTGCGATCGACTTGTTCTTTCAGCATTCTAAGAGCATCGGCCAAAGAAGGAACGCCATCCCAGCGCAATTCTAAATTATAATTTAAACCGCCTCGAATCAAGTGAATGTGCGAATCGTTGATTCCCGGAACCACTCTTTTGTTTTGAAGGTCGATTATTTTGGTTTCTTCAGATGCAAATTCCATTACATTACTGTCGCTTCCAACTGCAATAAATTTTCCGTCTTTGATTGCTACCGCTGTAACATTTGGCGTTTCGGCATTGAAACTATGAATTTTACCGTTGAATAAAATTAGATCTGCTTTCATAATTCAATTATTTAGTATTCAATTTTGAAATAGCATCTTTAATTCCTTCTCCTGCAACATTGTAAAAAGCAGGTCCGGCAAGCAGGATAACTTTAGTTAAAGGTTTGTAATCAGCTAATTTTTTATCTTTAAGAAAAGCCTGAGTTCTGTAAGCTTCAAAAGAACCTAAAACTACATTTGCAGCAACTAAAGCGGTTGGAGAATCGATTCCTGCATCTTTAATATCACTGGCAAAAGAATAATTAGAAACACCTAAACGCAGTGCTTCGCGCATAGCAGTACTTCCAACGCTGATCATTAAATCTGGCGTAAATTTAGTGCGGTCGCCAAGTCCAATAAGCAATAACTGTTTAGAAGCCAAAGTACCTTTTGGAGGCGTAATCAATAAAGTTTCTAATGCGTGACCTTGAAATTTTCCGCTTTTGCGTAATTCAGTAATTATACCTTTTAAAGCGTCGTCTAAATGAACCATTCCGTTTAGGTTTGCAGGAAGGGCAGGAGGGTTAAAAATGTCACCTTCTGTATATTCAAAAACGCAGGCAACTTGTAATTCTGCTTCGGCTGCAGATGGCCCCTGCACCAATCCGTTTACTGCAACTCCATCTACTTTCCCCCAAGTTGTAGTAGAACCGAGCGCCGCGGTTTGTGCAAAGGCATTATTTGTGAAACCTGCGAATAAAATTGTGATTAGAAGAGTTAGAATACTAGTTCTAAGTCTGTAATTTGAGAAAATCGTTGTATTTTTCATAGTGCTAAATTTTAGTTGATGAGAGTATGATTGTGATTTTTTTAAACACATAGAGACATAGAATTTATATTCTGAAATGAATAAAAAGAATATAAAAAGATACTAGTTTCTCAAACATAGCTATATGGATTACAGCTATGTTTATTAATGCAAGTGAAACGCCTTTTTTACATTTCTAAAAGCTATGTTTCTATGTGTTTAAATTAATTATGTTGAATAAAAATTATTAAAATTTAAATCCGAGTCGGGCATTAAAGAAAACACCGTCTTTAGAATTTGGAATAATGTCATTTATGAATGCTCCGGTTTTGAAATACTGAATACCGCTTACAACCGAAATATATTTGTTTACGCTGTAGGAGAAATTAGCCAGATATGCTGTTCCGATATATCTTTCGTCAGAAGCGCTTCCCGGTAAATTTAAGGTGCCGCTTGGTCTGTAAACACCGTCCTGAGTTGAATATCTCCAGTTAAAAACCACATCGACCTGCATCTTTAGCTCTGGCAGTAAATCCATCGTGGCGTAAGGATGAATATCGATAAGGTTTACCGGACCAACCTGCGGACTGAAACCAAAATAGCCTCCTTTTGGATAAATCGGATTGAATGTCTGCAGATTTCCGTCGCCTTCTTTTTTATCACCTGAAATATAATCATTTCGAAGGTTTATTGTCGGCTTAAATTTCACGTTTTCAAAAGAATAGCCAATGTCAATTGATCCTGTCCAGGCATTTATATTTCCTGAGCCAAAAGTTCCGAATTGATAGGCTGCTTCCAGATTGTAAATAAAACCGCCGCCGTATTTCCAAAGTCTTGTTCCAACTGTATGTCGTCTTTCAGGCGCAATTCCTTCCTCAAAAAGCGATTCGTCTCTTCTGATTCCGAGGTAATACAAATCCAGATTGCCTGCTTTTGGGAATATTATTTTTGAATACGCTCCCCAAAGATTCAGTTGTTTCGACATTTTATTGTCAAAGACACCCGTATTTATAGTATCGGCCATCATGGCAAATCCGTCAATTGAGAATCGGGCAGAAGAGTACATTATTTTTCCTCCCGTAAAATAAAGCCTTGCATTTGGACCTTCTCTAACCGAAATTAATCTTCCGGAACCATAATCGAGTTCTTGTCTTCCGGCACGAACGATTATTTTTTTATCTTCTTTCTGATATACATTCACATCTAAAAAAAGATTCTGAACGTTCAGCTGATCTTCATCAATCCCACGTGGACCGTTAATTCTTCCGTCTTGAAGAGCACTTCTTAATTGAGCAAATACTCTAAAAGTTTTTCCTAAATGAATATCGGCATGAAGATCGTAACGCTGTAATAAGAAATTGTTATGACCAATATTTAATCTTCCCCAATCTTCATTGTTGAAATCGACATATTCATATCGGGCTTCACCTCCAAGAGACATATAAAAATCTTTCTCTTTGTTTAAAGGAATAAATTTTAGATTCTCATAAAAGTTTCTGCTTGAATCTTTTAGAAATTCGTAGTTTTCATCATAGCGCAAAAGCTTAAAATTTTGTGCCGATGCTGCGCTTCCAATTAAAAGAAAACACATCATGATAATCCCGAAGTTCTTATTTTTTTGCAATATGGATTTTGATGATTCCAACATAATGAAGGGGTGAAAGGTTATTTTTTTGTTTCAGGTTTCAAGTTTCAGGTTAAACCGAATTAGTGTTTTAACATGTTGTGTGCGTAATGAATACCTAAACCGTAAGATCCACCGTGTTTTTTCATTAAATTGGTTACCGGAACATAGGTTTCCTGACGTGCCCAGTCTCTTTGAAGCTCTAATATATATTGGATAGAAGTGATTGGCTGTGCACCAACTTGAATCATTCTCTGAATGGCACGTTCGTGAGCTTCTTCGCTTACATCACCGCAGGCATCTGTGATTACGTACACTTCGTAACCTTCTTCAATAGCAGATAAAGCTGGACCAACGATACAAACTCCTGTCCATAATCCGGCTAGAACTATTTTTTTCTTGTTTTTTCCTGTGATAGCTTTATAAGCATTTTCATCTTCCCAAGTGTTCATTGTAGTACGGTCAATATATCCTGAAGTGGCAATTGGATAGTATTCTTCAATTTCTGGGAAAACAGGACCTGCAAAGCTTTCTTCAAAAACAGTAGTTACAATTGTGGGAACGTTAAAAATTTTAGATGCACCGCAAATAATGGCAACATTATTACGTAACTCGCTCAAAGCAATGCTGCTTGTAGCAAATGCCATTTGTCCTTCAAAATCGATTAATACTAATGCATGATTGTCTGGTGATAATAAGTTTACTGATGGTTTCATAGGATGTTTATTTTTAATATTATTAGTTATGCCAATTAAATGCCAAATTGTTAATAGCTTGTTATATTGGTTTTTATGTTTTAAAGCAACTCTATTCTCTTACGATATTTCGTAAATTTATTATTGCTTTATAAAATTGTTATGAATGAGTGGAGAGTTTTTTAATCATTTCTGTAGAAACAGAGTCAGCATAAATTCCAAATGCGCTGGTTAAAACTCCTTTTAGGTTGTAGATATCAGATACAATTCCGTACACAATATCTTCATCTCCGGGATCTGTATCCCCTTCAAAACGAAACAGATATTCGATTTTAAATTCTTCCGGAGACATTGTTTGCGTGTTATTATTATAACGGATACAATTTTCGTCAAGATTAAAATTTTCTGTAAAACCTTGTTGATTCAGCCATTGCAAAGCTTCGGTAACGGTATCAAAAGCGGGTTGTTGTAATGAACTCATAATGGAGAAGATTAAACTGCCTGTGAAAGAACCTTTGCAGGCAGTTGATTAATTAGAGTGTTTTTATTATTTATTTAATAAAAGCAAGAATATCATTGTTGATCGTTTCTGCTTCTGTAGTTGGCATTCCGTGAGGAAATCCTGGATATGAAATAAGTTTTCCGTTTTTCAAAAGTGCTGCAGCTCTTGGTGCCTGACCGTAAGGAACAATTTGATCGTCTTCTCCGTGCAATACCAAAACCGGAATATCTAAACTCTTAAGATCTTCTGTGAAATCTGATTCAGAAAACGCTTTAATTCCTTCATAATGAGCCAATACAGAACCCATCATTCCCTGACGCCACCAATTGTGTTTAATACCTTCGTGAACAGTTGTTCCTTCGCGGTTCCATCCGTAAAATGGAATCGGGAAATCGTAAAAATATTGTGCTCTGTTAAAACCTGTACCTTGTCTTATTTCATCAAAAACAGACAATGGAACGCCTTCTGGATTTGATTCGTTTTGAATCATAATCGGCGTTACAGCACTAATAATTACTGCTTTTGCAACACGTCCTTTTCCGTATTTTGCAGCGTAACGAATTACTTCACCTCCACCAGTGGAGTGACCTACGTGAATAGCGTCTTTTAAATCAAGAGCAGCTGTCAATTCTGCTACATCAGATGCGTAAGTTTCCATATTATTTCCTTCAGAACTTTGACCAGAACGACCGTGTCCGCGTCTGTCATGTGCAATAACTCTATATCCTTGTTTAAGGAAAAACATCATTTGAGCATCCCAGTCATCACTAGATAAGGGCCATCCGTGGTGAAAAACAATTGGCTGACCTGTTCCCCAATCTTTGTAAAAAATTTCTGTTCCGTCTTGTGTTTTAAATGTGCTCATGATTTTTGAATTTAAGATTAATTATATTGTGGGTTTTTAATTTAACTTGAAGATTAATTTTGATTTTTAACAGTTAATGTATCAAATGTCTAATTTTGTCTTGTTTGTGTTGCAAATTTATTATAGAACAAAAGGTCTATCGATTAATCTAGGTTAAGAAGTGAAAAAGTTTATTTCACAACATTACTTTTATCTAAATCTGCTCAGCCAGAATTAAGGCTTTTAGTCTATTTTTTTATTTGCGGTAAGCACTGGATCTCGTGCAAAAGACAACACATCATTTGTTTTCATGTTCTGCAATTATTAAATTAATAAGTTGATGCAGAACATTAGCCAAATAATGTGCCTTTATTTTTAAATAACTGATTATTAGTTATTTGTGTTTTTGGATGGGATTAATTGTTTACGATATTTCGTAAAATTATTATTTACATCACGAAGATTATGATGTAAATGTTGTTTTAGAACAAGCTTTTTGTTTTATAGTTGCGTCATTACGGGGTAATGTATTAAGATTTTTATTCAGATTGTTTAGAACGATATATGTATTCATTGTTTATTTCGTCCCAAAGAATTTCATGAAGGTCCCAGCTTCCTCTTGTTGCAGGTGCTTCAAGTTTTTGAGCTATAATGATTTTTTCGCCGTCAGTTCGCAGATTTATCATTCCGTAAACAGTTACTAAACGTTCTTTAGTAATAGGTTTAACATTCACTTTCGAATTTGTATTGGAGCGTTTTAAAAATTCTGGTGTAGATCTTGAAAGTTCTGTCGAAAATATTAAAGATCTTTCTCCTCTGCTATATTTACCAATCGTTCCCAATGTATCAGGTCGCGGATGACAATGAGGTTCCTGATCACCGCTTGAGATAATAGTCGCCAATGGATTAACTGCGTCCATAAATTCGCTTGTAAAATCTGAAGATCCATGATGACAGGATTTTGCAACATCCACCTGAAATATTTTGCGGGCGTCTAATACCGCTTGTTTAATAGCTTCTTTAGCCAGATCTCTATCTTTTTGCAGTTTAGATTTTAGCTTTGCTCTTAATTCCGGAAGATCTGCACCCGTGTAATGTTTGATTAAATAATCTTCAGAATCTTCGTTAAGGTCTCCGCCTAATAAAATTTTTACTTTTCCTATTGCTAGTTTTATAATTATCGAATGCCCATTCTTGGTCTTTCCTTTATTACCCTTAAAAACGGGCAATGCAGGTTTATTATCGACTATTTGAGCAACCGGACCCACTATTTCCATAACTGCTGTGGCGCTTCCTATAGATGGCGCACCATTACGCAGACTCAGTTTTTCGGCAGTGGTTTTTTGCAGCATCTTAATATAGTTTGCATTAAAAGTGCTTTCAACAGCTATTCTTTGCTGGAAATCAGATTCTGTATCGCATAAGTCTGTAATGTAATCTTTCTTATTCGATGAAATTAAAGTTCCGAGACTTCCCGGTTTAGTTCCGGTTTTTTCAACCATTCCATTATGGTACACTTTTTCTATCTTAAAAGTCTTGTTGCCATTTGTAGTGTGTTCAAATATTTTTGTAAAACCCATATAGTGATCATCATCAGAATGAGAAATTACAACTGTAAAAGGAGGAGGAAATTTTCCGCCTTTCTCGATATTATACCTCCAGTTTAAAAAGCGGAACATATTGTCAGAAGAGCCTGCATCAACCAAATAATGATCATCTTCTGGAGTAACAATATGGCAGCCGTCACCTTGACCAACATCTACAAAATTTACTTCAAGAATTCTATTATGCTGTATTTCGTGAGGCAGGATATAGCCATTTTGGTTTCGGCCTCTTACTTTAATATATTCAGTTCCTTCAATCGTTTCGTAAACAGGCATTCCGTCATCTCCTGTTAACAAACTAATCCAATCTCCAAATAACAAATGTTTAACCCATGTAAATTTTTTGTCACCATTACCTTTTTTAGTGTAATTCATAATTTTTACAGATGGAAAAACGGCAAATCCTTTCTTGTTTTCAATTACTTTTTGGTCCATAATTACTATTTTTTAGATTATTATTTTTGAAATCCGATTCAATACAAAATGTGCTGCTGATTCAGTTTTTTCAATTTAAGGTATAAAACTAATTATTGTAAGTTGTTTATTTATAGGTATTTATACTTGAATTTAAAAAAGCTTGGCCATAGAATATTTATTCATTTTTTCTTTGATTAAAAACAGCAGCCAATAGTAATTTATAATCCTAATCTTATATTGTATAATAAGTAAAGAATTCTTTAAAAAAATATATTTTCTTTCTAAGAATGGCTGTTCATGTTGATGTATGTTCTTTTAATTAATAAAATAAGTTTCGATTTGATAAAATTTTATTTAAAAATAATTTAGAAGTATTTTTTTTGTGTTAAAAATAGGTAAGTAAAATCTATTGAGCTGTGATAATAATGATAAGTAAAAATTTACATTTTAGAATTAATTATAACTTTTAGTTATATTCTATAAGGAGCTTGTAAGAAAAAAAACCGCTTTTAGTTGTAATATTGCTATGATAAAGTTTTGCATCTGCATTTGGACTTTGTCCTGTTTTTCTAGTCCAAAGCGTATTCAAAACAGATAATTTGTATTGCTTTCGCAGCAATAATTTTCTGTATTTTTTTAATAATGATTAATTACTATGTTCATTACTCTTACTCCTGATCGCATTCACTTTGAATACGGATCAAAACGCTGGCAATACAATTTTGAGGAAATTGCAGAGCTTGGCCTGCTCAAAAAAAAGAAAACCTACTTTCTTGAAAATGGTGCTTTTATCTTAGTTACGGTCTTGACTAATTACTTTTTATTTTTTTCAGATTTTATGGAGCTGTATTATATCATACCCGCTTTGTTACTGTATACTGTTATAGTTATTTCCAGATTTCATAATACAATAGAATTTGAATATTTTGTAATCGTAAGAGACGTTTATCAAAAAGAGATAAGAGTAAAAATAAAGGCTTTAGACCGTGTAATTATAGGTAAAGAAATTGACCATTACTTGAGTTTAGAGTTTGATCGTGTTTTACAGCTAAACAAATCTTCTAACTTTAAAATCGGCTCATGTGCTTAACAGAAAATTGGAAATATCAGCTGGCCTTTGTTTTTCTGGCTCTGGTTTATGGTTTTGTAATCACCATGAGAAAAGAATAAGTACTGATTTCTATAACCTACAAAGTAAACAGTATTAGATTATGCATTAAATGACACAGTTATACACTAAAAAAATAGTGGTTAGTTTTTAACTGTCAAAAAAAATCCCCCAACAAAAAATTATGGCCACTTCAATAAAGAATAAAATTAAAAGCATTAGAGAGTTGAAAAATTATACTCAGGAATATGTGGCAGATCAATTAGGCGTCACACAGGCAGGTTACAGTAAGATTGAAAAAGGAAAAACAATTCTTTCTTTTGCAAAGCTGGTAGAAATCGCACGAATTTTAGAAGTGAGTGTAGAAGATATTATTAGTTTTGACAGTCAGCGTTATTTTAAAAGCTTTAATTCGGTAAAAGGGAATAGTAATAATGGAGGAATTATAATAAATTCTGATGACAGCGAAGCCTTAAAGCAGCTTTACGAAGATAAGATAGCACTTTTAGAAAAGCTGTTATTGAGAACAGAACAAGAATTAGAACGATATAAAGAGAAGTTTGGCAATTTTTAAAAATAAAGTTTAGATGTTTCAATAAAAAAGCGAAGTTTTAGAACTTCGCTTTTTTACTATAATTTATGCCGTTTGATCGTCTGTAACTGCTGTCGGCGCATTTGTTTTTACAGATTCAATTCCGTTATCTCTCGAAGCAGTACTTTCATACATTTCGCTTGATCCGATAATTTGGCCGTTGCTGGCTTTTAGATTAAAATAAGGTTTTCCATTGCTGGATTCCTTTTTTTCAAAACGATTGTCGTCCTGCGAATTCGTTTTTACAGATTCAATTCCGTTTGTGCAAGCCGCTTTTGTGCTGTAACCTTCACTAGATAAAATAGTTTGTCCGTTACCTGCTTTTAAATTGAATTGAAATTCTCCGTTGTTTCTCTTAGTAATTACAAATTTTCCCATTTGGTTTATTGTTTAGATTTGATATTAAAATATTTTTGCTGAAGATAAAAATACAAAACTTCGTCATACAAATCATACATCGCTAAAAAAAATGATGCAAAAAAATGATTAAGAAAATGTTAGTTCAAGGTTGGGTAATGACTGAAAATAAATTAAATAAAAATGCAAAAATCAGCTGCTGCTTTTCGTTTCAGCTAATTTTCTAAAATGACATCAAAAAGAAATAAACGATATAATCATTGATAAGGCAGATAATTTCTATTGGCAACATTGAAATTATGAAATTTATCCAAAATATAATTCCTTATTTTTGTTAGGAATGAATTATTAGTATGAAAGAAATCAGCGATATCTTAAAAGCATTTTCACAAGCAAAAATTGAGGGAAAAAAGACAGCTTTGGCAACAGTTGTAAAACTCGAAGGCTCTTCGTACCGTCAGCCGGGAGCGCGAATGCTGGTTACAGAAGATGGTATGCTGACAGGTGCAATAAGCGGGGGCTGTCTGGAAGGCGATGCATTGAGAAAAGCACTGCTTTCTATACAGCAGCAGCAAAATAAATTGATCACTTATAATACCAATGATGAGGATGATGTTGAAATAGGATTGCAATTGGGCTGTAACGGAATCGTACATATTCTCTTTGAATACATAAATGAGGAAGCAGAAAATAATCCGATCAGGCTTTTGGAGGAACTGCAAAAAGAACGAAAAGAAGCTGTAATTCTTACCTTGTTTTCTTTAGAAAAATATGCGGCTCAATTGGGAACTGTTTTGTTTTATCGAAATGAAAATTCGCTTTTGTATGAAGATGAATCGGCTTTAGAAATCCTTCCCGAAGTAAAAGAATCCTTAAGAAATAAAGCTACAATTGTAAAAAAAATAAATGCATCCCAGACCGAAGCTTTAATAGAATATATTCAACCGCCTGCTTCTCTTGTTGTGGCCGGTGCAGGAAATGACATACAGCCGCTTGCTAAAATGGCCGATTTATTAGGTTGGGAAGTTACTATTGGCGATGGTCGCACAGCATATGCTACCACAAAACGATTTCCCGATGCAAAACGTGTAATAGCTGCAAAACCCGATGAATTTTTAAATCAAATAGTAATAGATTCAGAAACGTATTTTGTACTCATGACGCACAACTACAAATACGATCTGGAAATGCTGCAGCTGCTTCTAAAAAGCGATTGCAAATACATTGGAATATTAGGTCCAAAAACAAAACTAAACCGAATGCTTGATGATTTGTCTAATGAAGGTATTCAAATTACAGACGAACAATTAAACCGTATTTACGGACCAATAGGACTTGATCTTGGAGCAGAAACCGCAGAAGAAATTGCACTGTCGGTTATTGCCGAAATTAAAGCCGTGATGAGCGGTAAAAATGGTGCTTCATTAAAATATAAAATCGGAAAAATTCATAATGCTATTCCGTATGTCGACTGAAAATTCTAATAAAACCGGAATTATAATCCTGGCTGCAGGAAATTCCTCAAGACTCGGCAGACCCAAACAGCTGCTGGAATTTAAAAAATCATTTTTACTTCAAAATACCATTTCAGAAGCTGTTTCGGTCACTAATTCTAATGTTATTGTAGTTTTGGGTTCTAATAAAGATGCGATCCAAAAAGAAATAGATTTGTCTCAAACAACAGTTGTATTCAATCAGGATTGGGAGTTAGGAATGTCGACTTCTATTGTCTGCGGTTTACAAAAATTATTAGAACAGCATCCAGAATGCCAGCGCTGTATTATTGCAGTCTGCGATCAGCCTTTTGTGACTGCCAAAGTGTTTGAGGATTTAATAAATGAACATCAAAAAACAGAAAAAGGAATCGCCGCTGCATCTTATGCTGAAACAATAGGAACTCCAGTCTTATTTCATCAAAAATATTTTGATATTCTTTTGGAAATCAAAGGACAGCAGGGAGCTAAAAAGATCATTAATAGTTTTTTAGAAGACACAGCTGCAGTGGTATTCGAAAAAGGAAAAATCGATATTGATACTCCGGAAGATTACAAAAAACTTCTTTCTTAAATCTTAAATTTTTCTGCAAGCGCTAAAACTGTATCAATCGTTTCTTCAATTTCTTCTAAAGTCGTGTATTTACTTAAACTAAATCGGATTGAACTTAAAGCATCTGCATGAGATAATCCCATGGCTTTTAAAACGTGCGAAGGCTCGGAAGTAACGGCAGAACAGGAAGAACCATTAGAAACTGAAATATTTTGCAAAGCCAGAATAAGTGTTTCTGAATTTACTCCCGGAAAGCAAATATTTGACGTATTGTATATGCGGTTTTGAATATTTCCGTTTACAAACGAACCTTCAAATTGTAACAAACCTTTTTCTAGATAATCTTGCAGTTCAGTGATTCTTTTTGTGTGACTTTCCATTTCATCAAAAGCAATTGCAGCAGCTTTTCCTAAACCAATAATCCCCGTTGTATTTAAGGTGCCGCTTCGCAGTTTGCTCTGTTGTCCGCCGCCGTGTAACTGCGGGGTCAATTTTGACTTGGCTTTCGCCGAAAAATACAATCCGCCAATGCCTTTTGGACCATGAAATTTATGTGCAGAAAAAGGAAGCATATCAATTCCCATTTCATTTACATCGATCATTATTTTACCAACAGCCTGTGTTGCATCGCATAAAAAAAGTACATTTTTTGCTTTAAGGATTGATGAGATCTGCTTGATATTTTGCATGACACCCGTTTCATTGTTGGATAACATTCCTATGAAAACCAGTGTTTTATCTGTTATTGTGTCATTTAAAAGTTTAAGATCTAAAAGTCCGTCAGTTTCAACTGGGAGATAAGTAACTTCAAAACCAATTGTTTCCATATACTGACAGGTATCGAGAACAGCTTTGTGTTCTGAAGCAATGGTAATAATGTGTTTTTTATCCTCATTAGAGAATCCCTTAATAGCGAGATTAATAGATTCTGTTGCACCCGAAGTAAAAATAATCTGGTCTTCGGCAGCGCCTATTAAATTTGCAGTCTGCCAGGCCGCTTTTTCAACTGCTTCCTTTACGGCCAGTCCAGCCAAATGTGTACTGCCGGAATTGGCATAGTATTCTGTAAAATACGGAATCATTTCTTCTAGAACACGATCATCTAAACGAGTAGAGGCATTGTTGTCGAGATATATAGGATGTTTTGATGCCATGCTTTTTTCTTAATCCCGTAAAAATACAATTTTGAAATTTATAATGTAAGGATTTTGCTCAATTGAAATTATTCTAAATAGAGGTTTTGTGTGAATTTTATAACTATTTGTAACATAAGATTGTTAAATTTGTTAGAATGACATTTTGCGATTTGGGTAACTTAAAAACTGACTGATGGCTGTTAAAAAAACAAACAAAAACAACGAGGTTCATGACGATTCAAATTCTCGCCGCGACTTCATAAAAAAATCGGGATTATTTACCGCTTTGGCTTTGGCGCCGCCTTCATTGGTTATGGCATCAGAAAGCAAATGGGATGAGAAAATTGCTTCGTATCTGGAAACTGTTCCGCTTTCTATCGAAATAAACGGAACAAAACACAATCTTAATATTGAACCAAGAACCACTTTGTTAGACTTACTTCGGGAACAATTACAGCTTACGGGAACCAAAAAAGGCTGTGACCACGGCCAGTGCGGTGCTTGTACAGTTCATGTAAACGGAGAAAGAATTTTGTCTTGTTTGTCATTGGCTACAATGCAGCAAAATGCACAAGTTGTCACTATTGAAGGACTTTCTAAAGGAAAAAAACTTCACCCAATGCAGGAAGCATTCATAAAAAATGATGGTTTTCAATGCGGTTACTGCACACCGGGACAGATCATGTCGGGAATTGCCTGCATCAAAGAAGGCCATGCCAACAACAGAGACGAAATAAAAGAATATATGAGCGGTAATATCTGCCGTTGTGGTGCTTACCATAACATTGTAGATGCCATAATGGAAGTTAAGGAAGGAGGGAAGCTGATATGAAAAATTTCCAAATAATAAAAGCACTCACTTCAGCTTCGGCAGTCACAAATCTGAGTAAAGAGACCGATGCTAAATTTATAGCTGGCGGTACCAATTTGGTAGATTTGATGAAAAAAAATGTTACTGCACCAGATAAACTGGTTGACATTAATACACTGGATCTTAAAAAAATAGAATTTCTTAGTAAAAAAGTCTCTATCGGTGCATTAGCAAAAAATACGCAAGTTGCAGAAGATAAAGTAATAAAAGAAAAATTTCCTCTTTTGTCACTGGCTCTAGCAGCGGGAGCTTCGCAGCAGATTAGAAACATGGCAAGTGTTGGCGGCAACATGCTGCAACGTACAAGATGTCCTTATTTTTATAATACTGATATGCCCTGCAACAAAAGGGTTCCAAAAAGCGGTTGTGGTGCAATAGGCGGTTCTAATAGAATGCATGCCGTATTTGGAGCGTCAGAAAGCTGTATTGCAGTTCATCCGAGTGATATGTGTGTGGCTCTTGCTGCATTGGATGCAACTGTTTTTGTAGAAGGTCCGAAAGGAAAAAGAAAAATAGAGTTTACCGATTTTCATCGTCTTCCGGGAAATACTCCTGAAAAAGATAATGTTTTGGATGCCAAAGAATTGATCACTTCTGTAGAAATTCCGGAGAATAATTTTGCGAAGAACAGCCATTATCTAAAAATCCGTGACAGAAGCAGTTATGCTTTTGCTTTGGTTTCTGTTGCAGTTGGTTTAGATTTAAAAAACAATCTGATTAATGACGTAAGGCTGGCTATGGGCGGTGTCGCACATAAACCTTGGAGGCTGACTGAAGCAGAGAAATTCCTTAAAGGAAAAACAGTTTCTGAAACGACATTTAAACAGGCAGCAGATTTAGCCATGAAAGAAGCAAAAGGTTACGGCGAAAATAATTTTAAAATAACGCTGGGAACCAATGCCATTATTGAAGCACTAACAATAGCATCCTCTAAATAATTGAAATTATGAGCAAGACAAGTAATATAAATAGAGTAGACGGATTTGCTAAAGTAACAGGTTCAGCGACATATTCGGCAGAATATAAAACGCCGGGTGTGGTGTATGCCTGTTTGGTCGGAAGCACGATTGCAAAAGGAAGAATCAAAACCATTGATACTAAAAAAGCCGAATGGGCGCCGGGAGTTTTGGCAGTCATTACGCATTTGAATGTAGATAAACCTGTTGGATATCAAAAAGCAAAAGACAAACATAATTTTGGCCAGCCGCTGCAGATTTTCAAAGACGATTCGGTGTTGTATTACGACCAGCCGATTGCATTGGTAATTGCCGATACTTTTGAGCGTATGCAGTATGCCGCGAGTTTAATTAAAGCCGATTATTTAAAAGAAGAACATTCGACTGAATTAAAGAAAGCAGCAGATAAAGAGAAAAAAGTAGAAACTGAAAAAGGGAACGATTACCACCGCGGTGAACAAGATGGATATAAAAATGCCGAAGTAGTTTTAGAAGCCGAATACACAATTCCGACCGAAGTCCATAATCCGATGGAACTGGCAAATATTATCGCAAAATGGGATGGAAATAAACCCACCGTATTTACTAAAAGTCAAGGCGTTGAAGGAACACGAAAAAGTATTGCCGGAGTTTTTGGAGTTCCAATTGAAGATGTTTCTGTAAATTCTGAATATCTTGGAGGTGCATTCGGAATGGGACTGCACACTTGGCCGTATGAAATTGCGGCACTTATTGGATCAAAGAAACTGAATCGTCCTGTAAAATTGGTTTTGCATCGTGAACAAATGTTTACCAATGTAGGTTTTAGACCTTATACAATTCAGAAAATGGGTTTAGGCGCTACAAAAGCAGGAAAACTTACAGGATTAACTCACGAAGCAGTTGCAATGACTTCCAGCTATGAAGATTTTATGGAAGGAACTGTAAACATGTCGCGATTTATTTATGATTGTGCCAATGTTTCAACACGATACAGAATTGTGCCTTTGGATACCTGCACACCAATCTGGATGCGCGGTCCCGGAGAAGCAACGGGCTCTTTTGCCTTAGAATCGGCGATGGATGAGCTGGCGTATAAATTAAACATCGATCCAATTGAGTTTAGAAAACTGAATTATGCAGAAAAAGATCTGGAACAAAATAAACCTTGGAGCAGCAAATATCTTCTGGAATGTTATGAAGGGGGAATGGAACGCATTGGCTGGAAAAACCGTAAAAACGAACCTGGCTCTGTTAAAGAAGGAGACTGGCTGGTAGGCTACGGAATGGGGACAGGAACTTTTGGCTGCTATAGAAATCCTACTTCTGTAAAAGCAAAATTTTTGCCCGACGGGAATTTAGTACTTCAATGCAGTGTAAACGATATGGGACCCGGTACAGCTACTATGATGACAGCAATTGGTGCCGATATTACTGGTTTTCCTGCTGAAAATGTAATAATTGAAATGGGTAAAAGCGGTCTTCCAAAAGGACCAACCCAAGGCGGATCTGCCACAACTTCCTCTGTTGGATCTGCGGTCAATGATGCTTGTAAATTATTAGTAGAGAAAGCGATAAAACTGGCGTCAGAAAATGCTGTTTTTAAAAATATACCGGCTGCAGATTTAGAACTTGCAGAAGGAATGATTGTTTCTAAGAAGAATAGTTCTAAATCTATTAGTTTGATTTCGCTTTTAAGTGAAAATAAATTAGAAGAACTGGCAGTAGAAAATCAATCAAAAGGAACAGAAGAAGCTAAGAAATATTCTATTTATTCGTTTTCAGTTCACTTTGTAAAAGTTTTGGTGAACCCTAATTTGGGAAAAATAAGATTAGCGCACGTGGTTTCCTGTGCAGATATCGGAACAGTAATAAACCAGAAAACTTCTGCCGGACAAATGTTTGGAGGCGCAGTAGGAGGAATCGGAATGGGTTTAATGGAAGCTCTTGAAATTGACCATCGTTTTGGCCGTCCGATCAACAATAATTTTGCTGATTATCATGTTCCCGTAAATGCTGATATTGAAAAACAGGAAGTATTTTTCGTCAATAAAAAAGACCCAATCAGTAATCCTATGGGAACGAAAGGTCTGGGCGAAACAGCATTGGTAGGAATGGCGCCTGCAATCGCAAATGCAGTGTTTAACGCGACAGGAAAACGAGTCCGCGATCTGCCGATTACTTTAGACAAAATTATAGAAACCGTAAAGGTTTAATATTAATTTTAACCGCAAAGGATGCTAAGGTTTAATTTTACTTTACGCAGCGAAAACACATCCCGAGACTTCGGGATAACCACTCTGGTAAAAAATCTTAGCATTCTTTGCGGTTAAATTCATTCTTAATTTTATAGCTCCACAGGTTTCCATAACCCGTAGTTTCAACCACGGGAATGTAGATAATGATCGTTTAATTACGTCCCAATTGCCACTTATTATATTCTTTCAATTTTGCAAATAAAGCAACAGGCTTCTGAATTTCTAGCATGAAGATATTCCACATTATTTTCAGTTTCAAAGATTTCAGAAATTAACTGGTCAACATCATTGTCGCCAACCAGTTTCGTAAAAATCATTTTTTGTTCTTTATTATAACCAATTAGTGATAAAGGAAAATTTTCTTTATCAGCTTTTATTTCGGGTGGGAAATTATAAATATCTAAATATTCTTCGACCTCATTTTTATGAATAAATATTGGTCCGGATTGATTAAAAGCATTGTTTTTTGAGAATGGACTGTAAGCAAAAACCAATCTGATGTCTTTGCCAATATTAAACGGTTTTAGCGAAACTCTGCAAGGACCTTTTCCAGATGCTGACTGCTCATATATTTGATTGCCGAAATTATCTGTATTGGTTTCACGAATTTTGCGCGCAAATTCTTTTGTAAGCGGAACAATCTTAAAATTTCTCATAATTTTTGTGTTTTAAATTTGATCAAATTTATATATTGTTCGTTTTGCTTAAAACACGTTTCTTGCTATAATGTATTTTGCTCAACATATAAATAAAAAAAGAGACCCGAAAAAAGGTCTCTTTTAAATATCGAAAAAACGATTAATTATTTTACTGTAATCGGAAGTTCAACTGTTGTTTTATCCCATCCAATAACTAGATTTGCAACGTTATCTTTTGTAGTAAAAGCAATTGATAAAGCTTCGATTACATCAGAAACTGGTTTAACAGGCACAGAAACTCTTACAAGATCTTTCTTTTCGTCGTAAGCATAACCACCCCATAAATCCAATTCTTTATTGATGATGATAGTCCATTTGTCTTTTTCAGGAATTGCAAACAAACTATAGCTTCCTGCAGGAACTTTTACACCATTGATTGTTACCGCTTTGTAGAATTTGATTTCTGTATTTTCGTTAGCACCAACTCTCCAAACTTCACCAAACTTAATTAAATCACCAAAAATAGTTCTTCCTTTTACAGAAGGTCTAGAATAAATAACCTTAGCAACTGGTGCCGGCGTATCTGTTTTTTTGAATTTTACTGATTTATTTGGGAAATAAGCAATATCAACCGGACTTGCATCAAGCGGAGCAAATTTTACGACATCTTGAGCCTGAACTGTAAAGGCAGCAAATAAAGTAACTGCCAATAAACATAATTTTTTCATAGGATTACAATTTTTAGAATTACTACAAAGTAAGTTAATAATGAAGAAAAATCATATAATTACAGTTTGTTTTTTGTTAATGAATTGATAACAGTTTTATGTTTAATTTAAAATGAGATAGAAAGCTTTGTATTCTTTCACTTGTCATTTTGTAGAAAAATAATTTTTAATACTCTTTTTTCTTCTGAGCATACCAATCCTGCATAATATAAAAAGCCTTCTTTTTATTTCCGTCGTTAGAAATCAAACCTTTTCTGTTGTATTCGTCCTGAATTCCGGGAAGTAATCTTCTTGGAGATCTAAAATCAACCAGAATCCATGGGCTTAAGCCGCTTAGATGAGGTATTTTTTCGATCATTTTAAGATTCTGAATGTATAAATATTCCTGATATTCCTCTGTCCAGCGTTCGTTTTTTTCTCCGTGAAAACCTTGTTTAGCATCGCCTCCAAATTCAGAAACAATTACGGGTTTATTGTATTTGGTTTTCCAGAATATTTTCTCGGCATCTTCCAGTTTCCCGCCATACCAGCCCAAATATTGATTAAAAGAAATAATATCCAGATATTCTCCAATAGCATCATTTATAGTTCCAAATCCGCTGTCGGTCTGCGTTAATAATGCAGCGCTGATTAATCTGGTATTGTCCAGCGATTTGGTATGAGAAACCAGATTTTTGATAAATTCATTTCTGGCGTCAGAAATTGGCGTTTCGTTTGCCATTGACCAAATGATGATACACGCTCTGTTTTTATCTCTCGTAATAGCTGAGGTAAGTTGATTTTGGGCATTATCGTAAGTTTCTTTTCTAGTAAACTCAACAGTCCAGTACACGGGAATCTCTTCCCAAACCATTAATCCCATTTTATCAGCCGTTCTGATGATGTTTTCATTGTGCGGATAATGCGCCAGACGAACGTAATTGCAGCCCAGTTCTTTTGCCCAGTTTAGTAAACGCAGTGCATCTTCTTCAGAATTGGCACGGCCTCCTTTTGCATTTTCTTCATGAATCGAAATTCCCCTCAAAAAGATTTGTTTTCCATTTAATAAAATCTTGTCTTCCTGAGTTTCAATCGTTCTGAAACCAATATTGTCTTTTAATTTTTGTCCGTTAAAATCAATTGTAACATCATATAATTTCGGATTCTCGGGTGACCAGTACGAAACGTTTTTTACCGGAATTTCAAAATTTAAAACTCCGTCTGCACTCACTTTTCCTTTATAATTGAGCTTTAATTCCGGAATCGAAATCGAAGCCTGATTTTGTCCCGCCGTTAAATTGTTGATTTTAATAAAACCAGCAATTTTATTTTTATCTTTTTTGTTTAATTGAATCATGTAATCTTCTACAAAAGAGGCTTCTTCTTCAATCAAAGTAACATCTCGTGTAATTCCGCCATAATTCCACCAATCTGTATTAATCGTCGGAACATCTTCTTTATGACGCGTATTATCAACTTTAATAACCAAATAATTGTCTTTTGGCTTTACGATAGAAGTAACTTCATAATTAAAAGGTGTAAAACCTCCTTCATGAGTTCCTAGTTTTTTTCCGTTCAAATAAACATCTGCTTTATAATTGATCGCTCCAATGTATACAAAAAGACGTTTTTTTGCGGTCAGATTATAATCAAAAGACTTTTTGAACCACACATTTCCTTCGTAATATTTAAGTTCAGGAACCTGAGAATTCCAATCTCCGGGAATGTTTATTTTTGGCGATTTATCAAAATCATATTCTACCAATTCCTGTTTGTTTACAGCGTGGTAATTATTAAAATAAGCAGCATTATTTGGCTTTGCCTGTTTGTCGTAAACATCGTGGTGAAAACTGTAATAACCTGTTTCGTAAGGATCAACAATGTAATTCCAAACACCGTTTAAGGAAGTCGTATTTCGGTTCGGGACATTTGAAATCAAGCCTTGAGCCTGTCCAAAAACCGAAAAGATTATTAGTAAGCAGAGGAGTAGTTTCTTCATTTGTATTTTATTTTGTGGTTTCAATTCTAGTTAGATTCGTTAGATAATGCAGTTAATTCCTGTATGCTGAAATCAGAAAACCGGATAGATTCATCTTTCATATTTGCGATATCTTTTAAGCTGCGGTAAATTCCCCATTTAGGTCTAATGAATGAATTGGCAGTATAAACGATTCCTTTTTCTGATGTATATTTAGTACGAATGGTTTGAATATCAGTGTTTTTATAGTTCAGCAATGCAGTTCCGTCCTGTACTTTTTTTATTATGATTGAATAAGTTCCGTGTAAACCAACCGTGATGGTTTCTACAGCTTCAACCCAAACTTCTTCAAACAAAGACATATTTACATTTTGGTATTTTATAGCTTTTGATGCTTGATTCTTTACATAAATCAGTTCTAATTTATTTATGCCTTTTGCCGTTTTTCTTAAAGTCAAAGTAAATAAAGGAAGAGCATCGTCGCCGTCTACAGCTTTTATCTGATGAATATGCGTAAAATAATTTGTAGGTTTAAACCCGTTCGGAATTTTAAAACGCCATTTATACTGCACAATCTCACCAATAGTTCCCTTTACATTATCCGGAGACGATGCGTACGATTTTATTTCTACACGCTGTCTGTCCGTTTTGCCTTTAACAGGTTCATTGTCCGGTGGTGTCGATTTTACGTGAGAATAAAATTCAAAGACATTTTTCTTTAGATCGGCATCAAACACTTTTACAATATGGCGTCCAAATTCAGGATGTATAGAATCTGGAACTTCGACAGCACCAAACGGTACGGCGGGTGATAAAACAGCCGTTATAGTTTCATAAGTTCCCATACCATTTGGACCGTCAGCATTTAATGTTACTTGGGCATTGCCTGCAAAACAGGTTAGTACTAAAATCATGTAAAAAAATAGAGTCTTCATAAGTGATAATCTAATTATAAAATATGCTCAATCAGTATCAAACAAAACTTAATAAACAGGAATTTTCAAATATTCTCCTTTAAAACTCTGGTTTAAAACCGTCATTTCAATCGGGGTATTTGAACCGTTTGGAATAACTTCTATCGATGCTTTTCCATTTGCCATTTTAATCGATTCACTTCCTGTTGGTGTTCCTTGATTTTTCATGGTTTTCCCGCCTTTCAAACATTGAAAATAAACACTTTCTTCATAATCCAGACAGCGCAGATTATTGTTGTCAATAGCAATTGCTGTTACGAGATAATGACCATTTTTCATTTTTTCTGATGATAATTTTAAGGAAACCGCCGTATCATTTTTATTGAAACGGTAATTAACTTTTATAGTATCAGAAACCGTTTTTCCGTTTTGGGTTTTTCCAATAGCAATCAGTGTATTTTCGCCTTTAAAAAAATTAACATCCCAAGTTAAGCCATTTGCGGGATATAGCGAAAGATTTCTCTGTTTTTCTCCAAGAGATTTCCCCTGATGAAATAACGTAACCTTCGCACAATTACTGAAAACGCTGATTGTTCGTGGCGTATTTTCGGGACCTTGGCGATCTGTCCAGGTATGTGATTCGATATAGGTGAAAGGTTCTTTGCTCCAATAACTTTTAAAAACATAAAAAGCATCTTTAGGATTTCCATTTCGATCTGCCAACCCTTTTTGATTCATGTACGGAATATCATCTTCTGGTCGCAATGGTGTCGCAAAATCCTTAAAAGCCCATTGAATGTTGCCCACAAAAGCAGGATCATTCTCAGAAACATGCAGATGCCAGTCAAATAAATCGACGATATAATTTTCGCTCCAATCGCCAATCTGGGCAATATTGGCCACTTTTGTTTGTACAATCGCCTCTTCCCAGCCTTCTGCTTTTATAACGCCTTCTCCGGTTACGGGATTTTCGCTGTGACGTCCCACATGGCTGTCGCCTCCATATTCTGCGTGAATAAAATGTTTGTATTCTTTTTTGTAAACATCAATCGCTTTTTGGTAACTCTTATAACTTCCAGAATACCAGCCGGACCAAATAGACGGCGAGAAAACATCTACAATATGCGAGCCTTCATAATATTTTCTGATTGCTGTTTTTCGCGTAGGATCCAGTTTGTGTGCAATATCATTGAGTTCTGTTAAAAAGACATTTGTTTTCTCCGTATTATCTCCATCTGGAAAATCCGGAAGCCAATTCATTTCATTGCCTAAAGACCAGATAATAATGCTGGGATGATTGTAATTTTGAGTGATCATTTCTTCCAGCATATTTTTGGTGTTGGTTTTCCAAAGTTCATCGCCAATTCCGCCTCGGCACCACGGAAGTTCATCCCAAACCAAAAGCCCGAGTTCATCACATGCTTTATAAATTTCGGGATCCTGAGGATAATGTGCCAGACGTACAAAATTGGCTCCCATGTTTTTAATCAGTTCCATATCGGCACGATGCTGTGCGTTTGACATTGCTGCACCAACTCCGGCTTGCTCTTCATGACGATGTGTACCTCGAAGCAAAAGCCTTTTTCCGTTAAGGTAAAACGGACCGTGATCTTTAAATTCAAACCATCTGAAACCTGCTTTTTCGTTAATGCTGTCTTTAATCTGGTTTTTCTCTGATAAAATTGTTGTAACAGTATATAAATTAGGGTTTTCTGTATCCCAAAGAACTGGGTTTTGGATGTTTTCGAATGTAATATCTACTGTTTTTCCTGAAACTGCAACTGTCTTTTCTGCTATTTTTTTTCCTTTCGGATTTTTTAAAGTAACATTTAATGATAAATCTTTTACATTATCAATATTGATTACCGAAGCAAGAATGTTTAAAGAAGCTTTCTTTGCCGAAACTTGCGGCGTTGTGATCTTTAAATTGGCAATATGGTTTTTGTATTTAGTCAACAACCAGACATCACGCGTGATGCCGCCATAAATAAAAAAGTCACTTTTTTGAGACGGAATAATTTCAATATCATAACTATTATCAACCCGAACAAAAATATCGTTACTTCCTTCTTTTATTAAATTCGTAATATCAATAGTGAAGCCAGTATAACCTCCAATATGAGTGCCGGCTTCTCTGCCGTTTACATAAACTTTTGTGGTGATATTAGATCCTTCAAAATATAAAAAATACTGCTGCTTTGGGTTTATTTTGGCTATACTTAGTTTTTTTTGATACCAGCTTGCGTCACGTCTGTAACCGGGATTTAAGTCGGTGGCATCTTCACTGTTCCAGCTGTGCGGTAAATTTATCGGAGTCCAGTCTGCGTTTTTTTGAGCCTTGCTGAGCTCTGAGGTGTTGTTTTCTAGATAAAGCCAATTCGTATTGATGTTTGTTTTAGTTCGCATATCCATATTAGTCTGAGCAAAAATAGTACCCAGGCAACACTGAAAGACAAAAATGAAAACAAAGAAAGACGTATAGCTGCGGGATCGTTTTCTCATAAATTACAAGTCTTTTTTTCTTAATAATGCTTCCAGAAAATAATAATCAGAATAGATTATAGGTTCGTCAATTTCGTCATGTTTTGGCCAGTTTCCGGTGCTGTGATCCAGAATAAAAGGCGCGTTGATTTCTTTGTTTAATATGTAGTTCTCTGAGTGTAAGGTGTTGATTATTTTATCGGCATAAGCCAGATAATTTTTATTTTTAGTAAAACCGTAAAGTTCATACAAAGCAGAAGCTATAACTGTTGCTGCAGAAACATCGCGTGCCGAATTTGGAATATTAGGATCTTTAAAATCCCAATACGGAATTCCGTCTTCAGGCAGATTTTTATTCGTCATAAAAAATTGTGCAGTGGCTTCGGCCTGATTTAGATACGACTGATTTTTTGTATATCGATAAGACATAGTAAAACCGTAAACGGCCCACGCCTGACCGCGTGCCCAAACCGAGTCATCATTATATCCCTGCAAAGTAGTTTTCTTTCTTACAGCTCCTGTATTGGGATTATAATCGATAACGTGATAACAGCTGTTGTCTGCTCTAAACTGATTTTTTAAAGTGGTATTGGCGTGTTTAACTGCGATATCATGATATTTTGGGTTTCCTGATAATTTTGATGCCTCAAAAAGCAATTCCAAATTCATCATATTATCGATGATAACGGGATAATCCCAAATGTCTTTATTAAAATCCCAAGAACGTATGGCGCCCGTTTTTTCATTATAACGAGAGCATAAAGTTTCAGCTCCTCTGATTATGATTTTCTCGTAGGCTGCGTTTTTTTCGACTTTAAGGCCTTCGCCAAAAGCGCAGTATACTTTAAAACCTACATCATGAGAACCGTTGTTTACGCTTTCTTTTTTGCTGAAGAGAGTCCATTTTTCTGCTTGAATTTTATAAGCTTTATTTCCAGTTAATCGGTACAACTGCCAAAGATTTCCGGCAAAAAAACCGCTTGTCCAGTCTTTTGAAGGTACTTTTTTTATAGTATTTGTTTTAATGGTCATACTTCTCGGCATCGACATTGAATCTACCGGATAATCCAATAGCATTTTGTATCGGCTTTCCAGAAGATGATCGGCGTTTGAGGTAATTTTTGTCTGAGAATTATTAATTCCGGGCTTGCACGCTGCCAGCACTGCAAACCCTAGAATTAAAGTGAAACTAACTTTATTCATACTAATTAATCTAATGTTTTTACAACGGGAAAAAATTTTAACACATAGAGACATAGTTTTCAAAGCGTAGAAAGGCGCTTCACTTTCTATAAACAAACATAGCTATGTTTAAATGATGAGTCATTTTTTATTCTCTAACTTCAGCAGAAATAAAAAATCTATGTTTCTATGTGTTAAAAAAACGTATCCAGTTAATCTACTTGTTTAGTAACCAGGATTGTTTGGTTTTAAATTTGGATTAATAGCCAATTCTGTTCCCGGCAAAGGCCATAAATAATCTTTTTCCGGATTAAAATTGGCATGCGGTTCTAAACCTGACGGACCAAATACCTCCGGACCATTTTTTAACCTTTTAATGTCGTACCATCTCACGTATTCAAATGCAAGTTCTAATCTTCTTTCATCAATAACCATTTTTCTAAAATCGGCTTTTGATAAACCTGGCGTTACATTGGCAGGAAAAGAAACCTGTTTTCCTGCTTTGTTTCTTGCTCTTGCGCGAACACGGTTTACATAACCATCGGCTTCTGTTGTTCCGGGAGTAATTTCGTTTAGAGCTTCGGCAGCCGTCAGCAGTACTTCTGCAAAACGCATGGTGATATAATTGTGCTGAGAAGTTCTTCCGTTTGCACCTGCTTTTCCGGGAAAACGATAGTATTTTGCAATATGCGGACGAGGTGCTTTTTCGTTGTCGCTTGAAGGATAAATCTGCAGAGAACCGCCTGGTCCGGTTTTCTTTCTAATGATGGTATCAAAACTTACAGCTCTTCTATAATCTCTTTGATCCCACGTGTTGAATACTTTTAAAGAAGGTACGGCAACAGAAAATCCCTGTCCGTAACTGTAACTGTCATCTTTTAAGGATCCTGTAAAAAATGCGGTATAATCCTGACCGTAATTTCCTGATGTTAAGTTGTTAAAGTCAATTGTAAATAAAGGCTCTTTTAGCGATGCTGTTTTTGTCGCGTTAAATAAATCCTGAAAATCGGCATCTAATCCCAAACCAAATTTTGCTTCATTTGTAATCACATATTTAGCTTCGTCATACGCTTTTTGATAATTTCCTAAAGTTAAATAAACAGAAGCCAGATATCCTGCGGCGGTGCCTTTTCCGGGAACGGCTTTTACTTTTGGTTTGTCTTCCAGCCATTGTTTTGCAAATTCTAAGTCGGCTATGATTTTAGGATAAACATCGGCTTCTTTTGTTCTTTTTAAAGAATTAACCTGAGAAACATCATTTACAATAAAATCAATGTACGGAATATCTCCAAAAAGACGCACCAAATGGTAGTATGTAAAAGCTCTCGCAAAATAAGCCTGAGCGACAATTGCATTTACTTTTGCAGGATCTCCCGGTGTTTTTTTGGCACCTTCGATAGCCTGATTTGCTGCTGTTATAATGACATACGACTGCGGCCAAAAGTTTGCTACAAGTGCGTTTGTATCGTTCATAGACATATCATTTACATCGATACGCGCAGCTTGTGTAGTTCTGTCACCAATATCTGCCATATCATCGCGAAGCATTAACGCAATTGTAAATTCTCTTCCCCAATAATTATTGTGGGCAATGTTGGCAAAACTTCCGTTTACTGCCGCCTGCAAATCGTCTGTGTTGTTAAAAAAGTTTTCGGGACGAATAACTCCCACCGGATGTTCTTCTAAATCTGAACATCCTAAAGCGAACATTCCTAAGAAAAGAAAAGCTATATATTTTTTCATAATAGTATCGTATTAAACTAAAATTTTACATTAAATCCGAACGTGAAGGTTCTCACATTTGGGTAACTTCCATATTCCAAACCTAAGTTGGTGTTACTTCTGGCATTGCTGTCATTCAGATAACTCGTTTCGGGATCTGAACCCGGATAATCTGTAATTGTCCAGATATTTTGTGCACTGATGTAAAAACGAACTTTACTCAATCCCATTTTTGAAACTATTTTTTCGTTTAAACTATAGCCAATCGAAATGTTTTTTAGACGAATGTAACTTGCATCATACACAAATCTTGAAGTAACTCTTTTGGTTCTTGCCGCGTTTGCAGGAACGTTGGTTTCAGTATTGGTTGGTGTCCAGGCATCCAGAACTTCTGTTGTGGCATTATTATTTCCTGATGCTAATTCCATCAAAGTATAATTTAATACCTGATTGCCTTCTGAACCTTGAAAGAAAATGTTTAAATCGATATTTTTGTATGTGAAATCATTATTGAAGCCGAAGATGAAATCTGGATTTGGATTCCCAATAATGGTTTTATCGTTCGAATCTAATTTACCATCACCGTTTACATCTTTAAATTTTTCACCGCCCGGCGCCGTTTCAAAATTCCCCGGCAAAACAGTTTGTCCCTGCTGAATTACACCATCATAAATAAATCCGAAGAAAGAACCTACCGGCTGTCCAACTCTCAGAATCTGAGAATCTGTTGCTAAGAAATGACCCGGCGTGGAGTTGATTAAAAGGTCTTTATTGTCGGCTAATTTTAGAACTTTATTTTTGTTCGAAGAAATATTGAAACTGGTTGACCATGTAAAATCTGCTCCTGTGAAATTTTTAGTGTTGATGCCTAATTCCCATCCTTTATTTTCTAATTCTCCCACATTTTGAAGCTGCGAAGCAATTCCGGAAACTCCTGGTAAAGGTCTGTTGAACAATAAATCTTTGGTAATTGTTTTATAATAATCTGCCGTAATGCTGATTCTGTTGTCAAACAAACCTAAATCAATTCCGTAATCCTGCTGATAGGAAGTTTCCCATTTTAGATTCGGATTGTCTAAGGATGTCAGTTGAACGGCATTTACAATTACGTCGCCGCTCACATCGTAAATTTCTGAAAATCTCGAAAGTGTAGAGTAGGCGCCAATAGAAGGATTTCCTGTGGCTCCGTAACTTGCTCTTAGTTTTAGATTAGAAACCGTTTTATTATCCTTTAGGAAATTTTCTTTACTGATGTTCCATCCAATTGCTCCAGAAGGAAAAGTTCCGTATTTATAATTTTTACTAAAACTCGAAGAACCGTCTCTTCTGGCTGTAAAGGTTAATAAATATTTGTCATCATAATCAAAATTCAATCTTCCGAAAGCAGAAATTAATTCGGTTTCAGATAAATTAGAATCGGGTTTTAAGAATACTGTTCCGGCGCCCAAATTGCGGTATGAATTGGTATTAGTCAAAAATCCCCTAGAAGCAGCATACGAACTTTCGTTTTTATTCTTTTGATAAGAGTAACCTCCCAAAACGGTCAGAATTCCTTTGCTGATAATTTCACGTTTAAAAGTCAAATAATTCTCTGTTAAGAAAGAAGAAAATCTAGTATTGTTTACAGAAGCTTCTCCTTTAATGTTTTTTCCGGCAATTAAAGTAGACGGAATAAATCTTCCGGTCTGCGAATTATTATCGGTTAAACCTAAAGTAGTTTTAAAATTCAGATCTTTTGTAATTTGATAAGAAGCAAAGAAATTGTTTCTGTTTACGATCGAAACCGTTTCCAGAATATTCTCCATTGCCGTTGCATACGGATTGTCAATATCATCACCGATTGGCGCTGTCGAGGTAAAAGTACCATCTGTATTATAAATTCCTTTGTCGGGCATAAATCGGTAAGCCGAAGCAATTACACCCGCAGCTCCAGTACCGCCGGCTCCCGTCTGGCTGATAATTCCTTCTTTGTTTTGTTTGCTCGAAAAAGTGTTTAAACCTACTTTAAACTTAGAACTTAAATCAGCTTCAAGATTGCTGACGATTGTGTATTTATCAATTCCTGAATTAATAACAACTCCATCCTGATTGTAGTAATTTCCAGAAACATAATATCTCATGGTATCAGATCCGCCTGAAAAGGAAAGATTTGTATTCGAAATCATTCCGTCACGATAAATTACATCCTGCCAGTCTGTATCTGCCGGTCCCTGAGTATGAGTCGTAAAACTTTTTCTATACGCCGTAAACTGGTCCGCATTTAATAAATGCAATTTGTTATTTACAGACTGTACAGAAGTAGAATTGCCAAATTCGATTACTGGTTTTCCCGGTTTTCCTTTTTTGGTAGTAACCATAATTACCCCGTTAGAACCTCTTGATCCGTAAATGGCAGTTGCAGAAGCATCTTTAAGAACCTCTATAGAAGCAATATCCTGAGGTGCAGGCATTGCGACACCTGCAAAACCGTCTACGACAACAAGCGCATCACCGCTGGCATTAATAGACGTTCCGCCGCGCACTCTGATTTTTACAGGAGCGCCGGGCTCGCCTCCGTTATTGGTCTGTACCGCTACACCCGCAGCACGTCCCTGAAGCGCTTGTTCTGCATTTAGCAAAGGATAAGCAGTTAATTCTTTTGCAGTTACAGAAGATACAGAACCCGTAATATCACTCTTTTTACGTGTGCCGTAACCTACTACGATTACTTCATCCAGATTTTTGGTATCGGGTTTTAAACTTACGTTAATAACAGTTTTGTTTCCAATAGGAACTTCTACCGTCTGGAAACCTACAAAGTTGAAAACCAGCACAGCATTTTTCTCAGAAACAAAAACACTATAATTTCCATCCATATCTGTAGATCCTCCAACAGAAGAACCTTTAATGTAAACATTGGCACCAGGAAGTCCGAGTAAGTCTTCGCTTGAAGTAACTTTTCCGCTGACTTTTTTCTCCTGTGCATTCAGAACAATATTGGCTAGTAAAAAATACACCAGCAAACACCATTTAAACGAGTTGATTTTTTGGTTTGTGAACATTCATTTTTTGGTTTAAGGTTAATGTTAGATAAAATAAAAAAGCAATAAACTCATTCCTATTATGACCATTACAAATAGAATCTGCAGTAATAAAAATTTTGTTTTTTTGATTTTCATACGACAAATGTATAGGGCGCAAACGATATAGAAATACAAAAAAGGGTATCTAAAAATACAGATACCCTTTTTTAAGCCTTGAAAATAGTGACTTTGCTAAATTATAGCAGAAGATTTGAAAAATTTATCGGCAAATTGAGATGGAGTCTCGCCATATTTTTTCTGGAAGCATTTACTAAAGTATTTGGGATTATTAAAACCGACTTTATAACTAATTTCTGAAACCGTTAATTTATTTTGTTCTAATAATTGAGCCGCACGTTTTAATCTGATTTCATGAATGAATTCGTTTGGGGTGTAATTGGTCCAGGCTTTTACTTTTAGAAATAACATGGTACGGCTTACGCCAAGTTCTGAACAGAAAAACGGAATATCAAAATGCTCGTTCGAAATGTTTTCTTCTACAATCTTGAATGCTTTTTTAAGCAGTTCTTCGTCCAGAGAAGAAACTGTTATTTCTGATGGAATAAAATTGTCATCGCTTGTAAATTTAGCTTTTAAACGTTCGGTAGAATTCAAGAGATTTTTTACACGCAGTTTAAATTCAATTAAATTGAAAGGTTTACTAATGTAGTCATCGGCGCCGCTTTCTAAACCTTCAAATTTATACACCAGCGAAGTTCTGGAAGTCAGCAGAATTACCGGAATATGACTTGTTTTTAAATTCTCTTTTATTTTAGAACAAAGTTCGGTTCCTACCATTTCGGGCATAATGACATCGCTGATAATTAAATTCGGAAGATGTTTTAAAGCTTTTTCAAGCGCGGTTTTTCCATTTTCAGCTTCAATAATATTGTAGTCTTGCTTGAGTAAATTTTTCATAAACGTACGCAGTACTTTATGATCTTCTACAATCAGAATGGTTTGTTTTTCTGCATTGACCACAAAATCATCAATATCTTCCGGTTCTGTAATTTCGGTGGTTTCGAGCTGTGACGTATATTGTTCTATATCATCGCTGATTTTAAAATCCTGAATAATTTCAGTTTCCAAAAGATGTTCTTTTCCTAACGGAAGCGTAACCGTAAACACAACGCCTCCGGTTGGCTTATTGACAACATCGATGCTTCCTTTATGCAGTTTGACAATGTTTTTTACAATAGATAATCCAATTCCGGTTCCTTTATTATAATTTTCCTGAATGTTATTGTGCATCGGAACTTCAAAAAACAAATCGAAAATTTTATCAATATGTGCCGCCGAAATTCCAACTCCCGAATCTTCTACAGCGATAAGAATGTTTGTATCATTTCGTGAAATTTGAAAATGAATGTCGCCGCCTTTTGGCGTATATCTAAAAGCATTTGAGATTAAATTATAAAAAACACGCTCTAGTTTATATCGGTCAAAATAAACCAAAATTTCCTCTTCATCGGCTTCAAAAGTATAATTATAACCTCCGTCTTTGGCATATTCAATAAAAGATAAAAAGATTTCTCTGGTAAATTTTACGATATTTCCGTTAGCAGATTCCAGCGTAACCTGATGATTTTCAAGTTTTCTGAAATCCATTAAGCGGTTAATGAGGCTTAAAAGATGATTGGCGCTTCCTTCTATAACCAGCAGTTTTTTGTACATTTCGTTAGTGCCGTTATAATTGGCTAAAATTTGCTGTAAAGGACCCAGAATTAAAGTCAGCGGAGTTCTGAATTCGTGCGAAATATTAGTAAAGAAATCTAATTTTGCAATGTTGTTTTCTTCTGTGCGCTTGGATTCTAAGTATTCTAATTCTAATTTTTGTTTCAGCCGTGCTTTCGATTTCATAATCCAGATCAGGCCGTACAAACCTAAACCAATCGTAATTCCGTACAATAAAAATGCCCATACGCTTCGCCATGGCGCGGGTTTTACCACCACTGTAAGCGAGGTTGGAGTTGGATTCCAGACGCCGTCATTGTTTGCGCCGCGAACTTCAAAAACGTAAGTTCCCGGATTCTGAATGGCAAAAATTGCTTCTGTATTTTTTGTTGTCGTCCAGTTATTTTCTAAGCCTGTTAAGCGATAACTGTATTGATTGTTTTTGGATCGAATGTAATTTGGAATGGCAAAACTTATCGTAAAATTGGCTTTGTCGTAATCCAGCGTAATGGTTTTGGTGTATCCAATACTTTTTTCGAGGATTTTTTCACTGTGATTCGGATCAATAGTTTCATTTTTAATTTTCAAATTGGTAATTAAAACCTGTGGAGCATATTGATTTAAAGAGATTTTCTTCGCATCAAAAAATGTTGCGCCAGAAGGACTTCCAAAGTAAAATTGATTTGAATCGAGTTTTAATGCAGCATTATCATTAAATTCATTGCTCGCCAAACCGTCTTTCTGATCGTAAATAACAATCGTCTTCAGACTGGTGCTGTATTTAATGATTCCTTGATTGGTGCTGATCCAGAGGTTTTTATCGTTGTCTTCCAAAATAGAATGAATCGAGGTGATGACCGCATTTCCGACTTTTAAATTGATTTTGTTAAATTTTTTTCCGTCAAAATAATGAAGACCTTTTGCTTTTGTCCCGACCCAGATTTTCTTTTGACTGTCCTGAAACAGCGTCAAAATATCATCTCCGGATAAAGAGGCGTGATCAAAAAAGTAATGTTTAATGTTATATTTATTCGGATTAAAATTTTGCAGCGGAATATAATTTAAGCCGTTTTGCGTACCAATCCAAGCGCCTTTATTTGGGTCTATTAAAATGGTGCGGACAATTGTATTGGTTAAAAAATTAGGTTTGGATGTGTCATTTTCGATAATCTGATAGGTTTTTAAAACGGTGTTGTATCGAATCAAGCCTTTGCCAAAAGTGCCAATCCAGATCGTTTCATTTCCTTCTGCTTTTATCGAATAAACGCCGGATTCTTTTAAAAGGTTATTTAAATCAGAAGAAATTCGGCTGTCTTCGATTTTTTTTGTCGAAGTATTATACGCCGATAAACCTTTGGAAAAAGTACCAATCCATAAAATATTTCCGGCCAGGCACATCGATTTGATATCGTTTTTGGCAGTTTGTCCGGTTTTACTGTTGATGTAAGTTGTGTTTTCTGTATTTCTGTTAAAGATTGTAATACCGCCGCCTTCGGTTCCAAAATAAATATTCTGATTTTGATCTGTGATGATAGAACTGACAACATCAAAACTCATCGGAATTTTTTTAGAATTCTGATTGTAATTGGAAAAATTGACATTTGAAATGTCCCAAATATTCACGCCTTTGTAATAACAGCCAATCCAGACCGAGCCTTTTTTATCTATAAAAACCGATTTTACTTTGTCGATTCCGGTGCTGTTATTGCTGTTGTTTATTTTTTGAAGACTTCGGTCTTTTCCATAAATATAAATACCGTCGTAAGCGCCAATCCATAAAGAACCCTGATGGTCTATTGCAAGAGAACGAATGTCTGTGTTGATTTCTTTGTACTTCTGAATCGATAAAAAAGAAATAAAACGATTTGATTTTACATCCAGTTTTAAAAGTCCTTTGTTTTTGGTTCCAACCCATAAACTGCCGTCATTATCTTCTTTTAAGGCTTGAACGTTTAGAAAATCAATTGTATTTAATGGATAATTTTTAAAAGAAAATTTCCCGTTTTTTCTACTTACAAGTTCACATAAACCTTTTGTAGTTCCAATCCAGATCTGGCCTTTTTTTGTTTTTAAAATACTAAGAATGTTATTACTCGGAAGTGTAGACTGATCAGTATCCGAATGAAAAACTGAGGTAAATTGGTTTGTTTTTTTATTGAAAATTGTTAATCCTTTTGAGGTTCCAAACCACATTTCGCCATCAATTTCTTTAATGCTCCACACGGCGTTATTACTTATTGTGTGGTTGGCTTTGGTATGTAGGTATCTTGTAAAAGTATTAGAAACAGGATTATAACAATTTAATCCATTATAAGTTCCCACCCAGATTTTTCCTGACTGATCTTCTTCAATAGCTAAAATATCATTATTACTGATTGAGAATTTATTATTGACATCATTTCTAAAAATAGTAAATCTGCTTCCGTCGTATTTATTGAGTCCGTCGCGCGTACCAAACCACATCTGCCCAAATTTATCCTGATGAATCGCAATAACAGAACTCTGCGAAAGTCCGTCGGTTGTAGAAATGTTTTTTAGCCGATATTTATTTTGGGAAAATATATTCCCCAAAACAGATACGATTAATAGAAAGGCTATTTTGTATTTCATAGCGTTGTTTTTAAGGTGCAAAGGGACAAAGGAATAAAGGTTCAAAGTTTTTGTTCTTCGCGACTTTTCGAGATTAATTTAAACTGTTGCAAATATTTAAATACATAGAAACATAGATTTTTCTTTTAAAATTAGCTAATCGAAAAAACTAGTTTTCTACACACAGGTAAGCGTTAAGTCTATGTTTGTTCATGCGAGTGAAACGCCTTTTTAAACATTCTAAAAAACTATGTTTCTATGTGTTTAAATTAATTTTTTAATCGTTTTTGAAGTTGGTAATCATACAATGATGGAATTTTTTCCATTGATGTATTCAGAAATTCAATATAAGGATCGGGATCGTATTTTACATCGAATTTAGCATTTCCATTCACGCCGATTATTCGGGCAAGAGCGCCATCTTTCATTCCGTACAATAAAATTGTTTTATCAGAAGGATTGGAAACCTGAACATTCAGATTCCAAAAAGTACTGAACGGTCCGTGAGAAGGCTTCCAGTAATCAGCACCGCCGCCGCCAAAAAGAGCATAACTATTGTTTTTATCAGCGGTGAAATGAACCGTAATGTGATCAAATAAATTTTGATGATTTGCTCCTGAATGCTGATCTAAAAGAGGATCTGCAAAAATCTCACAGTTTTGATATACGTTTTTGGTCGCAAAAGTATTAAAACTCAAAGGATGAACAGCTTTATTGTAAATTTTCAGATTCTTAACCAGCACATTGTGAACACCGCCTAGAGTTACGGTATAATGTGCAAGATGAGTTCCGTCAGTAATAATATCTTCTATGGTTATATTCGAAATTTCTTCGGCTAGAATCCCGCTGTCAGCGTTTGTAATTTTCACATCTTTTACCCAGCTGTTAAAAAGGCGAGTTAGAAAAACAGCATTATTGCCAGGTTCAACATGATGCGCTATTCTGGGAATATCAGGAAAAGTAAAACGAAGATGTTCAATTCCGACTTCATTTAAATGTTTCCATTCTACTAACTGCGCCTGATAAACTGGCTTTATAGAAATAGTCAAAGGTGTTTTTATGGTGATTTTAGAACCAGCTATTTTAGTGATTTCAACTTGTTGTCTCACGATTGGCAATTTTGGAAATTTCCAATGATGCGAACCCGGCTTTACTTTTGCACCCTTGTATAAATCGGCAATGATTTCACCATTTTCGCCTTCTTTATTGAATAACTGCAATTCTACGATATCTCCGATTTTGAGGTTTTTTATTTCAGAAACCGTAATACTATGTTCGCCCATATTTCCCGTACTGACTTTGGCTAAAATATTTGGCGTTGGTTCATATTGATCCAAATACGATTTTACGCGTTCGTTAGGAACCTGTGTCCAGATAAAACCGCCCGACCACGCGTATTGCGAGAAAGGTAAGTCTACATTATTTTCTGGTTCGCGTTGTCTTTTGTCAAAAGTGGTAAGATATTCCCGAAGTTCTGCCAGAGATTCTGGATCTTTTAGATACATCAAAGGTCTTGGGCAGTAAATTTCTGTTCCGTTTTCTGCAGATGAAGTGCCTCTTAAGACAAAATTACTTCTTTCGATATATAAAATTTCACTCAAAATAATTCTTCCCGAAGGCAATTGAAGAATCACATTTCCCTTGGTTTCATTTGCTGCTTTTATTGCTTTTAATAAAGCTTTAGAATCGTCAAGATTGTCATCTGCTTTTAAGCCAAAATCGACAGCGTTTATTATTTTTCCTTGAAAGTCAGGAAGATTGGTTTCTCCAAAATGATATCCTGCGTAACTAAAATCTGGTAAATAGTCGGTCGCAGATTTTTGTTTTGCATTTAGAATTTTAGGTAATTCCTGGCTGTTTATGTGCAGCGGAATAAAAATAAAACTTATAAAAATACCGCAAAAGGTCCGGCGGTATTTTCCGGTTGGTTTGTTTTTGATAGTCATGATAGTTAGTAGTTTGCAGCATTTTGTTTTTTGGTAATGATTGCAAGTGGTCAGCTCACAATTTAATCTGAATTGAAAACAGAGACACGATCTTAAAAAAGCGAAATAGTTTTTAAAACGGTGTCTCTGTTTAATATTTTAGGTTGAAAACTAAATCTATAAAGATTTTTTTATTCCCATTTCAAGGCCTCTTAGTTCGGCTAAACCTCTTAAACGGCCAATTCCAGAATAACCCGGATTTGTTTTTTTCTTTAAATCATCGAGCATTTGGTGTCCGTGATCCGGGCGCATCGGCAGGGTACTGTTGTTTCTTTTTTCAACTTCAATAATTGCTTTTACGACTTCGTACATATCTACATCGCCTTCCAAATGATTGGCTTCGTAAAAACTGCCTTCAGCATCTCTTTCTGTACTTCTTAAGTGAATAAAATTCATCTTATCGCCATGACGTCTCACAATTCCCGGCAGATCATTATCAGCGCGCACGCCATACGAACCGGTGCACATTGTAAATCCGTTTGACTGCGAAGGCGCTGCATTCATTAATTCTATTAAATCTTCTTCAGTACTTACCACTCTTGGAAGACCCAAAATCGGGTAGGGAGGATCGTCAGGATGAATCGCCATTAAAACTCCTTTGCTTTCTGCAACCGGAATAATTTCTTTTAAAAAGAAGAAAAGATTATCCTTTAATGCTTGTCTGTCAATATGGTTATAACCGCTCAGAGTAACCAGAAAATCTTCAACAGAATAAGCTTCTTCGGCACCAGGAAGTCCGGCCAGAATATTTTGCTGTAATTTAATTTTATCTTCAGCAGTCATGGCTTCAAAATAGGTTTTTGCTTTTTGAGTTTGTTCCTGCGAATATTCTTTTTCTGCTCCCGGTCTTTTCAAAATAAACAATTCAAAGGCCGCAAAAGCATTAATATCAAATCGAAGTGCTTTTGATCCGTCTGCAAGTTCATAAGAAAGATCAGTTCTTGACCAGTCTAAAACAGGCATGAAATTATAACAAACGCATTTGATCCCGCACAAAGCTAAGTTTCTAATACTTTCTTTATAATTTTCAATGTATTGAAGGTAGTTTCCAGTTTGTTTTTTAATGTCTTCATGTACCGGAATACTTTCTACAACAGACCAGGTCAAACCCGAAGCTCCTTTTTTAGGATCGCCGTTCTGATGTTCGATTTCTACTTTTCTTTTTATAATTTCTTCAATTGTCCAGACTTGTCCATTTGGTATATGGTGCAGTGCCGTTACAATTCCGGTTGCTCCGGTTTGTGCAATATCTTGTAAAGAAACAGGATCATTTGGTCCGAACCATCTTAATGTTTGTTCCATTTTTTATGTTTTAGTTCCTGCAAGGTTTTTAAAACCTTGTAGGTTTAAATTATATACTATTATTATAAGCAAAATACCTGCAAGGTTTTCAAAACCTTTCAGGAAGAGAGAAATTTTAAATACTTGTAGCAGCAAATCCGCCGTCTACTTTTAAGATCGTTCCCGTTACGAATTTAGACATATCGCTGCATAAAAATAAAAGTGCACCGTCAATATCTTCGGGAGTTCCAAATCTTCCCATTGGCGTATGGTCGATAATTTTTTCGCCTCTTGGAGTTAATTTTCCTTCTGGAGTAAGCAGTAAAGCTCTGTTTTGTTCGCCAATAAAAAAGCCGGGCGAGATAGCATTTACACGAATTCCTTCTCCATATTTTTGGGCTAATTCAACCGCCATCCATTGTGTAAAATTATCAATAGCCGCTTTAGAAGCAGAATACCCCACAACTCTTGTTAAAGGTCTTTGCGCAGATGCAGACGAAATATTGATGATATTTCCAGTTTTCTGTTTAGCAAAAAGTTCCGAAAAAACTTGAGACGGAAGCATTGTTCCAATAATATTCAAATCGATAACCTTTTGTAAGTCTTCTGTTTTCATATCATAAACTGCCTGATCTGGAGTAATTGTTGCACCGGGCATATTTCCGCCTGCTGCATTGATTAGAATATCAAGACGACCGTATTTTTCTACAATAAAATCTCTGGCTTTTTCTAATTCTTCCTTATTTAAAACATTCGCCTGAATTGCAAATGCTTGTCCGCCATTGCTTTCGATTGTTTTTACTGTCTTTTCTGCTTTTTCAATAGACTGAGAAACGATTCCTGTAATTACGCCTTGTTTAGCCAAAACGTTTGCAAAATTACTTCCTAAAACTCCCGCTCCTCCTGTAATAAGTGCTATTTTTCCTTTTAGATTAAAAATTGAATCCATTTAAATTTATAGTTTGTGTGTGTTAGATAGTTTGTGATAAAGAGCTGTAATTATTTTTTTCTAATGGTTTCAATTAATTCCAAAACTCTTTTGGTTTCTTTTTCGATGGTGTCGTAAGCTTCATAATCCATTACTTTTTTACTGATTAATTTGCTTCCCATTCCCACAGCAGAAACTCCAGCTGTAAACCAGCTTTGAATACTTTGTAAAGTAGTATCAACACCGCCGGTTGGCATAAAAATCAAGTTCGGAAAAATATCTTTGATGCCGCTCATAAAATCCGGACCTAAAATATTGCCTGGAAACAGTTTAATAAACTGTACTCCGGCATTTTCTGCAGTTATTATTTCGGTCGGCGTCATACATCCGGGAGCATACAAAACCTCTTTGCCTATGAGGAAAGCTGCAACTTCAGGAACAAAACCCGGACTTATAAAAAAGTCAGCTCCGGCTTCGTAAAAAGTTTCTGCCTGCGCTAAATTTTTGATGGTGCCAATTCCTAAAAGCATTCCCGGTAATTCAGCATTTCTTATTTCGACCATTTTTTTGAAGTTAGAAACTGCTTCCGGACCTCTGCTGGTATATTCTACCGCTTGTATTCCAACATTATAAAGTGCTTTTAAAACGGCAATACTTTTATTTTCGTCTGCATTAAAATACAAAGGAAGCATTCCTTGATTTACAATTACTTCGATACTTTTTTGAATAGTGCTCATAACTTTTGTTTTTGCTTAAATTTTTACTTTAAAGACAATTTTTTTAAGAAGTCCGCTGCCAATCATTGCGGCGTGCACATCTTCGGGATATAAAATGGCAAATTGTTTTTCCTGCAGTTCAAAAAACATATCAGGTTTATCATGAAAAAAACGAACGTCTTTCTCATCGCTGTAAGCTCCATTTGGGCTGACGCATTTTTCTCTTGGTTTCCATGCAAAAGTTTCGGCACCTTTTATAGAAATTTGAATATCGATGTTTTTATCATGACACTCAAAACCTTTTATGCTTTCTTCTCGTGATGCGCCTTCGCCATGAATAACGATTATTTTTAAACCTTCTGTAATTTCAAAAGCGCCCGGCTCAAGAGATTCAATATCATTTTGATTTACATAATCAAAAGCTTTTTTAAAATTAGGATGCAGACTGTAATATTTAGCCGCATTATGTAACGAATCTACGATCATATATTTTTATTTTTTGGTTTGAATGAGTTTGCGTGTGCGTACACGGAATTTATACAAATGTATATAAAAGTAAAGCAAAACAACTTATCTTAGCCAAAAATAATGAATTTAAAAGCGAACTTTTTATTTAATTAACTTAAAAAGAATCAATATCATAACGATAAAAAAAATTGCAGAATTAGCCGGCGTTTCTATGGGAACCGTTGACAGAATTATTCATAACCGCGGGCAGGTTGCTCAGGAAAATGTGGATAAGGTAAATGCTATAATTGAAAAATACGGTTATAAAAGAAATATTCTTGCAAGTAATCTTGCGCTGAATAAGAAGTTTCGTTTTGCCGTTTTTTTGCCTCAGTATGAAAAGCTGGAATATTGGAAAAGCCAGATTATCGGAATAGAAAAAGCTGTATTGGAATTTAGCAAATTTGGAGTCGTATTAGATTATTTTTTTTATGATTTTAATGAAGTTTCTTTTAAGAAAACAGTCCAAAAAGTTTTAGAATTTGACTGTGATGCTTTGCTCTTTGCACCAATTTTTCATGAAGAATCGATTCATTTTTTACAGGAATATGAAAAAAGAAATATACCCGTTGTAATGATTGATTCTAATATTGATTCTGAAAGTAAACACGCTTATGTAGGGCAGGATGCCTTTCAGAGCGGTTATCTGGCAGGCAGGCTTAGCAGCTTTGCGGTAAAAAACAAAAGACATATTTTAATTTGTAAAATTACCAGGGAAATAGAAAGCACTTCTGTCTACTTACAGCGTATAGATGGATTTTATTCTTTTTTTAAAGATCATGAAGAGCTTACAAATTTTAAATTTTCAGAGATAACAATTAAAGATTCCGGATTTGATCAGCTGACATTAGACATGTTTTCAGGAATTAACAGCATTTTTGTTCCGAACTCAAGAGCCTATATTGTCGCTGGATTTCTTGAAAAAAACAATATAAAAGGAGTTCGTATTATTGGTTATGATTTGTTGAAAGAAAACATCGAATATCTAAACAAAGGCATAATTGACTTTTTGATAAATCAAAGACCAGAAGATCAAGGGTATATGGGAATTACTTATTTGTACAAAAAACTGGTTCTTCAGGAAGAAACAGAAAAGACACATTATATTCCGCTGGAGATTATTTTGAAAGAGAATTATTCTCCTGCAAAGAATTAATTCTAATATTCCATGGCTAGGTTTAATGCTGCTTCTTAATTTTTACCATCAATGGATTATTAACCTTTTCAGCAAAAGAGCTCAAATATTTTTCCCATTCTTGTTGATTTTGAAACGGACTTCCTTTTTTCCATCCAAAGCCTGCATAGTATATCGCTTTATTATTTTTGACATCGATATTTCCGTAAAGATTGCTCAGATCTTTTTCATCTGTAACATGATTATCAATGCTTTTTAAAGTGTTTTTTGGCGCAATTAATCCCAATCCAATTTCAGAATCGTCAATTGGTTCCCAATAACTCAGCCAGCCTTGTTTTAAATTTGTTCCCGTAGTTCCTTTTTTATCGTGAAGCGTAATTCCGGCAGCAATACTTTTTGTTCCGGTAATATGGATTTCAAATCGAGAGAGATAACTTCCGTAATCTAAACTAATCAATTTTGATTCGGTTATTTTATTGCCTTTCGCATCCCAATCGGCGTAGGTTAAAATAAAACTTGTTCTGATCGGCCCGGTTGTAATGGTTTTCCAGCTGACGAAATTCTTAGAGAAATAATATTTTCCATCTGCTTTTACGGCAATTCCTCCAATACCGCGGCTGTCTCCTACATGAAAATTATCCAAACCTTCGCCAGTATCTTTATGATACGTTCCCGTTCCGTTAGTTGCTTTTTCGTACCATTTATTAATAATTGGATACTCGACTCTTTTCAGCCAGGCATCGATACCGCTGGTCAGCGTACCGCCTGCAATTTTGTCTTCTACCATTTTTTGCGCCACAGGTCCGTAAGTTCTAAAAGCGACTTTGTTATTTTCCCAGGCATAATCGTCTGTACGTTCTGGGACAAAACGAGAATAACAATTGACAGTTTTTGATGAAGAAGGATTTGTCCCTGGCAAAACTTCAAAATCCTGTTTAGAAAAAGCTTTTATTTTGGGCTGAAACAGCAGTATGTCGGCACTTCCGTCGCCGTCATTATCGACTGTCTGCGTTTCTAGAAACGAATTGGTACTAATTTCTTTTACAGTATAATCTTCGAGTTTAGCAGTAGCAGTTAATCCCAAAGTTTTTTTAGTTAATTCAATAGTTTCAAATTCTCGATCAACGGCCAAATTGTTTGTTACGGTAATGATTTTACTTTGAGAAAAGCCGGAAAAATTGACTGTGAGAATGGTTATAATTAAAAGATGTTTTTTCAAAATAGATTATTTTAATTTTTTAAAATGGGTTTGATAGGATTTTATAAAATTACAAATCAAAAATTAAATACGAATACAGAATAGGAGTGATTTTGTACAATAGTTTGATAATGAAGGAATAAAATAGTTAATAAAGAAAAGCTTATCTTTAAATATTAAATGACAATAAGATGAAACAAAGCGCAGGTATATTAGTATATAAATTTGTAGACAAAACCATATTTTTCCTTTTGGTTCATCCCGGCGGACCTTTCTGGAAAAATAAAGATTTAGAAAGCTGGTCTATTCCGAAAGGGGAATTTACAGAAGATGAAGATGCGCTAGATGCTGCGATTCGGGAGTTTAAAGAAGAAACTGGTTTTGAGGTCGATGGTGATTTTATTAAATTGGAATACGTAAAGCTTAAATCGGGTAAAATAGTTTATGTCTGGGCAGTAGAATTTGAGCTTGATGAAACTTTAATAAAGAGCAATGATTTTGAAATGGAATGGCCTCCCAAATCTGGAAAACTTCAAAATTTTCCCGAAATTGACAGGGCAGAGTGGTTTCAGACAGCCGATGCACTCAAAAAAATAAATCCGGCACAAGCTGATTTTATTGTTCAAATGGTTTCAAAAATTTCATCTTCACTTTAAATAAATGCTTTTTATAAAATAATTCGTAATTTACCTCTATATCATGCTGCACTTTAGAAAGCAGTTTGATTTAATGTAAATAACCACTATGAAAGTTAAATGTATTATTTTTGATTGTGATGGAGTTTTAGTCGATACTGAAAAAATTGGTAACGGAATATTGCTTTCCATGGCATCAGAATACGGTTTTAAAATGGAAATCGAAGAGGCGTACCGTAATTTTAACGGTCGAAATCTAAAAGATTGTTTTAGACATATTGAAGAAACTATCGAACACAAACTTCCTGATACTTTTGAGGAAGAATACCGCCAAAAAAGCTTCGAGGCTTTTAAAACTCAGGTAAAACCAATGGAAGGTGTTGTCGATTTTATAGAAAAACTGCAAATTCCGTATTGTGTCGCTTCCAGCGGACCAGTAGAAAAAATCCGTTTAAACCTTGAAGTGTCAGGTCTGCTGGATAAATTCGAAAATAAAATATTCAGTTCATATCAGATAAACAGCTGGAAACCAGAACCAGGAATATTTCTGCATGCTGCAAAAGAAATGGGCTTTGATGTAAAAGACTGCATCGTTTTAGAAGACAGTAAAGCTGGTGTAAAAGCAGGTATAAACGGCGGATTTAAAGTATATGGTTTTGCAAATGGTTTTAACAACAAAGATCTGGAAGAAGAAGGAGCAATTCTTTTTAGCAGTTATGAAGAGCTAAGCAAGAAGCTTCAATTTTAATCTAATTCATAAATATCTAATTACCACATTATCAAATTATCTAATTTTAATGTAATTTGTTACATTAAAATAAATTTTTATATATTTGAGTTTCGACATTCTCTTTTTTGAGCTATTAATAATATCAAATTAATAAGCATTTGCTTGAAGAATCGAATGGTTTTACCTGAAAAATGATTTTTCCCAAAGGATTATTTTCAGTTTGTGATTTCCCAATAATCACAAGTAACCTACATACAGAAACAAAATGACGAAATTTGTAATTAGAATTTTAGTTCTATTAGTATCGCTTATTTATCCAGATCTAAATGCTCAAATAAAAAAGATTGGAGTTCCTTTTATCACCAATTATAGTCCGAAGATTTATAAATCGGCTTCAGAAAATTGGGATGTTTTGCAAGATTCAAAAGGCATGATGTTTTTTGCGAATCATTTTGGAATCATGCAGTTTGACGGTGTCCGGTGGAGTATTGTAACGCAGCCCCAAAATAAAAGTATGGTCCGCTCGATGGTCATCGATAAAAATGACAAAATATACGTGGGTGCGCAAGGTGATTTTGGCTGTGCATCTCAGTTACCAAACGGACAATATCAATACACTTCTCTGGTAAAACTGCTTCCAGTTTCTGCTCGAAATTTTGGAGACGTTTTTCATACTATTATTTACAAAAACGAAGTGATTTTCTTTTCTAATGAAGGAATCTTTATATACAGAAATGGTCAAATTAAAGTTTTAAAGTCTGAGGCAAATTTTGAAGATTTATTTGAAGTCAATAACGAAATCTACGTTATAGATAATGCAAAAGGTTTACTCCACTTAAAAAATGACAACCTGATTCCTGTTGTAGAGGCTGAAAAGTTTGCCGGAATGAAAATTAGAAAGATATTCGGAGTTAAAAACGGTCTTTTATTACTCACACAAAAAGACGGACTTTTTATTTATAAAGATAACCAGATCACGCCCTTCATAACCGAAGCAGATGATGTACTGAAACGAAATCAAATTTCGGTTGCAATTCGGTTTTCTGATGGATATATTGGAATTGGGACACGCCAGTCGGGTTTGATAGTTATAGACGGTTCAGGACATTTAATACAGCATATCAGCAGGCAGACCGGACTGCAGCATAATTATGTGACGAATCTTAAAACGGATAAAGAAGGCAATTTATGGGTAACACTCAAAGAAGGAATTTCTCTGATACAGATTTCTTCGCCTTTGTCGAGAATTTTGGACAGTTCAAATTCAGAAACCAGAATCTACTGCAGCCAGATTTATCAGAATAAATTATATGTCGGCACAGACAATGGTTTATTCTGGCTCGATTGGGAAGATTACAAAAACGGAAAAAGAGAAAACGTACATTTTGAGCATGTTGCAGGAATGTCCGAAAATGTCTGGAATATCGGAGTGTTTGGCAATTCACTTTTGGCTTTTGAGAAAAACGGAATTTTTGAAGTCAAAGGTAATTCCGCGAAAGCGACAGCCAAAATAGACGGCGCATGGAAAGGTGTTTTGATTCCGAATCAACCCGATTTATTGCTTGCCGGAGGTTACAAAGGATTATATCTTCTAAAAAAAAGCAACGGATCGTGGGTGTATCAGCATAAAATAAAAGGTTTTGATGAAAGCAGCAGAATCATCGAAACGGATAAAGATGGAAGTATTTGGATTGCTCACGGTTACAAAGGAATTTTTAAACTTAAATTTAATAAAACACTTGATGCCGTTTCTGAAGTTCGGTTTTACAATCAGAAAAATGGTTTTCCGTCGAGTTTGTTTCTGAATACTTTTAAAGTTGATGATCAAATACTTTTTGGAACGACAAAAGGAGTTTACAAACAAAATCCGGCTTCGAAGAAAATGATTCCGGATCCTTTGTTTAAGAAATATCTTGGACAGGAAAATCATATTCGTCTTCTTAAACCGGATGATCAAAATAATATCTGGTTCGTGTCTGGCGAAAATACCGGAAAAATATCTAAACATGCCAACGACCGTTTTGATGTTGAGGAACTTTCGTTTAGAAAACTCAGATATTTATATGTTCCCGGTTTCGAAAATATTCAAACGACAAAAACCGGAGATGTGTTTTTTGGGACACAGGATGGATTAATTCATTATAGTTCTGTTCAAAAGAAGAAATATCAAACGAAATATAAAGCGGTCATTTCAGAAGTTAAAAGCTTTTTTCCCAAAGACAGTCTGCTTTTTTCCAGTCGATATGAAGCGCTTCCAAGTAAAACAGGTGCTGCAGAAGATAAATTATCTGCTGTTATACCTTACTCCAATAATGCACTTCACTTTTCTTTTGCATCGCTTTTTTTTGACGAGCCAGATGCTACAAAGTACGAATACTGGCTGGAAGGTTTTGAACCAAAATGGTCAGAATACAGTCTTCAAACCGAAAAAGAATATACTAATCTACCCGAAAACGAATATGTTTTTCATGTAAGGGCAAAAAATATTTACGATGTAGTGAGCGAAGAAGCAGTTTTTCGTTTTGAAATTCTACCGCCTTGGTATAGAACATTATGGGCTTATATTTTGTATGTGATACTTTTTGGAATTTTAATTTATAAGATTATTAAATACCAAAAAAATCTGGCAGAACGCGATCGTAAACAATTAATTCTGAGTCAGGAAAAAGAACTGCTTCATAATCGAGCTGCACTAAACGAACAAAAACTGGTATTGGAACAGGAAAATATGGCGATCATGCGGGAGAATCTAGAAGCAACGATCAATCTCAAAAATGCCAAAGTGGCGTCGAATACCGTAAACCTCATTCATTTAAACGAAATCCTGCTTTCGATAAAAGAGCTGATTGGACAGATTGATAAGAAAAATGATCCGAATGTAAATTTTAGTTTACTGAATAAAATCAATAAATTAATCGATCATGAATTACAGGGAGACAAGCATTGGAACGAATTTGAAGAAATTTTCAATCAGCTTCATGATAATTTTATCCAGCGGTTAAAAACAAGTTATCCAGAACTCACACCTCGCGATATGCGATTGTGCGCGTATCTGAGAATGAACTTCAATACAAAAGAAATTGCACCTCTTTTGGGAATTTCTGTTCGAGGTGTAGAAGATACCCGATATCGCATCCGCAAAAAGTTACAGCTTCCTTCTGAGGCAAACATAACCGAATTCATCCTTAATTTCTAGTTTTTAATTATTAAGTAAAATCTCAAGTAGTTTTACGCTTTTTGACGGCTATTTATTACATTTTTTTGTAAGTACCGTAGTCAAACCGTAACCAAAAATGTAAGTCTTGCCTGATTTATTAGTTAATATTGCGTTGTTGTTATGTAAAAATATAATCTATTTTTTACAAAGCATTTTTTATAACGGAATACTATTTACTAATATAAAAAACTAAAAAATGAAACAGAATGACTCTTTTTTTACCCGCTTTCTCATAACACACTACAATCCCAGCTTTATGTCAGATCCAATTACTGACAGATAATGAAGTCATGATATGATGACTTTGTTTGAATCTATTTACGTAACCCCAAATTATTTAGATATGAAAAAAAATCGACTTCAGAGATTTTCAATTTTGTCAGCACTTTTTTTAGTGTTTTCAAATCTAATGTACGGACAAGGTCCCGTACCTTTTACAATTAGTAATACTTCGACTTTTAATGATAACGAATTGTATGTAGCGATTGTCGGGATCGATTACACAACAGGAAATCATGTTTGGGTAAATGCCAAAACCAGTCAGGTATTACCAATGAATGCTTCTTACAACACCGTTACTGGACCCACTTATGGCGGTAATACAGGACCTGGCCAAAACTCAAAGTATGCAGCTTGTTTTACAAAACTGAGTGAGATTCCTAACAAAACTTTTACACTGCCTTTAATTGCAGGATGCAGGGTTTTTATCTCAAAAGGACAGCAGCTGTATTTTTATTTTTTTGGTGCTAATGGAGCTCCTTCGGGATATGCATCGCCAAACGCACAAAACGCGACAGATCCTAATCAAGGTATTTTATATGAAATGATCGAATTGACTAATAATCAGTACGGTTTCTTTGGAAATCCAACAAGAGTGGATTCTTATAAATACCCAATGGGACTTGAATTATTTGGCGCCAATGGTTACCAAAAGAAAGTAGGAGACTTAAAAAAACATGCCGATATCGTAGCCGCTTTTAAAGCCAATGTTCCGGCAGAATTTCAAGGTTGTGTAAACGAAACCACAGGCGAAATTACAGCTCCTTCTAAAACTGCAGCTTTTGCAGATGGAACCGGAGCTTATGCAAATTATTTAAAATCCTACATTGATGCTATCTGGAACAAATATAAAAATGAAGATTTAATCTTTTATGCCGGAGATGCCGGAGTTTTTAAAGGAAGAGTTATTGGCGAACAACTAGAAATGGTTGGGCAGTCGGGAGGTTTTACAGGAAGAACCGGACGCGTACAAAACCGACCGACCACTCAGGAAGCACTTGAAGGAAAAGGTGTGCTGGACAGAAGATTGGTCGACGGAGATTTAGATCTTGTAATTCAGTCGCAGTTAACCGCAGCCATAAACCGTCATGTTGTAAATACGACTACACCAAATCCGGGGCAGCAAAACTGGTATGATGCATCAAAATATTATCAGGTAAACCCAACGAATCATTATTCTAAATTCTGGCATTTACCAGGAATCAATATCGACAATCTGGCATATGGATTTGCTTATGATGATGTTGCAGATCAATCGCCGTCGCTTCATTCGCCGCAACCAACAAAAGTTATTGCTGTTTTTGGAGGTTATGCAGGAACCGTTCCTTCTGTTCCGGCATCTACAGATGTAATTACGGTTTATAAAGATTGTAATTATACTGGATTTTCTGGCGGACTAACTATTGGAGATTATAATCTGGCGCGTTTAAATTCTTTAGGAGTTTTAAATGATGATATATCTTCGCTTAAAATCACACAAGGTTATCAGGCAATTTTATATCAGGATGATAATTTTACCGGAACTTCAACGGTAATTAATGCTGATAATTCTTGTTTAAACGCAACGTGGAACGACAAAGTAACGTCTATTAGAATTCTGGCAAACGGTACAACCACTTTAGGAAATCAGACTTTCTTTTTGCAAAACAGAAATAGTAATCTCTACATGGATGTCTGGAATGCGAGCTTAGCAAACGGAGCAGGTGTAAATCAAGGTGCTTTGAACTCGGCAAACAATCAGAAATTTACTTTAACACATTTAGGAGACGGACTTTATAAAATTATTGCCAATCATAGTGGTCAGTCTCTGGATGTAAATAATTTCAATAAAGCTAATGGCGCACGTGTAGAGCAATATCCGTACAATGCAACTACAAATCAGCAGTTTATTTTAGTTAGTACTGGCGATGGCTTTTATAAAATTGTTGCCCGTCACAGCGGAAGAATAGTGGAAGTTGCCGGAGCAAGCACAGCATCTGGTGCTATTGTGCAGCAATGGGACAACAACAATCAGACTTGCGGACAATGGAAATTAGTTCCCGCATCATCTTCTCAGGCTTCTGTTTTAATTCAGGCCGAAGATTATACATCCATGAGCGGCATTCAGGTAGAAACCACAACAGATACAGGAGGAGGCTCTAATGTTGGTTACACCGAAACAGGTGATTGGTTGGCCTATAACAGTATCAATTTTCCAATAACAGGTTCTTATTTAATTGAATATAGAGTAGCAAGCGGTGTTACAGGCGGTAAATTATCATCTGATCTTAATGCTGGTGCAATTGTTTTAGGAAGCGTTGATATTCCCAATACAGGCGGATGGCAAAACTGGCAGACTGTTTCTCAAACCGTAAACGTAAATGCCGGAACATACAATTTCGGAATCTACATTCAAAATACCGGAATGAACATCAATTGGATCAAAATAACTAAAGTGGGGAACGCTGCAGCGAAAACAGCTTCTGTTCAAACTGTGGAAGAAGAACCTGCTGCAACAGCATTAAACATTTATCCAAGTCCGGTAGAAAGCACACTTTATTTAACTGCAGATCTTTCTGGAGGAAATGTAAAAATAGTAGATGCACAATCAGGAAGTGCAGTTTCTTCTAACCAAATCAATGGAAAAAGTATTGATGTTTCGCATTTGAAAAAAGGAATCTATTTTATTGTTTTTGAAAAAGACGGCACAAAAACCATCAAACGTTTCATTAAAAAATAATTTAAATTTTAGGCTTTAGATTGGAATTTGGCTTTGATACTATTGATGCCAAATTCCGATTCAAAGCAATCTAAAGTCTAAAATTTCAATCCCCCAATTAACCTATTAAAACAAAACATTATGAAAGACAATTACAGAAGAATGTCGGTAAAATGGATTCTCATTTTAATGTTGTGCATTTTTAATTACACTGCAGCACAAAAGAAAGTAATCGCTTATGTTCCTAACTGGATTGATTTGAATTCTTTTTCGAGCACAATTCAGTACAGTAAATTAACGCACATAAATATTGCCTTTGAAAATCCCGATGCGAGCGGCTATCTAACTTTTAATTCTGGAAATAATGCGATTATAAATACGGCACACGCTCAGAATGTAAAAGTTTTTGTTTCTCTTGGAGGAGGCGCAATTTCTGAAGGAGGTGCCATTCGCGACAATTATTTCAATCTGATTACTCCGGCAAACAGAACCGCATTTATACAAAAAATCTACGATTATGTTGTTGCTCATAATTTTGACGGAGTCGATGTAGATTTAGAAGGCCCGGCAATTAACGGAGACTATGGAGGTTTTGTAATTGCATTGGCAAACAAACTTCATGCAAACGGAAAGTTAATTACAGCAGCACTTTCAGAAGGCTATGGCGGTGCAAATGTGCCCGTATCTACTTTTGCAGCTTACGACTGGATTAATATTATGGCTTATGACGCAACAGGACCGTGGGCACCTGGAACTCCGGGACAGCATTCTCCTTACAGTATGGCGGTAAATCAGTTTAATTACTGGACAGGAAGAGGATTGCCAGCCAGTAAAGCTATTATAGGAGTTCCGTTTTACGGATATGGTTTTGGAGCTTCTGCCAATCAGGGAATTTCTTATGCTAATATTGTAAATCAATATCCGGGAGCAGAAAATCAGGATCAGGTTGCTAATACAATTTATTATAACGGAATTCCAACAATTAAACAAAAGACAACATTTGCAATTCAGAATGCAGGCGGTGTTATGATTTGGGAATTATCTCAAGACGCAGCAGGTTCAAAATCTCTGCTTACAGCAATCAATCAGGTCATTACAGGAAGTCAGCCCCCAGCAGGAAATGTAATTCAAGCCGAAAATTACTCAGCAATGAATGGTGTACAGACAGAAGCTACAACAGACACTGGCGGAGGATTAAATGTTGGTTATTGCGATACCGGAGACTGGATGGCGTATTACAACATCAATTTTCCAACTTCTGGGACTTATACAATTGAATACAGAGTGGCAAGTGCAGTTTCTGGAGCCAGATTATCTTCAGATTTAAATGCAGGAACGATTCAGCTTGGCAATGTAGATGTTCCCAATACAGGAGGATGGCAAAATTGGCAGACCGTTTCGCAGACCGTTAATGTAAATGCAGGAACGTATAATTTTGGAATATACATTCAAAATACAGGCGTTAATCTCAATTGGTTTAAAATCACTAAATCTGGTGCTGCTTTGGCTGCGAAATCGGCTGCTTTAGATAAAATCGAAAGTCTGAATATTTATCCCAATCCAACAGAAAGCCAGCTTTTCTTTAGTGCAGAAGTTTCTGGAGGAAATGTAGATATTATTGATACTCAAGGCGGCGCAGTGGTTTCTTCGCAGACAGCGGCAAACAACAGTATTGATGTTTCTACATTGAAAAGCGGGATCTATCTGATTTCAGTAGAAAAAAACGGAATCAAAACTGTGAGACGTTTTATCAAAAAATAACTTTTATTGGCACATAGAGACATAGCTTTTCTTTCTGGATAAAGGCGAATCATAGTTTGTCACGTCTCACTATGTTTAAAAAATAGTTTTTTAAGATTACTTTTTTGTAAAAGCAAAAATCTATGTTTCTATGTGTTTAAAAAAACATCAACTCAAATTGTAACCCTTTTAATCCCCAAATTAATATGAATAACAATTACAGATTTACCTTAACATTCCTTATGTTTCTTGCTTTCTGCAGTTTTGCAGCGGCACAGACTTCTTTAGGTTCTAGTAAAACGTTCTTGGATAACCTACGAAAAGAACAAACCACTTCGTCAACCTCAAAAAATGCAGAAAAAACAGTTTTGCTTCAGGCGGAAAATTCAAAGAGTTTCAGTGGAAAAGTAAACTATAAAGAATCTGATGTGACAACTGAATTTTTAATTGGAGAAATTAAAAACATTGCAGAATCTTCTTTTTATATCAAAGTGAAAGATAAAACTCTGGAAGGTCATATTCTTCTAAAAAAAACAAAAGAAGCTTACAAATATTATTCTGATGCACAAGGAAATGCGTATGTAAAAAAAGTAGACATCAATACTTTGATTTGTCTTGATTATAAAAATGTGCCATCCAAAACAAATGCAGCAGCAAAAACAACAGCAGCTGCAGCAATCGCGCCAGCGCTTTTAAATCTTCAAAGTTTACCGGGCGCAGCAGGCTGTGTAATGCTTGATTTTGACGGTTACAATATGCCTGCAGGAAATCTTTGGAATAACGGAAATGCCATAAATGCAGCGGCATCTGGAATGAGTGATGCAGCGGTACAGCAGCATTGGGAAGTGGTCTCTGAAGATTATCGCCCTTTTAATGTAAACGTTACGACAAATGAAGCCGTTTTTAATTCTTACCCAAGAAACAGAAGAATGCGCGTAGTGGTAACGCCAACAAATACTGCAGCTCCGGGTGCAGGAGGTGTTGCTTATATTGGCTCTTTTAACTGGGATAATGATGTGCCGTGCTGGGTATTTGTTACTTCTGGAAAATCAGGCGGCGATGCATCTTCGCATGAGGTCGGACATACTTTTGACCTTGGTCACGACGGACGCACAAGTCCTGCCGAAGATTATTTTATAGGCTTAGACGGAACTTCTTGGGCGCCAATTATGGGTGCAGGTTATTACAGACCAGTTGTACAATGGAGCAAAGGCGAATACAATAATGCCAACAACAAACAGGATGATGTGGCAATAATTGCCAGTGCTAAATTTGGAGTTGGATACCGTGGAGACGATTACGGAAATACTACAGCTGCTGCAGCCACTTTAGATTATAATGCAAGCGGACAGATCAATCAGAAAAACGGAATTATTTCGAGCGAAGCCGATTATGATTTTTTCAGTTTTACAACGGGTGGCGGAAATGTTGCTGTTAATGCTAATACTGTCAGCAGAGATGGAAATCTGCATCTAGTAATCAGATTGTATAATTCTGCAGGAGCAGAAATGGGAGCGTATTGGAATTCAGATCCATTTGCTTTAAATGCTTTTATGAGTGTTAATCTTCCGGCTGGTAAATATTATATTGGTGTAGACGGCAGCGGTGCAGGAAATGCAGGCAGCGGCGGTTATTCGGCTTACGGTTCTATCGGCAGTTATTCGATTACCGGGACAATTCCGCCGGGAGGAAATATCAGTCCTTCTACAGATGTAATTACAGTTTATAAAGATTGTAATTATACCGGATTCTCTGGCGGATTAACGATTGGAGATTATAATCTGGCACGTTTAAATTCTTTAGGCGTTTTAAATGATGATATTTCGTCGCTTAAAGTTACGCAGGGATTTCAGGCAATCTTGTATCAGGATGATAATTTTGCAGGAACTTCAACAGTAATTAATTCTGATAATTCCTGTTTAAACACAACGTGGAATGATAAAGTGAGTTCGATTCGTATTATTGCAAACGGAGTTACGACTCTAGGAAACCAGACTTTCTTTTTGCAAAACCGTAACAGCGCACTCAATATGGATGTTTGGAATGCAAGTTTGTCCAACGGAGGCAACATTGCGCAGGGAACAGCCAATGGCGCAAACAACCAAAAATTTACCTTTACACATTTAGGCGATGGTTTGTATAAAATTATTGCCAACCACAGCGGGCAGTCTATAGATGTCAATAATTTTAATAAAGCAAATGGTGCCAATGTAGAGCAGTATCCGTACAACGGAACTACAAATCAGCAGTTTATTTTAGTTGCAGCAGGCGATGGCTTTTATAAAATTATAGCACGCCACAGCGGCAGAATTGTTGAGGTTGCCGGATCAAGTACCGCTAATGGCGGTAATGTACAGCAATGGGACGACAATGGTCAGACTTGCGGACAATGGAAACTAATTTCTACAACTTCTGCTCAGACATCAACTTTAATTCAGGCCGAAGATTATGCTTCCATGAGTGGTATTCAGGTAGAAGCGACTACAGATACAGACGGAGGTTCAAACGTGGGTTACACTGAAACGGGTGACTGGCTGGCGTACAACAATATTAATTTTCCAACAACAGGTTCGTATTTAATCGAATACAGAGTCGCAAGCGGCGTTACCGGCGGAAGATTATCTTCTGATTTAAACGGAGGAACCATTATTTTAGGAAACGTTGATATTCCAAATACAGGAGGCTGGCAGAACTGGCAGACCGTTACTCAGACGGTAAGTGTAAATGCAGGAACCTACAATTTCGGAATCTACATTCAAAATACCGGAATGAACATTAACTGGATTCGAATTACCAAAATTGGCAATGCAGCAGCAGCTTCAAAAGTTATTGAAGAAGAAACACCAATTGCGGCTTTAAATGTATATCCAAATCCAGTTTCAGAAACTTTATTTTTCACGTCAGATGTATCTGGAGGAAATCTTAATGTAGTGGATTCTCAAGGTGTAATTGTCGGATCTCAAAAAGTAAACGAAAACAGTCTGAACGTTTCGAATTTAAGACAAGGTGTTTATTTTATTGTTTTTGAAAAGGAAGGAAAACGAACCATTAAACGATTTATCAAAAAATAGCTAACCCATTTGCCATAATGGTTTTAGATGCATTAAATTTTAGGTTTTAATGTAATTGCAGGCTGTCAGAAATGGCAGCCTTCTTTTTTGATATAATCTTAAAACAATCCGTTGGATGTAATTATATTCAGCACATTAAAACATAGTCCCGATCCCGAAACTTCGGGACGGGATAGATTTTGTAAACTTATAAAAGGCGTTTATTACTATGTGTGAAATCAAGATTTTTTAAAATTATCTTTTCTAAATATTTTAAAATCTATGTTTCTATGTGTTAAATTATTTTTTTGCTAATTATACTTAACGGGTAAAAATATTATTATTCCATAACAATACGATAAACTATTTTTGGGATAAAATCAATACACTTGCTGTATATTAAAAGCTTCAAAACTTTTGATAATCCCATTTTGATAAAGTTTAATACCTATGAAATTAAGAATTACACCGCTCTATATTTTTTCATTTTTTATTTTCTTCCACCTAAGTATTTCGGCACAAAAAGCTAAAAAAATAGAAGGCACTCAAATTGCTTTTTTGTCTGATGTGCATTTGCAGGATTTGTTCGGAACTTTTTCGGATAATGAATACAAAGGCATTTTAAATCCCAAAACGGGAAAACATGTATTAGTGAGAACAATGGCTTCACAATTGCATTCTACCAGAATTTTTAATGAAAACTATTTTGCCTTTATTGCCGCTCTTGAAGATATCGCCAGGCGAAAAATAAAATATGCAGCGCTTCCCGGAGATTATACAGACGATGGACAGCCGATACATGTAAAAGGTCTGGAAAAAATATTAGACCAATACAGCAAAAAATATGGTATAGAATTTTTTATAACTACAGGAAATCACGATCCCGTTGGACCATTTGCACAGGAATCGGGCAAAGAAGATTTTTTAGGAAAAGACGGTAAAAGTCAGCCTATTTATAGTAAAGACGGACTTTACCAGCCTAATTTGGCTTTAGAAAACCCAGTTGTGATTACGGCAGATATTGCAAAAATGGGTTATTTAGAAATTACGGATCATCTTAAAAACTTTGGTTTTCATCCTAATAAAAAATACAAATTCTGGGCAACTCCATTTTCAACTTATACGAGCCAGAATTATACTTTCACGAAAGCGGAAGAAAGTGCGCAGTTATCTAAAAGAGTTTATGAAGTAGCACCGGGTTATGAAGTGCCGGATGTAAGCTACGTTGTTGAACCTGTAGAAGGAATCTGGCTGATGGCAATTGATGGGAATGTGTATATTCCGAAGAAAAATGCAACATCAGACACCAAAGATTCTAAAAACTATTCTGAGGCAAGTACAGGATATAATAATGTGCTTTCGAATAAAAAACATCTAATTAAATGGGTTGAGGATATTTCGCGTGAAGCAGAAAAACAAGGCAAAACGCTGATTGCTTTCAGTCATTTTCCTATGATTGATTTTAATGATGATGCATCTGCTGAAATAAAAGAATTATTAGGTCCCAACAAATGGCAATTGAACCGAGTTCCTACCGAAGAAGTTGCACAGACCTTTGCAGATGCAGGATTGAAAATTCATTTTGGAGGTCATATGCATATTAACGATACGGGAATTAGAAAAACAGCAAAAGGAAATACTTTGGTCAATATCCAGACGCCGTCTTTGGCTGCTTATATTCCTGCTTACAAATTACTGACGTTTAAAAAAGATAATGTAGTAGATATACAAACAATTACAATTGATAAAGTGCCGGGATTCAACGAACTTTTTGATTTGTATAAAATGGAATATCAATTTTTAGAAGCTCAAAAAACTAAGGATATTTGGAATAAGGATATTCTGCAGACTAAAAATTATCATGATTTTACCGATTTCCATTTGAAGGAATTGGTTCGTCTGCGTTTTCTAAAAGACGATTGGCCAAATTCTTTCAAGGATTTTATTTTGAATGTTTCGGCAGAAGATTTACTGCTTCTGGCCAATATAAAATCGGATAAAGATTATAGTGAACTTTTAAAAAACAAAGCCAATTACAATAAAGAATGGTCTGAGACTCAAATAAAACTAGAAAAATCTTTGGCAGAGAATAAAATCAAAAAACAAGATCTAAATTGGACTGGATACGATTTGCTTGTTGATTTTTATCGTTTTAGAAGTGCTGATGAACTAGCTGTTGTTGATGTGGGAGAGAAAAGAATTAAACATTATAAAATCTTGTCAAAGCTGTTTTTTGAAAATTATAAAGAAGATCAAAAACCACTGCAAAATCAGTTTAGATTGTTCCTGATTATCTTTGATAAATTCATGCACGAAGTTCCGGCAGATCATTTTACTTTTGACTTGAAAATGGGGCTGATTAACCGCAAAG
>NZ_MUHF01000007.1 GCF_002217435.1 Flavobacterium reichenbachii
CACCCTGTTTCTTCTGAAACAGGGTGTTTTGTTTTATAAGACTTTTAAGAAAGAATAAATCTATTACAACCTTAAGAAAAATTTTCTAATTAAAAGGTGTACCTAATTTATATTAGTCAAAAGAATTATTCCGGTATTTTATCATCGTTAGTAATGGAAAAAAAATAAGCTTTCTGAACAGCAATGGCAGATATAGTTGAGGCGATTATTTAAAAGATAAATTATCTCTTGGAAAATGAGATCATAAAACTTATTGTTGCAGGATATGACGAGAATACAGCAGAATAAAGAGTGCAAACAGTGACTGGAAAGAAACGAACTAGATGAAGAAAATGACAAGGAAAAAGCGTATTGCAGATGGTGTCATTATGTTTGGTGTTTGTTTAATTGTTGCTTATTTATTTCAGGTTCTTTTTACTAAAATGTTTTATCCAGAAGATGGGAATTAAATATTATTTCCAATTTTTAGATTTCAAAAAACTACGGCAGTTTTTGCAAAAGTCTATTTCATCATCAATTGGATTCCCCCCTTCAGCGTCTCTCATTAAGCATGTTTTTATTTTGCAATGCGGCAAACCTTCGGTATGACCAAGTTCATGTAAGACGACTTTGTAAAACTGTTCTTTTTTGTTTTTTTTAGACAATCTAAAATTAGAAATAATACAAGCTCTTCCGGGATGATAACCCAATCCCATTATGCCCCAATCCTTTATTTTACCTTTTGTTGTACTTATATCTTTATTTGATAGTGCTACAATAACTGAATCTTCACCGATTTGGGCTTTTAAAGACTTTATTATGCTGTCGGCACGAAATCTATTATTTGGTTTATAATATGAGTTTAAAGGAAAATCTATTGCTTTTCTTACGATAACATTTGGATTTATTTTTTTTATTTTTTCTAATACTTCATTTGTAGATTTTGATTCGAAACTTCCCAAGGGCTGTAGAATAATAACTTTTGAATGTTTTTTTTCTTCTGTGCACGACATACAGATTAAAAAACAGATAATAAATAATTTTTTCATGATATAATTTGACTTCAGCTTTTGTAATTAGTTAATATCTTTCTTAAAAACAAATGGTTATTTTTCGATCTGCGAAATCCAATTTTTAATACCTTCAATTAATAATTGTTCTTTTTTATATAAGTCTTCTGAGCTTTCAATTTCTACAATCTTTCTTCCGTCAGGATAATCTTTTCCTTTTAAGCCAATTTGTGCATCAATTTTATTTCCAGTTGGAAAAACGACTAGTATTTTATCACGATGTAAATTAATTACAGCCAGATCACGTTTGTATTCTTTGGGATCAAATTCCTTCATTTTTCCTGTGTAGAAAAAACTTGGTGAATTCCATTTGATATGTTCTGCAATTTCTTGATCTGAACTCAGAAAAATTTCTCTTAATTTCTGAATAATATCTTTGTTCGGATTTTCAATATTATTGATGTGTTCAGTTACTAATAGAGTGTTTTTATCTGCCATAATAATTTTATTTAGCCATTATTCATACTGGTGATCCTATTTCTTTAGTGCTTTTTTATTGCTTTATGTTAATTTTATTTTGATTCTCATCTATTATTTTTTTGCAAGCTTGATATAGTTTAAAAATTTGCAGTTTACTATTTTTTGCGTAATTCACATTTTTCTTGCTTAATTCGTCTAAATAGAAATCCGGAAAATCCTTCGAACTTCCTTCAGTAAAGTAAAACTTAATATCGTAATGATTTGGTATGTCCACCATTACTTCTCTGCCATGATCTCTTTCTATTAGCGGTAATACATTTTCTTTGCAAATTTTATTTATTGTTTTAGTATCCAATTTTAAGAATTCACAATCCTTAATTTCAACAGGCTGATATTCAAAATTCATATTTACCAGCTTTATAAAACATTTCGAATTTTCTTTCCAAAAAATGTATGCTTGAAAATTATTAGCTGACTGAGATTCTCGCTTTATTTCTTCCCCTTGATCGGAAACAGTTACCTGGTCAATAATTGAATAATTACTTCTGGTGAATATAAAATAATCTTTCAGCTGTTTTTCGCTCATGATAGTGCGCGTTTGATCAACTAATTTTTCCAGGCCGTTTACTTTTTTCTGGCTTTTGGCAGTTAGTGAGATTAGAAGTATAAATAGTATTAAACGATACATTTTAAATGGTTGCTTATTTGGAAGTTAATATAATGGAATTAAAACGTAAAAATGAATGCTTTTGGAATTATTAATTTTGAGTTCAACTTTGTAATTGTATACAACTAAAATAGTTTTTTTTACTTTATGATTACCATGATATAATTAATTCTATATTAGCACGGAAAACAAATTAATATTAACCAAAACAAAATTAAATGAATTTAAAAAATACCACTTTACTAGCTATTATAGCATTTTCACTACAAACGCTTTTAGGCGTTTGGGGTTTTTACCAAATGACAAAAATTCCAATGGGAATTACACTTTTTAATTATTTAAATTACGCAAGTGGTATATTTGGAAGTCTGTGTTTAGTATTATTCTTTGCTGTACTTTATAAAAATCAAAAATAGTTTAAAATGAAAAACTTAGATGAGATTTTAGAAATTGATCCAGAAAAGAAAAAGGAGGAGATTCAGCCTGAAGACAACGAAAAAAGTGTTTTTTCGAGAGTTTTTATTGAAATACTTTTTTTTATTTTTATTTATATAGTAAGCTACACTATTTTACTATCAGGAGTATTTGGCCACAATAGAGCTTTGCTGGCTGTGGCAGTTATATTTGGTTCTAATGCCTTATTCTTGATACTCAGAAATAAACAATTTAAGATTGTATCATTTCTATATTCATTGGTTATATCAATGAGTATAATTTATGTGGTTGATCAGCGACGATTAGGGCAGACACATTTGATTATATTTATTTTCTGTATTTGTATTGCTGTAATTGCGAACTTATTTTTGGAAAATTTGAGATGGAAAAAAATGGATTAAAACTGTAAATCTGATTTTCTTTCCGGATATTATAAATAAAAGCTCCATCTTATGGGGCTTTTATTATCCCGCAATAGCCAATCTTATAAATTTAAGTTTGTTGCCCTTAAACTGAAATTGCCAGTTATACATATATTCTTCTTCAGAATGATAATCAGTGTATTGATCAAAGTCTTTAATTATTTTAGAATGACTCATATAATTGTAATAAATGTTGATTTCTTTCTTTTCTATAGTTATTTCATAAAGAATTTTTACAAAACCATTATCTGTCGTTACGCTGTTTAGACCTTTACTTTTATAATAATTAATATCTGCAAGATCAATTTTGCTAAATATTTTTTTTAATAAAACAGCATTTTCACTTCCGTATTGTTCTTCGTAAATGAAACCAAATTTTAGCTTAAGATCGTCAATTTTATTGGCTAAAACTAAATTTTTAAATTCTTTAAGCTGCTTTATAATTTCATTTTGCTCGGCTTTTAACAGCTTTGTTTGTTCTTGCAGTACTTTTATGTTTTGATTTTCTATATCTTTCAAAACAATATTTTTATTATTGCCTTTTGATTTGTACCAAGGAAGACTTTGAAAATAATTTTGAAATCTAGAGTTCTCAAATTCATAGCCATTTCTGGCAAAAATTTCATTAGATAATAATCTTATTTCATCTATGCTTAAATCTTTAATTTCTTCTGTTTTAATGATTTTTACAGCACATGTAGAGCAGTCTTTTAATATTTGTGCATTACCTTTAATGAGATTAAAAAATAAAAATAGTATTAGAATTCTTTTCATTTGTTTTATGATAATGCGTTTCTATTGATTTGATAACTCGTGATAAATTTCTTCCTGCCATTTTTTTATAAGTTCAGTCAAATCAAAAAATAATTTTTCAGAGTCATTTTCAGCTTCCAGTTTTTTTAGCAAAGTTCCTATACTGGCATTGTGAGAAACACCATTGTGATTGATAACATAATCCTTTGTACTAAAACCTTCAAGGAAAATATGCGAATAATAATGTTTTAACGTGATGTAATCAAGATTTAATATTTCTGAAAGCTTACTTTTAATTTCAGTGGGTACTTCACATTCAAATTGTCTTGATACTGTTTCTAGATTTTTTTTGCGAAAGCTTATATCAACTTTACACTCAAAAATTAGATTAATGTATATTCCTGCGCTAGATATATTGTCGGTATGGTGGCCGAAAAAATCATAAGAAAAGATGTAATCTTCGTTTAATTTATAATTTTTAGAATCTATTTTTCTGATATTAATCTTTTCAAAGTTTACTTTGCGGTACTTAGGAAGTGTGGCGTTTATTTTAAAAGGCTCATTTATAAAATCTTTTACAAGGTTATAAACATAAGGATAGACTGCTTCGCTTTTTCCGTTTTGAAATCGTTTTATAACTTTTTGGACAGGTTTGATTTCTATTCCATTTGGTAATTTTAATAACAAATCTCCATCTTGCAGTTCTTGATCATTGGTTATCCATTGAGCGCCATTTACATTTTTTATTATTATTTCGCCAAGATACGAGCCAATCGAAAAAAGAATAGTTTTAAAATCTACACCATGCAATCGCCCATCTTTTTTAGGCTCGCCATTTTCTGTGTTTTCATCCAAGAAACGATCTATTTCAATAATGCTGCTTATTGTTTCATCAACATTAAATCCATCTTCTTTAAACATTTTTACTATCAATTCTGATTGTGTTTTGATGTGCTCTTTTATTTCTGGCATATTAGTCAATCTAAAATTGCAAATATTACTTTAATTCTAATTCAATTTTGGTTTTAGATATTTCTTTGAGCGGACTCTTTTGAGATAAACTCCATATAATTAATATATTCTTTGACACGAAAAATTCTTCCGGATGTTCCGGACTAGATTTTTTTCCGCCCCAAAGCAATCCTTCGAGGAAACCCTGCATTTGAAAATCATTTTCAAATTCAAAATACATGATGCTTCCGGCATCTTTTTTATTTTCAAAATTTTGAATTTCTTTATGTTTTACTTTTCCAATAAAAGCAGCATACATATCAGGGTTTTTGTAAAATGTGCACGCCTGTATTGAGATACATTTAGATTTTTCGGTCAGAGAATAATCTTTAGGGATCTGTTCTTCTTTAAGTTTTAGTTTGTCAAAATCCTGAGCAAATAAATTTGCACTGGTAAATAGTAAGAAAAGAAATAAAATAATGTTTTTCATAAAAGATTTTATGCTTGTTTAATTAATACTCCGGGTTTTGGAGTCTGATAAGAATCAATGCTTTTAAAGAGTTTTCTTATAACGAATATATGAATTAATTTGTGGGTAGAATTTTTCCAAAGCGTTTAGCTATATTTTTTTAACCTCTTTCTGAACTTATATTTAAATTTGAGCCGATACAAAAATGTATTCCAATTGTACCGAATGCCGCCCAATTCCCAGTTGACATCGTATTTCTTCTTATCTCTTGCATAGGGTGGAATTCCGATTTTATAATGTAATAAAGGCTCATTATCTTTAACTGTTTCGTAAAAATCGGGATTTAGTGATAACTTCGAATAATATTGGATTTCAATAATTGTATTATCCTTTGAGCTTTTATAGATGTAAAAATTAAGATCATAAAAATCTTTATATAAAGTCCTTAATTCAATTACTATTTCTTCTAGTGATTTTGGTGTTTTTCTTTCGGTTGCTTTTTTTCTTGTAATTCTCTTGTCAAAAAAATTCTGTCCGTCACTAACGATTTCAGAAATTATATAGGTGGTATTTTGAGAAATGTTATTCCAGCAGGAATTTCCTGCCATTGCTATTAAAGCAGAGGCAGCTTCTTTTAAGGTTTCTTGTAGTGTTTCTTCTGTAATGTTTTTCAAGATGACTCATTTTAAAAATTAAAAATAGTCTTTTTTGCTTATTGGTGTTGTTACTTTATTTCAATTTCAAAAGTTTCTAACGAAAATGTTACTTATATTAGACAATAAAAAGCTTATTATGAAAGATATTATTAAGTATCCAAAAGATTTTAAGACGATAAAATTCATCGTAAGAATTTTACAATACATTTCAATTTCTTTGTTATTGATTTGCTGCTGTATGACATTGGCAACAGATGTTATTTCTTCCTTTGCAATTAATTACATTTCGGTTATAACAGCAGTATTGACATTATATTTATCTGTTGCGGCATTAATTATTATTTCAATATACAATAAAATAAATGGTAAATTGATTTGGGAACCAATTAGAAGAGAAGTAATTCTGGTTTTTACAACAATAATAGTTTTATTAATACTTGGAGTTATTATAAATTATATTAAAGACATTTAGACTTGATTACATTGAGAAATAATAACAATTTATTTAGGAAAAAGGTAAAAAAATTGTAGAAAAAATATTTCTTATATTCGCTCGGAGAAAAATAAACTGATTCTGCTAAGTCACTAAAAAGTAACGTCTTTTTAAATACTGAGAATTAATATTTCAACAACTATTAATTAAACTAATAATGATAGAATCAAACCAGCTGCTTTTCTTTCTTAGCGCTTTAGGGGCTTTTAATGGTTTTATACTTTCACTATATTTTGCCGTAAATGCTAAAAAGAAAATTTTTGCTAACTATTTTTTGTCCCTATTACTGCTCGTATTAAGTATTAGAATTATTAAGTCCGTTTTTTTCTATTTTAATCCTAACTTATCCAATATTTTTATACAAATCGGACTTTCTGCGTGTGTTCTCATCGGTCCGTTTCTTTTTTTATATTTAAAATCATATACTGACAGTAAGCCCCGAAATTGGATAAAACATGTATTGCCTTATTTGGCAGCAATAACAGTTTTAGGCTTTTTTTATCCTTACGTTGAGCATAAGTCAATTTGGAGCTGCTGGATTGTAAGGGTAATATATTTTCAATGGTTTGTTTATATAATATTGTCTTTTAGATACATACAGCCGATTATTCAAAAACTCAAAGCCAAAGAAAATTTAAAAAAATTAGAGGTTTGGTTTCTTAGCATTTTTCTGGGAGTTGCATTTATATGGGCAGCTTACACTACCGCAGCCTATACGTCTTATATTGTTGGAGCTTTATCGTTTACATTTATTTTGTATTTAATTGTTTTGCTTTTAATTTTTAGAAATAGCAACGAGAATAATTTTTACCAGGAAAAGGAAAAATACAAAAACAAAGAAATAGATTTAGGCATGCAGGATTTAATCGGCCAAAAGCTATCCATAATTATTCAAAAAGAACTTTATCTTAATCCAGATTTTAGTCTTGAAGAAGCGGCTAAAGAACTAAAAGTAACAAAGCACTTATTATCTCAGTATGTAAATGAAATTTTGGGTAAATCTTTCTCAAATCTCATTAAAGAGTATCGAATAGAAAAAGCAAAAAGGTTATTAGAAACCGAAAAAAACTTTACATTAGAAAGTTTAGGTTACGATAGTGGTTTTAATTCAAAATCTAGTTTTTTTACTGCTTTTAAAAAAATAACCGGCTCAACTCCAGCAGAATATCAAAAATCATATTCAAAAAAGATACTCAAAAGCGAGTTTGACAATATAAATTAAGAGTTCTATTTTATAAATTAAAACCTTTCCAATATTCTGATTCTGGACATTTACACTCATTATTAATAATTTAAAATTTTAAAAAATGAGAAAAGTGTTTTTATTTATTACCCTTAATTTTTTCTTCTTAAATGTAAATGCCCAACAAACCGATGCGGAAAATGATTGGCATCTGATTGAAAAAACCTTAAACTTATACATAGACGGGCAGGCGACAGGCGATTCTGTTAAGGTGGGTTCGTCGTTTCATAACTCTTGGCAGCTGAAATATTTGGAGGAAAACAAACTTAACATTGTCACTAAAGCAAAATATCTTTCTGGTTATAAAGCTCCGTATACCAGATCTAATAATTGGTCTGGGCGCATTGTATTTATTGATGTAACAAACGGCGCAGCGATGGCAAAGGTCGAAATCAGCACTTCAAGACTTTTATTTGTAGATTATTTTCATCTCATGAAAACCAATCAAGGCTGGTTTATTGTAGACAAAATCTCAGCCAGAACACCTCATAAAACAGTCGAAGCAGTAACAGCTAAACCAAAGGAATAAAACAATTCTTTTTCTTTTAATTATAACCCTCATAATTTTAAATAAATGAATAAAATAATAGTCTTATTTCTTATTCTTATTGGTTTGTATCCTTCAGATATTTATGCTCAAAATAAAATCTTATTTGTAACTTCAAATCAGGATTTTTACGGAAACACCAAAATTACCGCCGCCAATCATTTTGAAGAAATTATTGTTCCTTATAATGCCTTTATAAAAGCCGGTTATAGTGTTGATTTTGTTAGTCCGAAAGGCGGTGCAATTCCTATTGGTTACATTAATGCATCTGACAGTCTGCAAAAAAAGTATTTATACGATGGCTGGTTTATGGATAAGTTGGAGCATACCAGGAAACCCGATGAAATTATTTCTGACAACTATTCGGTAATTTTTTACACTGGCGGTGGTGCCGCAATGTATGGCGTAGCAGAAGATCAGGCTATTCAAAAAATTGCAAGAAGTATTTATAACAGAAATGGAGTTGTTGCAGCGATTTGTCATGGAACTGCCGGAATTACGTATTTAAAAGACGAAAAAGGAAAATCTCTGTATACCGGAAGAAAAATTACGGGTTATCCTGATGAATTTGAAAATCGAAATGCAGCATATTACAAAACGTTTCCGTTTGCAATAGACAAAGCAATTAAAAATAATCAAGGCAATTTTGTGTATTCTAAAAATGGTGGAGATGCTTTTTATATTGTCGATGGGAGATTTGTGACGGGACAAGACCCGAGTTCTGCTCCTAAAGTGGCAGAAGAAATAATAAAGATTTTAGATAATAACTTTAAACCCAATGCAGCTGCAAAAAATGATTTAGAGCAAATTAGAGCGGTATTGCTTGATTATATTGAAGGCACTGCCAATGGCGAACCAAAAAGATTGAGAAAAGCTTTTCATCCAAAATTTAATTTATACACTGTTGCAAAAGATACCTTGTGGACACGTTCTGGAGAAAAATATATTTCTGATATAAAAGCTGGAGAAAAAACGAATCGAATAGGAAATATTATTTCAATAGATATTGAAAAAGATGCGGCAATTGCAAAAGCTGAAATCCTAATACCAAATTGGCGTCGCTTTACAGATTATTTTTTACTGCTTAAATACGAAGGCAACTGGAAAATAGTGCATAAAAGTTACAGTTGGATAGAGCTGCCAAAACAGGAAAAGAAATAAACAGCATTTTAGTGTGATTTATTCTCGAGCTTAAAATTACAGACAAAGCATAAAAAAACTCCATTAGAAATAATGGAGTTTTTGGGTTGTTTAAAAACCTGTTTGCAAACTTTTTTTTGAAGGATTTAAAGGAAATATCAATTAATTGTACTGCATATATTTCTTATATTCGCCTGAATTAAACGATCTGAAAAAAACAAGTATAAAAATAATTTACATAAATGGAAATACTAATAATAACCGGACCGCCTTACTCAGGAAAAGGAACGCAATGTGATGTATTAAAGGAACTTCTGGGTTTTGAACATATCTCTACTGGAGATAAATGCAGAGAAGAAAAACAAAACGGAACCGAAATAGGAAAAATAATGTCTGAATATGAAGAAAAGGGAGACTTGGTTCCAGATTCTATAATGAAAGACCTTTTTAGTAAAGTACTGGACGATAACAAATCTAAAGCCGGAATAATTTTAGACGGATATCCGAGAACAAAACCTCAAGTAGAAGATTTAATTACGTTGGTTAAATCAAAAAACATGGAAATTGGAAAAGTTTTAAATATTGAAGTTCCAAAATCTGAATTATTGATTAGAGCTAAAAAAAGAGCTGAAACTTCTAACAGAAAAGACGACAAGGATCCTCAAATTCATATAAAACGAATAGATGTTTTTGAAGAATCGACCAGACCCGCCATTGAATATATGAAATCGAAAATCAAAGTGTTGACTTTTGATGGCCTCGGAACCATTGATGAAATTACGGAAAGAATAAAAGCAAGTCTGATTTAATTCCAGATTTTGAAAATTGATTCTTCCGATCGGATTAATCACAAAAAAACTCCATTAGAAATAATGGAGTTTTTTTGTGATTCTTATCAAGTTGTTTACGAGCTATTTTTGCAGGATTAAAAAAATAATAAAGATTGATTTCTTTCTTTTATAAATTCCCAATCATATTTTGTACAAAGTCCAATTCCTTTATGTTCTTTGGTGCCATTTTGAGGTAATTCATCAAATATTTCAGGAATGTCTCCAATAACCTCAATTAAACAATGAGAATGATGTCCTCTCCATAAATCCATATGAAAAAGAACTCTATAATTATAAGCACACTTTACAATGGTTTTTTGTTCAATAAACTTTGACAAGTCTCTTGTATCAAAAATTATATCGTAGACTTTTGGCAGATTAATATTGGCATAACTATTAGAAATTCCAACAGAAAGAATGTTCGGATTATCTCTTTCTAAAATCAGTGAATTGTATTCTTGGGATAATCCATTAAATATATTATCAGAGGTGTTTGAATATCTTTCTCTTTTTAATGAATCATTATTTGAAGGAAATGTAAAAGGTATTTTATCTACAATTCTTATATATCTTTCTATTGGTTCTATATCCAGTTCATAATCCCACGAAATTGCTATTTTAGAAAATTTGCTAAATGTATTTACGAATGTAGATTCAATTATGGTTTTAAATACAGACGTTGTATTGTAGTATTGGTAAAACAAAGACTCAATCTTTTCTATTGATTTGAATTTTTGGTTAATGATTTCGAAGTAAAGAGGGATTAGTTCGTTTATAAAATTTAATTTCTTTGAAATCACTTCATTATCCAGTGAATCATAATCTGGATTTGTCATTTCTGTCAATAAAAATTCAACAAATTTCTTTTGTATTGTTAAATGACAATATTTTATGCTTTCGAAGTCTTTTTTAAGTGGAATCATAGTAAAAACAAGCTTATTGATTATATCAAGCCTTAAAAGCAAATATCGAGAATTAAAAAAAAAAGGAATAAAATATTTACGTTAAATTCTTAAAAGTCTTTTTGCTCGTATTGAGGTCAGCAAGACATAAAGATTTCGAATAGATTATTAAGTTAAAGTTATACGATTGTACAATAAAGATATTAGTTATCTTAGTTTTAAATAAAGTTAATTTATATAAACCCATTTCACAAAAAAATGAAAATAAAACTCATTATTACAATTATTCTTTTGATTTTTTTTGCAAAAGTTCACTCTCAGGATCTAACAAATTTTAAAGTTGATTTTAAATTGTCTCTAGATAAAACATTTGATGAAGAAAAGTTAAATAATTTATTTTTAAAATACCCGCAACTTTTAACCCCGCAAAGCGGTATTACTCAATTAACATCAAATTTAAAGGGAGAAACTTTAAGAAACTTTCCTTTAAATGATTTCAAAAATGACAATTTATATATCGATAACATTGATAAACTATTGAATTCAGAAAATTCATTTCAACGTTTATTTTCATATTTAATAATTGGTACTTCCAATGATTTATCAAAAGAAGAACAGTTACTTGAAAGATTAAAATCAGAGAAAGAAAAAGGGAATTTAGTTTGGTGCGGAATGTCATTATTGAATTTAAAAACGAAACATACTACTGAACTATTTGATTTTTTAGTAGAAAACGAAAATTTTGGTGATGCGCATATGCTGCCTTTATTTTTTAAACTAGACAAAAAAAGTTTACAAGAAACAGCATACAAAAGATACAATAGTGAAAATTTAAAAGCCAAAATTTTAGCAGTTCAGACCTTATCACAAACTGGAAAAAATCCTGAGACAGAGAAAATTGTTTTAGACGCGGTTAAAAATTGGGATATAAACATAAAAGGATATGCAATTTATACTGTAAAAGAACTTCAAATCGGGAATTTACTAGAAACGTTTAAACCATTTTTAGACAATGATAAAACAAGAAAAATTGCTTTACAAGCTTTAGCCGAAAGTCCAACAAACAGTGATGTTGAGTATTTAAAATCATTAACAGCTAAAAAAGACAGCATTTCAGATGATTTATTAGATTGTTTTTTTGAATCGAACAAACTTGAGAATTTAAAGTTTTGGTTAGAATTACTAAAAACAAATAAAATTTCAGATGATTATTATTTTTCAGTTCCAAATAATAAATTGATTTATTCAGACGAATTATTACCGAATATTCAAAATACTTTAAAAGAATGCAAAAACGAAAAGGTAATCGAAGAATTATTAAGAGCGTTGCAAAGTAGAAATGATATTGAAAGCACGAATATTTTAATTGACTTCTTAAAACACAAAAACTCTTCTATAAGATATTGGAGCACCGTTGCACTAAAGGGAAATAAAAATCAAAAAGTAATTGATCTTTTGCCGGGCTTAATAAATGATGAAGAATATAGAACAACTGCTTTAGTAGATTTGCTTGTTGAAAATAATATAAACAATCAGCAAATCACATTTGAAAAAATATATAAAAACAGCAGTAAAAATCTGGATTGGGAAAGGAGCTCAATAGAATATTTGTCAAATTATCCATTAGAAAACCATAAAGAACTTTTTAGAAAAATTCTAAAAAATGAGAAGTCAGATTTTTCAATGAGATATCATGCTGCATTAGGATTGGGAAGATTAAAAGATGAGAATTCAGTCGATTTGTTGATTAAAGTTTGTGAAGAAACGAGAAAAGAAAGTGACTTAAATTCAAGAATATATCTGGAAGCATTGGCAATGGTTAAGGGAGAAAAAGCAAAAAAGGAAATCAAAACATTTCTGAATAGTGATGAAGAAGTTGTAAAAGAACTTGCAAATGAATTATTAAAAAAGTGGAATTAAATAACATATAAGTTTTCTTAATTCCATTTAATTAAAAGCCTGTTTTAAGGTATTAAAAAAAGCGTTAAATAATATCGTACATGAAGTCAAGCCTAGTTTTTACTACACTGTTTATTGTTTTTTCTAATTTTATTTTTGGACAAAGTAATTTCTCAGACAATCCTTTGAATGCAGTTTTTGAAACAAAAGATTCAAAAAATTTTTGGGAAGCATTTGATAAAATGGAGAAATCAAAACAAAATCCTTTTCTTGAATATATGCAGAAAGGCTCTCCGGGCGTTAAAGGATTTACTGAAAACAGAATAATTAATGCAGACTCTCTTTTTGCTGTTGTGAAGAAAAGAAAAGCAGATTATGAACTTTCGAGAAATGTTTTAGACGGTATTTCTTCTAAGGAAAAAAGAGTAAGAGCAATTTACAGCGCATTAAAATATTGGTATCCAAATGCAAAATTCCCTCCAATTTATTTTGTTTATGGAAGATTTAATTCTGGAGGAACTTCTTCTCCTGAAGGAATTATTATTGGAACTGAAATGCTCAAAAATCTGGATGGAGTTTCGGGTTTAATCGCTCATGAACTTATTCACTATCAACAAAATATAAAAGGTAAAGATGTACTTTTGAAATGGTGTTTGCTTGAAGGCGGCGCAGATTTTATCGGTGAACTTACTTCAGGAGAATCAATAAATAGTTTTTCATATAAATACGGAGAACAAAACCTCGATAAACTATGCCAGGAATTTACAGCGAGATTAAAAAATGCTGATCATAAAGATTGGTTATATGAAACCTCTAAAAAAGATGACAGACCAAATGATTTAGGATATTGGATGGGCTATAAAATAATAGAATCTTATTTTAATAAACAGAAAGACAAACAAAAAGCAATTGAAGGAATACTAAATATAAATGACCCAATGCAATTTTTAAAGCAAAGCGGCTTTTTGGATGTATATATTGAAAAGTATCAAAAATCAAAAAAAGAAAAGTATGACGAATTCTTTAAATAAAAGAAACTCTTAATTTCTGGTACACAGATATAATATTTTGTTTTATCATTATAATTTAATGACTGCAAGAAATTGATCTGAAGTTTTCTTCACAAAAAACAAACTACAAATGAAACTTTTTACAGACTTCAAATCGTACAATGATTACATTGGCTTGAACAAACCATTGGATAATGACATTGACGTGGGATATTACGATCCGCCAAACATGCTTTTGAAATCAGAAGCTGTAATGGTTGATTTTTACAGAATTTCGATCAAAATAAATTTTAAGAGTAAAATCGCACCTACAGACAAACCAATTAATGCTGTATTTTTTAATAGTCCAGAATTAGTGTTGACAACAGGCTGGGACGTTGAACCAACCTACACTGGAATGTACTTACAGCTTTCCAAAAAAATAATTGAGGAAAACCGTTTTTTATTTAAAACTTATTTAGACTATGGACAACACGAAGCATTGTATTTGACAGAAGAGGAAATAGAAGAAATTAGTGCAGTTTTTAAATTAATGATAAAATATTATGAAAGCGATAAAAAACATTTTGCCGTTATACTTTCTTATGTAAATGTTTTGGTTTCATTAGTGGAAGCATTTTACAAAAGACAATTTTCTACAGATCCTAAACAATACAATCATATCATATCCGATTTTCAACAAAGTTTAATTGATTATTACAATCAACCTGTTTCTCAAATTCCAAATGTTCAATATTTTGCAGATAAGTTAGGGCTGACCGCTAATTATTTGGGTGATATTGTAAAACATTTTACTCAAAAATCTCCACTTGAAACTATTCATGAATTTGTTATCAGCAAAGCGAAAGAACTTTTAGAACAGAATCCTAAAATGAAAACTGCAGAAGTAGCTTATGAATTAGGCTTTGAATATCCCAATTATTTTTCAAAATTCTTCAAAAAGCAAGTCAATCTCACTCCGAAAGAATACAGATTGAAACTTGTCCAGATCAATACCAAAACGTCATCATAAAGAGGGCGTTTTTTGTTATCCGTAATTTGTTTCCTTTTTATTAGTGATCCGTTTCCTTTGATTCTTTATGTGAAATCTAAATTTGTATCATAAAAAATTAAAAGATGAAAGGCGAAGAAAATTCAAGAAGAAAATTTATTCAGCAAACGGCACTTGCTGGCGCAGGCTTAATGATTTTACCAAATTTATTGTCAGCAACGAATACTTCATCATATTCAAAACAAATTAACGAGAATAAAACAAACAACATGAAAACAAGAAAATTAGGGACTCTGGAAGTTTCAGAAATCGGTCTTGGATGCATGAATATGGTTGGTAACTACAACCCACCTGCAAATCATCAACAATCTATTAAAACGATACGCACCGCATTTGAAAATGGAGTACGTTTTTTTGACACAGCAGAAGTTTATGGTCCTTATACAGATGAAAAACTGGTTGGCGAAGCGCTTCAGCCTTTTCGTAATGAAGTTAAGATTGCGACAAAATTTGGTTTCGCGATCGATGGTACTGTTGGACTGGACAGCAGACCAGAACGAATCAAAAAAGTTGTTGAAGAATCGCTTACACGTCTCCGAACCGATCATATTGATTTATATTATCAACATCGAGTTGATCCGAACGTGCCAATCGAGGAAGTTGCAGGTACAATTAAAGAGCTTATCCAACAAGGCAAAGTTTTGCATTTTGGGCTTTCTGAAGCAAGTGCAAAAACAATTCAACGCGCACATGCTGTTCAAACAGTAACTGCTGTACAGTCAGAATATTCATTGTGGACGCGTAATGTTGAGCTAAATGGAGTGCTTAAAACCTGTGAAGACTTAGGAATCGGATTCGTGCCTTGGTCTCCTGTCGGTGCTGGTTTTTTGACTGGTAAATACGACACAACTACAAAATTCGACAAAGCATCAGATTTCCGCGCAGGTTTTCCTCGTTTTTCAAAAGAATTTTTACCATTAAACATGCCAATGATAGAGTGGCTAAAGGATTATGCTAAAAAAAAGAATGCAACACCAGCTCAAATTGCCCTGGCATGGTTGCTTGCTAAAAGCCCCAATATCGTTCCAATTCCCGGCACTCGCACTGAAGAACATATATTGGAAAACCTTGGAGCATCAAAAATTAATTTAACAAAAGAAGATATTCAAAGTATAGAAATCTGTTTTACAAAATTCCCTGTCTACGGCGACCGTATGGGAGAAGCACATATGAGTTCAATTGACTACACGATTTAATTACAAAACTTTAGAAATTATAGTAAAGATGAAAAAAGTATTATTAATCAATACACATTTAACTTATCAAGGCTGGTCAGAAGGAACATTGAACAATTCTTTTATTCAAAAAGCTAAAGATTTTTTTACAACAAAAGGATTAGAAGTATTAGAAACTCAAATAGAAAATGGCTACGATGCAGATGAAGAAGTAGAAAAACATCTCCAAGCTGATATTATCATTCTGCAAACACCTGTCAATTGGTTTGGTGCGCCCTGGATTTATAAAAAATATGTAGATGAAGTTTTTAACAGCGGATTACAGAGTCAAAAATTTCTTTCAGGCGACGGAAGAACAAGAGAAGATTTGACAAAACAATACGGGACAGGCGGAAAAATGCAAGGCAAAAAGTTTATGATTTGTGCTACTTTTAATGCACCAGCCGAAAGTTTTGGCAATCCTCTGCAGTCTTTAATGCAAGGAAAAGGAACAGAAGATTTATTTTTGAATATTACAAGCAATTATCGTTTTTGTGGCGCGGAAATTTTAAAAGAGTATAACTGTTTTGATATTTTTAAAGATGGGGATATTGCTAAAGATTTAGAAAATTACCCTAAACGTTTAGAAGAAATTATGGGTGGACAAAGATAAAATTAATCTTGAGGATTCGAACCAATGAAATCTGTTGAACTATAAAATTAAGAATAAGTTTAACCGCAAAGTGCGCTGAAATTTTTATAGGAGTGGTTTAAAAAAACATAAAGTTCGCAAAGCTTCTGTTGATCTAGCTTTGCGAACTTTGTGTTTTCGATGCGTAAAGTAAAATCAAACCTTAGTGTACTTTGCGGTTAAAATTAATATAACTCCACACTTTTTTGTTTTGATCCTCTTTTTGCATAATCCCCAACTTTTGATCATGATCAAATAAAATGTAAACAATGAATTCTATGATTTTGTAAAATAAAAAAAACTCCAAAATCAAATGACTTTGGAGTTTTTGGAAGTTTGTGGGCGATGAGGGGTTCGAACCCCCGACCCCCTCGGTGTAAACGAGGTGCTCTGAACCAGCTGAGCTAATCGCCCTATTTTACTAGGTTGCTATCGTTTGTGATTGCGAGTGCAAATATACGCTAGTTTTTGAGTTCTGCAAAGAAAATCTAATAAAAAATAAAACTTTTTTTAAAATAGATTATATCTTGCTGTTTATGAATTTGTTATTAAAATGATTTTTTTGAAGTTTTTTCTATATCAAAAGTATATTTTAGTTCAAAGGCAGTTCGGCAACAACAAAAGTGCTTCCGCCAACGTAAATAAAATCATTTTCCGAAGCATTTTTCTTCGCTTCCGCGAAAGCTGTGGTAACAGAATTGTATTTTTCTCCAATTAAATCATGTTTTTTTGCTTCAAATTGTAAAGTTTCTGCTGGCAAAGCTCGTGAAGAATCTGGATTGCAGAAATAATATTGAGCGTCTTCTGGAAACAAAGGCAGAATAGAATCCAAATCTTTATCATTTACAACACCCAAAACAATATGCAGTTTCTCGTATTTTTCGTTTTTCAGCTGATTCATCACAACCGATAATCCGTGTTTGTTGTGTGCAGTGTCACAAATTATTTTTGGGTTTTCACCCAATTGCTGCCATCTGCCTTGCAAACCCGTATTTTTCACAACGTGCAATAATCCTTCTTTTAATTGTTCAGTCGAAACTTTAAAGTCAGTTTCATTGTTTAAAATTGAAATCGTCTGCTGCACCGTTTTTTTATTGTGAAACTGATAATCTCCAATCAAGTCCGATAAATAAATCTGATCAATCAAATCAGAAGCAAAATAAATCGGCGCTTTATTTTCTTCGGCCTTAGCCAAAAAAACCGGTTTTGTTTCATCTGTATATTCGCCAATTACAACAGGAATTTTGGGTTTAATAATTCCAGCTTTTTCTCCCGCAATTGCTTCCACTGTATTTCCTAAAAATTGAGTATGATCTAAACCAATATTCGTAATTACTGAAACTAGCGGAGTAATAATATTTGTAGCATCCAATCTTCCGCCAAGACCAACTTCAATAATAGCAATATCAACCTTTTCGCTTGCAAAATAATCAAAAGCCAATCCAACCGACATTTCGAAGAAACTCATGTCATTCGCTTCAAAGAAAGATTTATGTTTGGCTATAAATTCCATAACAAACTCTTCAGAAATTTCTTTGCCGTTAATTTTAATTCGTTCTCTAAAATCCTTTAAATGCGGCGAAGTGTACAATCCGACTTTATATCCTGATTGCTGAAGCACCGACGCCAGCATATGAGAAGTAGAGCCTTTTCCATTTGTTCCCGCAACATGAATGCATTTTAATTGGTCTTCCGGATTACCAAGATGCGCCGCCAGCAGTTTAATGTTGGTTAAATCTTCTTTGTAAGCAGAAGCACCCTGAAGCTGGTACATCGGAAGCTGATTAAACATCCAGTTTGTCGTCTCTTGATAGTTCATTTATTTTGGATAAAAAAGGTTGTTGATTGAAATAAAATTCGATTTTTGTAGTTTAATATTACAGCGAAAATTATCTTTATTGCAAATTTCAAATATTTTTTAGAATTAATTATTAAAAACAAGAATTAATATATGTTTAATTTTATTCAGGCACAAACGGATACCATTGCAAACGCCGCTTCTAATGTGGTTATCGAAAAAATCGCACCCAATACAGAGATTTCTGTTTTAGGATTTATTTTAAAAGGAGGTTTCTTCCTGATTCCAATCGCAATCTTATTATTTTATACGTTTTATGTAATTATTGAGCGCTATTTGTACATAAGCAAAGCATCTAAAATTGACAGCAGATTGATGCAGGATGTGGGAGATAAATTGAACTCTGGAAATATTGAATTAGCAAGAACAATTGTAGAAAGAAGTAATACCGCTGCCGGAAATATTTTAAAAGAAGGAGTTTTAGTAATCGGAAGGCCAATTGCTGAAATCGAATCTAATATGGATCGTGCAGCAGATATTGAAATTGGTGAAATGGAAAGACGTTTAGGCCATTTAGGACTTATTGCCGGTATTGCACCAACACTAGGATTTATCGGAACTATTTCGGGAGTTATCAAGATTTTCTACAGTATTTCGGTTACAGAAAACATCAGTATCGGAAACATTTCTGGAGGTTTATACGAAAAAATGATCAGTTCTGGTTCTGGACTTATTGTAGGTATTATTGCTTATAGTGCGTACCATTTACTGAACGGAAAAATTGATGATTTTGCTTTAAAAATTCAGAAGCAAATATTAGAATTTGTCAATATAATTCAAAGAGCATAAACTATGTCTATTAAGAGAAAAAGAAGATTTCATGCCGAAGTAGCAACTTCGTCTTTAAGTGATATTATGTTTTTCCTGTTGTTGTTTTTTCTTATTATTTCAACGCTCGCAAACCCTAATGTTATTAAGATGACTTTGCCAAAAGCCAAGGCAAATGAAAAAACAAACAAACAACTTATAAGTTTGTCTGTTACCGAAGATAAAAAATTCTATATCGACAAAGAACCAGTTGATTTTGAAAACCTGGAAACTTCTTTAATGGCAAAAATTGGAGCAGACAAAGAGCAGACCGTTGTAGTTCGTATTCCGTTTAATTTACAAGTTCAGGATTTAGTCGATGTGCTGCAGATAGGAGTAAAGAACAATTTGAAGTTTGTAATTGCTACCAGTCCTAAGTAAGAAAATAAGCAGGGCGTGACCACAATAAATAAAATGGGCTAATCAGCATAACGTTGATAAGCCCATTTTTTTATTACGGTCGGGCTATCCGCGCTACTTCGGTAGCCAGCTCCTATCCCTCACGCGGAAAAAGAGAGTAAAGAAGAAAGAGTAAAGAAGAAAAGAAAAGCAGCCATAAAGTATGTCATTTCGACGAAAGAGAAACCTCCACGAGGAACTCGACAAAGATTGGATTCTCTTTACGGAATTACTGGCGAAGATTTATCATTCGTCGAAATGACAAACTAAACAAAATAATTCTAAAAAAGGCTTTCTGAAATTCATCAGAAAGCCTTTTTTTATTTATGTTAATTTGTAAAATCCTTATTTTAATTCAAGCTAAAATTATAAATAATTTTTCCAACTTGTTTAGCAACTGCGTTGTCGTCTGGAGACCATTTTGTATTCAAAGCTGCAATTTTTGCTTGTTCCAATAAACAGCTGGCAGTATTGGTTGTTCCCTTAATTCCAGCAGTAGCACTTATTGTTTTTCCGTTTTGGTCAACTGTAACTTCAACTACAACTTTTCCTTCTTCATTACAGTTATATTTTGGTGCAGGTTTAGATAATGCCTTTCTGTTTCCGAGAGAATAACCAGAACCGCCTCCCGAACCGCCTCCACTTCCTGCTCCGTAACCGCTTCCGGTACCAATTCCATTTCCAGTACCGTTACCGCCTCCGGTTCCTCCGCCAGAGCCGCCAGTTCCATAATAACCGTTAGAACCTAAACTACCATTAGCTTTTCCTTTATTTCCTGCAACTTTATCATCACCGTCGCCGCCTTTGTTAGATCCTTTTAATATGCTTGATAAAGCATCATTTGTTGAATTCGAAACTTTTGGTTTCTCAGGAACAGGTTTTGTTACAGGTTTTTCAACAGGAGTATTTTTTTTTGGTTTTTCTTTTACAGGAACAATAACACTTTCGTCTTCGTCAGTTGTGTTTTCCTGAGAAAGAATTGCTTCATCGGGAGTTGCTTTTGCAGGAGTCTGCTTTGCATTATTTTTTACGTCTAAAACTTCACTTTTATAATTTGCTCCAGAACCCAAGTCACTATCACCAAAATTTACCGTTACACCGCCGCCGCCGCCGCCACTCGCAAGTGCCGAATTATTCTCTGGATTATAAGGAGGCCAGAAACGTATAAAAAACAGCAATACTAGAATTACGGCATATATAGCAGTAGAGATTAATAATGATTTCTTTTTATCTGACGAAATGGCTGCGCTCATTTTGATTCTGAATTTTGTAATTGTATTAAAATAAAAACGTTTAAAAGTACTAAAAATTGTTTAGAAACAAAGAGAGCTAAACAATTTAAGCGTTGAAGTAGGAAAGGGTTTAACCGTAAAGTTCGCAAAGATTTACGCAAAGCACACAATCTATTTTTTTAATATTGAAAAGTCGCAAGTCGTAGGTTACAAATTTTTAATTTTGAACTTTAAGATAAGCTAAACTTCATAGCAGTTCCGAAGGAACAAATTGTATTGTAGAGCTGGACTTTAGTCCAGTTTAAATGTAGCGATAAAAAAAAACGAGCCAAATGATAATTTGGCTCGTCTTATAATAAAGTATAATTAGAATTATACTAATTGTTTCAATGCAATTTCAAAAGCAGTTGCGCTGATATTTGTTTTTGAGGAACTCAAAGCGTGTGCTTTAACAATCGCTTTTTTGATAGTTTCTGAGGTGTCGTTAAAAATAGCTTCATCGGTCATTTGAACTTTTTTCTCCATAAAATAAGCAAAAACTCTTGCCATTCCGCAGTTTGAAATAAAATCCGGAATCAGACTTACTTTACTGTCCACTTCTTCCATAATAGAACCAAAGAAAATTTCTTTATCTGCAAAAGGAACATTAGCGCCGCAAGAGATTACTTCTAATCCGTTTGCGATTAAGCTGTCAATTTGGTTTTGAGTTACCAGTCTCGAAGCAGCACATGGCGTAAAAATCTCAGCACCTATAGTCCATATTTTTGTGTTTATTTCTTCAAACGGAATCATGTTTTCGGCCACTAATTTATTTCCGTCTTTATTTAAAAATAAAGTTTTAATTTCTTCAAAAGAAAAACCTTCTTCTTTAATGAGTCCGCCGTCGCGGTCAATAATTCCGATAACCTTTGCACCCATTTCTGCCAAATAGAAAGCTGCTGCTGAACCTACATTTCCAAAACCCTGAACAATGGCTTTTTTGCCTTTTATATCACCGCCGTAAGTGGCGTAAAAGTGACGTGCAGCTTCAGCAACGCCAAAACCGGTAATCATGTCGGCAACTGTATATTTGCGGGTTACATCTGGAGAAAACGTCGGGTTTTCGATTACTTTTATAACTCCCTGACGTAATTGCCCAATTCTATTAATTTTGTCAGCTTCGGTTGGTTTAAAATGTCCGTTAAAAACACCTTCCTGAGGATGCCACACACCACATTCTTCCGTCATCGGAATTACTTCGTGAATCTCATCAACATTCAAATCGCCGCCAGTTCCGTAGTAACTTTTTAATAAAGGAGAAACGGCTTTGTACCATCGCTGTAAAACTCCCTTTTTGCGAGGATCATTAGGGTCAAAATTAATTCCTGATTTTGCACCGCCGATAGCTGGTCCGGAAACAGAAAATTTAACTTCCATTGTTTTAGCAAGTGATAAAACTTCATTCATATCTAATCCCTTTCTCATTCTCGTTCCGCCGCCGGCTGCTCCTCCGCGAAGCGAATTGATCACCGTCCATCCTTCGGCTTCTGTTTCAGAATCTTTCCAGTTAAAAACAATTTCAGGTGCTTTATTTTCAAATTGCTGTAATAAATCTTTCATTTTGTTAGGATATGTTTAGTTTGCGTAAATGTATAAAATAGAATAATGCGAATAATGTATTTTGAAGCAATTTTATTTTATGAAAAAAAAGAAAGCCGAAAACAAAGGTTTTCGGCTTTAGTATATACTGTAAATTTAAAAATTACATTCCTAGTAAATTTTTCTTTAAAGTTTCGTCAACAGGTTTGTTAGAAAGCCAGATTCCGAATAATGCTTTTTTGAAATCAAATCCAGAAATTTTCCCTTTTACCACTTCATTTTTAATGACATAAATAGATTGGTCCAAAGGATTGTAGCCCAGAACAAATACATCCTTTTCTTTGATAGCGTCGCTTAATAAGGTTTTAAACTCTTCAATTCTCGGTCGCAATTCTTCAAAATTACTTCCAGCAGATTTTTCAAAACCGGCATTCATCGCTTTTGTTAATTTGCTTGAAGAAACCATAGAAGAGGTAATTTCTATACGAATAGCCATTTCGGTATCGCTGTCAATAATAAATTGAGGGTCCTGACTTAGTTGTGATAAATACAAAGCCTGAACATAAACTTCTAACCACATTTTTGATCTTCCGCCGGCACCATTTAGCTGAAGGACTTTATCTTGAAAATCAATTTTTCTAGGAACAGTTACACCATTTACTTCTAGTGTAGCTTGCGCAGAAACTGTCGAAAATTGTATATTCAAAAGAAATAATAACAGGAGTAATATCTTTTTCATGTTTATCAATATTATAATTTTTGGGCAAAATTAATGTTAATTTATTAATATTAATTGATTTACAAGTAACTTTTTTTTCTTAGAATTGATATTTATTCAAATGTATTGTTTTAATAATCAAATTAATAAGACTTGTTTTACGTAGATTTACGTGTTTTAAGATTTGTTTAATCTTTTGAGTTTAATAATTGTGAGTTTTTTTGTAATTATAACTTTTAAAACGAAATTTTTCTTCTTAAATTTTAAATAAATCCTTGCAGGATTATTTCCAGAAACTCTCAAATCTGATATTATTACGAAAACGTTATCGTTATTGTTGTCGATCTATTAATTTTATATGCATGCATTGTTATTTTCGCTTTTAAAAATTATCTTTGAAAGCCTGTTTTTTAAAAATCAGGTAATTCAAAAAACAAAAATAATAAACCGCAAAACTAATTTGAATTAAAAATTGGTTTAGAAAAACAATAAAACTTAAGACTATGGATTTCAATCTTACCGAAGAACATTTAATGATTCAACAAGCTGCAAGAGATTTTGCTCAAAACGAATTGCTGCCTGGTGTTATTGAACGTGACGAAAATCAAACTTTTCCAACAGAGCAAGTAAAAAAGATGGGACAGCTGGGATTCATGGGAATGATGGTTGACCCAAAATATGGAGGAAGTGGTCTTGATGCTATTTCTTATGTAATCGCTATGGAAGAAATTTCTAAAATCGATGCTTCTGCTTCTGTAGTAATGTCTGTAAATAATTCATTAGTTTGCTGGGGATTACAAGAATATGGTACAGAAGAGCAAAAACAAAAATATCTGCCAGGTTTAGCTTCAGGAGAAATCCATGGCGCTTTTTGCCTAAGTGAGCCAGAAGCGGGCAGTGATGCAACTTCACAAAAAACGACTGCCGTAGATATGGGCGATCATTATGTGGTAAACGGAACAAAAAACTGGATTACAAACGGAAATACGGCTTCTGTTTATTTGGTAATTGCACAAACACATCCAGAATTAAAGCATAAAGGAATCAATGCTCTGATTATGACCAAAGATATGCCTGGTTTTTCTGTGGGTCCAAAAGAACAGAAAATGGGAATCCGCGGTTCAGATACACATTCATTAATGTTTAGTGATGTCATAGTTCCCAAAGAAAATAGAATCGGAGAAGATGGTTTCGGATTTAAATTTGCAATGAAAACTCTAGCGGGAGGACGTATTGGTATTGCTTCTCAAGCTTTGGGTATTGCTTCTGGAGCTTACGAATTAGCATTAAAATATTCTAAAGAGCGCAAAGCTTTTGGAACAGAAATCTGCAATCATCAGGCAATCGCTTTTAAACTGGCAGATATGGCTGTAAATATAGAAGCTGCACGCCACTTGTGTATGAAAGCAGCTTGGGATAAAGACCAGCATAAAAATTATGATGTCTCTGGTGCGATGGCAAAATTATTTGCTTCGCAAGTTGCAATGGATACGGCTGTTGAGGCAGTTCAGATTCATGGCGGAAACGGTTATGTAAAAGAATATCACGTTGAGCGATTTATGCGTGATGCTAAAATTACACAGATCTACGAAGGAACTTCTGAAATTCAGAAAATTGTGATTTCCAGATCAGTTATTGCAGGATAAATTTTAACTCCATAAATACAAACCCCTTTCAGTCTTTTTAGGATGAAAGGGGTTTTTTGTTGATTATTTTTGTTAATTTTCAGAACCATAACTTAAGTTGAACTATTTTAACCAACCAGATTTTTATGAAAACACTTTACTTTTTACTTCCGTTTGTTTTTTTTGCCTGTAAATCCAGTACTTCTGCTGTAAATGAAAAAGCGGCACAATCTACTGCAAAACCGTTAGAGATTAGCTATAAAGTGAAGGAATCTCATGTCTCGGATTTTTTAAAATATCTTTCTTCTGATGAATTGGAAGGACGTGAAACCGGGACAAAGGGAATCGAAAAAGCAGCCGTTTTTCTGGAAGACTTTTTGAAGAAAAACAATGTAAAACCCTATTTTAAAACGTATCGAGATACACTGACCAATTTTAAAACACCAGCGTATAATATTGTAGGTGTTCTGGAAGGCAGCGATCCCGAGCTTAAAAAAGAGTTTATAGTTTTGAGTGCTCATTATGATCATATCGGATTAGAAAAAACAAAGCAGGCAGATGTTGTAAATAACGGTGCAAACGATGATGCTTCTGGAGTAACGGCAGTTGCAGAAATGGCAAAATATTTCAGCGAAACAAAATCAAATAAAAGAAGTATTCTTTTTGTGTTTTTTGCCGGAGAAGAAAAAGGACTGTTAGGATCTAAAAGTTTAGTGCAGAAACTTAAAAACCAAAATTTTAATTTATATGCCCAGCTGAATATTGAAATGATTGGCGTGCCCATGAAAAGGGATTATCTGGCTTACATTACAGGGTTTGATAAATCGAATATGGCAGATAAAATAAACCAGTACACCGGAAAAAAAACAATTGGGTTTTTACCAAAAGAAGCCGAATATAAATTGTTTTACAGATCTGATAACTATTCTTTTTATGATGTTTTCAAAAAACCATGTCAGTCGGTAAGTACTTTTGATTTTGAAAATTTTGACTTTTATCATCATGTTTCAGATGAGTTTAAAGTAATGGATATTGCACACATGACTTCTTTTATTCAGGAGTTTCTACCGGCGGTAACTGAAATGGCAAATTCAAAAACACAAGAAATTACCATGAATAATTAACGATTCGTTTTGAGGGTTTTGCTTATTTTTGTTTCATGAAAAATATTATTATAACAGGAACAAGCCGAGGAATTGGTTACGAACTGGCTTTGCAGTTTGCTAATTCAGGTAATAAAGTATTGGCATTATCAAGAAAAATACCGCAGGCACTTTTAGAACATGAAAACGTAACTTGCTTATCGGTCGATTTATCCAACGAATCAGAATTATATAAAGTTCAGGATTTTCTTTCCTCCACCTGGAAAACAGTTGATGCTTTAGTTCATAATGCAGGAACTTTATTGCTCAAACCTTTTGCAGAAACCACTCAGACAGATTTTGAAAATATTTATAAAGTCAATGTTTTTGCTGTAGCAAATCTTACCAGAATTTGTCTGCCGTATCTTCAAAAAGGCAGTCATGTTGTAACGATCAGTTCTATTGGCGGTGTTCGAGGCAGCTTAAAATTTGCAGGTTTGGCAGCTTATAGTTCAAGTAAAGGTGCTGTAATAACGCTGACAGAATTATTGGCTGAAGAGTATAAAGAAAACGGAATTTCTTTTAATGTTCTTGCTTTAGGTTCTGTTCAAACAGAAATGCTGGAAGAAGCTTTTCCTGGTTATCAGGCTCCAATTTCTGCGGAGGGTATGGCAGATTATATTTATGATTTTACCCTTAACGGGAATAAATATTTTAACGGAAAAGTTTTAGAAGTTTCTTCAACTAATCCATAATTAATGTTCTGGCGAGATTAACTTATAAGAAGATTGATATTTTATTTCTTTGTTAACCAATGTGTCTACAAGGATTTTACCTTCTAAATAATCTCGCCTGAATTCTAATTCTGTTTCTTTAATCGGATTTAAACTTTCTAAATTACAAGTAATATAATTGGAGTTAAAAACAAAATTGAATCTTATAGGAAAGTCAAAATTATTTTGAAACATTAAATCTTTACTTCCGTAAACAACAGTGGCATCGGCGCCAAGCGGTGTAAATCGTTCTTCCTCTGTATAAATATCTACAGAATGATTGTGTCTTTCTATTATTTTGAGATTAGCTTTTATTCCAGTAACATACAAGATACTGGAAAGCTGACAGATTCCGCCGGCTTTTTCTTCTGAAACTTTGCCGTTAATAATATTTCTGCCGACCTTAAAAATTTTGGAATTCGGATTTCCTATTATTCTCCAAAAAGAAAATACTTGATTTGGGTATATCGTGATGTTTTCTATTTTTTGTGCACCCGTAATAATATTGTGTGTTTTGTTTTCAAAAAACTTTCCCTTTTTTATTTCCTGCAAGGTCGAAATAGTAAAACTAAAGTTTTTATTTTCTTCTTTTGTACATGCAAAATCATACTTTAAACCATTAAAATAGCGAAGATAAAGTTTAAGGTGTAATTTTATTTTGCTTGGAATGATATGTTTTAAAATCATTTTTTTTCTAGAACTAAGATGATGTAAGAGGCATAATGCTTTAAGAAAGAACGGCAAAGTATGTTGTCAATTCTAATAAAAAGCTTTCTTAACTTTTTAGGAAAACGATGAATGGGAAGAAAAAGAATGCCGACTTGTTTTTTAAGCTTCCATTTGTCTTTGGTCAATTTGAAAATTTCATCTGAAGTAAATCCATTGGCTCCATGCCAATTTTCTGATTTATGACTCGTAATTTTTCTTCTTTTTGCAGAAGGAAAATCAAAGATTAAAAGCCCATTTTTTTCAAGAATTCGATGCGCTTCATCCAAAAAAGAAACAGTTTCAATTTTATTTAAATGCATAATAACATGAAAACAAAATGCATTTTTAAAATAATTTTCGTCAAAAGGAATCTCCGACAACGATCCTAATTGGATATTTTTTTCAGGATATTTCTGCTTTGACTGCAAAATCATATTAGAGCTGATGTCGATGCCGTAATCTGCAAAATTTAAAAAGCGTCCTGTTCCGCATCCAATGTCCAATGTTTTTGAAGTATCAAGATTTACAGATTTTAAAAATAAACGTTCCTGTTGGTCAATAAACGCACCGTAACTATTGTTGAAACGGTCGTTATCGTAGTTTACAGCTAATTGCTGGTAATAATCAGTGATTTGATTTTGCATAGTTAAGAGAGCTGCATTTTGGCAGAATAAAAATAAAAATACTATTTTTGTTTTAATGAGTGAAACTTTAGCAAAATATATACCGGAACATGCTGTAAAGCCCGTTTTTGAATTGATTGTTGCCAATCAGGTTCATCTTAAAATCGTGAATGAGCGCCAGACGCGACACGGTGATTACAGACGAGGCCCAAGTGGAAAGCATGAAATCACGGTAAATGCAAGTCTGAACAAATATCGGTTTTTAATTACACTGATTCATGAAATTTCTCATTTAGTGGCATTCGAAAAATTTGGACGAAATATAAAACCTCATGGAAATGAATGGAAATATACTTTTCAGCGTTTGATGGTTCCGTTCATTAGACCAGAAATATTTCCCGGCCAGATTTTGCCTTTGCTGGCGAGGCATTTTAAAAACCCTTCGGCAAGCAGTGACACTGATACTACTTTATCATTAGCATTAAAACAATATGATGCTAAAGATGATAAAAATTATGTTTTTGAAATTCCCTACGGAAGTGTTTTTAAAATTAAAAACGGAAAAATATTTAAAAAAATAGCGGTAAGAACAAAACGTTTTGAGTGTATTGAAATAAGCTCTGGAAAAACCTACCTTTTTAACCCAAATGCTGAAGTTGAGCTAATAGATTAAAGTTTTAAAAAATTCAAAATAAAAATTCCAAATTCCAATTTTATGTAAGATTAAGATTTGGAATTTTTTGTTGGGATTTCTCATAAGAAATTTAATATTAATTTAAAACATAATTTGTTCTACGTTTGTAGAATTGTATATCTTTGAAAAAATTATTTTTTTTATGGAAAGAATATTACTCAGCTTATTTTTTGTGTTGGTTTTCTCAAATTTTGTTCTAGGACAAGATACTTCTAATTTGGAAAAAGAAGAAAAAACGAATCCGATTATATATATTGAAGGTTTCGGCGGACCATCAGTAGTGAAGAATTTTGGTGTTTCTGGCGGTGTTGGACTCAATTATCAATTAGCAGAAAGCCTGTTTACTTTTAGATATATAAATTCAGCTGGCTATAGAAGGAAAAATGATGGTCCAGTTATTATTGCTCCATCGGTTTACAAGTCAGAAGATAATGTTGAGCTTGCCTTAATGTACGGGAGGCGTTGGGTAAAAGAACATCATTCATATAGTATTTCAGCAGGAATTAGCCGAAATAATTTGGAGTTAGAAAGCCGAGATCTTGATGGAATTCGTACAGTCTCAACTATAGGTTTTTATGGGTTTCCTTTTGAAGCTAATTATAAAAGATTTTACTCAAAAAAAAGATCTAATTTGATATATAATGTGTTAATTCCGAGTGTTGGATTCAAACTTTTTGGAGATATTGGAAAATATACTTTTGTAGGTGTTGGCGTATCAGTAGGTTTTGGATTATGCAAACATTATTAAAAATGAAAATCCCAAATTCCAACATTATCAAAACTGGAATTTAGGATTTTTATATTGATATTTAAAAGAAACTATCCTTTCAGATAAGCTTCTCTAACTTTTTTAAATAAATTAGAAGAGTATACAAACTTTACGATAGCTTCATTATCGGTTCTAAAAATTTCTTCTTTAGTTCCCTGCCATGCTTTAAGTCCTTTCTTTAAGAAAACAATGTTCTCTCCAATTTCCATTACCGAGTTCATATCGTGCGTGTTGATTACGGTTGTAATATTGTACTCTTTGGTAATTTCTTGAATTAAATTATCAATCAATGTTGAGGTATTCGGGTCCAGACCAGAGTTTGGTTCATCACAAAACAAATACTTTGGATTGTTTACAATAGCACGCGCAATGGCAACACGTTTCTGCATTCCTCCAGATATTTCAGAAGGAAGTTTACCGTGTGCATCTACTAGATTTACTCTTTCTAAAACAAAATCAACACGTTCTTTGATTTTTGCTCTATTATCATTGGTAAACATTTTTAAAGGGAAAGCAACATTTTCAGCAACTGTCATCGAATCAAATAAAGCGCTTCCCTGAAAAACCATTCCTATTTCGGTTCTTAATTCTCTTTTTTCATCTGGATCTAAATCTGCATAAACACGTCCGTCGAACTCAATTGATCCCGAATCAGGCGCATGAATTCCCAGCAGTGTTTTTAATAAAACTGTTTTTCCAGAGCCACTTTGTCCAATAATCAGATTGGTCTTTCCAGCTTCAAAAACGGTCGAAATACCTTTTAAAACTTTACTGTCGCCAAATGATTTTACTACATTTTTTACTTCTATCATGATCCTAATAACAATTGGGTTAGTATATAATTAAAAAGAATGATACATACTGATGTCCATACAAAAGATACTGTACTGGCTTTACCAACTTCTAATGCGCCGCCTTTCATATAATAACCATGAAATGATGGTATCGTGGCTAGTAACATTGCAAATATTAAAGTTTTGATGAAAGCATATACAATATGAAAAGGGATGAATTCCATTTGAGCTCCATTGATGAATTCAACACTTGTTGTAAACCCGCCGTAAACTCCTGCAAGCCATCCTCCAAAAATTCCTAAAAACATACTGATTCCAATCACAAACGGATACAATAGCAAAGCAATAATTTTAGGAAAAACTAAATAGTTTAATGAGTTTACACCCATAACTTCTAATGCATCTATCTGTTCTGTAACACGCATGGTTCCAATACTTGAAGTGATGAAAGATCCCATTTTTCCAGCCATAATTACCGAAATAAAAGTAGGAGCAAACTCTAAAATTACAGACTGGCGCGTAGCAAAACCAATTAAATATTTAGGGATTAATGGATTTGTTAAGTTTAAAGCCGTTTGAATGGCAACAACCCCTCCAACGAAGAAAGAGATAAAACAAACAATTCCGAGAGAGTCTATAATTAAATCGTCGATTTCTTTAAAGATAAGATTTCTCATTACAGACCATTTGGTCTGTTTATTGAAAATTTCCTTCAGCATTAAAAAATATCTTCCGATTTGAGATAAATAACGAATGAGCATCATAGTTTTTAAATATTGGCTAAAATAACGATTAGTTTACAGTTTACAGGTTAGTTTAAACTTTTTTAGTTTTTTTTAAGATTAAAAAAGTTTTTGTTTCATTTTTTGTAAGCGGTAATTTCTAATAAATTTAGCTTGTTCAGTAGTAACTAATAAAGGATTTCTGGCTTTTTTAGCTTTCCAAAATCCTTTAATATAATCTAGAAAGAGAAAAGGTTTTTTCTTCATCATGGCCAGTTTTGCAGATGCAATTGCTGTAATCCAGAAACCGTAACCCAGAGTATAAAACGCTTCTCCTTGTTTGTAGCGTGCTGTTTTGTTGTAATTTGCACCAGTTGGTTTAAGGTGCTTTACATGCAGCGATAAATCTGTAACAATTTTCCAATCGTAATATTTACAAAGCAATTCATCAACGGTATCCCAGCCCATTGCAGGTTTTAATCCGCCAATTTGCAGAAAAGTTTCTTTTCTGTAAGCCTTGAGCGCACCTCGAATATGATCTTTGTCGGTTAAGTTTTCTAAAACCCATTCACCATTTTTTTCGATGTAGCAAAATCCTCCAGCCATTCCAACTCTTGAATCAGATTCGAAATGTTTGATTATCGTTTCAAAATAATTAGGTGGGAAAATTAAGTCGCCATCAATCTTCACAATGATATCGTAATCAGAATCTAAAGTTTCAAAACCTTTTTGAAAAGCCTGAATTACTTTACTTCCAGGCATATGAATCGCATCTGAAGTTTTATTAACAACTGAAATGTATGGGTGTTCCTTTGCAAATTCCAGCACAATTTCTTCTGTTTTATCAGTCGAATTGTCATTGACAACAACCACTTTTGCAGGTAAAACAGTTTGCGCAATAAGTGATTGCAGGGTAAGACCAATTAAATCTTGTTCGTTGTGCGCGGGAATGACGATGTAATATTTCATTTGAAAAATTTTAGTCCCGAAGCCTCGGGATTAGATTTAGATTTTAGATTATTGAAAAGTCATCTAAATCAAAAATCGTTGATCTGCAATCTTAAATCTTGATTTTCTCTGCCGCAACAATATAATATCTCGGAGTGAAATATCTTAACAATGGTCTGAAACCAAACTTTTTTACCGGATGTGTGAATTTTTGGCGATCGATTATTTTCCATCCCGTTTTTTCTAAAAGCCAGTCTAACTGCCAGTCTTCAAATTCGTGATAATGTCTGTCCCACATATCTGTTTTAGATCGATATGCAGATGAAAACCATAAACGTAATGGAATTGAAATTAGCAATTTATCACATTTTACGTTTTCAAGAATTGTATATGGATTTAATAAATGTTCGAAAATTTCAAATGCAGTAAAAACAGTATAATCTTCTGTTTGCAGCGCCGTTTGATCGGTGTCTAGATCTTCGCCAGTTGTGTTTTTTACAGTATATCCATTTTCAGTCATTATTTTAGAGAAAGGATTTGGCACACCAAAATCAAAGATAGTTTCTGATGTGTTAACGTGCTTTTGTAAAAACTCTAAAGTAAGTTTGAATCTTTTATTCGGAAACGTTTTTTCGTACATAGTCTTGCGAGGAACGAAACAATCTCTCGTTCTTGATTTTAATTATTTAGGTCGCAAATATACAAAGTTATCTGCTTTTTTGTGTTTTTTAATTTGAATGAAAACAAAAAGTCCACACGTTTAAGTGCAGACTTTAATTAATTAAGTTTAGCATAAAAGTTTGACTGAATGAATCTCTCGCAAAGACGCGAAGTCNNCTTCGCGTCTTTGCGAGATTAAACTTGACCTAAAAAATACTTAATTTATTTAGCTATGCTTAGTAGCGATAAACAAAAGCATTAACATTCATTCCTGCTCCAACTGAAGCAAAAATAACAACATCATCTTTGTTGATTTCGTGATTTTCAATTTTTCCCTGAATCAAAAGATCAAAAAGGGTAGGTACGGTTGCCACACTGCTGTTTCCTAAATCATGAATGCTCATTGGCATAATATCTTTTGGTGCAGTTTTGTCATACAATTTGTAAAAACGTTCGATAATTGCTTCGTCCATTTTTTCATTAGCTTGGTGAATCAGTATTTTTTTTACTTGGTCAATAGAAATACCGCTTTTATCTAAACAGCTTTTCATTGCTAACGGAACCTGACTCAATGCAAATTCGTAAATTTTACGGCCATACATTTTAATGTATTTAATGTCTGGATCTAAATCAGGATTATAAGATTTTCCGAAATATAAAAAGTTAGCTTCATCATTTGCAAAAGTGGCACTTTCATAAGATAACAATCCCGATTCATCGCTGGAAAGTTCTAAAACAGAAGCTCCGGCACCATCAGAATAAATCATAGAATCGCGGTCGTGATCATCAACAACTCTCGAAAGTGTTTCTGCTCCAATAACCAAAACTCTTTTTGCCATTCCCGATTTGATAAATGCATTAGCCTGCAAAACACCTTCAATCCAGCCTGGACATCCAAAAAGAATATCGTAAGCAACGCATTTCGGATTTTTAATATCTAATTTGTTTTTAACACGTGTCGCCAGACTCGGCAAAATATCAGTCTGATGAGTTCCCGATTTTACGTCCCCAAAATTATGCGCAAAAATTATATAGTCTAAAGATTCTTTATCCACATTAGCATTTTCTATTGCTTTTTCGGCAGCAAAAAAAGCCAGATCAGATGCATTATATTGGTCTTCGGCGTAACGACGGTTTTCAATTCCTGTAATGCCTTTAAATTTTTTTATTACAACTTCATTCGGGTAAGCAAAAGGTGTTCCGTCTTCATTCAAAAAAACATGATCGCCAAAATCAGTATTGCTCACTTCCTTTTTAGGAATATAACTTCCTATGCCTATTATTTTAATTTTCATTTTTCTTTCGATTATCCGATAAATTTATTGCTAAAGTATAAATAAAATCATGATAACTATCATAAAAAATACTATGCATGCATATAATTGTGAAATAATAATTATTTGAAAGATATATTGTTTATTTTTTAATGATTTTTTAATTTTTCCGAGATTTCAAACGATTGAAATGAAAGTTATGAAAAGTTTTTTTGTTTCAAATTTCAGGTTTCAGGTTTTTGGAGGGACTTGAAACCTGAAACGTGAAATTACTTTATTCGCGTGAGGGATAGGAGCTAACTGCCGAAGCAGTGCGGATAGCCCGACAGCATCCCGATAAAAGGGCGAATAAGTGCAAAGTGAATTAGCCCTTTTATCGGGATGGTGGCACGCCCAGATTATTATTATTATTATTACATGTTTTTTTTGTTTCAGGTTTCAGGTTTCACGTTATGCTGAACCTGAAACCTGAAACTTGAAGCAAAAATAAACCCGACAAGTTTAAAGACCTGTCGGGTTTGGATATAATTTTAGAAAACTGATTTTTAGTTTTCCATGTAAGCTTCAATAGGAGCACAGCTGCAGATTAAGTTTCTGTCACCGTAAGCGTCATCTACACGACGAACTGATGGCCAGAATTTATTTTCTGCAATGTAGTCTAATGGGTAAGCGGCTTTTTCTCTAGTATAAGGGAAAACCCAGTTATCGGTAGTTAACATTGCCAATGTATGAGGTGCATTTTTTAATACATTGTTTTTATCATCGGCTGTTGCAACTTCAATTTCTTTTCTGATTGAAATAAGAGCATCGCAAAAACGATCTAATTCTGCTAAATCTTCAGATTCAGTTGGTTCGATCATTAAAGTTCCGGCTACCGGGAAAGAAACCGTAGGAGCGTGGAAACCGTAATCCATCAAACGTTTTGCGATATCACCAACTTCGATTCCGTTTTCTTTGAATGAACGACAATCTAAAATCATTTCGTGAGCCGCTCTTCCGCATTCTCCAGTGTAAAGAATTGGATAGTGACCTTCGAAACGTGCTTTCATATAGTTAGCGTTCAAGATTGCGTGCTCTGTAGCACTTTTTAATCCTTCGGCACCCATCATGGTGATGTAACCATAAGAAATTAAACATACCAAAGCTGATCCGTAAGGTGCAGATGAAATAGCCGTAATTGCTTGTTCGCCGCCTACTTTTAAGATTGGGTTTGTTGGTAAAAAGGGAACTAGTTTTTCGTTTACACAAATTGGTCCAACTCCAGGTCCACCGCCACCGTGAGGAATAGCGAATGTTTTGTGTAAGTTTAAGTGACAAACGTCAGCGCCAATTGTAGCAGGATTTGTTAATCCAACTTGCGCGTTCATGTTTGCACCGTCCATATATACTAATCCGCCATTATCGTGGATTAATTTTGTGATTTCAATAATTGAAGATTCAAAAACTCCGTGAGTCGAAGGATATGTTACCATTAAACAAGATAAATCATCTTTGTGCTCAATCGCTTTTTCTCTTAAATCTTCTACGTCAATATTTCCTTCTGGCGTCGTTTTAGTAACGATAATTTTCATTCCGGCCATCGCTGCAGAAGCAGGGTTTGTTCCGTGAGCAGATGATGGAATTAAACATACATTACGGTGACCTTCGTTTCTTGATAAATGGTAAGCACGGATCGCCATTAAACCTGCATATTCTCCCTGAGCTCCAGAGTTTGGCTGTAATGTTGTTCCAGCAAATCCAGTAATTACATTCAATTGCTGCTCAAGTTTTTTAAGCATTGTAATATAACCCTCAGCTTGCTCTACTGGTGCAAACGGGTGAATGCTGTTCCAGTTTGGCATTGAAAGAGGCAACATTTCAGAAGCTGCGTTTAATTTCATCGTACAAGAACCTAAAGAAATCATCGAATGATTCAATGATAAATCTTTACGCTCTAATTTTTTGATGTAACGCATGATCTGACTTTCTGAATGATGATTGTTGAATACATCATGCGTCAAGAAAGCAGAAGTTCTTTCTAATGAAGCCGGTAACTGACTTGCAGCAGTTAATTCAGAAACAGTAAAAGTTTCTTTTCCTAAAGCCTCAGCAAAAATGGCAATAATTTGGTTGATGTCATTAATTGAAGTCGTTTCGTTTAATGAAATCGAAATCGTATCGGCATCAACATAAAAGAAGTTTACTTCGTTTTTCTCTGCTACAGCTTTTATTTTTTGTGCATCAGCTTTTACTAAAATAGTATCAAAGAAAGCTGTATTAGTTTGAAAAACGCCTAGTTTATTTAAAGCTTCAGCAGTAGTAACCGCCGATGCGTGAACTTTGTTTGCAATATATTGTAATCCTTCTGGTCCGTGGTAAACCGCATACATTCCGGCCATAACCGCTAGTAAAACCTGAGCCGTACAAATATTTGAAGTTGCTTTTTCACGTTTAATGTGCTGCTCACGAGTTCCTAAAGCCATACGTAAAGCGCGATTTCCATTTACATCAATCGAAACTCCGATAATACGACCCGGCATAGAGCGTTTGTATTCGTCTTTAGTTGCAAAAAAAGCAGCGTGAGGACCACCATAACCCATTGGTACACCAAAACGTTGTGAAGTTCCAACAACCACTGCAGCTCCCATTTCTCCCGGAGAAGTTAAAGCAGCTAGTGATAAAATATCAGCAGCAAAGGCAACTTTAATTTCATTTTCTTTTGCTTTAGCAACAAAAGCACTGTAATCGTTTACCTGACCGTATTTTCCTGGGTATTGTAGAATCGCTCCGAAGAATTCATTTGAAAAATCAAAGTTTTCGTGGTTTCCAACAACTAATTCAATTCCGATTGGAGTTGAACGTGTTTGAAGTACAGATAAAGTTTGTGGTAAAATTTCTTCAGAAACGAAGAATTTGTTTGTATTGTTTTTCTTTTGATCGCGTGTACGAACGTCAAATAATAACGCCATAGCCTCGGCAGCAGCAGTTCCTTCGTCTAATAAAGAAGCGTTTGCAATTTCCATTCCTGATAACTCAATAACAGTAGTCTGGAAATTTAAAATGGCTTCAAGACGACCTTGAGCAATTTCGGCCTGATAAGGCGTATAAGCAGTATACCATCCTGGGTTTTCGAAAATATTTCTCTGAATTGGTGCAGGAACTATAGTTGGGTGATATCCCAAACCAATGTATGATTTGAATACTTTATTTTTCTTTCCTAATTCCTGAATGTGATTTGCAAATTCGTATTCTGTCATTGCAGGATCTAAATTCAAAGGTGCTTTTAAACGAATGTCGTCCGGAAGGGTTTCGTAAACAAGTTGTTCAATCGATTCAACTCCAATGGTTTGTAACATGTGTTGAAGATCTGTTTCTCTTGGGCCAATGTGTCTTAAAGCAAAAGCGTCTGTTTTCATTTGTAGCTATCTATTTTTTTAGAAATCGATGTAATTTACAAAGTGTCGTTTTCGGCTTTACACGGGCGTACACAAGGTTTATTACATTTTATAGTAAATGTGTTGTTTTTTTGTGGCGCAAAATTAAGTATTATTAATAATTTAATGGGTATTTTTAACTTCAATTTTTATCAAATTTATAACCAAAGAGTTGATTTGTTACCAATTGATTAGATTTGAACTATGAAACTTCTCAAACAGCTATTAGATTTTTATTTAAACAGCAGTATCCACGTGGCTTTATCGTGTTATGCTTTAGTTCAGATTACGTTTCATTTCTTTGACATTCAATATGATGAACCAATGGCATTGTTTGTTTTTTTTGGAACAATAGTAGGATATAATTTTGTAAAATATGATGCATTGGTTCGCGTCAACAAAAAACCGGTTGGAAGTCAGCTCAAAGTTATTGCAGTTTTAAGTTTCATTTCGATACTTTTAGTGGGATATTATTTTTTTCATTTAAAAAGAATTACCCAAATTGTTTCAGTTGGAATTTTTGCTGTAACGGCATTGTATACACTTCCTTTTTTTCCGAATCGTAAAAATGCGCGAAATTGGGCGGGCGTAAAAATTTATATTGTAGCGCTTTGCTGGGTCGGAGCAACTTTGGTCTTACCTTACATAAATGCTGAAATTCCGTTTACAGGTAATTTTTTTATAAAATGCATTCAGCGGTTTGTTTTGGTTTTTGTACTGATTTTGGTTTTCGAGATTTTAGATTTAGCCAATGATGATCCGCATTTAAAAACGGTTCCGCAGACAATAGGCGTAAAGCGTACTAAGATTTTAGGATTTTCACTTCTGGTTCCTTTCTGGATTGTAGGTATAATAACATTCACACTTCATGACCTCATTATAAATCTTGTAATGGTAGTCATGCTCATGTTATTTATTTATTTTGCCAACACAAATCGTTCTAAATATTACACTTCTTTCTGGGTCGAAAGTGTTCCGATTTTTTGGTGGCTGATGATTGCTTTTCTTTAGATTTCAATATCAAAATTTCTATATAAATAGTATTTTGGGCGTGTCCCTCCGGGTCGGGCTATTCTTTTCAAGTCCTCGCACTTCCTTCGTCAGGCTGTGGGCTTTCCGATGCTATCCCTCACGCAAACCGTAAAACGATAAAATTCATTTTCAATTATATTGGGATAACATAATACATTACGAAAATAGCCAATGGTTTCAACCATTGTGACGTTTTTTTTCACCTCGTTTCCCGCGGTTGAAACCGCGGGCTATGTTAGAAATGCGGAGTTTGAAAATAATTTTTTATCTAATTGTTTTTGAACAGCTTGCAGCTTTAGCTGCAAGCTGTTCACATTAATTTCTCAAATTCAGAATTCAAAAATCTGCGGAATCTGCAAAATCTGCGAGAGAAAAGATTTATTTCGTTTTCTGCTCAGCCAAAGCTTTATTCAATTCAGCCTTAGCTTCATTTAGTTTTTTCTTTTCTTGTCAATTTTCTCTTTGCTTTCTTTGTCTTTAATAGCTTCGTTCAAATCGACTGTTCTGAAACTTCTTTCAAAACCTTATTTCTTTCCAAAAGAAAATTAGTTAAATGCTTTTCCAAAAATAAAATGTCAAAAAGTTCTCCGAAAATTCCAAACGGAGTTTCATATTGCAATGTATCTTTCATGGTTGTAATACCATTTTCTTCTTCAAAAAAATGTTCATGTCTGAAACTTTTGAATTTTCCTTCTTCCATTTCATCTACAAAATAATCGTAGAAATTCATTACAGGGATTCGGCTTTTGTGCGTGAGATAAAAACCAAAATGTTTACCGCGCCAAGTTACCGTTTCATTTAAATTGATTAATCCAGATGTAACGCCCGCAATAGCTTTTTCATTTGTTTTACTTGCAGATTGCATGTGAACACTTATATTTCTTGAAGCATCAAAAACGATTTGTTTTGATGCTTTTATTTTTGTTGTGAGGTTTATTGTTGTCATATTTCGTTTTCACTTCTTTCTTTAATCACTTTTAAAATATTGTTCTGAATGTCTTTCATAATCCACTTCCCCCAAATTCCCGCGTATGAATTGAAAGTGGTTTTCATAGAAAAATTACTGTAAAGAATTAATTTGTACTGGTGATTATTTATTTTTTCTAATTCGTAGGTGCCATCCAGCATGTCAAAATATTCACCGCCAATCAAAATGTGTTCGTCTAACGTAGTCGAAGGAATTTCATAAGTATTTGCTTTTATTTTAAATCGCATTAACTTTAAATCTTTGTATTCTGTTACGGTTTCATTAAAAATAAGTCCTTTTTCAAAAATAGCTTTTCGGTAACCTCCAACTTCTTGTTTGTCCAATTCAGCTTTTATTGGTTTCGGAAAACCCAGCCATTTTGTTAAAGTAGAGGAATCTTCTTTGGCTTTTATTTCTTTAACAGAAGTTACATTATCCCATATTTTTTTGTCATTACTATTGATAATAATCGAGGTATAAGTTTCAAAAACTTCTGGATTTAATGGTATACTGTTTTCAATTGGACCAATTATAAAAGGAAGTAAAACAAGTACAGAAAGATTAAGTCTTTCATTTTTTTGTGATTTTTTAAGTTTGAAATAACCGGCAATCAATCCTCCGATAGAACCAAAAATAATAAACAGAGGCAAAATCATGATCCAGCAAGCCCAGCCTTCTAAACCAATTAAAATAGTCAAACCAATTACCAGAATTATAGGAACCCAAGGAGCAAATATTCTGTAAAGAACAGATTTAACTTTTTCTAAATTTGAAAAGTAAATTGTTAAAGCGCCTATCGCAACAGGAACCAGCAAGAAAAAAGTCCAGGTCATTACAGATAAAAAATTATCAAAAATAGAAGCACCAAATATAACTCGGAGCAGCAAGGCAAATAAAATTGGGATTATAATTATTTTTAAATATTTCATTGGTTTAGTTTTGTTTAGTTAATTTTTTAAAAAATATTTAGTCGGTTTCTTCAGTATGAAAGGATATTAAAGTTCTTCTTGACTTCTTCTATAATTAGACTTAAAAAATACTCCTGCGATGACCGCTCCAATTGAATAGGATACGGCAATATCAAACGAAAGACCTCCACTAATGATAAAAGTTGTTGTCCAGATACCAATCAGAACAAAAAGAATAAAAAACATTTTTGCGTAAATAATATTTATGTTTTGGTCTTCTGTAAGAACAAAGATTAAGCAAATAAGCACGTAAGTAGGAATTGAAAACATAAGACCTAAAATTATCATAAGAGGATACCACTCTATAAATTCAAAAATATTATGGTCACTAGAATCGTAAATAGTGCTTTTTATAATAAAAATTGCCGGTCCTGATAATAATGTTAAAATCCAATGGCCTAATATAAAATTCCATTTCATAATTATAATAGATTTTTTAAGGCATCATCAATATTTCCAAACTTAAATTGAAAACCATTTTGCAAAAGCCTTTTCGGAATCACATTTCTGCTTTTCAAAACCAATTCGGTTTCGGTTCTAATAACGAAAGAGCCAATTTCAAGAAAAAATTTGTTCAGCGGAATTCCGAAAGGGAAACCAACTGCTTTTCTAAGTTTTTGAGTAAAATCTGCATTTCGAATTGGCTTTGGAGAAACAATATTTATGATTCCAGAAATTTCTTTCTGAATAATAAAATCGATCGCATTGGCAAAATCTTCTTGGTGAATCCAGCTGATGAATTGATTTCCTTTTCCTTGTTTTCCTCCAAAACCAACTTTTGCCAAAGTTTTTAACGGAATAAAAGCACCGCCATTTTTTCCTAAAACAATAGAAGTTCGCAAAGCTGTTCTTAAAGTATTGGGAGTTTCGGTTTTAAAGAATGCTTTTTCCCAAGATAACGCGACATTTATAGAAAAATCATTTCCAATTTCGCCGTCAATTTCATCCATTTGTTTGTCTAAAGAAAAACGATAGATTGTTGAAGTCGAAGAATTCAGCCAGTGTTTCGGCGGATTTTGACAGTTTAAAACAGCTTTGTTTAAAATCTTCGTACTTTCAATTCGAGATAATAAGATTTCTTTTTTATTCTTTTCGGTATAACGGCAGTCCACAGATTTTCCTGCAAGGTTAATTAACACGGTCGCATTTTCTAATTCATTTTCCCAGCCGGAAAAAGTTCTGGCATTCCAGTTTACATATTTAATTCCGTCAGCAGTTTTTGATGTTCCTCTGGTCAGAATTACAATTTCGTCAAATTTATTTTTGAAGTGATCGACTAAAACTTGTCCTAAAAAACCAGTTCCGGCTGCGATTATGAGTTTTTTCATTGTGTATAGTTTTTTTTGCCAATAGTTGCACGAATTTCTACTATTTTTTTTAGAAATGCTTTTGCTGAATTTTAATTTATGAAATTCGCGGTAAACTTTAATTTAAAATTAAAAGTAAAGCAAGAATTCGATAAAGAATCCAGGTGTAAGATAAGTAAAATGGAAGTTTCAGAATTTTAATTCTTCTAAAGTGCTCGGCGAACATAATGAAAACGGTACCTCCAAACCAGCCTAAAATCAATGTTTCAGGAATGTTTACAAATTGATTCAATATTAAAATCGGTAATAAAATCAAAGATCCCATCAAAGAAACCGTCATTAAATTTCCGGCGTAATTCACAATTGTTTTTTTGTCAAACTTCAAAAGAAATAAACTTTGAAAAACGATTTGTCCGAATGCTAAAACGGCTTCTCTCAAAATACTTGATTTTGGTAAATTCGGAATCAAATTAGAATATCCGAATAATACAAAAGTTGTAATCGTCAGTGCAAATCCAATAAAAAGAAATCTGTATTTGTAATTGAAATCTGGAATGCACTGAAGTTTATTTCCCTCTTTTGTATTTGCAGGAATGATCACTTTACGATTGTATGAAACAAAAGAATATAGTTTTTTCAAAATCAAATGAACGGGTTTAACCGCAGCAATTTTTTCAATCCATGGAAATGAAAATCCAATCACTTTAATTAAACTGTCAATTCCGTAAGTAACCGTTTTAGCGGCGGTATCAATTAGAGCAATTTCATTTGCAGCACGTTTTAGATCTACAAAATCTTCTTCTTCGGCAGATAATTGACAATATGATTTTCGTCCGTTTTCATCCAGCATACCGCTTTTTACAAAACCATTTGTATACAAACTGCAAAGCGGACAATCTTCATCATAAAGTAAGGTTTGGTTTGCGAGCGTTTTCATGATTTTGAGTATTAAGCTTTAAAAACCATTCGTTCTTCCTGCTGTGCTTCTTTTGCTTTTCTCTTTCCTCTAAAAAAGAAATACAAATTGAAGAATAACATCACTCCAAGATAAATAGAAAAACCTCCAATTTTATAACTTAGATTTTCTACTAATTCCTGATAACTGTCGCGGAACAACTGCATTTCTAAGATCATAAGTGCAAATCCGATATTTAAAAGATAAAAACCAGTTTCAAAAAGTTTGTTGGTTGCCTGCGCAATATCTTCTCGACCTTTAAAAATGTCGAGCATAAATATTTTTCCGTTTTTAAAAAGGGTTTTAGAAACATAATAAGTCAGGAATAATGCAACTGGTAAATAAATACTGTAACCGATTAAGATTTTTGTAGTTTCCATAATATTTAAATTTTGATGTTAATTGATTAGTTTTTGAATGTATTTGGTAAGTATAAAAATGTTTAGATAATGCAGTGCCGAAATAATAAAAATGATAACAGCACTTTTGATCCCGATAACTTCAATAAGCTGTGTTGACGATTGAATCTTTTGCCAGGAAATTATTGTCATGGCGCAATAACCAATATTTAAAAGGTAATAAGCCATTAATAAAACCTGATTTGTTTTTTGGCAGATATCTTTATGATTCGGAATTAGTTCTGCGACATAAATATTACCGTTTTTGTAGCAGATTCTCCCAACTTTAACGATGATAAAAGTCGTAATAGCGAGGTAAATAAAATATCCAACAATGTTAAAGTTGATATTCATGACGCAGCGTTTTTTTATTTTCTACTTTTATTTTAGATCCTTTGGCGAAGAGAACAGATACTGGTACTGCATTTTGCAAAACAGCAAAGTCATTTCCGTAATTTTGTCCAAAATCTACTTTAAGCATGAAGTCTTTTACTGCTGCTTGCTGCCATCTTGGATGTTTTACTTCATACTCAAAAGTGGTATTTTCATTATATTTTGTATAACCAAAATAATGTTCTGTGATAAATTCGGCTTCAGAATCTATTTCTATTTCTTTGAATTCCTTTTGAGTTTCCAGTCTAATTGTATTCCATTTTCCGTTTACCTTCCACTGATAATTAAAGATTTTAGTATTTTCAGTTTCAGTATTTGCATGACGCATTTTGCGAGTTTCATAATGTTCGTTGTACAAACTGTTTGCTATAAAAGTGATGGCTTTTTTGGGTACAATTTCTTTGATAAAAACTACACCGCGTTTCCATTCGCCGTTTTCAAAACGTTTTACGTAAAATCTAAGATTGATCTCTTCAAAATCTACATGAAAAGGAATTTTAATTCCGAGAACTTTGGTTTCTTTAAATAGGAAACCAACTAAACTTACATAACATTTACCTTTCCAGATATCCAGCTCTGTTCCCACAGGAAGATATTTTTCTAAAACCTGAGGATTAATCTCATAGTTTATTAATGCTAAGTTTTTCCATTGTGCGTTTAAGAAACTCATTGTGTTTTTTCGTATTTAATTAATATTCTAAAGAAATAAACTGCAGTTAGATTCGGAATTATGGTTACAAAAAGAACTTGTAAAAAGTCATTCCACATGATGAAACTAAAGAACCAAAACAAAATGATCATATTCGTAATCGTAATTAAACAATAGTTTTTCAGTTCTTTTTTAATTAGACTGTTTTTTGGTTTAGAAAAGATCGTTGTGCTTAATATTATTGCTGAAATTAACTGTGTGACTGTTAAAATTGCCTGCCCCGCAAATCTGAAATAACAAGTTAAATAGAGTAAAAAACAGATTGTAAAAGCATAAATGTTAATTCGTTTTAGCGTTATCATATTTTTCGGGTTGCTCTTTTTTGTAGATTATTAAAGAAAGATAAATAGCCAGTATTAATGGGACTGGGAATAATATATAAGTTAAAAAGTCTTTGTAATCAATAAGATTATTAACATACCAAAGGCCAAAGAATATTACAACTCCTGACATATAGATTTGTAAATCCTTATTTTTCGGATTGTCTACGAGCATTTTAACTCCTAATGAAAATTGAATAAATCCAGTTGCCATAGTAGACAAAGCTGCAAATACTAAAGCGCCTTCAAAAATTGGATAAATTATAGCAATTGCAAATGGAAGGGCAATGGCAAATGTGTTGATGTTTTTTATAATTTTCATGATTAGCGTTTTATATAAATTAAAAAAGAAAGATAAAATGAAAGCAGAAAAGGAGCAGGGACTAATGTAAACGTTAAAAAATTATCATAACCGACAATGTGATTGCGTAACCAAAGGATAAAGAATAAAGCAACACCTGCGAAGTAGAGATAAAGACTCATGTCCTGCGAATTATTTAAAATCATTATTACTGCTAAACTTAATTGAATAAACCCGGTAACTGCAATTGACAAGAGAGCAGATAATAAAGCCGCTTCTTTAAAAAATGGATACGTCATGGCAATTATCAAAGGAATTGCGATGGCAAATGTGTTAATATATTTAAGATATTTGGTTTTCATAGGTTATTGATTATTTTAAACTTTCAGAAAAAAATGAAAGTTTTTGTTAAATTTTTTTAGTTTTGGTGTTTATTTCATGATTTTTAAAACCAGCTTTCCAAGCCAGTTCTCATTAAATTCTGTTATTTTGTCTAACATGTTATCAGCTTTCAAAACAAAATCATACAATTTAGAGGTCTGTTCAACAAAGTGTTTTTCTTCTGCTGAATCTTTAACCGCAATCGACGAGACTTCTTTTAAAATTTTGAGTGCAGGTTTGATTTCTCTTTTGCTTCTTTCTCTCGAAATTTTTACGGCCAGTTCGTCTAGATCTTTTTCGGCAGTAAAAAATTCTTTTCTTTCTCCTGCTTTATATTCTTTATAGACAATTCCCCAATCCATTAGAGCTCTTAAATTCATGCTTGCGTTTCCGCGAGAAATTTGCAGCTCATCCATAATATCTTCCATAGAAACTGCTTCGTTTGAGACCATCAATAAAGCATGGATTTGTGCCATTGTTTTATTAATTCCCCATTGAGATCCTAATGCTCCCCAGGTTTGTACGAACTTATTTTTTGCTTCTTTGAATTCCATGTAGCAAATGTATATAAAAGTTTTTAAACTTTCAAAAATAATTGAAAGTTTATTTGAAAAGAATTCTTTTTGTGAGAAATTATTTAGTGTCTTGTTTTTCTTTTCTTATACCAATGAATCTTTGTTTTGTAACATTTAATTGTATGTGTTTGATTGACAGTTGTAATTTCGATGAAGAAAATTAAAAGAAGCCCCGCTGAATTTACTTTTCACAATTGTACAATTGAAAAAAAATATTTAACAATTTAAAAAAATAAGTCATGAGTGTAAAAGTTACAAACAAAGACATCGTTCTTCTTGGCCACGGAAGCTATCCTGGCGGAGCGACAAATACAAAACTTCCTGATAATATTGATCTTTATCTTTTGCCACCGGTTGGATATTCCTTAACGACTGATGTGGCTGCAGCGTTGATTCATCAAGAGGAAATTAAAAACCTCGTACTGCATCATGATAAAAGTACTACTGGTAATATTGAACCTGCCGTGGCAGTATATAAAGGTGGTGAACTTGCTCCAAATTTTACATTATATAATTTGGATAGTCTTTCTGAATGGGGGAAAAAAACTATTGGAGATAAAAAAAATGTTGTCACTGTTGACAATGATACTCTATTATCTGAATTAATTACATCTAATGCAAAAATCAAAGATGCTTTAAAAATCTTAGGACCTGGTGAAAAATTAAAATTATACTGGTCGGCATGTGCTAATCAGGTAAGTGGATATTGGGCAAGTTTGACATAGATCAGTATGTCAACTTTCTAATATTATTATTTGTACAAATAGAACCAAAAATCATGAGCTGATACTGCAGATTTAGAACATGATAAAACCTAGAGCAGTTTAGAGTGTAATTCAAATCAACAATGTAGATGAGATCTTTATCTTAAACAAAAACCATAAATACATTTTGATTGATTTTAGAATTTACAATAGACAAATCAAAGTAAAATAGAAATGCTTTTCATTTTTATTAAAATCAAAGAATGTTCGTGTTCATAAAATAATGCGAGGTGTAACCTGAAAAACCTTACGAGTAAGGACAAACAAATCAAAAACATCAAATTATGTCTACTAAAACCTTAACACAAGAACTTGTAAGAACTTCTTTAACTGATGCTTCTGCAACGATTTTTACTATGAATTTTGACTTTACTAGTGCAGGTCAAAAAGATATTTTAACCTATTTACAAAAAAACAATTATCAATTATTTGGATATAAAGGAGCTTCCGGACCAAATCAAATTTCTTCGGGATTGCCTACTTGGTTTGCTGTACCCTATATAGAAATCTTTGGGAATATGGAAATTGACTATGAGCCGCTTTATAAAGTATATGTGTTTAATAAAGCAGTAATTGGGGCTAATACTACTATTAAAATGGAAATTTTGTCTATAGAACTGCCTTTAGGATCTGCCGTTCAATTTAATCCAAATGGTACTTTTACTGTAATAGGAGATGCAAAGCCAGGAACAATTTCCATATTTAATAATCGTCCTGCAGGAACAACTAATGTAACTGTAGGTTTGGCCGCTAAAGTGTATGGATCTTATGCTCCATTCTGTGCATTTACCAGTACTCCACAAGGTACAGTAAGTATGGAGCCAAATGAAAAAGTTGTATTGTTTGCTGCTCAGACAAATCTTGTATCAGGATCTGTTGTAGGTAATGCTACTTCTCCTGGTTGTACATTTATGTTTAATGCTTCAAGTATTGACTATGAATTAGAAATGATACCAAGTACGTATGGTATTACAAGTGCTCCTGGTGGTTTACCAGTAACACAAATTTCTTCTGGAGCTTCTTTAGCCCAATTATTAAACTAAACAATAAAAACCGCTTTGATAGATTAATATCAAAGCGGTTTTTCTATAAACTAAAAATGAGTATTAAATTAAATATTAAAATAGATACTAAAGGAAGACAGTTTCTTCAAGATAATGACGAGAATATTATTCTCGTTTTTCCATCTGATGAAGAATCTGAATTTTCGATTGTCTGCATCTCTTTTTTTCCGTTTGGAGACTCTAATCAAGTTGAATTTTTTAATGACTATTATTTATATGGAACATCTCAGGATATTGTTTCTTTTGATATTATTAAATTGAATGAACAAGCAGCAGTAAATTATGGGGATATTTATAGGTTCGATGGAGTAAGTTTTACGTATGGGAGTCAAGCATATTCTAATGATGTTTGCGGAATTTCAAACAAATCTCCAAATAACCAGAATTTAACATCTGGTATAGCACAAAAAATAAATGTTGCGAACATTGAAGATCCTTCTCCAATTTTTATAGGATCAGTTCCCCAAAATCAGATTACTTACTTTGATTCAACTAGTGTTATTCGGATTTTTGTTGCTAAAGGTATTTTTTCTAATATGATAATTCCAAACGATATACTAACTCCTGTTGTAATCGGAGGTATGAAAAAAATTAGTAAAAATACAAAGCCGCGCTTAACTGTAGGTGATTATTTAGAAATTGATTTGCAGGAAACAACTACTGTAGTGTTTGATATTACAATTAATGCTTTTAGAAAATAATCTTTATTTAAAACTAAAAAAATGGATTCAAAAAATAATAATGAGGATATTTTGTATGCAATGCAGCAAAGAAATTTAGTGTATAATTATAATTTTCTAAATTACAGTAACCAAATTCCCGATGCTAATAATATTGACTACAAACATCCTGACGGCTGGGTTTATGAGGACATAGGAGTTAATGCTAAAATTGGTTTTGACCCACAATCAAATTCCTGCATGATTATAAAGAGTAACGGAAATGATGTAATGACTTTTAAGCAAAATATAAATGAATTTCCGAGATGGACAGATTTGATTTGTGGTAAAAAAGTTAGTGCCTGCGCTCTTATAGCAAATGTTGGAACTGTAGATTGTCAAATTATCTTCTCAATTTATGATGGAATGAATACAAGCAGTGATTCTGTTTTTTTTAAATCTAAAGAAGAAAAAGAAATAAATATATTTCTTGATGTTTCTCCTAATGCAAGTACATTAGTGATTAGCATTCAATCAAATTCAATTAATGCTGTATTATATATAAAAAAGGTATTTGCAAATTTAGGCAGCGTGGCTTTAGAAAACTTACCCTGTATAGTTGAAGGTAATATCGGAGAAAGAAAGCAATATATGTCTACGAATGTTCCACCAGCTACGGAGTTATCATTATGTGACGCCAGCGTAGAACTGTCCGTTTCTTATACTAGGTTAAACTCTTTTTTGAATGGTAAATTTGGTAAAGGAGCTAAAGGTTATTCATTACTTCCCGATATGAGAGGTTATTTTAGCCGTGCCTGGGATAATAAAGCAAATATAGACACAGATGCGAATAAAAGAACGGCTCTTGGGCAAGGTCAAATTTCTGGTGATAATGTTGGAACGGTAGAACTTGATCAATTTAAAGAACATGATCATGAACTGCAATTTGATCTTAGCGGGCAAATTCCGGCAGGCCCTTCGGCACCATTACTCAGTGTAAATAAAATGGTTACCTCTAATACTGTAAAAAATGGCGGAACTGAAACAAGAAGTAAAAATATTTCAGAATTATATACCATGAAATGGGCTTAAAATTTAATAATAATCAATCGTTAAAAGCCTTACATAAAATAAAGAAACAGAAAATCCGAAGTAATAACTTCGGATTTTTTATGTTTTTCAGAATTATAAAATTTTGTTAATTCAAGAGCTGAAATTTCATATTACGTAGTGGAAAGATATTTTTGTAAAAATCACATTTATGGAATTATACTACACCTTTTCAATACTAATAGTATTGGCATCTTTCTTCGCCTATTTAAATTTAAGATTTTTGAAACTTCCGGGAACTATCGGAATTATGATTATTGCCATGCTGGTTTCAGTAGGAATTCGGCTTTTAGGAGATTCTTATTTTCCAGCTACCACAAAACATTTTTTTGATTTGATCAAAGAATTTGATTTCAACGAAATCCTGATGGGAGCAATGTTGAATTTTCTTCTGTTTGCCGGCGCCCTGCACGTAAATATGTCGGATCTTAAAGAGCAGAAAGTTTCGATTATGATTTATTCTACAGTTAGTGTAGTATTATCAGCCTTAATTATTTCTGTTCTGCTTTTTTATATTGCACCCCTTTTCAGAATTAATATTCCGTATCTATTTTGCTTGGTTTTTGGAACCTTAATTTCTCCAACAGATCCAATTGTAGTTTTGGGAGTTTTAAAACAAGCTAAAGTTCCGAAAAGAATAGAAACCAAAATTGTTGGCGAATCATTATTTAATGATGGAGTAGCGGTAGTAATGTTTGCCGTTGTTTTAAAAATGGCAACAGATCCAGCGTTTGATATGAGTTTTGGCTCGATTGCCTGGCTGTTTGCAAAAGAAGGAATTGGCGGACTTTTGTTAGGAGCTGTTTTAGGGTTTTCAGCATCAAACGTTATGAAGAAAATTGACGATTACAAAGTTTCTGTTCTAATTACACTTTCTATTGTAATGGGAGGATTTTTGATTGCTCAAAGTTTACACGTTTCTAGTCCGCTCGCGATGGTTGTTGCCGGATTAATTATTGGGAATTATGGTAAAAAAGTAGCGATGAGCGAAATAACAAAAGATTATTTAGGGAAGTTTTGGGAACTAATAGACGAGATTCTAAATGCTGTCTTGTTCTTGTTTATTGGCTTCGAATTATTATTGCTTCCAGATTTGAACAAACAACTGTTTACAGGTTTTATAGCTATTTTTATAGTATTGTTTGCCAGAATTTTTTCAATAGTTTTACCGTGGAAATTCTTCGATATCTTTAAGTTTTTTGGAATAAAATCTGCTTATAACAAAGGGTCTCTGATGGTTTTAGTTTGGGGCGGAATCCGAGGAGGAGTTTCTATTGCGCTGGTGCTTTCTATGCCTGAAGGAGAATATAAAAACCTGCTGCTTGAAGTTACTTATATTGTCGTTTTGTTTTCAATTGTAGTTCAGGGATTAACCGTTGGGAAATTGGCTAAAAGAGTTTTGGAGAAAGAGTAAAAGAGAATAGAGAATAGAATTAAGAAAAAAGAGTAAAGATTTTATTTTAAACTTTTTAATAAAAAACCTGCAAGATATTCTTGCAGGTTTTCTTTATCGTTTATCTTCTTTAGAATAATTAGATTCTCCATTAATATTTTTTTTGAATGATTTTTCTTATATATACATTATAATTCAATATGTAACTAAATTATAGTTACATATTGAATATTTAATGATAAATTTGTATGAGTAAGATTGATAAACTTATTGAAAAGCTAAAGTCAAAACCAAAAGATTTTTCTTGGGATGAAATGCTGAAAGTTTTAAACTACTTTGGCTATAAACAGATTTCACAAGGAAAGACAGGCGGTTCGAGAAGAAAATTTGTAAATAAAAATAAAGAGATTATAAGTTTACACGAACCACATCCACAAAAAGTTTTGAAAGGATATCAGCTTGATATTATTATTGAACATTTGGAATTGTAAGATGAAAAACTATTTAGAATATAACGGATATATTGGTACATTGGAATTTTCTGCAGATGATAAAATATTCTTTGGAAAAATTCAAGGTATAAATGATTTAGTAACCTTTGAAGGTTCTTCAGTTACAGAATTAGAAGAATCCTTTAAGGAAGCTGTTGATGATTATTTAGAGACATGCAAATTATTGAATAGAGTACCAGATAAAATTTATAAAGGATCTTTTAATGTGAGAGTGCCTCAGGATTTACATCAAAAAATAGCTCTTTTAGCCTCTAGGAAAGGATTAAACTTAAATGAAATTGTAAAGGAAGCGTTGTCTTATGTTGTCAAACATGAAGAAATTTTAAATTAAAACCAGAAACAGCAATGTTTCTGGTTTTAATTTATCGTTTGTCTTCTTTAGAATAATTAGATTCTCCGTTAATATTAATTTCTCCGCCTAAAAACTTAGGTTCACGATTTCTCAAAACGTCAAAAAAGGATTTGAAAATAGAACCATATTCTCTAAAACAAACATAATTATATCCCAGATATTCTCCTTTGTTTGCAGAAAACCCAACAGATTTTATACCCAATTTATTTCCAATATAAATGGCTCGGTTTAAATGATATTTTTGTGAAATTAAGGTCGCTCTCTTAATCTTAAAAATATGTTTTGCGCGATACATTGTAGAATAGGTATCAAATCCGGCGTAATCAATAAATATTTTTGTGGTATCAACACCATGTTCATAACAGTAGTTTTTCATTACCGTCAATTCATCATATTCATCACGGCCGTTATCGCCCGAAAGTAAAATTTTATTGATGCGCTTCATTTTATATAATAAAATCCCTGCATCCAATCTGTCTTTGAGATATTTGCTTGGTTGATTTCCGTTGATTCCCGCGCCAAAAATAATTCCCACATCATTCTTAGGAAATTTTTTAACCGAATAATAAATACGGGTCTTGGTTGAAGATTTTACATAATAATTTACAGATACAATGGCAATTAATCCAGTAATTGCAAGGTAAAGGAAGATTTTGAAATATTTTTTCACTGTTTTATTTTGTAAGATTTAGATTTAAAAATGTGAAGATAAAGTAAAATTATAATTTGTCAAATAAATTAAAAAACCGAAGCGCAATACTTCGGTTTTTTTGAGATCTTAAAATCTACGATCTAAGAAGTCTAATAATCTAAGAAAATCTATAATAATCCTGCTCTCTTCAGCAAAGCTTCCGGTTTTGGTTCCTGACCTCTAAAACGTTTGTATAAAATCATCGGATGTTCTGTTCCTCCTTTTGAAAGTACATTATCTTTAAATTTTGTCGCTACTTCATGATTGAAAATCCCTTTTTCCTGAAAATATTCAAAAGCATCAGCGTCCAGAACCTCAGCCCATTTATAACTGTAATATCCAGACGAATAACCGCCTTGAAAAATATGAGAAAAGGCCGTACTCATCGCGTTTTCTTTTACATCAGGATACAATTGCGTGTTGGCAAATTGTTCTGTTTCAAAAGCTTTTAAATCGGTAATACTTGTAGGATCTTGTCCGTGCCAAGCCATGTCTAATAATCCGAAACTCAATTGGCGTAATGTTGCTAAACCTTCTTGAAAGCTAGCACTTTCTTTAATTTTCTGCACATATTCGATCGGAATAATTTCTCCGGTTTCATAATGATTGGCGAACAAAGCCAAAGCTTCGGGCTCGTAACACCAATTCTCCATAATCTGACTTGGTAATTCTACAAAATCCCAATAAACAGAAGTTCCGGATAAACTTGGATAAACCGTATCGGCCAGCATTCCGTGTAAACCGTGTCCAAATTCGTGAAATAAAGTGGTTACTTCATTAAAAGTCAATAAAGACGGTTTTGTTTCTGTTGGTTTTGTAAAATTACATACATTCGAAACATGTGGTCTTTCGTTTATGCCGTCTTTTACATATTGTGATTTAAAAGAAGTCATCCATGCGCCATTTCTTTTTCCTTTTCTTGGGAAGAAATCCGCATAGAAAATCGAAACTAAATTATTCTCAGAATCGGTTACTTCATACGTTGTAACTTCTTCGTGGTATTTATCAATGTCAAAAACTTCCGTAAAAGTTAATCCGTATAATTTTTGGGCCACTGTAAACGCGCCGTCCAATACTTTTTCTAATTGAAAATAAGGTTTAAGTTTTTCATCATCTAAATTAAAAAGCTGTTTTTTTAACTTTTCGGAATAATAAGCTCCGTCCCACTTTTCTAATTGTTCGATTCCGTCCAATTCTTTCGCGAAAGCGGATAATTCTGCAAATTCTTTTTGAGCAGCAGGTTTTGCTTTTGACAGTAAATCGTTCAGGAAAGAAAAAACTTTTTCGGGACTTTCAGACATTCTTTCTTCCAAAACAAAATGTGCGTGTGTTTTGTAGCCTAAAAGATTTGCTCTTTCAAAACGCAGTTTGGCAATTTTCAGCACATTTTCCTGATTGTCAAATTCGTTATTCTGAAATGATCTAGCTCCAAAAGCAATCGCCATTTTTTTACGCAGTTCGCGATTATCCGCATAAGTCAAAAACGGAACATAACTTGGATGGTCTAAAGTAAAAATCCAGCCTTCTTTTTCTTGATTTTTTGCTAATAATCTGGCAGCTTCGATTGTTCCTTCTGGTAAACCGGCTAAATGGTTGTGATCAGTCAAATGCAATTCAAAAGCATTTGTTTCTGCCAAAATATTCTCTTCAAATTGCAGCTTTAATTTAGATAATTCTTTGTCGATTTCACGCAGTTTATTCTTCTTTTCTTCTGGTAAATTGGCTCCGTTTCTAGAAAAGCTCTTATATTTTTTATCTAATAAAGTTGTTTGTTCCGGGTTGAGGTTCAGACTTTCTTTCTGATCGTAAACCGCTTTTACTTTTGCAAATAAAGCAGCGTTTAAAGTAATATCGTTTCCGAATTCTGAAAGTAAAGGAGAAACTTCCTGTGCAATTTTCTGCATTTCGTCATTGGTTTCTGCCGAATTCAAATTGAAGAAAACACTAGAAAGACGATCTAAAATATCGCCCGAAAAATCCATAGCAACAATTGTATTTTCAAAAGTGGGTGCCTCTGGATTGTTTACGATGGCATCAATTTCGGCTCTGGCCAAAACAATTCCTTCCTGAAAAGCGGGAAAATAATCTTCGATTTTAATTTGAGAAAAAGGTGCTGTATTATGTTTGGTAGTAAATTTTGAAAGTAAAACACTCATTATGATATAATATTTTTTATTAATTGAAGTAATTTTTCTGAAATCCAAAGATAGCAATTTATAAAAATCTAATCGTCTAAACAAAATCGATTATAGGCATAAAATCCTCTTAAATTGTGTTATAGATATGTTATTTATTCATGCGGGCAGTTTTAAAAGCGTAAATTGAAAAAATACGGTTAGAATTATAAAATCTAATCATAATTGTAAAAATAAAAAGATGAATTATCAAGTTGTAATAAAGAATATCGATACGGTGAATGAGGTTGAAGGATATTGGTCTTATGAAGATTTTATTCAGTTACTGGGAAAATTTAATTATCCCGATGGTGCGACTGCAGAGAAAAGCAGTTTGCCAGAATTATTAGAAATGGCTATTTCAGATTATGAACCCAATGAAGCCGCTCAGATTGTTTTAGAATATAAACTAAGAGATCATTTAAGCGACGGACAGATTGGACAGATATCGAATGATATGTTAATTGACAAAGTTTGCGAGGAATATCCTGAAATACACCTGCAAGGTACTTTGTTTCATGTCAATCAATTGCTTTTTAAAGCTTACAATGGAAAATTTCCAAATGCAAAAGCATCAATCGTCCATTTTTCATTGCAGCCAACCGAAGGTGAAGCACAAAAGTTAACAGCTGAAAATGTTTTGAAATTATTGAATAACGGATTGTCTGACAGAAATCTTATTAAAAGATTATTTGAAAATCAAATTTCTCAAAATATTCCCTTTCCAGAAGCAGAAGGTATTGTTTGGGAATTGACAACTGAGGATAATGTTAATTACAATTTAGTTACGTCGGAGAATTGGATAAATAAAGAGGATATTACAGAATCTGAATTTGAATCTGTTTTGGAAGAAATTGAAGATGAGGTGTAATTTCTAAACAGATAATATTCTAGACAACAAAGGCTTCGTGTAATGTGAAGCCTTTCTGTTGTATTTTTTGTTTCACAAAGACTCGCTAAGAAAGTCACAGAGATTTACAAAGTTTTTCTTCAATAATAAATTAAATATCTTAGTGAATCTCTGCAGATTTCTCTGTGTTCCTCTGTGAAATAATATTATTTATTTAAACCTTCAGCAGCTTTATTTACTGCAGCTTTTAATTCTTCTTTATAAGAGATAATAGTTTCAAGCACTTTTTTATCATGGCTTCCAATAATTTGTGCTGCCAAAATTCCAGCATTTTTTGCGCCATTTAGAGCAACCGTTGCAACAGGAACGCCGCCCGGCATTTGCAAAATCGATAAAACCGAATCCCAGCCATCAATAGAATTGCTTGATTTTACCGGAACTCCAATTACAGGAAGCGGCGACATTGAAGCCACCATTCCAGGTAAATGTGCTGCACCGCCCGCTCCGGCGATAATTACGGAGATACCGCGAGTATGTGCATTTTTACTAAAATCGAATAATTTTTCCGGCGTTCTGTGTGCCGAAACGATATCTACTTCAACTTCAATATTAAATTGTTTTAATATGTCGATGGCATCCTGCATAACTGGCATGTCTGAGATGCTTCCCATTATAATCGCTACTTTGCTCATTAGTTTTTTTGTTTATTTTATTCAGGTTTGCAAACTGATGGTTTAATTTGTGTTTTTGTTTTTTGATATTCAAAAAAAGCTTTAAAGCTCTTTGATAATGTAAAATGATGAGTTGAAATTGTGTAAATAAAGATCATAACAATAATTGGAGTCTTATTTATTACAGGTGCTTCAATTGTAAATAAACTTATTAAGGCAATTATGTTAGCAATTGTAAATAGAATAATTATTAATATTCTCGCCCAATTTTTACCAATGTAAATCAGATAAAGAAGACCTATCGTTAAAAAAAAACGGACGATTCCTGATATTAATTTTTTTATTTCAATTTCTGGTTGAACAGACTGATAAATATATGTTGAATATAGTGAAATCATCAGTATACTCATAAATATAAATATTGTTTGCTTTTGTCCAATCCTCGCTAATACCGTCATAAATTTACTAGTTAGAAAATATTACTGAGAAATCACCTTAATAGTATTCTTAACTTCCTCTGCAATTCGTCTTGCTTCTTGCATATCTTCATTAACAATCGTAACGTGGCCCATTTTTCTAAAAGGACGTGTTTGCTTTTTACCATAAATATGAGGTGTTACACCATCCCAGCCTAAAATAGTTTCGATATTTTCATAAACTACATCTCCGGAATAACCTTCGGCGCCTACTAAATTGACCATAATTCCGGCAACTTTGCTGTCGGTATTTCCTAACGGAAGATCCAGAATCGCGCGTAAATGATTTTCGAATTGTGAAGTATAGCTTGCTTCAATAGAATAATGACCAGAATTGTGTGGACGCGGTGCAACTTCATTAACCAAAATTTCATCCTCATTGGTTTGGAACATTTCAACGGCCAAAAGTCCTACGTGATTGAATTTCTCCGAAACATTCAAAGCAATGGCTCTGGCTTTTTCGGCTACTTTTTCGTCAATTCTTGCTGGGCAGATTACATATTCCACCTGATTGGCTTCTGGATGGAATTCCATTTCAACAACCGGATATGTTTTTATTTCTCCTGATGGATTTCTTACCACAATAACAGCTAATTCATTTTTGAATGGAACCATTGTTTCTGCAATACATTCCACATTTGGTAAATCATCTAAATCTGAAATCTGGCGAATTACTTTTACGCCATTTCCATCGTAGCCAAATTCTGTGCATTTCCAAACAAATGGAATGGTAATTTCATTATCTCCAACTGATTTTGACAAATGTTCGTGATTGTCAAATCTTAAGTAAGCAGCTGTCGGAATATTACTTTCGGTATAAAAAGCTTTTTGAACTCCTTTATTCTGAATTCCTTTTAAAGTTTTTGGAGATGGATATACTTTTACACCTTCGTTTTCTAATTGTGTCAAAGCTTCAAGATTAACCAGTTCGATTTCGAAAGTTAAAACGTCGACTTGTTTTCCGAAGTTGTACACCGTTTCATAATCCATTAAATCACCTTGGAAGAATTTATTGCAGGCAATTTTACTCGGTGCTTCGTCGCTTGGATCCAAAACGTAGGTTTGTATGTCAAATTTTCTGGTGTCAGACAAAAGCATTTTGCCTAATTGTCCTCCGCCTAATATTCCTAATTTAAAATCAGAAGAAAAATAATTCATTTGTGTTGTGTTTTTGCAAAGATACTTGATAAAATAGAATTGCCAATTTATTGCGTATAGAATTGTCAATTTTTGATATTCTAAAGCTAAAAAAAAAGATTTTTCATTTTTATAAATATTTTAAGTAATATTTTGTTTTCAATAGTCGAATTATTAGGTTTGTTCTCTTTTTTAACCGCCATATATTCAGTAAATTACATGACTACAAATGATTGGGCCAAACATATTCAGAAATTTCTTTTCCTTTTGAAAGATGGTTTTTTTGAATTGCCGTATTTGTCTAATTCGCCACAAGTAATGCTTGACAGCCTTATAAAATTGCCTATCATAAATCATACAGCATCAACACAGCTGATTACTACAGATAATGCTTTTTGGAAAGGTAAAATGCGCTATCAAAAAATGGAGGAAGGCTTCTGGATTTTGGAAACCAATATTCAAATGAAAGAAAATATATTGGCAAAGGCGACTTATACTCAGGATCATCTAAAAGAATATTACATTTTATCTTTTTCTGTTTTCGAATATAAATTTCCTGTAAAGCAAGATCAGAATATTATTTTGTTGAGCACTTGCTGGACTTTTTATAAGCCCGATACTGAGATCGCAACTTATTTTTATAAAGAAACAGAAGGCAAGTTTTTTAATATTGCTATGAATAAGGAATGGGTTCATAAGAATATAAAATCGGGTAAATTTTGCGATAAGGGAGTTCTGGAACGTTTTTTTAATAATCAGAAAGGATTTTATACCTGGCTGGATATTGCTCCAAATGCTCATAAACTATCAAAAAAAATATCAAAAATTTTAGAGCCTGAAAATAACAGCAGTGTCAATATCGAGGCATTACAAAAAAACTGCAGGAAGTTAATTACAGCATTTTTTAACAATGCATTTGAAGACAGTAGAATTCCGGATAATATTTCGCTTAGTAATCTGGATTACTTTACTGTGGCTAAAGCAGAGAGGATAATTTTGCAGAATCTGCAGTCTAATTTTTTAGGGATTGAAAAAATTGCTTCTGAAGTCAATACTTCTCCAACCAAGCTAAAAGCTAATTTTAAAAGCGTATTCGGATTTTCGATGCTGCAATATCACAAAGAAAAAAATATACTTCTGGCAAAACAATTACTTGAAAAATCAGATTTTGAAATTCAAATAATTGCAGTAATAACAGGCTATGAAAGTGCGAGTAAATTTACTGCAGCTTTTAAGAAAAGATATGGAGAACTGCCTTCGGATTTTAGATAAAATTAAAATTGGACTATAAATATGAATGTAGGAAAGTGGATTAAATTTATAAAAGAGAATATTAATTTCTACAGGGATGGTTTTTTTGAACTGCCTTACTTGTCTAATTCCCCAGAAGTTATTGTAAAAAGTATTGTAAATTCTCCATCAGTAAAACATGTTGTAGAAGAACAAGCCGTTTACAGAAATAATCCTTTTTCTAAAGGTGTTATGCGCTATCGGGAAATCGAAGAAGGCTTCTGGATTATTGCAACAAGCATTACTTTCAAAAAAAATGTAATGCTCAAGGCTATCTACGATAATGATTTTCCGTGTGATTATTATACACTTACCTTTTCGGTTTTTGAGAGTGAAGTAAAACTTCAAAATACATTTGCCGATAAAACTCCTTTTTCTAGTAAATATTGGGGGTTTAAAAGACCAGGAACAGAAGTTGGTGCTTATTTCTATAAAGGTTCTGTCTGCGAATTTTATTTGTACGCCTTTAGCAGGGAATGGGCAGAACACAATTTTTCTTTTGGAGCGCTGCCGGAAGACAATCAGATTAAAAAATTTCTAAATTCTGATAAAGGTTTTATTACCTATCAGGATATTGTTCCGAGAGCTGCAGAATTGTCTAAAGAAATTTTGATTAATCTGGAAAAGAACAATCAGGATTTGTTTAGTAAAGCTATTTTAAAAACACAGACTTTTCAATTGGTAAGTACTTTTTTTAAAAATGCTTTTTTAGATCAGCGAATAGGAAATTTTAATCCGTTGGAAACTCTGGATTACAGGAAAATTGCAAAAGCAGAAAAATTGCTTTTAGACAACATTACTACTCCATTTTTGGGTGTAGAATATATTGCCGAAAAAGTAGGTCTTTCGCCAACAAAACTCAAATTGACATTTAAATCTGTTCATGGCGTTTCTATGGGACAATATCATAAAGAAAAGAAAATGCTGCTCGCCATGCAGATGATTCAGAATACAGATTTACAGATCAAACATATTGCTTTAGCGACTGGTTATAAGAGTTCTAGCAAGTTTACAGTAAACTTTAAAAGCCGTTTTGGAAAAATGCCTTCAGAAATCAGATTATAATCGCTGTAAAATTCTTCCTTTTTTGTAATTTATAATTTTTTCGCCACCATTCGGCGGTATTTTTGTTGTTAATTTGTTTTTATTTATTTAATGTTTAAGTGATTGATTGTTAGATTTTTATGTTTTAAAATATTGTCTTTTGATTTACTTTTTTTTGTAGAAAAAAATATTGGTCGTAACGGGCTATCGAAATGTCGTATTGGGCTAGTAACCAATTAGATTTCCGTATATTTTTGTTTTTAACTCTAAATTAAAAAACATGACAAAAAATTACCTTAACCTGACGAATTCATTTCGTATTTTTCAAGAAATGCTTTATTTCATATTTTCCAAAAATGATTTAAAGCTGCGCCCTCTACCAATTACAAATAAATTTTAAAAACGAACTAATTTTGGTTAAATTGAAATCACTCCGTTTAAGTCTGGAATCAAAACTAAATCATCTGGTTTTGATTTTAAGATTTTAAGTTATCGCATTTAAAATTAAATTGTGATACTTTTTGCGATTAAGCAAGTTTTTAATTGAATTCCTAAAAGTTTTTTTGAAAAGCTTTTAGGAATTTGCTTTTTAGCTGTGTAAAATTCTTTCTTTTTGATGAAATTTTCTAATTTTTCCAGCATACAATTGATTTTTTTTTAAGATTTAATTAACACCGTATTTATACCTGTTTTTATTTTTAATTTATTGTTTTTCAGGTTTTTAACATCCTTGTTTATAAAGTTTTGAACAGTCTGGCCTGTATGCCAAATCCTGCTGGTCGTTTCGGGCTATCGATGTGTCCGAATGGGCTATTCCACAATATTATTTCAATATAATTTTGTCGGATAAACTAACCGATCCAATATGATAATAAAACTACTCTTCACCGCGAATGATATTCGCAATTTTCAAAAAACTCTTATCATTGATTTGTCTCACCAATAAGGCAACTTGTATTACAGCAGTTTTTTAAATTCCTTTTTATAAAATAAAAATTTGTCTCAGGACAAGATAAAGTTCCATTGTAAGAAACAATTGGAACAGGAATTTTATTGCTTTTTGCAAAATGATAAACTAGAGATTCATAAAAACCAAACTCAATAAATATGAAAAAAAACATTTTATTAATAATTATAATCAGCCTCATGCAAACCTTTACAGTGTTTGCACAAACGCAGGTATATGATATACTAAATTGTGGTCCAAATGTAGCCACATGCGCAAGCCCTTATACAGTTAGATACGCTTATCCGAATAATAATTCTCTTCAATTACAATGGACATCAGTAGTCAATTTGATTCCAGCTAGTATTACTGTAGAGCTGAATTATGCAGTTAATTGTAATGGTGTAGGAAGTAATAATAAGGTAAAATTTAACGGTTCGCTGCAATCTGCTCAGTCAGTTCCGCCTGCAAATTTGTGTGATTGCAGTCCAATTAGTTCTGCACTTGCTACCTGGACTTTAAATCCGTCAAATTACACTCCCGGAGGAGTCAACATAATAGATATAGAAGCGATGTCAAGTTTTGAAGGTCTGGAGATTCTTCCAGGTCATCCCGGTGTCTATGCAAGAGTAACTGTAAATTATAGTCCAATTCCTGAAATTAATATTAAAGGAGGCACAGTTTCTATTGCAAATGGTGATAGTACACCAACTGCTGGCGACCTTACTGATTATGGAGCAGTATCTCCAGGAACTCCATTAGATCATACTTTTACAATAGAGAATCTAGGAGGGAATTCTTTATCGTTAACAGGAACACCTATCGTAAGTATAAGTGGCAGTACTGCTTTTTCAGTACAAACACAGCCAGCTTCAAATACTATAGCGGGTTCAGGTTCAGAGACATTCGCGGTTCGTTTTAATCCTACTTGTACACAAACAGGTTTACAAACTGCAGTGATTAGTATTGCAAATGATGATTCAGATGAAAACCCATATACTTTTACTGTACAGGGAACAGGAGTAGACAATGTAAAACCAACTGCAGCGGCAAAGAACATTACGGTTCAGTTAGGTTCAGCTGGAAATGTTATAGTAAATGCAAGTCAGCTAAATGATGGAAGTACCGATAATTGTGGAATTGCAAACTATAAAGCAGCTGCAGGATTTACAGGAACTGCTTGTGGTATTGTTGGAGAAGGCAGTAATTTAAGCTTAAATGCTCCTGCGGGATCCGTTTTTAATAACATTCTATACGCTCGTTATGGTGTTACATATGGGACTTGCGGAAGTTTTATCCCAGGTTTTTGTAATTCTGGTAATAGTACGTTAGAAGTGACAAATGCTTTTATTGGAAAAAATAGCGGCAGTATTGTTGCCGATAATACTACGTTTGGTGATCCTTGCGGCGGAACACCAAAAAATTTAGCGGTTCAGCTTAGTTATGGACCAGTTGTAGGATCAGAACAAACTTCAATAACTTATACTTGTGCAGATATTGGTATTCACAATGTAACATTATTTGTTACCGACAATAGTGGAAACGTTTCAACAGCAGAAGCAACAATAACAGTTCAGGATATTATAATTCCTGTTATTACTGCTGACGGAGATAAAAATGTAAACGCTGACGCAGGTATTTGTGGCGCAAGTGTTTCGGTTTCTGCCTCTGCGACAGACAATTGTTCAGTTGGAACACCAACCGGAGTAAGAAGCGATGCGCAATTACTAACAGACGTTTACCCTTTAGGAATAACAACCATTACCTGGAATGTAACTGACGCCAACGGAAATGCTGCGGCTGCTGTGACTCAAAAGGTAACGGTAACAGACAATCAGATTCCTGTTATTACGGCAAATGGAGATAAAAATGTAAACGCTGACGCAGGTATTTGTGGCGCAAGTGTTTCAGTTTCTGCTTCTGCTGCAGATAATTGCTCAGTTGGAACACCAACCGGAGTAAGAAGCGATGCGCAATTACTTACAGACATTTACCCTGTAGGAACGACAACTATTACATGGAATGTAACTGACGCCAACGGAAATGCAGCAGCTGCTGTGACTCAAACAGTAACGGTAGCAGACAATCAGATTCCTGTTATTACGGCAAATGGAGATAAAAATGTAAACGCAGACGCAGGTACTTGTGGCGCAAGTGTTTCGGTTTCTGCTTCTGCTGCAGACAATTGCTCCGTTGGAACACCAACCGGAGTAAGAAGCGATGCACAATTACTTACAGACGTTTATCCTGTAGGAACGACAACTATTACCTGGAATGTAACTGATGCCAACGGAAATGTGGCTGCTGCTGTGACTCAAACAGTAACGGTAACAGACAATATTCTTCCAACAGTACTTACAAAAAATATTATAGTTCCGTTAGATGCGTTAGGAACTGTTTCAATATCAGCTTCGGATGTTGATGATAACTCATCTGATAATTGTGGTATTGCTACAAGAGAATTAGATGTAACATCGTTTACTTGTGCAAATCTTGGTGCAAACACAGTTACTCTTAAAATTACAGATATTCATAATAATGTTTCGACAAAAACTGCAACAGTAACTGTTGAAGATAAAATTGCACCAACTGTTGCTGCAAAAAATATAATAGTACAATTGGATGCTTCAGGAAATGCTTCAATTGCAGCTGCAGATGTTAATAATAATTCAACAGATATTTGCGGAACTCCAGCACTGTCTGTTTTCCCTAATACATTCACTTGTGCGAATGTTGGAATCAATACGGTTACTTTAACAGCTACAGATGCTAGCGGGAACAGCTCATCTGCAACGGCAACAGTTACCATAGAGGATAAAACTGCTCCAATAGTACTTACAAAAAACATTACAGTTCAATTAGATGCTTCAGGAAATGCTTCAATTACAGCGGCTGCAGTTAATAATGGATCAACAGATTCTTGTGGAACCCCATCTTTAACGGTTTCTCCAAATACATTTACTTGTGCTAATGTTGGAGCAAATACAGTTACATTGACTGCATCAGATGCAAATGGAAATACTTCTACTAAAACGGCAGTTGTAACTGTTGAAAGTAAAATTGCAGCAGTTGTTTTAACTAAGAATGTTACAGTACAATTGGATGCTTTAGGAAATGCTTCTATAACAGCAGGTCAAATTGATAACGGAAGTTCAAGCGCTTGTGGTATTGCTTCTATTACTGTAAATCCACAAACCTTTAGCTGTTCAAATGTTGGAGCTAATACGGTTAGACTTACAGTTGTTGACGTAAACGGAAACACCTCTTCTGCAACTGCAGTAGTAACAGTTCAGGATATTACTGCGCCAATTGTGATAACTAGAAATATTAGTGTAGAATTGGATGCGTCTGGAGATGCTTCTATAACTGCAGCTGAAATTAATAACGGAAGTACAGATACTTGCGGAATCACAGCATACACTTTAAGCAAATCTTCTTTTAATTGTACTAATGCTGGTGTCAACACGGTTATTCTAACAGTTAGAGACAGAAATGGAAATATAGCAACAGGGACCGCAACAGTTACAGTTTTAAATTCATTTGAAGATAATGATTCAGACGGAATTAAAGATAATTGTGACGATGACGATGATAACGATGGAGTTTCAGACCGATCAGATAATTGTCCTTTAGTATCTAATCCTTATCAGGAAGACAGAAATCATAACGGTCTTGGTGACGCATGTGATTCTGAACAAATGAATATCTCTCAAGCTTTTACTCCAAACGGGGACGGAATTAATGATACTTGGGTTATTTCTAATATAGAAAGACATCCAAATTCTGTAGTACGTGTTTTTAACCGTTGGGGAACACAAGTATTTATTGCTAAAAATTACCAAAACGATTGGGACGGACATTACAAAAACAATTCTCAATCACTGCCGGAATCAAGTTCATATTACTATCAAATCGATTTAGATGGAGATGGTACAACAGATAAAGAAGGCTGGATTTATATCACAAGGTAATTGTAAAAAATAAAATTTTAAAAATGAAAATAATTAAAAATATATTAGCAGGAGCGGTACTACTATTTAGCAGTGTTCTTTTTGCACAGCAAGAAAGTCTTTTTACGACTTACCGCTACAACATGAATCTTGTAAATCCAGCTTACGTAGGTGTAGATAGAGAAACAGTTATTTCAAGTACATTTCGTAATCAATGGACAGGAATAAAAGATGCACCACAGACTCAGGCGATTTCGTTTGGTACGCCGATAGGCAAGAATCTGGGTATTGGTCTTTCTATGGTTTACGATAAAACATTTATAGAAAAACAAACTTTAGTAGGATTAGACATTTCTTATAAAATTCAGGTAGGCGCCCTTACAGATCTTTATCTGGGTATAAAAGCCGGAGGAAACTCTTATAATGTAAATACTTCTGGTCTGGAAACTTATGTAAATCAATCGGATCCTGCTTTAAATTCTATAAGTGAATTTAATCCAAACGTTGGAGTTGGTGCATTATTAAAAAATGATAAATTCTACGTTTCGCTTTCTGTTCCAAGGTTGTTAAATACGGAGAGAGCTAAAAATGAAAACGGTTATGCTTCTGTTGCAACAGACAGACCACACATTTACCTGAGCGGTGGATACAATTTTGATTTTGAAACTTTGACGCCTTTAGTTTTAAAACCGTCATTTATGCTTCGTTATGTAAATGGTGCTCCTGTATCGTTAGATGTAAACGCAATGCTTGAAGTTGATGAGTTTATTGAAATTGGAGGAATGTACAGAATTAACAAAGCATACGGTGCAATTGCCGGCTTAACAATAAGTAAGCTTTTGACTGTAGGTTATGCTTATGAAATAAGCACAGAAACACAGCTTGCAAGTGCTAAAAATACAAACGAATTTTTCCTTCGTTTTAAATTTTAAATTTAATTTTTGAATTAGTAAAAAAAATTAAAACATAAGTTTGCCCCTTATTTTTTTAAAGAGGATGATCTATTTTTTAGACATCCTCTTTTTTATTTTATTTTTTTCAGGACTTCTCGGGCTACGGCTTTATAAGCAGCAGAATGATCGGCGTAATCTTTATCTAAAATAATTTTTAGTTCAGGATGAATCCAATCGTAGTAATTTCCTAAAACAAACAATGTTCTTATAGAATACGCTTTTGTAGCAACTTTACAGTCGTTTATCAGCCAGTCAAAACTAGATTCGATACAATACTGAAGATTATCTTCAGAAAGCACAATACTGTTTTCTCCTTTTTTATAATGCGATTTTACTAAAAGCTGTACCACTTTTGCAATGGGCCTCAGCGAGCTTTCTTCTTTTAAATATTTAAGATTTTTGCAGAAAAAATCAAGATGAGGCTGGAGCCAGATAAGTTCTTCGTAACATACAAATTCCAAAATCCAGCAGGCTTTATGATTGTTTTTGTCTGAAGTTAAAAAACAAATAGAAACCAATTCCTCAAACAGACTTTTGTTTTCTAAAATTTCCTGAGCAGTCTTAAGACGATTTTCTCGGTAAGCGTTAACATAATCTAATTTAGATTGAAGATCCGATGACATTTTGATTAAGTTTAAATACGATACTAAAATAAGTAATTTAGCGTAAACGTTCCGTAAAAATTTGTAGGAAGACCGGGATAGTAATACCGAGGCAGTGCATTCCCGACACCAACAGCATTTGGCAGAATAAGTGAGGCATATTTTTCATCTGTCACATTGTTTACACCCGCAGCAATATTCGCAGAAAGATGCTGCAGTATTTGAAAACCGTAACCCGTTTTTAGATTAATTATTTTGTAAGAATCAGTATAAGCCGAATTTGCATCATTCAAAGGCATTTTGTCAACATATTGAAAATCGCTGTTGAGGTAAATACCTAAAGTTGTAGTAATAGAGATTCCGGCATTCACTTTATTTGCAGGAACTCCTGTTAGTTTATTTCCCGAAAAATCATTTCCGTTATCTACAAAATCTTTAAATTTATAATTGCCCAACGATCCCGAAACATAAGAATTGACAGTAAAAAATGAATTTACCGGCCAATTGTGATTTAAACTTATTTCTACACCTTCGTGAAAAGTTTTCCCTGCATTTATTCCTACGTATTGATCGTCTCCAACCCGTTTAGCGACTAATAAATCATTTATTTCCATGTGATAAATACTCAATTCGCTATAAAGTCTTTTATTGAAGAAATAGAATTTCCCGCCGATTTCAAAATTATAACCGTTCTCTGGTTTTATGTCTGTATTGATCGTTCCTGTGCTTGTTAATGTTTCTTCTGTTGCAGGTAATGAAAACCCGCGGCTTGCAGAAAAATAAATGGTTTGCTGTGCGTTAGGTTTGAATAAAAAGGAAAGCTGAGGTGAAAAAATTCCATCATAACTATAATCCTGGGTCGAATTGAGATTGTAATTCTCCAACTCAAATTGTGTTTTGTTGTAATTTATTCCCGCCTGAATTTCAAATTTCTTAGAAAGTAAAGTTCTCATCTGAGCAAAAACATTATAAAAATGTCTTTTCTGACCAGTTTCGGTTATTTGGTTTCCCTGCAGACTTCCTTGTCCGTTATTTTGCAGATAAAGATTCTCAAAAGTATTTCCTTTATAATAATCCGTAAAATATTCAATTCCAGTTATAAATTGATTTGCAGTTTCCCTGATCTTAAATTGCCCGGAAAACTGAGTTCGCACACCGCTTGCAAAAGTATATTGGCGCAATACATCAAAAGGTCTCGGCTCATTACTGTCTTTATAATTGAGGAAAACAGAAGTTGAATTACTCAGATTTTCATTCAGTTTAAAATCATAAGCCAATCCCGCCAATGTCGATTTATATTCCTTAAATCCTTTTGATGCCACCCAGGTTGGAGCACCAGACTTCGGGCTATTTTCAAACATTGTTTTGTTGATCGAGCTCGGAATAAAAGCTTTTAAATAAGTGTAATTTGTAAAATAAGTTAGTTTGCTGTTTTTCTTTTTAAATAATTCTCCAGCCAGTGTAATGCCTTCACGATTGTAAGCGCTGTTTTCTCGCCAGCCGTCTGTTTCCAGTTTGTGATAACTCAAATTTAGGCTCGATTCCTTTTCGTTTAAACTATAATGCAGGCTGTTTTTTATTAAACCATATGAACCAATCACCGTACTGATTCCTGCAGTTTGTCCGCTTGTTTTTGAAAGTTGAGGTGAAATCAAAATTGCACCGCCCAATCCGGCTCCATAAACGCTCGAAAGAGGCCCTTTAATAATCTCAATCTGGCTGAGGTTTTCTAAATCAATATCGTCAATAACGGTTTCGCTGTTTCCGGAAGTCAGGGGAATACTTCCATAAAAAGCCCGGATTTTATTTGTTCCGTAAGGAGTTCTCGCCCCAATACCACGAATAGAAATTCGGGTCGTAGTAATGTTGGCCGACTGCATAAAAACACCCGGTATTGTATTCATTACAGTGCTGATATCTGTCGTATTATTTTGAAGCAATTCTTTTTTGGATAAAAGACCAATCGAAGCCGGTGCATTTTGTAAACTGTCGTTAATATGAAAGGAGCTGATAACAACTTCTTCTAATTTTTCTGGTTTGACAGAATCAATAGATTTGCCTTCTTTTTTTTGCGCAAAAATGTTCTGACAAGCAAAAAACACAAAAAGAAGAAAGCAGTATTTTTTAAAAATCATAAGAGAGTTTGTTAAACATGAAAAAATTAACCGCAAAGAGCGCTAAGATTATATACTAGTTATTAAGCTTTAGAAATACAAAGTTCGCAAAGCTGTTTCGGCACAAAGCTTTGCTAACTTTGCCTTTGTATAAAAACAATAAAAAAACTCAGCGTTCTTTGCGGTAAAATTAATTTGTTCAAATTTTATTTAGCCGTAACCTTCCAAATCGTATCACCGCTGTCATCGTTTACCAAAAGCGATCCGTCGTTCATAACCGTAACGGCTACCGGACGACCGTAAACTTCTGCTTTTTCTTCATCAGCAATAAAACCAGTCAAAAAATCTTCGGGTTTTCCAGAAGGTTTTCCGTTTGCAAAAGGCACAAAAATAACTTTATAACCTGTAATTTTAGATCTGTTCCAAGAACCATGCTGTCCCACAAAAATTCCGTTTTTGTATTTTTTAGGAAAAGCATTTTTATCATAAAAAGCCAATCCTAAAGATGCGGTATGAGGACCTACAGGAACATCTGGCACAATAGCTTTTGCTGCCAAATCTTTACGTTCGCCTTTCATTCTGGGATCAAGGATATTTCCGTAATAGGAATAAGGCCATCCATAAAAGCCGTCTCTTTTTACACTCGTAACATAATCAGGAACCAGATCATCTCCTAGTTCGTCACGCTCGTTAACAGCAGTCCAAAGTTCGCCGTTAGCAGGATTCCAATCCATTCCAACAGGGTTTCTAAGACCGGCTGCATAGATTTTTTCTCCTGTTCCATCAGGATTAATTTCCAGAATATCGGCACGACGTACTTCTTTGTCCATTCCGTTTTCGCCAACATTACTTCCAGACCCAACAGAAATATAAATTTTTGTACCGTCGGCATTTGCAATTATATTTCTGGTCCAGTGGTTGTTGTAACCGCCTGCAGGAAGTTCCAGAATTTTAGTGCCTTGAGTTTCTAATTTAAGAGGGTTATTTTTATACGGATAACGATAAAGTCCGTCTGTATTTGCGATATAAAAAAAGTCTTTTAAGACCAGCATTCCAAAAGGTTTGTTCAGGTTTGCAATAAATACGTTTCGGGTTTCAAATGTGCCGTCTTTATCTGCGTCGCGAAAAACTGTAATCTGATTTTTACTCGCTCTTGTACCGCTTTCAACAACAAAAATATCATTGTTGGGAGCAATATATGTCCAACGCGGATTTACTAGTCCGTCTGCAAATTTAGAAACCGTAAATCCTTCAGGAGCTTTTGGCATTTTACCGTCGGACCATTTCAGTACTTTGCTGTTTTTTGTTTTAGATTCAGACGCGTAAGGCGGAGGAAGTTTTAAATCTCCAATAGCCGTTTTTACAATATTTCCGGGTTGTGCGGCAAGCGCTTCTTTTTCTTCTTTTTTTACCTGTCCGTTGCAGGAAGTCATTAAAGCTAATAGTGCTGCGGTAAATAGCGGTATGATTGTCTTCATTTTAGTCTTCGTTAAATGTTTATACAACAACAATTTACTTATTTATAAAGTAAGCTTTGTTATAAAAATGTAATTATTAACTGATATTTAACATTCTTAAAAAAATGTTAGAGCACACTATTTTTGTTTAAGGTATTAAGTTGTAATTCTGTATCTTTGCGCATTATTTTAAACATAAAAAATAATGATACAACTTCACGATAAACAATTTGTTCCGTTTATTTCTGCAAAAGAAATTGATTTTGCTTTAACGAAAATAGTTGCCCAAGTAGAAGATGATTTTGGAGATGATACACCAATTTTTATTGGAGTTTTAAACGGCGCCTTTATGGTGGTGTCCGATTTTCTAAAAAAATATAAAAAACCCTGCGAAGTTTCATTTGTAAAAATGTCTTCTTACGAAGGAACAGAATCAACCAATTCGGTTAAAGAATTAATAGGGATTAATCAGGATTTGTCTGGCAGAACTGTGATTATTATTGAAGATATTATCGACACAGGAAATACAATCGAAGAATTGAAACACATCTTTAAAGAACAAAATGTAAAGCATTTTAAAATTGCAACATTATTCTTTAAGCCGGAAGCTTACAAAAAAGATATCAAAATAGATTATGTTGGAATCAGAATTCCAAACAAATTTATTGTGGGTTACGGTTTAGATTACGACGGTTTAGGCAGAAATCTGGATGAAATATACAAATTAGCAGAATAATTTTAAACAATACACAACTATATATTCATTTTAAACTTCTTATAAACAAGGAAGTAACAACACAAACATATTATGATTAACATTGTTTTATTTGGAAAGCCGGGGGCAGGAAAAGGAACTCAGGCAGAATTTTTAAAAGAAAAATACAATTTAACACATCTTTCAACTGGAGATATTTTTCGTTTTAATTTAAAAAATGATACAGATTTAGGTAAAAAAGCAAGAGTTTTTATGGACAATGGAGAATTGGTTCCTTGCGAAGTTACTACAGCAATGTTAATTGACGAAGTAAAAAAACATCCGGATACAGCAGGATTTTTATTTGACGGGTATCCAAGAACTTTAGATCAGGCTGCGGCTTTAGATAAATTTTTACCAACAATTGATTCAAGCGTTACCGCTACAATTGCTTTAGAAGCAGATGATGAAATTCTTGTAGCTCGTTTATTAGAAAGAGGAAAAACAAGCGGAAGAGCTGATGATCAGGACGAAGAAAAAATTCGCGTAAGATATCAGGAATATAATGAGAAAACAGCGCCATTAATTGGATATTATAAAGAACAAAATAAGTTTCATGCCGTAAACGGTATCGGAACCATCGAAGAAATTACAGAGCGATTGACGTCAGTTATAGATAATTTGTAGAAACTTTTTCAAGCTGTCGTTTTATCCCGAGAGCCATCGGGACAAAAAAAACTATTTTTCCATACCATAAAACAAGCTTATCCCGAAACTTCGAGGAAGACTGTTTTCTGGGAGGAAAAATTAGTTTTTTAAGATGCCGGCTTTTTTCTATACTATTATTTATAGCAAATTTGATTGCAATTATAATAAAGAACCATTTCAATAACCAAAACCTACAAATTGGAAATACTAATAATATTTTTTCTGATACTATTAAACGGAGTTTTCTCCATGTCTGAAATCGCATTGATTTCGGCAAGAAAAAACAGACTGGAGACAGCGGCTAAAAAAGGAAATAAAAGTGCCAAAATAGCACTTGATCTAGCCAATTCTCCAAACAAATTTTTATCGACTGTACAAATCGGAATTACCTTAATCGGAATTTTAACGGGTATCTATTCTGGTGATAAAATTACTATTGACGTAGAAACATTTGTCAGCGGTTTTGCAGTGCTAAAACCTTATGCCCACTCAGTTGCAGTTGGAATTGTTGTGGTGGTATTAACGTTTTTCTCTTTGGTTTTAGGAGAATTACTCCCAAAAAGAATTGGACTGAATTACCCGGAATCTATTGCCAAAATGGTAGCAATGCCAATGAAGATCGTGTCGATTATAACAGCCCCTTTTATCTGGCTTTTAACATCTTCGACAGACTTTTTATTGAATGTTTTGCAAATCAAACCAACTGCAGACGGAAAAGTTACTGAAGAAGAGATTAAAGCAATTATAAAAGAAGGAACAGAGGGCGGAGAAGTACAGGAAATTGAGCAGGATATTGTGGAGCGTGTTTTTCATATTGGAGACAGAAAAGTAAGTTCTTTGATGACACACCGTAAATCTGTAGATATGCTGCCGCTAAATGCAGATAATGCCAGAATAAAAGAATTGGTTCTGCAGGATCTTCATACAGTTTATCCAGTTTACAGTGACAATTATGACGACATTGTGGGTATTGTAACCTTAAAAAATATTTTTGCCAATATAGAAAAGGATAATTTTGATCTGGCTTCTATAAAATCTGAAGCTCCTTATTTAATGGAGCAGACGACGGCTTACAAGGCTTTGGAAAATTTCAAAAAAACCGGAGTTCATTATGCTTTAGTTTCAGATGAATATGGCGTTTTTCAGGGTATGATTACTTTGAATGATATTCTGGAAGCTTTAGTGGGTGATGCCTCTGATTTTTATAAAGATGAATTTCAGCTTGTCGAAAGAGAAGATGGTTCATGGCTGGTTGACGGACATTATTCACTGCATGATTTCTTAACTTATTTTGAGTTAGACGAACTTACAAACGACTACGAAGTTAATACGGTAAGCGGAATGATTATGACCGAGCTTTCTCATATTCCAAAAGAAGGAGAAAAGTTAATATGGCAGAAATTTGTACTAGAAGTAGTCGATATGGACGGCGTTAAGATTGATAAAGTGCTGGTAAAAGCACTGAAAGAGTAAAGAGAATTTGTTTCGAGTTTTATTATGTTTCAGGTTTCAAGTTACGTGTGCTGCACCAACTTGAAACCTGAAACTTTAAACTTTAAACTATACATAAACAAAAAGAAAATGACAGAGGGAAATTTTGTAGATTATGTTAAGATATATGTTTCTTCCGGAAAAGGAGGAAAAGGATCTACACATTTACATAGAGAGAAATTTATAGAAAAAGGCGGCCCGGACGGTGGTGACGGAGGACGTGGAGGACACGTGTACTTAGTTGGAAACAAAGGTCTATGGACATTGTTTCATCTTAAATTTGCGCGACACGTAAAAGCTGGACATGGTGGAGATGGAGGAGGAGACCGAAGCACTGGTGCAGATGGAGACGATAAATTTATCGAAGTACCTTTGGGAACTGTAGTTAAAGATAAAGAAACAGGAGAAACTTTATTTGAAATTACAGAAGACGGAGAAAAAAGAATTCTGTGTAAAGGAGGAAAAGGAGGTTTAGGAAACTGGCATTTTAGAAGTTCTACCAACCAAACACCTCGTTATGCGCAGCCTGGTTTGTTGGGCGTAGAAATGGATGTAATTCTTGAACTTAAAGTTTTGGCAGATGTTGGTTTAGTTGGATTTCCTAATGCAGGAAAATCGACTTTATTATCTGTTTTAACTTCAGCAAAACCAAAAATTGCCGATTATCCTTTTACAACATTAAAACCAAATTTAGGAATTGTAGCGTATAGAGATTTTCAATCTTTTGTAATTGCAGATATTCCGGGTATTATTGAAGGCGCAGCAGAAGGAAAAGGTTTAGGACATTACTTCCTGAGACATATTGAGCGTAACTCAACTTTATTGTTTCTGGTTCCTGTTGATACACCGGATATTAAAGCAGAATATGATATTTTGGTAAATGAATTGACAAAGTATAATCCTGAAATGCTCGATAAAGAGCGTCTTTTGGTTATTTCAAAATGCGATATGCTTGACGATGAACTAAAAGCAGAATTAAAAGTAGAATTGGATGTTGCCTTTAAGGATATTCCTTATATGTTTATATCGTCTGTTGCTCAGCAAGGTCTTACAGATCTTAAAGACAAACTTTGGAAAATGTTAAACGAGTAAATTTCGTGTAGACTATTATAAAAAAACCGGTAAACAAAAATTTACCGGTTTTTACTTTTTGTTATGTAGGATAACAAAAAGCGGTTTTAATCATAATTATCTTTTATACAGTTGAATGGTTTTTATAATTCAAAGTTTTTAGAAATTCCAATGTTAAAGGTTTTTCCAAAATCAAAGCCCATACGTTCTTGGCGAGGATCATTTTTACCATCTAAATTGTCGTAATTAAGTCCTCCGATAGAAAAGTTTAAGCCAAATCCTCTTTTCATGTTTATAAATAATGCAGGAGTAAGTTTTGCATACATTCCTTTTGCATCATTTACAGAACTACTTTGATAACCAGCTCCTAAATCTGCATAGACAGAAAAAATCTCAGAAAGAGGCACTGCATATCTTGTAAAAGCTCCAATTTTGTATTTTTCAGTTTTACCAAATCCAGCTGCATCTGCATTTGCAATTGAACCTTCAACACCAATAGTCCATCTTTCTGAAAATTGGTATCCGGCTTTTGGAGAAAATTCAAAATTATTTGATTTAGAATCACCAATTTTTTCAGACTGAAATCCGACATTCCCACCTAATAAAAACGAGCCTTTTTGTGCGTTTGTGATTGCAGCAACTAAAAGTGCAGCAACTAAAAGTAATTTTTTCATTTTAATGTTTGTTATTATTTTTCACAAACTTACAAAAATCATATTTGTAAGAAATAAATTATAATATTTATTTATTCATGAAAGTTTATTTTTACATAAAATTCGATTTGTTAGCGTTTATAACTCTTTTATTGCAACACTTTAATAAAATAGAAGGTATTTTGTTTTTTAAAACAGTCTTATTTCTACTTTAAAAAATTATGAATTTCGTAATTTATTACTCAAAAGACTTTCATATATTTTGTTTTAATTTTCATTGAATGTTTTTTTTGCGAAAATGAGTTATATTCGCAGAACTTAAATAAAATAACATGAAAAAAATAATTTTATTCTTGACCATGTGCTTAATGGCTTTTCCTGCAAGAGCAGATGAAGGTATGTGGTTCTTGATGTTTATCGAGAGATTGAACCATAGAGATATGGAAAAGATGGGACTGCAGTTAACAGCCGAAGAAATCTACAGTATTAACCACCACAGTTTAAAAGATGCAATTGTGCAGTTTAACGGAGGTTGTACGGCAGAAATCGTCTCTAAAAACGGTTTGGTTTTAACCAATCACCATTGCGGTTACAATGCAATTGCAGAACTTTCTACTGCAGAACAAAATTATCTGAAAGATGGTTTTTGGGCAAAAGAGAAAAGTGCAGAGATGAAACCTAAATCTTTATATGTTCGTTTCTTTGTTCGTATGGACGATGTTTCTAAAAGAATCTTATCAAAGGTAAATGATACAATGACCGAGACTGAAAGAAACAAAATCATTCAGCAGGAAATTAATCTGATCGAAAAAGAAAACAATGAAGGTGGGAAATATACAGTTTCTGTTCGTCCTTTCTTTCAAGGAAATGAATATTACTATTTTGTTTACCAAGATTATACAGACGTTCGTTTAGTTGGAACGCCGCCAGAAAGTGTTGGGAAATTTGGAGGAGATACAGACAACTGGGAGTGGCCTCGCCAAACTGGAGATTTCTCTATGTTTAGAGTTTATGCTGATAAAGACGGAAATCCTGCTGCATATTCTAAAGACAATGTGCCTTTGCAGCCAAAACACTATCTTCCTGTAAGTATTAAAGGAGTAAAAGAGAATGATTTTGCCATGATTTTGGGTTATCCAGGAAGAACAAACCGCTGGATGCCAGCCGGAGGAATTGAGCAAAATATTAAATTTGCTTATCCTGCTTGGGTTGAAGGTGCAAAGACCGGAATGGATCAAATGAAAAAGTATATGGATAAAGATGCTACCGTACGTTTGCAGTATGCTTCTAAATATGCTTCGACAGCAAATTACTGGAAAAACCGTCAGGGTATGATCGATGCTTTAACAAAAGCAGGAACTGTTGATGCTAAAGCAGCGCAAGAAGATAAATTTTACGAATGGGCAAGTAAACCTGTAAACAAAGACAAGTACGAAAATGTAATTCCGACAATCAACGATTATTACAGAGAAACAAACTTAAAAGCACGTCACGATAATTATCTAACACAGCTTTTACGTACTTCAAGCTACGCTACAGGACCAGCAAACTTAGGTAATGCATTAATTGCTTATTATAAAGAGAACGATGCTAAGAAAGCAGAAATGCTTCCGAAGATCAATGCGATGGTTGAGAGTATTTATGGAGAATTTTATGCGCCATTAGAAAAAGATGTTTTAACAGCGCAATTAAACTTATATGCTGCTAAAGCTGCAGAATACGGACTTGCTCCTGAAGTTGCTAAAATGAAAACAGCTAACAACGGAGATTTTACTGCTGATGTTACAAAAGCGACTGAGATCAGTTATTTTACAACTAAAGAAAAAATATTAGCATTTTTAGCTGATCCAAAACCATTGGCAATCGTACACGATCCTTTGTATATTATTTCTAATGATTTATTGACAAAATATCGTGCTAAAACGGATGATCAGGCAAAAGCCGATGATGGTTTTGCTACTGCTTACCGCAAATTGGTTGAAGGTTTAAGAGAGTCAAAATTAAATGCCGTTAAATATCCTGATGCAAACTCAACGTTGAGATTGACTTACGGAAAAGTTCGCGCTTTACCTGCTGATCCTCGCAACGATGCTAAAATCAACAATTATACAACCATGGAAAGTATGGTAAAAAAGTATAAAGCCGGAGATCAGGAATTTGACCTGCCAGCAAGATTGTTAGAATTAAACAAAGCAAAAGATTACGGACAATATGCTGATAAAGCAGGTTATATGCCGATAAACTTCTTAACAGATAATGATATTACAGGAGGAAATTCTGGTTCGCCTGTTCTTAACGGAAAAGGAGAATTAATCGGAATTGCCTTTGATGGAAACATCGAAGCTATGGCTGGAGATGTTATTTTTGATCCTAAATTACAAAGAACAATCAATGTAGATATTCGTTACGTACTTTGGATTATTGATAAATATGCCGGAGCAAAAAATATTATTGACGAATTGACGATTGCTAAATAATCAATCTAATATTTAAAAAGCAAACCTAACAGGTTTTAAAACCTGTTAGGTTTTTTTATGTTCAATAATTACTGAACTTTTACCCGAATTCCTTTTGTATGACTTGTAAATTCTGGTGCATACATGCTTTGGATTGTTGTAATTCCGTTTGAGAATTCACCACTGTTATTAACGCGGATGTCATATTCTAAAACATACGTTCCTTTATTGATGTAATCAAAGAATAAATGTGTTGCAGTATCTTTTGTACTCATGTAATATCCCAAACCATCTTTGTATTTATATTCTGAAAGTACATTTACAGGCTCGAAACACGACGCACGCATGTCTTTTAGGTGAACATATTCGGTATCTTCTTTAGAAGTAATGATTAATCTTACGGTTACCAAATCTCCGATTTGTAATGAGTTTTTTGATGTTATTTTTTCTAATTGATCTCCCTTTAAAGTGCTTTTCTTAATATACAATTCTTTCGAAACAGATAAAACCGCTCCAGAATTGTTTTTGATTTTGTCCAGATCTTCAAAGTACTGCCAATAAACACCTCCAAATCCCGGAACTTTAGATTTGTTTTCTATACTTATTACAGCCATTTCTTTTTTAACTTCATCGGCTTTCCAGTTTAGCTTGATGTAACCTGTTTCAGCTACTTTTTCATTTTCGGTTAATTTTTTGGTCATGATTTTCTCATCTCCCAATTTAATAACAGTATTATCTTTTACAGAAAGCCAATCGGTTCCCTGCATTAACAACGCATAAATAGCTTCGGTAGTAGATTTGGTTGTCGGCCAGTTTTTGGTTTGTTTGTTTTTTAATAACCAGACCTTCATCGCATCTACAGATTTGGTGTCGTTGTTTACTTCGGCGAAAGCCTCAATCAATAAAGCCTGAGTTTCTATAGGCGCTTCGTACCAATACCAGCCAGATTTATTTTCAATCCAGTACATTCCCCAATCTTCATTTGTAGAAGAAGTTTCTTTAAGACTTTCTATTATTTTTTTTGCAGTTTCTTTATCGCCATAACGACACAGCGTTAAAGCAGCAAGACCTTTTTCATACAGCGAATAAGACAGCCAGTGCTTTTTTGCCGATTCCAAATAAAGATTAGAAGCTTTTTTTAAGGTATCTGAAAGCGGATATTGATCTAAATAAAAACTTCTGGCATATAAAGAATGCAAATCAACATTTGGATGCAGCCAAATGAGTTTGTCTCCTTTTTTAAGATTTTTGGTTCTGATTTTATAGTATTCCAAAAACTTTTGATCTAAATACGGAATTCCAGTTTTGGCTATTTCATCCACTTTATTGGTATTGTCAGGTCTTCTGTCCAATTTAGATAAATGACCTAAACCTGCCAGAATATGTCTTGTAATGTATTCGCTTTCGTAACCGCCGTCAAACCACACAAATCCTCCAGATTCTTTTTGTTTTTGTTTTAATTTTTTGAATGCACTTTCCTGCGAAGTTTTCATTTTTTCTAAATCGAATAGAAGTGATAAGTTTCTCTTCTGTTCCTCTTCGCTTTTCGCATCATTCAGCCATGGTGTTTCTGCAAGAATCAGTGACTTTAATTCTTCGTTTGTTTCCAATTTAGAATTCAGTTTTCCGTTCTTTCTCCAATTTTCAAAAACTGCTTCAATTTTCGGATTGTTCGAAATGACTACAGAAGCCAATGCATTAGCATAAAATCTCGCAAAAGTCTGTTCTGCACATTCATGTTCATATTCCATTAAATAAGGAAGAGACTGAATCGCGATCCAGGACGGATTTGAAGTATATTCAAATGTAAACTGATGATTTTTTAAAGTTGTTGAAGTGTTATTTTTAAGGTTTTCAAAAGTGTATTCTTTTTTAGAGTTTTCACGAACCCAAATCGGAATACTTTCTGTAACCAGCATATTGTTGGTTAAAACCGGAATAATGTTTTCTTCTCCATCGGCAAAATTGCCTGCTTTTGCAGCAATTTTATATTGTACACCCTGCAGACCTTCGGGAATAGTAATTGTCCAGGATGCCGTAGTATTTCCGAAAGGATTAATAGTAAAATTTTTTGTGTTTTCTACATTCAGCATTGCAGCATCTACAGGTTTCATTGTCACAGCATCAAAAAATTGAAGCATCGCAATTCCTGTTTTAGCCTCATCGGTCATGTTTGAGATTTTGGCACTTATTACTATAGTATCTTTTTCTCTAAAAAATCGTGGAAAATTAGGCAGTACCATAAGTTCTTTTTGAGTAACGACACCTTTTTCCAAATAACCTGAAACGGCATTTTTATTATGTGCCAATAAGCGAAGTTTCCAAGCTGTTAAAGCTTCCGGAGAAGTAAAATTAAAGCTTAGATTTCCTCTCGAATCTGTTTTTAAGTCTGGAAAAAAGAATGCAGTTTCAGATAAATTTTTTCTGGCTTTTACTTCTGTCAAAACTTCCATCGCTTTTTTGGTTGTAATGATAATTGCACCGTTTGCGCCTCTGTTTCCGTACAATGCGGTCGCTTTGTCTGTAGTTATAAAGTCTATATCAAGAAGTTCCTCTGGACTTATTTTATTAAAATTGCTTTCTGATGAAATTTCTCCATCAATAATATATAAAGTCGTTTCATTTATAACCATTGATGTTAGGCCGCTTATGATTTTTTTGCCTGGAATAAATTTTACTTTACTAGTTTGAAAATAATATTCTGGATTGTTTTGGTCGCCAGCAATTACTTGAACTCCCCCGACTCTTCCAGCAAGCATACGTGCAGCACCAAAATATATGCTGTCATTTTCTTTGTTGGTAATGTCTGCTGAAATTTTGAATTGTGAAGATGCCATGACTAAAGCCTTTTTTTTCTGGATGCCGTAAGCAGTGACTACAACTTCTTCTAACTGGCTTGAATCTTCTTCAAAAATAATATTAAGGACTCTTGTCTCCGGCACTTTAAAAGATTGCGATTTAAAACCTATAAAAGAAAAGACAAGTACTTCGCCTTTTGCAGCTTCTATTTCATAGTAACCGTCAAAGTCACTAAATGCGGTTCTTTTTGTATCTTTTATAGAAATACTACAGCCCGGAATTGCTTGTCCATTTTCGTCTGTAATTACTCCTGAAACCAGTTTTGCATCTGCAGGTTTTTTAATTTTTCTGTTGAGTTGTTTTATGTATTGGTTTTGCAGATAAACAGAATTTTGATTGTTAAAATCAAAACCAAACCACATTAGGCTTATAGCTTCATTGTTTAGTTTAATTCCTTTTATGTAAGAGTTTAAATTTTTAATTGTTGTATTGGTATTCTGGAAACCTATTTTAGATTTTTCAATGCCGTAGTTGTAGACGTATTTGTCTATTTCTAAACCATTCCATCTTTGTGTCGCAAATTTATCCAAAGAGCTGTCGTACATAGAAGCCAAAACCTCGGCTTCTTTTTTAGCATTGCTGCTGATCAGCTGAAAAGACCATTTTTCGTCACTTCCGGGTTGTATTTTATTTCTAAAACTTTCTATTTTCCATTCTAGTTTTGGAGTGATGTTTTTTAGAATTACAGTCAGCTCTTGACGAAAAGGCTGATTTTCAAAAACACTTTCAAAACCTATTTTTACTGATTTTTCAAATCCATTTTTCAAAGGAATTTTTACAATCGTTTCATGGTTCAGAAGGTGAGATGTTTCATCAAAGAATATATTATTTTCATAATGTCCCGAAGCCGCAATATAAAGTTCCGGAATTACAGAGGTTAGTTTTACCAGAACAAAGCCATCTTTTTTAGGATCCGGATTGATTTGTTCTGCGGTAAATAATTTGCCTGTATCAAACTTGTCTTTACTTTGTATAAGTTTAAAATTTTGTACTGTTTCAATCGGATTATTGAAACTGTCATTTGCGCTAAAAACAATTTTGTAAGCACCCGATTTGTAATCTGAGGCAAAATCGAGCGCAATTTTTTTATCTGTTTCTGTATTTACTTTTTTGGAGTAAACTAAAATCTCTTCGGGTTTGTTTAGAGGGTTGTAATTGTTTTCAAAAGGGAATAATTTCTCGAAATCAGTATCAGAAATGGTTTCAATTTCTGGTTTTGGCCAGACTCTGTTTTTAAATTTATTAGAAAACGGCTGGACATAATACATTTTAACTTCGCCTTTAACGGCTAAAAATTCATCATTCAGGTTGGTGCTTGTCAGCGAGATTTCGTTTTTGTTCTTGGTTTGAATTTCATTCGGAATTCCAACGTCAAGTATCAAATCATGATGCCCTACTTTAATTTCGGTTTTGCTGGTGTGGGTTTCTCCATTAATATCAGTAACCGAAACTTCAATTTCATACGTAAAAACAGGTGATTTTTGTTTAGAAATGGATTCTTCAGGTTCATCAATAAAATCAATTACAAATTTGCCCGACGCATCTGTTTTGGTTTCGCCGTCTGCAATTTCTTCTTCATCTTCATTTCCAAAGTAATTTCTGGAATAACTTACAGAACGTGTTACGGTATAATTTACCTTAGCATCAGAAATAGAACTTCCTGCAAAAGCTTTGGCTGTACCATTTACTTTTATAGGTTTATTGACTTGAAAACTTTCTTTTTTCGGGTCAAAAGTCACTTCAAATTTTGGGCGTTTGTATTCTTCGACTTTAAACTCTAATTCAGAATTTTCTAATTCTACAAAATCCCAAAACGGATGCTCCTCTTTTCTAGAATTATAAGAAGTATCCTGCTCATAAGAATAAGGTTCTTCTGCTTGAATTTTAAAAGTGCCTGTTAAACCATTTTTTGGCAGTATGAACTCGCCCCAAAAAGATCCAAATTCATTTGTGATTACATTAAATTTCTTAATTTCAGAACCGCCGGCATCTTCAATGGTAATTTCAAAAGATGTTTTAGGAACTACGCTGGTTACGTTATTGGTTTTTTGAATGGCAATTCCCTTATAAAAAACCGTTTGTCCCGGACGATAAATCGCGCGGTCTAAGTAAAATTCTACCTTTCCTGAAAGATCTTCTTTTTTTTCTGTTTCATAATCTCTGCTGTACTGTACGAAGTTTTTAACGACGGAGAGCGTATCGTTTCCTAAAGTCAATTCGGTAATTTCATTATAGCTGTCCTTCTTTTTCTTGTGTGAAGCAATACCTTTTTTATCGGTTTTAATTTCAAAAGACTGCGACTTTATAGTCACATTTTCTAATGGTTTTCCTGTTTTTCGGTCCACTACCTGAAAAGTTTCCTTTTCATTATTTTGCGCAGCCAGTATCGAAAAATTAGATGTTGTAACAGTTTCATAAGCAAATGCTTTTTTATCTGCAATGTCAGACTCACTTTCAAAATATACCAAATAAGTACCTGTCTGCAGGTTTGGCAAAACTACTTCTGTAGAATATTGTAGATAATCTTTTTTATCCTTTAAAGAGTAAGATGCAGAAGCTTCGGGCTTTTTGTTTCGAATAATTTTAGAAACGATGCTATCTCTCTCTGCATACAATAGGTTAAAATCGGTCAATTGTTTTTTATTGATTTTATAGAAAGAAACAGTCAGCTTTTGTATGTTTTTGTACAGAATGTATGCTCTTGTATTTTGGTTATTATACGTATATTTTTCAAGTTGAATGTTCAGTGATTTCGAAAGAATATTCTGCTTTATAAGCAAACCTGATTTATAAGCATTTGAGCGATTTTTAACGGCCAAAATACTGTCTAAGACCGCAACAGCTTTTATGTTGTAATCCGGATGCAATCCCTTTGATGCTTGTTTTGATAGGAGAGAGGCTTTTTCTAATTGTATTTTCTGAATTACAATCTCCTCTTTTGTGCTTTTTTGAAGTTTGGACAAAGCATTTATATAATCTTCATCATATTCAAACAGATTGTTTTTGCAGAATTGTATGCGCATGAATTGATTTTCTGCAGAAGGGTTGTTTATTTCTTGTTTTTGATATAAAGAAAGAACTAATCGTAGATTTAAATTGGTTACAAAATCTAAGTTGAGCTTGATAAAGCCGGCAGAACCGCCATACAAATCTTTTTTGTAAGGCTGAAAACTGCTTTTTTGAACTTCCCAATTGTTTATTTTGTAAGTATAAAATTCTATGTTTTCTTTTAAAAGGTATTCGTATAAATTTTGTGCTTGAAATTTTTCATCAGAAGAATAATCAAAAATAGATTCATATTTCGTCAGTGGTGTATTTTTTAATAAAGCTTCGTTTTCCAGCGTTGCTTTCATCGCTTTGTTGATTTCTTCAGTAAAGTTTTTTTCTGACCATGTCAAAAAATCACTGCTGACTGTGTCAATATTGGTACGCTGTTTTATTTTATATTCATTGCGGGTATAACAACCGTTTAGAGATTCTGCATAAACCAAATTCAGAATAGCCTTAGACGGATTGGAAACTCGGGTGATTTCTTTTTTTAAGTTATTTATAATCTTAGTCTGTGCATTTTCTTCGAGAACCTGAATGTATTTCGATTGATAAAAAAAACATTTTATGATTTGTACATCATCATGGTCTGCGATTGCACTTTTGTATATTTTAGCAACAATTTCAGAGGCAGATTTTGTTTTGCCATCCGCTTCCAAAGCAACAACTTCATCCCATTTTTTATCTGTTTTTTGCGCATAAAGTGCGGTAGAAAGCAATAAGAGTACAAATAGTATATTTTTCATAAGACAGTTTTTATACATAGAGTATAATTTTGAAAGAAAGGTTGGGAACAGTTAAAAATATTTTTCGTACAAATTAGTAATTTATATCTAAAAGCAAATTATGCATTCTATATTTCCTTATTTTTGAAATATGAAACAAATTATAATCTTCTTTTTGTTTGCGCCAATGCTGCTTTGGTCACAATCTAACTTTGAAAAAGGAGAGAAATTATTTCATTCAAAAAAATACGAAGAAGCTCAGATTATTTTTGAAGGAATTCTGAAAACCAAACCTTCCGATGTTAAAACACTCGAATATTTAGGCGATATTGCTTCCTATAATAAATTATGGGAAGAAGCTTTGAAATATTATAAAAAGCTAAAAGAATTAAAACCAGCAGAAGCCAATTATTACTTTAAATACGGCGGTGCATTAGGGATGCGAGCCTCTGAGGTAAATAAATTTAAAGCTTTAGGAATGGCGGATGAAGTAAAAGCGTCATTTGAAAAAGCAATTGAACTCAACCCAAAACATGTCCCTGCACGCTGGGGATTAATTGAATATTACCTGCATCTTCCCGGAATTTTTGGAGGCAGTGAATCTAAAGCCATATCGTATTCGAATGAATTATTGAAGCTTTCTCCTGTTGATGGTTATTTATCTAAGGGAAAAATCGAAGAATATTTTAAGAGATACACAGAAGCCGAAAAATATTATATAAAAGCCCATGAAATTGGTAAATCAAAAACCACATTTCAAAAATTATATAATTTATATTTGAACAAATTAAAAGACGCAAAAAAAGCGCGTGAATTAAAACAAAAATTTGAATCATCATAACCAAATCTTAAATATTGCTGTTAGGTAATTTTGGGATTTTGGATTTATAAAAATTGGAATTTAAATGAAAACACATTTCATCGCCATTGGCGGAAGTGCTATGCATAATTTAGCATTGGCATTGCATAATAAAGGATATCAGGTTACAGGAAGTGACGATGCAATCTTTGAACCATCAAAATCAAGATTAGAAAAAAAAGGAATTCTTCCTGCCGAAATGGGCTGGTTTCCAGAAAAAATCACCGCAGATCTTGATGCGATTATTTTAGGAATGCACGCAAAAGCTGATAATCCGGAATTGCTGAAAGCACAGGAATTGGGTTTGAAAATATATTCGTATCCAGAATTTTTATACGAGCAGTCTAAAAACAAAACACGTGTCGTAATTGGAGGTTCGCACGGAAAAACAACCATAACTTCTATGATTTTGCACGTTATGCATTATCATAATATCGAAGTTGATTATATGGTAGGAGCACAGTTAGAAGGTTTTGATACTATGGTGCATCTTACTGAAGAAAATGATTTTGTGGTTCTGGAAGGTGACGAATATTTATCATCTCCAATAGACAGAAGACCTAAATTTCATTTGTACCAGCCAAATATTGCTTTAATATCCGGAATTGCCTGGGATCATATTAACGTGTTTCCAACGTATGAAAATTACGTAGAGCAGTTTGAAATTTTTATAGATAAAATTACAAATGGAGGTATTTTGGTTTATAACGAAAATGATCCTGAAGTAAAACGTGTTGCAGAAGCTGCAACAAATCCAATTCGTAAACTAGCGTACAATACTCCGGAATATACTGTGAGTGACGGTGTTACTTTGCTAAAAACTCCAGAAGGCGATATGCCGATAGAGGTTTTTGGTGCACATAATTTGAATAATCTTGCAGGTGCAAAATGGATCTGTCAGAACATGGGTGTTGATGAAGCTGATTTTTACGAAGCGATTGCAAGTTTTAAAGGAGCATCTAAACGTTTGGAAAAAATTGCAGAGGGAAAAGGAAAAGTTGCCTATAAAGATTTTGCACATTCGCCAAGCAAAGTTGCAGCCACTACAAAAGCTGTAAAAGAGCAATATCCTAACAGAACATTAGTGGCTTGTTTAGAGCTTCATACATACAGCAGTTTGAATGCAGAATTTCTAAAAGAGTATGAAGGTGCTCTTGAATATGCAGATGTGGCGGTAGTTTTTTATTCGCCTGACGCTGTTAAAATCAAACAATTGGAAGAAGTTACGTATGAGCAGATTGCAAGTTCATTCAACCGCAAAGATTTAATAATTTATACCAATCCGACGGAGTTTAAAGAATATTTATTCAATTTGAATCTTGAAAACTCAGCTTTATTATTAATGAGTTCAGGAAATTATGGAGGTTTGAATTTTGATGAAGTTAAAGGATTGATTAATTAGATAATTGTCAATTCGAAAATCAGATAATGTGTCAGTCGCTATTGGTGGCTGGCACTTTTTTTTAAAAGGAATAAATTGATATTACTATTAACAGCAGAGAAATATATTTCATCTTTTTTCTTTAAATTTAAAACATATTTCTGAATAAGAATTAATTTTTTTTGAATGATTTTTCTTGTTTTTTATGTAGTTTAGCCAAATAGATATTTTTTATGAATGCACAATTAGAGGTTGTAAAAACAACTAATAAAAATCCCGACTTTTTACTTTTAATAGAAACTTTTGATGCTTATTTATGGGATCGTTATCCGGAATTAAAAAATGAGTATTGGGGCAATAATATAATTGAGGTTTTTAATGATAATGTTATTCTTGTTTATTTGGATGGAAAAGCCGCAGCCTGCGGTTGTTTCAAAAAATATGATAAATGGACAGTGGAGCTAAAACGTATGTTTGTTTCTCCAGAAGCAAGAGGTTTTGGATTGGCGCAGTTAGTCATTAAAGAATTAGAAACAGAAGCCATAAAGCAAGGTTTTAAAACAATGGTTTTAGAGACTTTGTACAAACAGACAGAAGCGGTCAGTTTATATCAAAAAGTGGGCTTTACCATCGTAGAAAATTATGGTCCGTATGTTGGTCAGACAAATAGTATCTGCATGAGTAAATCAATTCTTTAAATTTTAGGTTTATGGAAACAGTACATTTTCCTATTAAAGACTGGTCAGAAGATGACAAGCCCCGCGAAAAATTAATGTCAAAAGGCAAAGATGTTTTAAGCGACGCCGAGCTGATTGCAATTTTGATAGGTTCAGGAAGCCGAAACGAATCTGCAGTAGATTTAAGCAAAAAAATTCTGGCCGGTGCTGATAATCTAAACGCGCTTGGTAAAATGTCTATTTCGCAATTAATGAATTATAAAGGAATCGGAGAGGCCAAAGCAATAACCATTATTGCGGCTCTCGAGCTTGGACGCCGCAGAAGAGCAGAAGATGCGGTAGAATTGATTAAGATTACTTCAAGCAAAAATGTTTTTGAAATAATGCAGCCTATTTTAGGCGAGCTTGCTCATGAAGAATTTTGGGTGCTTTTTCTTAATAATTCAAACAAAGTGATTTCTAAATCACAATTGAGTAAAGGAGGGATTTCGGGGACTATTGTAGATGTGCGTCTGGTTTTTAAAATCGCCTTAGAAACTGGAGCTACAGCCTTGATTTTGTGTCACAATCATCCTTCCGGCACTTTAGTGCCCAGCAGCGCAGATAAACAAATTACCAAAAAATTAAAATTAGCAGGAGAAAGCTTAGATGTTAAAGTTTTAGATCATTTGATTATTACTGAAACAAAATATTATAGTTTTGTAGATGAAGGAACATTTTAATCTATGAATACCAATATTACCGATATTTTTTTCGATTTGGATCATACCCTTTGGGATTTTGATAAAAATTCTCAAATGGCTTTTGATCGTATTTTTACCTCCAGGTTTCCTGAAATTAAGACTATAGATTTTATCTCAAAATATGCTCCGATTAATCAGGAATGCTGGCGGCTGTATCAGTTTGATCAGATAACACATCAGGAACTTCGTTACAATAGACTCAAACTTTCTTTTGATGCTTTAAATTATGCTATGTCTGACGAGAATATCGATCAGATTGCAAATGACTATATAGATTTCCTTACAGATAATAATTATCTTTTTGATGGCGCTATAGAAGTTTTAGATTATCTAAAGTCAAAATACAGACTTCATATTATTACCAATGGATTTGCTCATGTTCAGGAAAAAAAAATAAACAATGCCTCTCTCGGCGGTTATTTTACTACTATAACAAATTCTGAACTCGCTGGTGTAAAAAAGCCAAATAGTATTATCTTTGATTATGCTCTAAATCTGGCCCAAACTTCTAGAGAAAATAGTATTATGATTGGGGACGATCTTGAAGCAGATGTTCATGGTGCTTTAAATGCAGGTTTAGATGCTATTTTTTTTAATGATAAAAAGATTGAAGCTCCAATAAATTTTAAACAAATTAACCATTTACTAGAACTTAAAAAATATTTATAATGATGAGAATTAAATTTTTGCTGGCTGCGCTTTTATGTTCAGTTATTGGATTTTCCCAGTCGATTAATGATTATAAGGCCGTTATAGTGCCTGTGAAGTATGATTTTATTAAAGTTGAAAATCAATATAGATTGGCAACACTAACAAAGTCTAATTTGTTAAAAGCAGGCTTTAAAGCTTATTACGCTAACGAACAGCTTCCGCCTGAATTAATTGATCGATGTGAATTATTATACATTGATGTAAAAAAAGACAATGGATTTTTAGTTACAAAACTTTTTGCAGAGTTTAAAGATTGTTTTGGTAAATTAATCTACACTTCTGAAATCGGAAAAAGTAAAGAGAAAGATTATGAAACCGCATACAGAGAAGCTTTAGAAGGAGCATTTAAATCTATTTATGATCTTCATTATGCTTACAGCGGAAAAGCTCCAGTAGGAGGAAGTAAAATTGCGATGACTACTGCGCCTTCTGCAACTCCGGCTGTTACAATGGCACCTGTTGCGGCAGTAAGTGCGCCAGCTGCAAATGTTAATGATCCTAATTTGTTGTACGCACAGCCTACAGAAAACGGATTTCAATTGATTGACAAAACGCCAAAAGTTATTATGAAGCTGTTAAAAACATCTCGTCCAGATTCATTTATTGCAATCAAAGATGGAGTTCAGGGAACATTAAACGCAAAAGACAATCAATGGTTTTTTGAATATTATCAAAATGACAAATTAGTTTCTGAAAAAGTTTCAGTTAAATTCTAAATACTAAAATAAGGTTTAATAACCATATTTATCTTTCCAGCGGTTCTTTAAAAATTCGCGGTTGCTGTTCTCTCTAGAGTTGCTTCCCGGATTGTAAAGAACCGTTTCTTTTATAGCTTCGGGAAGAAATTCCTGTTCGGCAAAGTTATTAGCATAATCATGCGAATATTTATATTCGTCGCCATAACCCAGCTCTTTCATAAGTTTGGTCGGAGCATTTCTTAAATGAATTGGAACGGGTAAATCTCCTGTTTGCTTTACCAATTGCTGTGCATTTCCAATAGCCATATACGAGGCATTGCTTTTTGGCGAGGTAGCCAGATAAATGGCGCATTGACTTAATATAATGCGACTTTCTGGATAGCCAATTGTGGTTACGGCCTGAAAAGTATTATTAGCCATAATAAAAGCCGTCGGGTTTGCATTTCCAATATCTTCACTAGACAAAATTAACATTCTGCGGGCAATAAATTTTACATCTTCACCGCCTTCAATCATTCTGGCAAGCCAGTAAACTGCGCCATTTGGGTCGCTTCCTCTAATAGATTTTATAAAAGCCGAAACAATATCATAATGCTGTTCGCCGCTTTTGTCATACAAAACAGTATTTTGCTGTACTAGTTCAAAAACCCTATCGTTGGTTATAACAATTTCTTCTCCGGCAGAAGCATTTATTACAAGCTCAAAAATATTCAAAAGCTTTCTTCCATCACCACCGGACAGTCGCAATAAAGCTTCGGTTTCTTTTAGAGTAATTTTTTTTGATGCCAGTTCTGTGTCGGTTTTCATAGCACGATGCAGGAGAGCTTCTAAGTCTGACTTAGTAAAAGCATTTAAAATATAAACTTGACAACGTGACAGTAAAGCCGGAATAACTTCAAAACTTGGATTTTCTGTTGTGGCACCAATAAGTGTAATCCAGCCTTTTTCTACAGCTGCGAGAAGTGAATCTTGCTGTGATTTGCTAAATCGATGAATCTCATCTATAAATAATATCGGATTTCTAGCGGTAAATAAGCCACCGCTTTGTTTGGCTTTTTCAATTACATCACGAATATCTTTTACGCCAGAATTAATAGCGCTCAAGATGTAAAAAGGGCGTTTAGATTCTTGCGCAATAATTTGGGCCAAGGTTGTTTTTCCTGTTCCCGGTGGTCCCCAAAAAATTAAAGATGGAATAATTCCTTTCGAAATTTGTTGCGTCAATGAGCCATTTGGTCCAACCAAATGATTTTGACTAATGTAATCTTCTAATTTTTGCGGGCGAATTCGTTCGGCTAAAGGTGCATCCATTCTGTAAATTTACTATTTTCAATTTTAATTTTATAGTTTTTGAGCGCTTTTACTTCGTCATTTAGCAATAGCTCGTGTCCTCCTGTCCACTGTATCTGTTACTGGCTAAAAGAGCTGGAAAAAGGATGTCGCTTCTATCAGAGCAGAAAATCGTATCCAAGAAATTTTAAAGCTGCTGACAAATTATCAGTAATTTTATTTTGGATAGTTTTTTGATTGCTAGATATTAAACAGATTTTTATAAAATGAACGACAATCACTTTAAATTTTCGACCGCAGTTATTGGACTTCCATTATTTTTTGTTCTTATTTTATGGATCGTATATTGGATACAAATTCGTTTTGATTTCGATTTTTATCAAAGCGGCATTTATCCTAGAGATTTTTCTGGCTTACAAGGAGTTTTATTCAGCCCTTTTATTCATGAAAATTTAAGTCATCTCTATAACAATTCAATTCCACTTTTGGTTTTATTAGCAGCATTGCAGTTTTTTTATCCTAAGCAAACTATTGGAGTTATAGGATATGGTATTTTATTTTCGGGTTTAATTACCTGGATTATTGGTCGTGAAAATTATCATATCGGCGCGAGTGGATTAATATATGTTGTGGTTAGTTTTATTTTTTTTAAAGGGATCCAAACCCGTTATTATCGTTTGGTAGCACTTTCTTTGTCGGTTATTTTGCTTTACGGAGGGATGATTTGGTACGTTTTTCCAGACGTCGATCAATCTATTTCATGGGAAGGGCATTTGGCTGGTTTTATTACAGGTTTTGGTTTGACGTTGATTTACAAAACGCCTGAATATACAAAGCCTATTTTTTACGAATGGCAAAAGCCTGATTTTGATCCCGAGACAGATCCTTTTATGAAACATTTTGATGAAAATGGTAATTTTGTCAATACCGAAATCCCCGAAGAAGAAACTATTTCTGCTTATTTTGATTCGAATGTTTTGGTAAACTACACCATTCGGAAGAATAATGATCCGGAGGAAGATCTTAATGTAAATTGATTAAAAACTTTTTCTTCTATTTTTGAATAAATCATTAAATGTTATTGTCATTGACGCTGCATTGATAGTTTGATTTCCACTTTTTCGTGGGAGGTATTCATTTGCATAAGTAACTTCAAGCTGTATGTCGTCAGTAAATAAATATCCGCCTCCAATATTAAATCTGTTGCGGTCAAAAAAACTTTCTCCTGTTACTTTTGTTCCTGATTTAAAAAATATTTCATCGGAAGCTATTCCGTAAATAACGCCTTTATGAAGTGATTTATCGTTTAAAGGCTGTAAATATTTTATTTGCTGTCTGAATCTAAATACATTTTCATAATCGCGATCTTCATTTCTAATGTGTCTAAGTTCAAGTCTTGATCTTGTACTTAAGGTATATTCGTTTTTGTGAAAATAATAAATTCCCTGAAGAGCAAATCTCCATTCCGGTGATTTAAACTGCCCAATTTCAGGGACATCTTTGTTATCATAATGAGCTATAAATGCAGAAGTTTTCCATTTTGCAGATAGATTATAATGTCCCCAAAACCTAAAAGATTTCTGGACATTATTTTTAAACATATGAGATGATGATTCTGTACTGCTGTAGGAATTTGTTAAATCTAATTCTGCAGACCATTTTTTGTTTATCATCTTGGTAAACTGTACTTCGTTCCAGAATTGACTGTATGTACTATTTTGTCCATAACAGTAATTGGAGAATACTGTTATGGACAGAATTATGAAGAGTTTTTTTATTGAAAGGTCTACTATTGAATAAGGCTGCATTTGATTTAAAATTACAATTATTCATACCAATCTAAAATCTATAATTTTTTAGCTTCTCTGACGAACGGCTTCATATAAAAAAGCGCCGCAGGCAACAGAAACATTTAAAGAGCCAATTGTACCAAACATTGGAAGTTTTGCTTTTTCATCTACAATTTTAAGAACCGACGGATTAATTCCTCTGTCTTCAGATCCCATAATAATGGCTAAAGGTTCATTTAGTTCTAAATCGTAAATGTTTTGTTCTGTTTTTTCTGTTGCAGCAATCGTTTTGATACCCGATCCCTGAAGATAAAATATTGCATCTTTTATATGTTCAACTTTGCAAATAGGAACATTAAAAACTGCTCCGGCAGATGTTTTTACAGTGTCTCCGTTTACAGGAGCAGAACCTGCTTTCTGAACGATAATTCCGTTTACACCTGTACATTCGGCAGTTCTAATAATAGCACCAAAATTTCTGGCGTCAGAAATTTGATCCAATATTAAAAATAATGGTTTAGATCCGGATTCAATAGTCGATTCTACTAAATGTTCTAAGTCGATAAAACCAATTGGAGATATTGTTGCCACGGCTCCCTGATGATTATTAGGAGTTAGACGATTAAGTTTTTCTACAGGAACGTAGGAGAAATTAATGTTAGCGCGTTTCATCACTTTCATTAAATCTTTCATTAATTCTCCAGAAATTTCTTTTTGGATGAATACTTTATCTACTTCTTTTCCTGCTTGAATTGCTTCTATAATGGCTCTAATTCCAAATATTTGATGTTCTTTTTCCATACTGCAAATATAGCTATTATGTTTGCAAAAAAAAACCGCTCTGAATTAACAAAGCGGTTTTAATATGTTTTTAAATGTTTCAAGGATTAATTATCCCACCACACTTTTGTAGTTAATGTTACATAAGGAACCGGAATTCCAGGTCCAGCTGCTAAAGAAGCACCATTAACATTAATTTCTTTTTGCGGATAAGGCAATCTTCTAGGTGTAACTCCATTAGTACGGTTAGTTGCTGGTGAAGTTAAAACAGGGAATCCTGTTCTTCTCCAATCTACAAAAGATTCATATGATGCCTGGAACATTGTTATCCATTTTTGGTTCATGATTCTTTGTAATGTATTGTTATAAGTTACTAAAGGGTTAGCGATGTAAGTTGTTGCATCAGTAGCTCCAACTGCAGCAAAGTCATTTGTGATAGCTTTATCATAAGCTATTTTTGAATTTGCAAGATCACCAGCTCTAAAATAAACTTCAGCTTTAATAAATTCTACTTCTGAAGCACTGATCAAAGTAACAGCAGAGTTGATTGAAGCAAAGGCTGGACCTACACGAGAAAATAGATTTTCTCCTGAATCATCTAGATCCTGACCTGGAAGATTACCAAGATATTGACCTGCTAAACCTGCACCGTTGTTTTTAACAGGCAAGAAGTATAGGCTAAGTCTAGGGTCATTTAGAGATTTCATGTTTTCAATAATTGTACTTGCAACAGCCTGATCTTTTCTGCCTGATAAAACATCAAATTGGTAGATTGGATTTGCATTAGTAGCAATGTTTCCAAAACTTACTTTTGCATTGTTAGCATTTGTACTAATAAGCAATGGGTTAGTTTGTAAAAATGCTAATGCCTGTGTTGGGTTTCTTTTACTAAGGTGATTTAATAATCTTAGTTTTAAAGAGTTTCCAAAAGCTTCCCATTTAGCAATATCACCACTGTATAATAAGTCAGCTGTTCCTGGTTTAGCACCGGCATTGCTTTTTACGTTTACAATAGCTTGATCCAAAATTGTAAGGAATGAAGCATAAATCGCATCTTGCTTGTCATATGCAGGTGTAATGTTTGATGCTCCTTTTAAACTTTCGCTATAAGGAATGTCTCCAAAAAGATCTGTAGCTACACTAAAAGTATAAACTTGAAGAATTTGAGAAGCACCAAGGTAAACATTGTCACCAGAAGTTCTAGTTTGATCTTCAATTGATCTTAGATCAATTAGGATATCATAGATACTAGCCCATAAACCATCAGTATCTGCTGATGTAATGTTATATTGTCCATAATTTAAAGGTTGTCCTCTATGTCCAGAGTAATGCTGTACAATACTTGCTGGCATTCTTGTTCCGTCTCCTCCAAAAGTATAAGCTAAATTAACTTCTGCGGCAGATAATAATGTCGCATAAGGAACTTCTGTTGGGTTATTTGGGTCATTGTTTATATCTAATTCATTATCACAAGATACAAATACCGCAGCCAATGTAATTAAGCCAATATGAAATATTCGCTTAAAATATTTGTTGTCAATTTTTTTCATTTTCATTAATTTTAGTATTAGAATTGTGCTTTTAGATTGAAACCAAAAGATCTTGTAGTTGGGAATGCAAATCTAGAAACACCTTGAGCATTACCAGTTCCAAAAGAACTAGATTCCGGGTCGATATGAGGAACGTCTGTCCAAATAAATAAATTACGACCGTATACTCCTATATCTAAAGAACGAATATATTTGTCTTTTAATTTGAAAGTGTATCCAAGAGTAACTTCTCTTAGTTTAACCCAATTGTTTTCGTAAACATATTGTTCGTTAGGATAAGCACCTAATCCATACCAATTTGCATCGCGTTTTACAACAACGTCGTTAGCAGCTCCTGTAGTGGCATTTACTCCAGGGAAGATATAATCATCATTACGGTTTAAAGTTTCTTTACTTACACCATAGAAGTCTAACAATTCTCCTGTTCCACTATATAAATAACCACCTTGTCTTATGTCAGCAAGTGCAGTGAAATAAATGTTTTTGTAGTTAATAGCGGTACTTAAACCACCAGTCCAGTCCGCTTCAGTATGACCAAGATTTACACCGTCTAATACAGAAGGAATTCCATCGTCGTCAACTAATACTTTTCCATTTGCATCTCTAGCGTAACCAGTTCCGATTATTGTTCCTAATCTTTCACCTTTTACAGCATAAATAGCTGGATTTCCGTCAAATCCACCAAGGTAAATTTTGTCAACACCAGGATAAGTTTCGTCAACATGTGATCTAACTCTACTAAAGTTGAAAGACACATCCCATTTAAAGTTTTTAGTTTGAATAGGTGTTGTTCTTAACATAAGTTCAAAACCTTTCGAAGATGTTTGCCCACTGTTAATGATTGTTGCAGTTGCACCAGTTGCAGGAGAAATATCTAATGGAATAATACCGTCAGTATTTACGTTTCTGTAGTATGATGCATCTATACCAATTCTGTCTTTGAATAATTTTAACTCAACACCCACTTCATATTCTGTAGTGAACTCAGGAGTTAAATTAGCATTACTAATTGTGTTTTGGATTGTGTATCCTGCTAAGTTGTTAAAAGGAAACTCAACACCATCTGTAAATCCATCACCAAATATTGCTTTTCTGTAAGCAGGCTGAGTTAAGTATGGATCTGCATCTCTACCTGTTTTAGAAGCGCCTACACGTAATTTACCATAAGTAAGCGCGTCTGATTGTATTTTGAATGCGTCTGTGAAAATCAACGAAGCACTTACACCTGGATAGAAGAAACTTCTGTTGTCTTTTGGTAATGTTGAACTCCATTCGTTTCTTGCAACTACGTTTAAGAAAAGGTAGCTGTCATAACTAAGAGATAAATCTCCAAATACTCCAAACAATGTTCTTTTTGAGTTATAAAGGTAAGCAGGGCTAAAAGTTTTGATATTGTTCGTATTGATAATTCCAGGAAGAATCAATTCGGTTCCAATAGTTTGAGTTTGTTGGAAAGTTCTCTTATTATAATCTTGTCCAGCAGTCAAAGTTGCTTTGAATTTTTCAGTAATGTCTTTATTGAAAGTAGCAATTAAAGTAGATGTAGTTTCTTGACGCGTAATATTATCGTAAGTTAAGTTTCCTAACGGATTACCCCCAGTGTAGATATCTTTGAAAAGAGTTCTTTCGTCAGATAAATGATCATTACCAAGACGGTAAGAAAGTTTAAAATCTTTAGCTACATCAAAAGCAAAGTTTAAGCCTGTAATATATCTTTGGCTATCTGTACGTGCAGAGTTTTTGTAAGCACTCCAATATGGGTTGTCAAAAGCTCCTCCGCGGAAGTTAATTTGAGTTCCGTTTGGTCTTTCGTATCCGTATCCTTTTAAATCCCAAGATACAGGAGTATGGAATAATGCGAAAAATGGATTCCCTCCGTCTTGTCCTGCATATGCAAGATCTCCTTCAGAAGCATTGTAGCTTAAGTTAACTCCAGCTGTAAACTTACTGCTGAATTTGTAGTTACTGTTAAAACGACCATTGAATTTTTGGTATCCTTGGTTAGGAACAATAGAAGTTTGTTTAGATTGTCCAACAGATACAAACATATCGTAAGCATCAGTAGAGTTTGAAAGAGAAACGTTATTATTATATGTAGTCCCTGTTTGTAGAAATTGTTTTCTAGGGTCGTAAACTTTCAATTGAATTTGTTGTGGCCCTAACCCTTGAGCGGCTCCAGCAGCAGCACTAGTTACAGTTTGTCCTGTAATTCTAGGTCCGAAAGATCTAGAACCACCTTCTGCATAAGTTACACCATTAGATCCCTGAGCATATTCAGTTTGAAAATCAGGTAAAACCAAAGCGTCATCAACACCTACTGAACTATTGAATTCAATTACAGGTTTTCCTTCTTTTCCAGATCCGGTTTTTGTAGTGATTAAAACAACACCATTAGATCCGCGATTTCCATATAATACAGCTCCGGCAGCACCTTTAAGTATTGTTACGCTTGCGATATCATTAGGGTTAATGTCGGAAGCTCTGTTAGGGCTATTAAATCCTATTACAGTATTGCCATTTCCATCATTCGCATTACTCATTGGAATTCCATCAATAACATAAAGTGGTTCGTTGGCTCCAGTCAAAGATTTGTTTCCTCCTCTAATTACTAATCTACTAGCTTGTCCTGGAGCACCTCCAGAAGCAGTTACTTGTAGGCCTGAAACTTTTCCACTAAGAGCACTTACAACGTTTTGGTTGTTTCCTTTAGTAATGTCATTTCCAGATAATTTTGTTGTAGCATAACCAACAGCTTTGTCAGATTTTTTAATCCCTAATGCTGTTACAACTACACTTTCTAGCTCAACAGAATTGTCGGCTAATTTTATGTTAATAGAAGTTGAAGTTGCAGCTACTTCTTGAGATTTCATCCCTATGTAGCTAAATACCAAGATTTGGCTTGGTGAAACTTTGATAGAGAATTTTCCATCAAAATCAGTTTGTGTTCCTGTTTTTGTTCCTTTAACTAATACACTAACACCTGGTAAAGGCATTCCTGCATCGTCAGAAACTATTCCAGAAACAGCTCTTTCTTGCGCAAAAGTAAGTTGCGCAACTAGTACTAGAAAAAGTACTAGGAATCCATTGAACTTTAGTTTCATTTTTAAATATTTTGAATTAGTAAGACAAAAATCTTAATAATTTGTTAATCTACCTAATGTAAAAACCTTTTTTTTTAGTTAAATAATGGCTTTATAAGAAGATGTTGTTTATTTATGGTTAAAAAAACGTTATAAATTAAGTATTCTTAGAATATAGTTAAAAATATGATAATAATGAAATTTCGTAAATTATTCACAATGTTAAATTTTAACACTTGATAATCAATTTAACTCTTTTTTGTAACTTTTTAAACAAAAAAACCACCCTGATTAGGGTGGTTTCTATTGAAATATGTCTTAAATATTAAAATTTATCCCAAAATAGCTTTGTAGTAACTGCGTCACCACCTATTGCTTGACTAGCTGCTGTGTAGCTGGCTTTGTTTAAGGATTGTTCTATAATAGGGTAAGTATAACGAACAGGAATGTCAGAAACTGCATCAGCAGGTTTTACTAAAACAGGATAATCCAATCTTCTGTAAGTTGAGTAACCTTCAAATGAATTATTGTAATATGCAATCCAGCTTTGAGTTCCAATTTTTTGTTTCCAAGTTCCTGCAGCTGTTGCATAAGCAACACTTGGGTTGGCTAAATAAGCCGTCGCTTCTGCAGTAGTACCGCCCCAATCTAAAATTGATGCTGTAATTGCTGCATTATAATGTGCTGCCGCAACTGCAGGAGTTCCGTATAATGATCTTTCAGCTGCTTCTGCTAATAAAAATTGAGCTCCTGCATAATCTAAAATTGTTCCTGGATAATCTGGGATTTGTAATGTTTTAGATATATGTGTGTAATTATTGAATGAATTGCTTCCTCCGTTTGTACCTCCAACGTATTCTATTTCTGGAGTTGCAGGGTTGTCAAGATTATTATCAAAATACTTAGAACGTCTTGGGTCGTTTAGATTGTTCATAGCATTTATTAATGTGCTTGTTGGAACAAAATCAGAACGGCCGCTAGCTACAAGATCCACATATAAAGGATTTGTATTTGGAGTCGCCGTTAAATATTTGAAATCTGCATTGTCATCATTAGAAGTGAATACAAGTGGTGCAGCACTAGATACAGTTGCTTGGGCTAAAGCTGTTTCAGAAGGTATGTCTGAGATAGTAATACCTAATCTTAGCTTAAGTGTATTTGCAAATTTAATCCACTTAGACACATCACCAGCATATATTCTGTCGTTGTCCCCAAAGCTTGCGCCACCTGTGTTAAGATTTGCTATCGCTTTATTCAATCTTACAATTAGATCTTTATAAATTGTTAAGCCATCATCGTATTTAGGTGTTTTGTAAGTCAAGTTTAATGCTTGAGAATATGGAACATCTCCAAAAGTTTCTACTAATATTGCATAAGTGTAAACATTCAAAACTTCGATTATTGCAAGTTTGTTTTGTTTATTTAATGGGTTTTCTGTTAAACCCACTGCAGTATTTGAAATGTTTTTTGCACTTTGATCTAAATCTTTTAGAACATCTTTGTATAAATACTGCCAGTGTTGTTCTGGAATTGTTCTTGTTACTAAATCATAGTTACTTTCATCAGTATATACTGTTTCTGTCCAGTATTGATTTATTAATCTGAAAACATTATCATTAACATTTGTGCTCATCATCTGGTCTACCAAGCTTTTTTCAGCACTAGTAAATAGAACTTCACCAGGCACATTTGCCGGGTCTTTTACGTTTACGTTTAATTTCTCTAAATCATCGGAACAAGACGCAAGTGTTGCTGCAGTGAGTAGAATTAAAAATATCTTTTTCATGATTTCTTTTTTTAAAATTGGATTTTAATGTTAAAGCTAATGTCTCTAGTAGATGGTAAAGATCCTGTTGAGTAGCCTTGTAAGTTACCTGCTCCTAATCCTGATTCAGGATCTGCATCTGGTAAATTTTTGTGAATAATCCAAAGGTTAGTTCCAACGATACTGAAAGTCATTCCGTTCATAAAAGTATTTTTTAATGCTTTTTCTGTAAGCGAATATGAGATTGCAGTTTGTCTTAATTTAATATAGCTTGCATCATAAACAAATGCTTCGTCTGGTAAACCTCTTCTGTATCCTTGTGCTCCAAATCGGCTTGCATTAATTCTTGTTGTATTTGCAGTTCCATCTGGATTTACACCTGGATTTATAAATCCACCACTATCACTTCCTGTAGTTATAGGGTTTCTTACAGGATTTCCAAGGTCATTTGTAAAAGCTGTATCATCATATAATCCTGTTGCCATACCATAATAACGGTCTAATGAGAATATCTGACCACCTTTTTGCATGTCAATTAAAAATTCTAATGAGAAATTTTTATAGGTAAATTTGTTGTTAAGACCTCCAGTCCATTCTGGATTTGCATTTCCAATCACATTGTCTGAAGTTGAAGTTTTGATGTATTGACCATTAGCAGGATCAACTACTCTTTGTCCATTTAAGTATGTATATTGAGTACCGTAAATTACTCCGTATGGTTGACCAACTTGAGCATTAATAGTAACTCCACCTTGGAAAGAACCTAATTGAAGGTTGTCGATACCATCTAATAATTCTACCACTTTGTTTCTGTTTCTAGCCCAGTTCACATTAACATCCCATGAAAAACTGTCTGTTTTTATAGGTGTACCGTTTAATGAAACTTCGATACCTTTGTTTTCTATTTCTCCTGCATTAATTAATTCATATAGATAACCAGTTGAAGATGTTAATCTTAATGGAATGATTTGATCAATTGAGTTAGATTTATAGTAAGAAACATCTAGTCCTAATCTCTTTTTAAAGAATGATAATTCTATACCAGCTTCGTAACTTTTTGTACGTTCTGGTTTTAGATTTGGATTGTTTTTAGTGTCTTTTACAGATGCAGAACCAGCACCGATAGCTGTGTTTACTGCATAGGTATCTAAAATTCTGTCAAAACCTGGACTATTTCCAACTTCAGCATAGTTAAGTCTTACTTTACCAAATGAGAACCAGTCAGCTGTTATGAATTTTGAAAACACAAAACTTGATGATACAGAAGGGTAGAAGTATGAACTGTTTGCTTCTGGAAGAGTAGAAGAATGGTCTCTTCTAATTGTTCCTTCTAAAAACAAGAAGTCATCGTATCCAAAAGAAGCACTTCCGTAAATACCGTCAACTCCTATTGATTCGTCTCTCTCTATTGGAGCAAGCATTGGAGCGCTTGTGTTTTGTAGTGCATAAAGACCTGGAATTGCAAGACCTCCGTTTGTAGCAGCCCAGATTGAATTGTAGTAACTTCTTCTGATGTTAACACCTGCTACACCTTTAAGATTTAATTTTTCTGTTAGATTAGTGTTGTAGTTCAACATAAAATCATAGTTGTACTCACTAAATCCAATATTTCTTCTTGAATATCCTGATGGAGCCGGGTTTCTGTTGATACTTCCGTCACCTCCTCCGGTTCCAATACCAAAGTTTGAAGGTACACTACCTACAGCTCTTCTTTCTTCTTGAATTTCGTCATAAGTATCTACAGACATTCTTCCATAAGCGTCTAGCCAGCTTGCAATTTTATAGTTTAATGAAACATTACCAATAAATCTGTTTCTACTGTCTGACTCATAGTTTTCATAACGTTGGAAGTAAGGGTTGTCCCAAAAAATAGGTGTAGAATTAGTAGTTGAATTTGGATTCCAAGATACGTTTCTGCCAGTAAGTTCGTAAGCTTGTTTCAAATCTTTAAGATCAACATTTGTCTGCCACCATTGTCTAAAGTTTCCAGCAATGTTATCATTGTATCCAGTAGTATTTCTACCAATTGTACTGGTTCTTGTAAAGTTACCATATCCGGCTACAGTTAATCTGTCATTGATTAGAGTAGATCCGCTTAAAGTAAAAGTATTTCTTTTTAATGTGCTGTTAGGTAAAAGACCTTTTTGATCAAGGTTGTTTATACCTAATCTTAAATACCCATTTTCTAAACCTTTGTCGATAGAAATAGAATTTGTCAAAGCCAATGGTTTTTCAAAAAATGTTATAGGGCCATTTTTTGCATTAATCCATGGAGTAGCTTTCATGTAGTTTGGAGACTCAGGATAGAATGCGTCCCATTGATATACCAATAAATTAGGATCAAAAGCCTGTCCGTAAGAAGCGTCTTCAGTTAACGGAGTTACATTATCCAAGATTCCATCTCCATCAATATCTTTATGATCAAGGTAAGAATCTTCGTCAGGACCGTAGTATGCACCGTATCCTGCGCCATATTGTTTTTGATATTTTATAAAAGTACTCTTATCAACAGATCCCGTTGTTACTCCCGAGTTTACTGTAATAGAATATCCTTTTGCTCTTTTGCTTCCTTTTTTAGTTGTAATAACTACAACCCCATTGGCAGCTCTAGATCCGTATAATGCACTTGCAGCTGATCCTTTAAGTACGTTTACAGATTCAATGTCTTCTGGGTTAATATCAGATGCAGCACTACCATAGTCGTAACCTGCTCCTGATTGTTCTTGATCTCTTGAGTTTGAATTGTTGTTGCTGATAGGAACTCCGTCAATTACAAACAGAGCTTGGTTGTTTCCTGTTAAAGATGAGTTTCCTCTAATTACGATATTAGTAGATCCTCCAAAATTTGTTGTTCTTTTTACTTGTACACCAGAAACTTTACCAGAAATAGAGTTTACAAAGTTGTCACTCTTAACTGCAGCAAGACTTTCTCCTTTTACTTCCTGTGTGGCGTATCCAAGAGATTTTTTCTCTCTTGATAATCCTAATGCTGTTACAACAACTCCCTCAAGTTGTTGTGCATCTCCTGATAATTTCGCGTTAACTGATGTAGAAGTTGCTGCAAATTCTTGCGATTTCATCCCAATGTAGCTAAATATTAAAACTTGGCTTGGTGATGCTTTGATAGAATATTTTCCGTCAAAATCTGTTTGTGTTCCAGTTTTTGTGCCTTTAACTAGTACACTTACTCCTGGTAGGGGCATGCCTGCGTCGTCGGTAACTATACCGGAAACGGCTCTTTCTTGCGCAAAGGTTAGTTGCGCGAATAGTACTAATAATAGCACTAAAAACCCATTGAACTTTGGTTTCATATTAAATAATTATTTTGAATTAGTAGTACAATATTCATAATAATTTGTTAACATTCCTAATGTTATGGTAAGGTTTTTTTGATAAAGGTTAAAATTTAACATTATAACAGATGTTTAATAAGCTGTTATAAAATTTTATTTCCTCGCTATTTGTAGTGCCGTTGGCTATTGAGATTTTTAATAAACCACTTTTAGTTAGTAAGCCTAATCCTACCCCGAAAGATAGTAAATTTCTTATTTTCTTATTGTTATTAAAGCTTGTCTGGTCTTGATATATACCGTAATCTAAAATGCTGTGGAGGTACAAATTTGAGGATGTTAGATACCTATATTCCGTCATCAATAAATTTACATTATTTCCTTGTAAACTATTTTCAGAAAAACCTCTAATGGAGTTCATGCCTCCAAATCTAAATAGTTCATTAGTTATATAATTTTTACTTTTTAAGAAATAATTCTGTGAGTTAACATAAAAGAAATTTTTATCATTTAACTCAAAGTTATAAGATAAATTAAGTGATGTGTAAAACTGCTTACTCGGCTGTGCAGTCTCTAAGCTGTTGTTAGTATTTCTTTTTCCGTATCCGATAATACAGTTTAAAAATATTTTCTGAGGATAAAGAATATTTTCGTTATCTAATTTTTTATAACTATAAGTAGAAGTGGTATATGAATTTTTAAAATCACTAATAGAAGAATTATTGGTGTTTTGAATATCGCTGGATTCTGTAGATTGATATCCTAAATATATTTTTGAATTATAGTTGATATAATACCCTAAGTCAATGCTGGTTTTAGTGTTTTGAAAAGTGCTGTCTTGTTTGAAAATATTCAATTGAGCTTTGATTCCTAGTGATGATCTAAAGATATAGGGAACTTCTAATTTTGCATTAAAGGTTTTTTGCTGATTTCCATCGCTCTTCCAGTATAAAGAAAATTGTTCTCCAGCACGAAGGGTGTTAATAAGTGAAATGTCAAGATATCCATTAAGGATTAGTTTTTTATTTTCGTTATTAGAAAATCCAATATAGCCATCAAAAGTATTGGCCTTTCTTTTTTCTATATAAGCATAAATTTTAGTTGAATCAGTTGTAAATAAGATTTCGGGATATTTTGTCTGATTTACAAATTCAAAACTATTTATATCGTCATAAAGTTCTTTAATGGTTTCTTGGTTAAAAGTCTTGTTTAAATATTTTTTATTAAGCTGTTTGAAATGTGCTTTTGGAAAAAAATTATTTGAATCCTGATTTACATAATTAATTATAATGGAATTTAAGCTTCGTTTTTTTTCGGATTTAAAATTTAATGACGCTGTTATTATGGAATTCTTTTTTTGAATGTTTTCAAGTTTGATTTTTGTTAATGCAAAACCCCTCTTTTCAGCATCGATTATTTTTTGATTTAAATAGCTTTCAATCTTTTCGTAAGGAATAATTAAAGTGTCATTTTGTATTTTATCTGAACTAAGAAAAAATATATTTGTACCTATATATATATGTATCTCTTTTATTTTGTTTTTTAAGCTTATTTTGGAGATATAAGTGCTGTCATTATTTTGTAATGTTTCTTGTATAGAGTTGTCTATGAAGCCTTGTTTTGAAAGGTTTAACGATGTTTTTTGTATTTCTGCAAATAATGATTTTAAGTTAAAATGTTTTGGGTTGTATTTTAATGAGTCAATAATTTGACTTTCTGATATATTAGAACCTTCAATTTTTAAATAAAAATTTTGTGCATATCCAGAAATGCTGATACAAAAAAAGAAGATGTATAAAAACTGTTTCAAAGTAATCGTTTCATTTATTAAAAGTATTGCAAATATCAATTGTTTGTTTGTAAAAACATAAGCTTAAATAATGTTATTGAAAATTAATAGATTAACGTTTGTATAGTGAAAAATATTTTATACATTTGCAACCCCGTAAAAAGCGGGAATTTAATATACATAATAAATTTTTAGTATTAATTATGCCAACAATTCAACAATTAGTAAGAACAGGAAGAACTCAGATAACTAAGAAGAGTAAATCGGTTGCTTTAGATTCTTGTCCTCAAAGAAGAGGGGTTTGTACGCGTGTTTACACTACTACACCAAAAAAACCAAACTCTGCAATGCGTAAAGTAGCGCGTGTACGTTTGACAAATGGTAATGAAGTAAATGCTTACATCCCTGGAGAAGGACACAATTTACAAGAGCACTCGATAGTATTAGTTAGAGGCGGAAGGGTAAAAGATTTACCAGGTGTTAGATATCATATCGTTCGTGGAGCGCTTGACACGTCAGGAGTTGCAGGAAGAACGCAAAGAAGATCTAAGTACGGTGCTAAACGCCCAAAAGAAGCAAAAAAGTAATTTAAAACTTTTAAGAAAAAGACATGAGAAAAAGAGCGGCAAAGAAAAGACCACTTTTACCAGATCCGAGGTTTAACGACCAATTGGTAACACGTTTTGTGAACAACTTAATGTGGGACGGTAAGAAATCTACAGCTTTCAAAGTATTTTATGATGCAATTGACATCATCGAATCTAAAAAGCAAGATTCAGAAAAATCTTCATTAGAAATTTGGAAAGATGCTTTAACAAACGTTATGCCTCACGTAGAAGTACGTAGTCGTAGAGTAGGTGGAGCTACATTTCAAATTCCAATGCAAATTAGACCAGACAGAAAAATTTCTATGGCAATGAAGTGGTTAATACTTTATTCTAGAAGAAGAAATGAAAAATCTATGGCACAACGTTTAGCATCAGAATGTTTAGCTGCTGCTAAAGAAGAAGGTGCTGCGGTTAAGAAAAGAATGGATACTCACAAGATGGCAGAAGCTAACAAAGCTTTCTCTCACTTTAGATTTTAATTCGTAAGAAATGGCTAGAGATTTAAAATATACAAGAAATATCGGAATTGCTGCTCACATTGATGCTGGTAAAACAACAACAACTGAGCGTATCCTTTTTTATACTGGAAAGTCACATAAAATTGGTGAAGTACACGATGGTGCTGCAACAATGGACTGGATGGCTCAAGAGCAAGAAAGAGGTATTACAATTACTTCAGCTGCAACTACTTGTGAGTGGAATTTTCCAACTGAGCAAGGTAAAATTTTGCCTGAATCTTTGCCATACCACTTTAATATTATTGATACTCCTGGACACGTTGATTTTACTGTAGAGGTAAATCGTTCTCTACGTGTACTTGATGGATTAGTTTTCTTGTTTTCTGCTGTTGATGGTGTTGAGCCTCAATCAGAAACTAACTGGAGGCTTGCAGATCAGTACAGAGTTCCACGTATGGGATTCGTTAATAAAATGGACCGTCAAGGATCTAACTTTTTGGCAGTTTGTCAACAAGTTCGTGATATGTTAAAATCAAACGCTGTTGCGATCACTTTGCCAATTGGTGAAGAAAATGATTTTAAAGGTGTTGTGGATTTAGTAAAAAACCAGGCTATCATTTGGCATGATGCAACTCAAGGGGCGACTTTTGATATTGTTGAAATTCCTGCTGATATGGTTGCTGAAGTTAAAGAATACAGATCTATTCTTATTGAAGCAGTTGCTGATTACGATGAAAACCTTTTAGAGAAATTCATGGAAGATGAAAACTCTATTACGGAAGAAGAAATCAACAATGCTTTAAGAGCTGCTACTATGGATATGGCTATCATCCCGATGATTGCTGGTTCTTCTTTCAAAAACAAAGGAGTTCAATTCATGTTAGATGCAGTTTGTAAATATTTGCCTTCTCCAATGGATAAGGAAGGTATTGAAGGAATTCATCCTGATGATGCTGAATTATTAGAAGAAGATCAAACTAAAATCTTGCGTAAGCCAGACGTAAAAGAGCCTTTTGCTGCTCTAGCATTTAAAATTGCTACTGACCCATTCGTAGGTCGTTTAGCTTTCTTCCGTGCTTACTCTGGACGTTTAGATGCTGGTTCTTATGTTTTGAACACTCGTTCAGGAAACAAAGAAAGAATTTCTCGTATCTACCAAATGCACGCAAACAAACAAAATCCAATCGAATATATTGAGGCTGGAGATATTGGGGCTGCTGTTGGATTTAAAGATATTAAAACTGGAGATACATTGTGTGATGAAAAACACCCAATTATTCTTGAGTCTATGAAATTCCCTGCGCCGGTAATTGGTATTGCAATTGAGCCTAAAACTAAAGCTGACGTTGATAAGATGGGTATGGCTTTGGCTAAATTAGCTGAAGAAGATCCAACATTTACTGTTAGAACAGATGAGGCTTCAGGGCAGACTATTATTTCAGGTATGGGTGAGCTTCACTTAGATATCTTGGTAGATCGTATGAAACGTGAATTTAAAGTTGAAGTAAACCAAGGTGAACCTCAAGTTGAATATAAAGAGGCGTTTACAAGATCTGCAACTCACAGAGAAACTTACAAGAAACAATCAGGAGGTCGTGGTAAATTCGGTGATATCGTATTTACACTTGAGCCAGCTGATGAAGTTGATGGTAAAGTTCCTGTAGGATTACAGTTTATTAATGCGGTAAAAGGTGGTAACGTTCCTAAAGAATATATTCCATCTGTAGAAAAAGGTTTCCGTGAAGCTATGAAAACTGGTCCTTTGGCTGGTTATCAAGTGGATAGTTTGAAAGTAACTTTGACAGACGGATCTTTCCACCCTGTCGATTCTGATGCTCTTTCTTTTGAGTTAGCGGCTAGAATGGGTTATAGAGAAGTAGCTAAAGCTGCTGGGGCAATTGTTCTTGAGCCAATCATGAAAATGGAAGTTATTACTCCTGAAGAGAACATGGGAGATATCGTAGGTGATATCAACCGTCGTAGAGGTCAGGTTAATGACATGGGTGACAGAAACGGTGCTAAAACTATTAAAGCTGATGTGCCTTTATCAGAAATGTTTGGATATGTAACAACATTAAGAACATTGTCTTCTGGTAGAGCAACTTCAACAATGGAGTTTTCTCACTATGCAGAAACACCTTCTAATATTTCAGAAGCTGTAATTAAAAAAGCAAAAGGTAACGCTTAATTCTTAAGAAAATGAGTCAAAAAATCAGAATAAAACTAAAATCTTACGATCACATGTTGGTAGATAAATCTGCTGAAAAGATCGTAAAAACAGTAAAAACTACTGGAGCAGTTGTAACAGGTCCAATTCCGTTGCCAACTCACAAAAAACTTTTCACTGTATTGCGTTCTCCGCACGTTAACAAAAAAGCGAGAGAGCAATTTGAAGTAATGTCATACAAGAGATTGATTGATATTTATTCATCTTCATCTAAAACTATTGATGCATTAATGAAACTTGAATTGCCAAGTGGAGTTGAAGTAGAGATTAAAGTATAATTTTTTATTATATTTTTTATATAAAAAGCGAGACAGAAATGTCTCGCTTTTTTTTGTTCGTTTAAATTTTAAAATTTTTTAAAATTTTATTTGATAAAGTATTGTTTTGTTTTTAAATCCCTTTTGTTTTGGTGCTTGAGAAGGTTTTTGGTATTGTGGTTTAAGTGATTGTTAAGGCAATGGTTGTTCAGAGTTAGCGATGTAAAGTTTATTTTTTGAATTCAATAAAATGATTGTGACCAAGGCTTTTGTTCTTTGATTTTGATAATGAGCGATTTAATTTTTGTAACTGTTTGGTATATTCGATTTTAATGTATACTTTTGCACTCCCTGTTTGGAAATTTCTGTTATTTTCAAATTGAAGGGAATTTTAGTAATTAATAATTAATATTTATGTCTGGGTTAATTGGTAAAAAAATCGGCATGACTAGCATTTTTGATGAAAACGGGAAAAATATTCCTTGTACAGTAATCGAAGCTGGGCCGTGTGTTGTTACCCAAGTCAGAACCAAAGGTGTTGACGGGTACGAAGCGTTGCAACTTGGTTTCGATGACAAAAACGAGAAACATTCCACTAAAGCGGCTTTAGGTCACTTTAAAAAAGCTGGAACTGTTGCTAAGAAAAAAGTCGTTGAATTTCAAGATTTTGCAACTGAACAAAAATTAGGGGATCTTATTGATGTTTCTATTTTTGCTGAAGGAGAATTTGTAGATGTACAAGGTGTGTCTAAAGGTAAAGGTTTTCAAGGGGTTGTTAAACGTCACGGATTTGGTGGTGTTGGACAAGCAACTCACGGTCAACACAACCGTTTAAGAGCGCCAGGTTCTGTAGGAGCTTCTTCTTATCCATCTAGAGTATTCAAAGGAATGCGTATGGCTGGAAGAATGGGAGGAGACAATGTAAAAGTTCAAAACCTTAGAGTTTTAAAAGTGGTTGCTGAAAAGAACCTACTTGTTATTAAAGGATGTGTTCCTGGACATAAAAACTCTTATGTAATCATTCAGAAGTAATGGAAGTAAAAGTATTAGATTTCAACGGAAAAGATACTGGTAGAAAAGTTCAACTTTCTGATTCAGTATTCGCAATTGAACCAAACAATCACGCTGTATACCTTGATGTAAAGCAATATCTTGCTAATCAAAGACAAGGAACTCACAAAGCTAAAGAAAGAGCTGAAGTGACGGGAAGTACACGTAAGATTAAAAAACAAAAGGGGACTGGTACAGCTCGTGCGGGAAGTATCAAAAATCCATTGTTTAAAGGTGGTGGAACAATTTTTGGGCCAAGACCAAGAAGCTATTCATTTAAATTGAATAAAGCGGTAAAAAGATTGGCTAGAAAATCAGCTTTCTCAATCAAAGCAAAAGAGGCGAATATTATCGTTCTTGAAGACTTTAATTTTGAAGCGCCAAACACTAAAAATTTCATTAACGTTTTGAAAGCTTTAGGGTTAGAAAATAAAAAATCTCTATTTGTGTTGGGAGAGTCAAATAAAAATGTATATTTGTCGTCACGCAATTTAAAGGCTTCTAATGTCGTAACTAGCTCAGAATTAAGCACTTACGCTATTTTAAACACTAATAATTTAGTGCTTTTAGAAGGTTCTTTGGAGTTAATCGAAGAAAATTTAAGCAAATAATAGGAATATGAGCATCATAATTAGACCTATAGTAACAGAGAAAGTAACCAAAGAAAGTGAAGTTTTAAACCGCTTCGGATTCGTTGTTGACAAAAAAGCAAACAAAGTTCAAATTAAGAAAGCTGTTGAAGCTGCTTATGGAGTAACTATCGTTTCAGTTAACACGATGAACGTAAGACCGGATAGAACTACTAAATACACTAAAAGTGGTTTAATCAGTGGAAAGACAAATGCAATCAAAAAAGCAATTGTTCAAGTACAAGAAGGAGAAACAATTGATTTTTACAACAATATCTAAGATAGAAAAATGTCAGTAAGAAAATTAAAACCTATTACCCCAGGTCAGCGATTTAGAGTTGTGAATGGTTATGACGCTATTACAACTGATAAGCCGGAACGCTCTTTGATAGCGCCGATAAAAAACTCTGGAGGTAGAAATAGTCAAGGAAAGATGACCATGCGTTATACGGGTGGTGGTCACAAGCAGAGATATCGTATTATTGATTTCAAAAGAACTAAAGACGGAATTCCGGCTACTGTGAAATCAATCGAATACGATCCAAATCGTACTGCATTTATTGCTTTATTAGCTTATGCTGATGGAGAAAAAACTTATGTTATTGCTCAAAACGGATTGAAAGTTGGTCAGAAATTAGTTTCTGGTCCAGAATCTCAACCTGAAATTGGTAATACATTGCCTTTAAGCAGAATTCCTTTAGGAACTGTTATTTCTTGTATTGAGTTACGTCCTGGTCAAGGTGCGGTAATCGCTCGTTCAGCTGGAACATTTGCTCAATTAATGGCAAGAGATGGAAAATATGCTACAATTAAAATGCCATCTGGTGAAACAAGATTAATCTTGTTAACTTGTTCGGCTACAATTGGAGCTGTTTCTAATTCAGACCACCAATTAGTTGTATCAGGAAAAGCTGGTAGAACAAGATGGTTAGGAAGAAGACCTAGAACAAGACCTGTTGCAATGAACCCTGTTGATCACCCAATGGGTGGTGGAGAAGGACGTTCTTCTGGTGGACATCCACGTTCAAGAAATGGAATACCAGCAAAAGGTTATAGAACTCGTTCTAAGAAAAACCCGAGTAACAAGTATATCGTAGAACGTAGAAAGAAATAATAAGATATGGCACGTTCATTAAAAAAAGGACCTTTCGTTCATTATAAGTTAGACAAGAAAGTTCAGGAAAACGTAGAAAGTGGTAAAAATAGTGTAGTTAAGACTTGGTCTAGAGCTTCTATGATTACTCCAGATTTCGTTGGGCAAACTATCGCAGTTCATAACGGTCGTCAATTTGTACCAGTTTACGTAACAGAAAACATGGTAGGTCACAAATTAGGAGAGTTTTCACCAACTAGATCTTTTAGAGGTCATGCTGGAGCAAAAAATAAAGGTAAAAAATAAGAAGCAATGGGAGTTCGTAAAAGAGAAACAGCAGATGCGAGAAAAGAGGCTAATAAGTCTATTGCTTTCGCAAAATTGAATAACTGCCCTACTTCACCTAGAAAAATGCGCTTAGTAGCGGACTTGGTAAGAGGTCAGAAGGTAGAAAGAGCACTTAACATCTTAAGATTCAGTTCTAAAGAAGCTTCAAGAAAATTAGAAAAACTATTATTATCTGCAATCAACAACTGGGAGCAAAAAAATAGTGAAGGTAATTTAGAAGAAGCTGGATTATTTGTTAAAGAGATCAGAGTAGATGGTGGAATGATGTTGAAAAGACTTCGTCCAGCTCCACAAGGTCGTGCACACAGAATAAGAAAACGTTCTAATCACGTAACAATCGTGCTTGGAGCTATCAATAACACACAAAGCAATTCTTAAGCAGCATGGGACAAAAGACAAATCCAATTGGAAATAGACTTGGTATCATCAGAGGGTGGGACTCAAACTGGTATGGTGGAAATGATTACGGTGATAAACTTGCCGAAGATCACAAGATCAGAAAGTACATCCACGCTCGTTTATCAAAAGCTAGTGTATCAAAAGTAATCATCGAGAGAACTTTGAAACTTGTAACCGTTACTATCACTACAGCTAGACCTGGTATCATTATCGGAAAAGGCGGACAAGAGGTAGACAAGTTAAAAGAAGAACTTAAGAAAGTTACTGACAAAGAGGTTCAAATTAACATCTTTGAAATTAAAAGACCTGAGTTAGATGCTTATCTTGTGGCGACAAGCATCGCTCGTCAAATCGAAAGCCGTATTTCTTACAGACGTGCAATCAAAATGGCTATTGCTGCTTCTATGCGTATGAACGCTGAAGGTATCAAAGTTTTGATTTCTGGTCGTTTGAATGGTGCTGAGATGGCGCGTTCAGAAGGTTTCAAAGAAGGTAGAATTCCTCTATCAACTTTCAGAGCTGATATTGATTATGCTTTGGCTGAAGCTCACACTACTTACGGTAGAATGGGTATCAAAGTATGGATCATGAAAGGTGAAGTTTATGGAAAGAGAGATCTTTCTCCGCTTGCAGGAATGGATAAAAAACAATCTGGAACTGGTGGTGGTAAAGGTGGCGATTCTCCAAGAGGAGACAGAAAGCCCTTTAATAAAGGTGGAAAACCAGACGCTCGTAAAAGAAAGTAAATTTTTAAACTAAAGAAAAATGTTACAGCCTAAAAGAACAAAATACCGTAAGGTACAAAAAGGTAAAATGAAAGGTAACTCTCAAAGAGGGCATGAACTTTCTAATGGAATGTTTGGTATTAAATCTGTACATGAAGATGGAATGTTCTTAACCTCTCGTCAAATCGAAGCTGCGCGTATCGCTGCAACTCGTTTCATGAAGAGAGAAGGACAATTATGGATCAAAATATTTCCAGACAAACCAATTACTAAGAAGCCTCTTGAGGTACGTATGGGTAAAGGTAAAGGTGCCGTTGAATATTGGGCTGCCGTTGTTAAACCCGGAAGAATTATGTTTGAAGTTGGAGGAGTTCCTTTATCAGTTGCAAAAGAGGCTTTACGTCTTGCAGCTCAAAAGCTTCCAGTAAAAACTAAATTCGTCGTTGCTAGAGATTTCGAAGCATAATTTATATTATATTATGAAACAATCAGAAATAAAAGATCTTTCTGCAGCGGAGTTGCAAGAAAAACTTAGTCAAACTAAGAAAGTATATGCTGACCTAAAAATGGCTCACGCTGTATCTCCAATTGCAAATCCACTTCAAATTAGAAGTGTAAGAAGAACAGTTGCGAGATTAGCTACAGAGTTAACTAAAAGAGAGTTACAATAATTGTATTCTGCTGAAAGATGGAAGAAAAAAGAAATTTAAGAAAAGAAAGAATTGGTGTTGTTACTTCAAATAAAATGGATAAATCTATTGTTATTGCTGAAGTAAGAAAAGTAAAACACCCATTATACGGTAAGTTCGTGTTGAAAACTAAGAAATATGTTGCACACGACGAAACAAACGACTGTAACATTGGAGATACTGTAAGAATTAGCGAAACGCGTCCTTTAAGTAAAACAAAATGTTGGAGATTAGTTGAAATCTTAGAAAGAGCTAAATAATTATGGTACAACAGGAATCAAGACTAAAAGTAGCAGATAACACGGGAGCAAAAGAAGTTTTAACTATCCGTGTTTTAGGAGGTACCAAAAGAAGGTATGCCTCTGTTGGTGACAAGATTGTAGTATCTATTAAAGATGCAACTCCTAACGGGAACGTTAAGAAAGGAGCTGTTTCAACTGCAGTTGTTGTACGTACCAAAAAAGAAGTGAGAAGAGCTGATGGTTCTTATATCCGTTTCGATGATAATGCATGTGTTCTTTTGAACGCTGCAGGGGAAATGAGAGGAACTCGTGTTTTTGGTCCGGTAGCAAGAGAACTTCGTGAAAAACAATTCATGAAAATTGTATCATTAGCACCAGAAGTGCTTTAATTCGTTTTAAGATGATAAAGCTAAAAATAAAATCAGGAGATATCGTAAGAGTTATTGCTGGAGACCATAAAGGTGCTGAAGGTAAAGTATTACGTGTTTACCGTGAGAAAAATAAAGCGATAGTTGAAGGTGTAAACATGGTTTCGAAACATACAAAACCAAGTGCTAAAAACCCTCAAGGTGGTATCGTTAAGAAAGAAGCTTCTATACAAATATCTAACATTTCACTAATTGATCCTAAAACTAAGGAAACAACTAGAGTTGGTATTAGAGTAGAAGGAGATAAGAAAGTAAGATTTTCAAAAAAATCTAATCAAGTACTATAGTAATGGCATATACACCTAGACTAAAAGAAGAATATAAGAGTAGAGTAATCTCTGCTCTTAAAGAGGAATTCGGATATACAAACGTAATGCAAGTTCCAAAATTGGAAAAAATCGTTTTGAGCCGTGGAGTTGGTGCAGCTGTATCTGATAAAAAACTTATTGACTATGCAGTTGATGAGTTAACAAAGATCACTGGACAAAAAGCAGTATCTACAATATCAAAGAAAGACGTTGCGTCATTCAAATTGAGAAAAGGGATGCCTATTGGAGCAAAAGTTACTTTACGTGGTGAAAGAATGTATGAGTTTTTAGATAGACTTATTACTTCTGCTTTACCACGCGTTAGAGATTTTAGTGGTATCAAAGCTACAGGTTTTGACGGAAGAGGTAATTACAATCTTGGAGTTTTAGAGCAAATCATTTTCCCAGAAATTGATATTGATAAAGTAAATAAAATTTCAGGAATGGATATTACTTTTGTAACTACTGCAAAAACAGACAAAGAGGCAAAGTCATTATTGGCTGAATTAGGTTTACCTTTTAAAAAGAATTAAGACATGGCTAAAGAATCAATGAAAGCCCGTGAGGTGAAAAGAGAGAAAACGGTAGCTAAGTACGCTGAAAAAAGAAAAGCTTTATTAGAAGCTGGAGATTATGAAGGCTTACAAAAATTACCTAAAAATGCTTCACCAGTTCGTTTACACAATCGTTGTAAATTAACAGGTAGACCTAGAGGTTATATCCGTCAATTCGGTATTTCACGTGTAACTTTCCGTGAAATGGCTAATAATGGATTAATTCCAGGAGTTAAAAAAGCATCTTGGTAATCTGGTAATAAGTTATTACTTTTGCAAACCAAAAAATAATTTTAATTGATTAAAGGTTCAGGAAGCAAAGTGCTTCCTGAAAACCGTAATCGCAATCAAATACATATGTATACAGATCCTATTGCAGATTATTTGACTAGAGTTCGTAACGCTGTGGCTGCAAACCACAAAGTTGTTGAGATTCCGGCATCTAATCTAAAAAAAGAAATAACTAAGATCTTATTTGATCAAGGTTACATCTTAAGTTACAAATTTGAAACGACAACTGTTCAGGGGTCTATCAAAATTGCTTTGAAGTATGATAAAGATACTAAAGAGCCGGTAATTAAAGATATCCAAAGAATTAGTAAACCTGGTTTACGTAAGTACGCAGGTGCTGCCAAATTACCTAGAATCCTTAACGGATTAGGAATTGCTATTGTTTCTACATCAAAAGGTTTGATGACAGGAAAACAAGCTAAGCAATTAAATGTAGGTGGTGAAGTAATTTGTTACGTATACTAATTTTAAACACTAGATAAAGATGTCAAGAATAGGTAAAAGCCCAATTGTAATCACTGCTGGTGTAACTGTAGAAGTTAAAGACGGTATTATTACAGTAAAAGGAAAAAAAGGTCAACTAACTCAGGAGTTTTCGGACGTAACTGTAACTGTTGAAGGCGATCAAGTTCAAGTAGAAAGATCGTCTGATCATAAAGATCAAAGAGCAAAACACGGATTATACAGATCATTAATTAATAATATGATTATTGGCGTATCTGAAGGTTTTACAAAAGAACTTGAATTAGTTGGAGTTGGTTATAGAGCTTCAAACCAAGGTCAAAAGTTAGATTTAGCTCTTGGATATTCTCACAATATTGTTTTAGAAATTGCTCCAGAAGTAGTTTTAGAAACAATATCTGAAAAAGGTAAAAACCCTATCGTAAAATTAACATCATTTGATAAACAACTTTTAGGTCAGGTTGCTGCGAAAATCAGAGGTTTCCGTAAGCCTGAGCCGTACAAAGGAAAAGGTGTTAAATTTGTGGGTGAAGTATTAAGAAGAAAAGCAGGTAAATCAGCTTAAAAAATAAGATTATGTCATTAACAAAATCTGATAGAAGACAGAGAATTAGATTCAGAATTAGAAAATCGATTAGCGGTACAGCTGCTAACCCAAGACTATCTGTATTTAGAAGTAACAAAGAAATTTATGCTCAACTTATTGATGATGTAAATGGAGTTACTATATTAGCTGCATCTTCAAGAGAAAAAGAAATAGGAAAAGGTACTAACGTTGAAATCGCTACAGCTGTTGGAAAACTTGTTGCAGAGAAAGCGTTAAAAGCTGGGATTGATACCATCACTTTTGATAGAGGTGGATATTTGTATCACGGTCGTATTAAATCATTAGCAGAAGGCGCAAGAGCGGCTGGACTTAAATTCTAATATATTATGTCTAAATACAAAAATGTAGAATTGGTAAAACCAAGTGGTCTTGAACTTAAAGATCGTCTGGTAAGTGTTAATCGTGTTACTAAAGTTACAAAAGGTGGTAGAGCTTTCGGTTTTTCTGCTATTGTAGTTGTAGGTGATGAAAATGGAGTAGTTGGTCATGGATTAGGAAAATCTAAAGACGTTTCTGAAGCAATTGCGAAAGCGGTAGAAGATGCTAAGAAAAATTTAGTGAAAATTCCTTTGAATGGACAATCAGTTCCTCACGAACAAAAAGGTAAATTTGGTGGTGCACGTGTATTCTTAATTCCTGCGTCTCATGGTACAGGAGTTATTGCTGGTGGAGCTGTTCGTTCAGTTCTTGAATCAGTAGGTATTCACGATGTACTATCTAAATCTCAAGGATCATCAAATCCTCATAACGTAGTGAAAGCAACTTTTGATGCTTTATTACAAATGAGAAGCGCTCATACAGTTGCAAAACAAAGAGGTGTTTCTTTAGAAAAAGTTTTTAAAGGTTAATTCAAGGAAATTATGGCTAAATTATTAGTAAAACAAGTAAGAAGCAAAATCAACTGTCCTCTTTCTCAAAAGAGAGGTTTGGAAGCTTTGGGTCTACGTAAAATGGGACAAGTTGTAGAGCATGATTCAAACCCTGCTATCCTTGGTATGATAAACAAAGTTAAACACTTAGTTTCTGTAGAAGAAACTAAATAACAAATAATGTTATGAATTTAAGTAACTTACAACCAGCTGAAGGGTCAACCCACAATCAAAATAAAAGATTAGGTAGGGGAGAAGGTTCTGGAAAAGGTGGTACTTCAGCAAGAGGTCACAAAGGAGCAAAATCTCGTTCTGGTTATTCTAAAAAGATTGGTTTTGAAGGAGGGCAAATGCCGCTTCAAAGACGTGTACCTAAGTTTGGTTTCACAAACATCAATCGTAAAGAATACGAAGGTGTTAATTTGGATACGCTTCAATTATTAGTTGACAATGGTGTCATTACTGATTCTGTTTCTATGACAGATTTCGTAGCTAACCGTCTTGCCACTAAAAATGAAATCGTTAAGATTTTAGGTAGAGGAGAATTGAAAGCAAAATTAAAAGTAACTGCCCACAAATTTACTGCTACTGCTAAAGCTGCTATTGAAGCTGCTGGAGGAGAGGCTGTAAGTTTATAACTTATCTATTAAGATGAAGAAATTTATTGAATCAATAAGTAATGTTTGGAAAATCGAAGAACTGAAAAACAGAATCTTAATTACTTTAGGATTACTATTAGTATATCGTTTTGGTGCACACGTTACGCTTCCTGGAATTGACGCAACTCAGTTGACAGGTTTAGCGGGGCAAGCTACTAATGGTTTAACGGCTATTTTTGACATGTTCACCGGAGGGGCTTTTGCAAAAGCTTCAGTTTTTGCTTTAGGTATTATGCCTTACATTTCTGCATCTATAGTTGTTCAGTTAATGGGAATTGCTATTCCTTATTTGCAAAAACTTCAAAATGATGGAGAGAGTGGTAGAAAAAAGATTAATCAAATCACTCGTTGGTTGACTATAGCTATTACATTGGTTCAAGGTCCAACTTATATCTATAATTTATACAGAACATTGCCTGGTAGTGCATTCTTGCTAGGCTTTAATTCTCCTGAATTTTTATTCTCGTCTGTTATTATCTTAGTTACTGGTACAATTTTTGCTATGTGGCTTGGAGAAAAAATTACGGATAAAGGTATTGGAAATGGAATTTCATTATTGATTATGGTTGGTATTTTAGCCCGTTTGCCACAAGCTTTTATACAAGAATTCACAACCAGAGTTACTAATAACAATGGAGGTCCAATGTTGTTGGTTATTGAAATTATAGTGTGGTTATTAGTAATTATTGCTTGTGTATTGCTTACAATGGCAGTACGTAGAATTCCAGTTCAATACGCTCGTCGTACAACAACTGGAGATTATGAGCAAGATTTAGCAGGGGGTAATAGACAATGGATTCCTCTTAAGCTCAATGCTTCTGGAGTTATGCCAATCATTTTTGCTCAGGCAATTATGTTTATTCCTGCAGCTGTAGCAGGATTGTCAAAATCAGATACATCACAATCTATTGTTGGAGCATTTAGTAATATCTTTGGTTTTTGGTATAATTTTGTTTTTGCAACTTTAATCATTGTATTTACATTTTTCTATACTGCGATCACAGTTCCTACTAATAAAATGGCAGATGATCTAAAAAGAAGCGGTGGTTTTATTCCTGGAGTTCGTCCAGGAGCTGAAACTTCAGATTTCTTAGATAAAGTGATGTCTTTAATAACTTTCCCAGGATCTTTATTCCTTGCTTTGATTGCTGTGTTCCCAGCTATTGTTGTAAGTATTATGGATGTACAACAATCTTGGGCAATGTTTTTTGGAGGTACCTCATTAATAATTATGGTTGGAGTTGCAATAGATACTATTCAACAAATCAATTCATACTTGTTAAACAAGCATTATGATGGTTTAATGAAGACTGGTAAAAATAGAAAAGCGGTAGCTTAATATATTTATGGCAAAACAATCAGCAATAGAACAAGACGGATCAATCATTGAAGCATTATCAAATGCGATGTTCCGTGTAGAGTTAGAAAATGGACATATTGTAATTGCTCATATTTCTGGAAAAATGCGTATGCATTACATCAAATTATTACCTGGTGATAAAGTGAAACTAGAAATGAGTCCTTACGATTTGTCAAAAGCAAGAATTACTTATCGATATTAAAGGATATTCACTATGAAAGTTAGAGCATCAGTAAAAAAGAGAAGTGCCGAGTGCATTATCGTGCGTAGAAAAGGGAGATTGTACGTAATAAACAAAAAAAATCCTAGATTTAAACAAAGACAAGGATAATTATGGCAAGAATAGCAGGGGTAGATATCCCAAAAAATAAGAGAGGTGTTATAGCACTTACCTACATCTTCGGATTAGGAAAAAGTAGAGCTATTGAGATTTTAGAGAAAGCTCAAGTTAGCCAAGATAAAAAAGTTCAAGATTGGAATGACGACGAGATCGGAGCAATTCGTGATGCAGTTTCATTTTACAAAATTGAAGGAGAATTACGTTCTGAAGTTTCTTTAAACATCAAACGTTTAATGGATATTGGTTGTTACAGAGGTATCCGTCATAGATCTGGTCTTCCTTTAAGAGGACAAAGAACTAAAAACAACTCTAGAACAAGAAAAGGTAAAAGAAAAACTGTTGCTAACAAGAAAAAAGCAACTAAATAATAAGTAATATGGCTAAAGCAACTGCAAAAAAACGTAAAGTTATCGTTGAATCAACGGGTGAAGCTCATATTTCTGCGACTTTCAACAATATTATCATTTCTTTGACTAATAAGAAAGGTGAAGTTATTTCTTGGTCTTCAGCTGGTAAAATGGGTTTCAGAGGTTCTAAAAAGAACACTCCGTATGCAGCTCAAATGGCAGCAGAAGATTGTAGTAAAGTAGCTCTTGAAGCAGGACTTAAAAAAGTAAAAGTTTATGTAAAAGGACCAGGAAACGGACGTGAGTCTGCTATTCGTTCTATTCATAACGGTGGAATTGAAGTTACTGAGATTATCGATGTTACTCCAATGCCTCACAACGGATGTCGTCCTCCAAAAAGACGTAGAGTTTAATACTCAAATTTTTATAGTATAACCTAGATAGAATATAGATTATCGAAGGATAAGACCTGAATTCATAATCTCTATCTTAAACAATTTAAAATGGCAAGATATACTGGTCCTAGTACAAGAATCGCTCGTAAATTTGGCGAAGCAATCTTCGGAGATGACAAATCTTTCGAAAAAAGAAATTACCCACCTGGACAACACGGGATGGCTAAAAAAAGAGGAAAAAAATCTGAGTACGCTGTTCAGTTAATGGAAAAGCAAAAAGCTAAATATTCTTATGGAATTTTAGAAAAACAATTCAGAAATTTATTCGAAAAAGCATCAGCTACTAAAGGAGTTACTGGTGAAGTTTTATTACAATTATGCGAAGCAAGATTGGATAACGTAGTTTTTAGAATGGGTATCGCTCCTTCTAGAAGAGGTGCACGTCAAATCGTATCTCACAGACACGTTACTGTAAATGGAGAAGTTGTAAATATTCCTTCTTACCACCTTAAGCCTGGTGATAAAGTTGCAGTTCGTGAAAAATCTAAATCTTTAGAAGCTATCGAACGTTCTTTATCAAATTCAAGTCATGTTTATGAATGGATTACTTGGAACAATGATCTTAAAGAAGGAACTTTCGTTTCTGTACCTGCAAGACTTCAAATTCCAGAAAACATTAAAGAACAATTAATCGTAGAGTTGTACAACAAATAATAATTGACTTAGTCGAAATTTATGGCAATATTTAATTTTCAAAAGCCCGATAAAGTTATCATGATCGATTCAACCGATTTTGAAGGTAAATTCGAATTTAGACCTTTAGAACCTGGTTATGGATTGACTGTTGGTAATGCACTTAGAAGAGTTTTGCTTTCAGCATTAGAAGGTTATGCAATTACATCTGTTCGTATCGAGGGTGTGGATCATGAGTTTTCTACTATTTCAGGTGTTGTTGAAGATGTTACCGAAATTATCCTTAATCTAAAACAAGTACGTTTTAAACGTCAAATTGAAGATATCGATAATGAATCAGTTACTATTTCTGTTTCAGGTAAAGATCAATTAACAGCAGGTGATTTTCAAAAATTTATTTCAGGTTTTCAAGTTTTGAATCCAGACCTTGTTATCTGTAACTTAGATTCTAAAATCAAATTGAACTTCGATTTAACAATCGAAAAAGGTAGAGGGTATGTTCCTGCTGAGGAGAACAAAAAACAGAATGCGGCAATTGGTACTATTTTTACAGATTCTATTTTTACTCCGGTAAAAAATGTAAAATATGCAATTGAAAACTTCCGTGTTGAGCAAAAAACAGATTACGAAAAATTAGTTTTTGAAATTAAAACTGATGGTTCTATTAATCCAAAGGATGCTCTTACTGAAGCTGCTAAAGTTTTAATTCACCACTTCATGTTATTTTCTGACGAAAGAATTACACTCGAGGCTGACGAAATTGCACAAACAGAATCTTATGATGAAGAGTCATTGCATATGAGACAATTGCTTAAAACTAAGCTTGTTGATATGGATTTATCTGTTAGAGCATTAAATTGCTTGAAAGCGGCTGAAGTTGATACACTTGGTGATTTAGTATCGTTCAATAAAAATGACCTGATGAAATTCCGTAATTTTGGTAAAAAATCTTTAACTGAACTTGATGAACTTGTTGCAGTTAAAAATTTAACTTTCGGAATGGACTTAGCTAAATACAAATTAGATAAAGAATAATTCAATCCGCCTCGGCGGATTAAATTTAAAATAGCAATGAGACACGGAAAAAAATTCAATCACTTAAGCAGACAGACTGGACATAGAAAAGCTATGTTGGCTAATATGGCTTGTTCTCTTATTGAGCACAAACGTATTAACACTACTGTTGCTAAAGCTAAAGCGCTTAAACAATTTGTTGAGCCTTTAATCACAAAATCAAAAGAAGATACGACTCACAATCGTCGTATTGTTTTTGCTTACTTACGTAGTAAATATGCTGTAACTGACTTGTTCAGAGACGTAGCTGCTAAAGTTGGAGACCGTCCAGGTGGATACACTCGTATCATTAAAGTTGGAAATCGTTTGGGAGATAATGCTGATATGGCAATGATCGAACTTGTAGATTTCAATGAACTTTACAATGGAGGTAAAAAAGAAATTAAAAAAGCAAAAAGCCGTCGTGGTGGTAAAGCAAAAAAAGCAGAGGAGACTACTTCTGAAGCTCCAGCTGCTGAATCAGAATCGACTACTGAAGCTTCTGAATAATTATGAAAGTAATGATTCTATAGAAATCAAGGATAAGCTAATTTTTAGTTTATCCTTTTTTTTTGGAATTTTTTTAAACAAGATGAAATTTAACTTATTTCGGCAGTAAGGTTTTATTTTTATGAATGAAATTTTTAAAAAATCTTGGAAGCACTCTTTTAAAGGAGTAAATTTGCAAAATATCTAATTACAAATAAAACAAGCTTTAAAGGTTTTATTAGACAATAAAAAAACAATACAAAGTAAAAGAATGAAATATACTACACGACAAAGCGCCATTTTATTATTAAGCGATGGAACAATTTTTCACGGAAAATCTATCGGTATCAGTGGTAAAACTTTCGGGGAGGTTTGTTTTAATACTGGAATGACTGGATATCAAGAGATTTTTACAGATCCTTCTTATTTTGGTCAGATAATGGTTGCTACGAATGCTCACATTGGGAATTATGGTATTAATGATTTAGAAATTGAATCTGACAGTGTTAAAATTGCTGGTTTAGTTTGTAAAAACTTTAGTTTTAATTATTCACGAGAAGATGCCTCTGGAAGTTTAGAAGATTATTTTACGAAGCAAAATTTAATCTGTATTTCTGATGTTGACACAAGAGCTCTTGTGAGTTACATCCGTGACAATGGAGCTATGAATGCTGTTATCTGTACCGACGGAACTTCGATTGAAGAGTTGAAAAAAGAATTGGCGAATGTGCCAAATATGGAAGGTTTAGAGTTGGCATCAAAAGTTTCAACTACTGAGCCTTATTTTTTTGGAGATGAAAATGCTGCCTATAAAATCTCTGCTTTAGATCTTGGAATAAAAAAGAACATTTTGAGAAATCTAGCTAAGAGAGATTGTTACATTAAAGTTTTTCCTTACGATTCTACTTATAAAGACTTAGCTGAATTTAATCCTGATGGTTATTTCTTATCAAACGGACCTGGTGATCCAGATCCTCTTTTTGGTGCGATACAAGTTGCTAAGGAAATTATTGCAGATGATAAACCATTGTTTGGGATTTGCTTAGGTCATCAGATTATAGCTTTGGCGAATGGCGTAAAGACCTATAAAATGTTTGGTGGTCATCGCGGAATTAATCATCCGGTAAAGAACATTATTACTGGTAAAGGTGAAATTACTTCTCAAAATCATGGTTTTGCGGTTAAAAAAGAAGCTTTAGACGGTCATCCGGAATTAGAAATTACGCATATACATTTAAACGATGACACTGTAGCAGGAATGAGAATGAAAAATAAAAATTGTTTTTCAGTACAATACCATCCTGAAGCTAGTCCTGGACCACACGATTCGTCTTATTTATTTGATCAATTTGTTGAGAATATAAAACAAGCAGGTTCTAAAACGATGTAGTTAATAAATAAACATGTTTAATGAGTATAATGCGTATTTACTATTAAATATTTTTATAATTTCGAAAAAAAATATAATTTATTAATAAAAAACAAAAATAATGAGTATTATAATTAAAATTCACGCAAGACAAATTCTTGATTCTAGAGGTAATCCTACTATTGAAGTTGATGTAATAACTGAAAATGGAGTTTTAGGTAGAGCTGCTGTTCCTTCTGGGGCATCAACTGGAGAGCACGAAGCTGTTGAATTACGTGACGGAGGTAAAGCTTATCTTGGTAAAGGAGTTTTGAATGCAGTGAATAATGTAAATACTGTTATTGCTGAAGAATTAGTTGGTACTTCTGTGTTTGAACAAAATACAATTGATCAACTAATGATTGATTTAGATGGAACTCCAAACAAATCTAAGTTAGGGGCTAATGCTATTTTAGGAGTTTCATTAGCTGCTGCAAAAGCTGCTGCAAATGAGCTTGGTCTGCCATTATACAGATATGTTGGTGGAGTTTCTGCTAACACATTACCTGTTCCAATGATGAACATCATCAACGGTGGTTCTCACTCTGATGCGCCAATTGCATTTCAAGAATTTATGATTTTTCCTGTAAAGGCTACGTCTTTTACTCATTCTATGCAAATGGGAACTGAAATTTTCCATAGTTTGAAAAAGGTATTACATGATAGAGGTTTGAGTACAGCTGTTGGAGATGAAGGTGGTTTTGCTCCAAACTTGGCTGGTGGAACTGAAGATGCTTTAGATACTATCAAGCTAGCTGTTGAAAAAGCAGGATATACTTTTGGTGACGAAATTATGATTGCTCTTGATTGTGCTGCTTCTGAATTTTATGTAAACGGAAAATACGATTACACTAAATTTGAAGGTGAAACTGGAAAAATTAGAACTTCTGAAGAGCAAGCGGATTATTTAGCTGAACTTGCTGCAAAATATCCAATTATTTCTATTGAAGATGGTATGTACGAGGACGACTGGGATGGATGGAAATACTTAACTGATAAAATTGGTCATAAAGTACAATTAGTAGGTGATGATTTATTTGTTACTAATGTTGAGCGTTTATCTACTGGAATTCAAAAAGGTATTGCTAATTCTATCTTAGTAAAAGTAAACCAAATTGGTACTTTGACAGAAACTATTGCTGCAGTAAACATGGCTAAAAATGCTGGTTACACTTCAGTAATGTCTCACCGTTCTGGAGAAACAGAAGATAATACGATTGCAGATTTAGCTGTTGCATTAAACTGCGGACAAATTAAAACAGGTTCTGCTTCTCGTTCTGACCGTATGGCAAAATACAATCAATTATTAAGAATCGAAGAAGAGCTAGGAAGTAACGCTTATTTTCCTGGATTAAACGCTTTTAAGATCAAGTAATTGTTAGAGTTATATATTGTAAAAAAACCATTCATTTTTTATGAATGGTTTTTTTTTGGAGTTTTAACAAATTCATAGCAGTATTCTTTTTTTAATTAATGTTAAATTCCTTAGATTTGATAAATTATTATTTTAAAGATTTATTTCCAATATATTATGTCAAAAATAGCTACATTAGAAGTAGATGGTCAAAAAATTGAACTTCCGGTAATAACAGGAAGCGAAAATGAATCAGCTATCGATATTAACAAATTACGTGATTTAACAGGTGTAATCACAATTGATCCAGGTTATAAAAATTCTGGATCTTGTAAAAGCGAGATTACTTTCTTAGATGGAGAATTAGGTATTTTGCGTTACAGAGGATATTCAATTGAAGATTTGGCTGAAAAAGCTGGATTTTTGGAGGTATCTTATCTTTTAATTTTTGGCGAATTGCCAACGGCTCAGCAATTGGAGCAATTTGAAAATGATATTAAAAAACATACTTTGGTAAACGAAGAAATGAAAAATATCATTGATGGTTTTCCAAAAACAGCACATCCAATGGGAGTTCTGTCTGCTTTGACTAGTGCTTTAACAGCATTTAATCCTAAAGCTGTAAATGTTGAAAATGAAAAAGAAATGTATGAAGCTATTTGTAAAACAATGGCCAAATTTCTTGTAATTGCTACTTGGACTTACAGAAAGTCAATGGGATATCCATTGAATTATTATGATAATACAAAAGGATATGTAGAGAACTTTATGCAGTTGATGTTTCAATTGCCTACAGGGCCTTACAAAGCAAATCCGATAATTGTTGATGCATTAGATAAATTATTTATACTTCATGCAGATCACGAACAAAACTGTTCTACTTCTACAGTAAGAATGGTTGGTTCTTCTCATGCTGGTTTATTTGCATCAATTTCTGCAGGAGTTTCAGCTCTTTGGGGACCTCTTCATGGAGGTGCTAATCAAGCTGTTCTTGAGATGTTAGAAGAAATTAACAAAGATGGCGGGGATACAGATAAATTTTTAGCAAAGGCAAAAGATAAAAATGATCCTTTCCGTTTAATGGGATTTGGGCATAGAGTTTATAAAAACTTTGATCCAAGAGCTAAAATCATTAAAAAAGCAGCTAACGAAGTTTTAGAAACTTTAGGTGTTGATGATCCTATTTTAGAAATTGCTAAAAAATTAGAAGCAGCAGCACTTGAAGATGAATATTTTAAATCAAGAAACTTATATCCAAACGTAGATTTCTATTCTGGAATTATCTACAGAGCATTAGGAATTCCTACTGATATGTTTACAGTAATGTTTGCAATAGGAAGATTACCGGGCTGGATCGCGCAATGGAAAGAAATGCGTGAGAACAAAGAGCCAATTGGCCGACCAAGACAGATTTATACTGGACACCCTTTGAGAGAGTTCAAGTCTAACAAATAAAAAAAAACTAAAGCTTCACTTAACTGTGAAGCTTTTTTTATCTTTACCCAAAATATAAGAGAATTATGTTGCAATTAAATGTAAAGAACGAAACGTCGAAACTGCGTGCTGTAGTTTTGGGTTCAGCCGTTCATAATGGGCCAACTCCTTCAATTGATGAAGCCTATGATCCTAAATCATTGGAACATATTAAGGCAGGAACATATCCGATCGAAAAAGATATGGTCGTTGAAATGGAAGCTTTTAATGCTGTTTTTCAAAAGTATGATGTTACAGTTTATCGTCCTGAATTGATCGAAAATTATAATCAAATTTTCGCAAGAGATATTGGGTTTGTGATAGATGATGTTTTTATAAAATCAAATATTTTACCAGATCGCGAACGTGAGTTGGATGCAATTCAATATATTGTTGATAAAATTGATCCATTAAAGGTCGTCCGCCCGCCAGAAGAAGTTCATATCGAGGGAGGAGATGTAATGTTGTGGAATGATTACATCTTTGTTGGGACTTACAAAGGCAGCGATTACAAAGATTATATTACTGCTCGCACCAATATACATGGTGTAAATTATATTAAAGAATTATTTCCAAATAAAATTGTCAAAGAATTTGATTTAGTAAAATCTAAATTGGAGGCTCGTGATAATGCTCTGCATTTGGATTGCTGTTTTCAGCCTGTTGGAAAAAATAAAGGGATTATATATAAAAGAGGTTTTCGCGAAGAAGCTGATTATTTGTATTTAGTAAATCTTTTTGGGAAAGAAAATCTATTTCATATAGAAAGAAACGAGATGTATAATATGTTTTCGAATGTATTTTCGATTGATGAAAATGTAGTAGTTTCGGAGAAGAATTTCACAAGATTAAATAACTGGTTAAGATCAAAAGGTTTTACGGTTGAAGAAATTCCGTATGCAGAAATTGCAAAACAAGAAGGCTTGTTGAGATGCTCCACTTTGCCATTAATTAGAGACTAGAGAAAATAGTTTCAGGTTTTAAGTTTCAAGTTACAACAAACGTGAAACTTAAAATCTGAAACAAAAAATATAAAAAAATGAAACAAACAACAAACGCAATTGTAATGATTCGTCCAGTTGCTTTTAGAATGAACGAGCAAACGGCAGTAAATAATTATTATCAGAAAGTACTAGACGGACTTTTGCCAAGTACTGTAAATGCAAAGGCACAGCAGGAGTTTGATACTTTTGTAGAAAAGTTGAGGGCAGTTGGAGTTGATGTTATCGTTATTGATGACACTTTAGAGACAGATACTCCAGACAGTATTTTTCCAAACAATTGGGTTTCATTTCATGAGAATGGAGACGTAGCTTTATATCCAATGTTTGCTGAAAATCGTCGTCAGGAACGTCGTGAAGATATTTTGGATACGCTTGAAGAAAAAGGTTTTGAAATTGCCAATATAATGGATTATACTTCTGCAGAAGAAGATGGATTTTTTTTGGAAGGAACTGGAAGTTTGCTTTTAGATCGAGCAAACGGAAAAGCATATTGTGCTTTATCCCCACGTGCTGATGAGGAATTATTTATAGAATTCTGTGAAGATTTTGATTATGCTCCAGTTATTTTTGAAGCTTTCCAAACTGTTGATGGAGAGCGCAAATTGATATATCATACTAATGTGATGATGTGTTTGGGAGAAACCTTTGCTGTTATCTGTGCAGATTGTATTGATGACAAAAAAGAGCGAAAAATGATTTTAGATAATCTTAAAACCGATAATAAAGAAGTTATTTTGATAACCGAAGCTCAGGTAAATAATTTTGCGGGTAATATGCTTGAAGTTAGAGGAACAAATGATAAAAAATATATTATAATGAGTGCATCTGCTTATCAAAGTTTAACTCCAAAACAGATTGCGCAATTAGAAAATCACGCCGAAATTTTGAGTTCAAGTTTAGATACAATCGAAGCTTGCGGAGGCGGAAGTGCAAGATGTATGATGGCTGAAGTATTTTTGCCAAGAGCGTAAAAAGTTTTTTCATTAATAAAGAAAGGGATAAAGCTATAGCTTTATCCCTTTCTTTTTATTAAATTTTGAAGTGAAATTTACATTAAATTTCCTTTGATAATATTGATAATAGAACTCACTATATATTGGATTCCGATTGAGATTACAATAAAACCAACAATTCTGGAAATAGCAACAATCCCTGAGGCTCCTAATATTCGAGCTAAATAATGAGCGCTTTTTAAAATTACAAAAATTACAATAGCTATCGCTAAAATTGCTAAGCTTGATATAATAATTTCTTCCATTTTATGATGTTCCTGATAGAAAGCAATCAATAAAGAGATTGATCCAGGTCCAGCCAACATCGGTATAGCCAAAGGAGTTAAAGCAATGTCATTTCGATGTTGTGCATCATTTTCAATTTTTTTGTTGATCCCTCTTTTTTTGTTGAATTTTCCGGAGAGCAGTGAAAAACCTGAATTAACGATTATAATACCTCCAGCAATTCGAAGCGCATCAATACTAATCCCAAAAAAGGTCAATACGTATTTACCAATTAAATAAGAAACCATCAAGATGATAAAAACATTTACCGCTGTCCATAATGAAATCCGGGAGCGTTCTTTTTGAGAGTCATCCTGAGTAAGTCCCACAAAAATAGGAACAGTTCCAATTGGATTCAGTACAGAAAATAAGGCCGCAAATAAGTAAATAAATAGATCCATAAAGTTTAGGTTGATATAGTAAATGTACTATTTTTTTAACCGCTCAATGCGATTTTGTATTAGGATATTGTTTTTAATTGCTATCAATTCTAAATCAATAACATAAAGTTAACTCACTATTTTTAATTACTTTTGCACTATAAATTATGATAATGAAAAATAAAAAAACTTTAGTTCTTGGTGCTACTACTAAACCAGAACGATATGCCTTTAGAGCAGTAAATGCTTTAGTGCAGAAAGGACACACAGTGTTAGCAATAGGTCAGAATACAGGAGAAGTGGCTGGAGTTAAAATTCAGACCAAAGCAGTTCCTGTAAAAAATATTGATACCATAACTTTATATTTAAATCCAAGTCGTCAACGTGATTATTATAATTATATCGTTGAAGCGCAGCCAAAAAGAGTAATCTTTAATCCGGGAACCGAAAACCCAGAATTGTACCAATTGTTAGAGCTTAATAATATTAAGGCAGAAGTTGCTTGTACATTAGTTTTATTGGCTACCAATCAATATTAATATATTACTTTTGCGGTCATGGAATTTTCGTCAAAATTAATAGAAAAAGCAGTCAATGAAATGTCACAATTGCCAGGGATTGGTAAGCGTACGGCATTGCGTCTGGTATTGCATCTGTTAAAGCAGCCGAAAGAACAAACAGGTTTTTTATCTCAAGCATTATTAAATATGCGAGAAGATATTAAGTTTTGTGTAAACTGTCATAACATATCCGATACTAAAGTTTGTGAGATCTGCGCTAATGTTTTGAGAAATCATCAGCTGGTATGTGTAGTAGAAGATATACGAGATGTTATGGCTATTGAAAACACAGGTCAGTATAAAGGAATTTATCATGTATTAGGAGGGAAAATATCTCCAATTGAAGGAGTTGGACCAAGTCAGTTGAATATTTCCAGTTTAGTTGAAAAAGTCAAAGCAGGAAATGTAATTGAAATTATTTTTGCTCTAAGTTCGACAATGGAGGGAGATACCACTAATTTTTACATTTACAAACAAATTGCCGAATCTGAAATTGTAATTTCTACAATTGCCAGAGGAATATCTGTTGGAGATGAATTAGAATATGCAGACGAAGTAACGCTTGGAAGAAGTATTCTTCATCGTGTTCCGTTTGAAAAAACTTTCAAAAACAACTAAATAGAATCAAATAAAAGTTAGATTTCCTGATGACTAAAGGAAAACATATATTTGCCATAAAATTTAACCAATGACAAAAAAGAGTTTTTATATTTTGCTATTAATTAATGGGTTGTTTACATCTTGTATTCCTGTGAAAGATTTAGTGTATCTACAAGATAAAAATACTTCGACAGAGCAAAATACAATTGCTGAAGCAGGAGTAAAACCTTATAGACTGCAGGCAAATGATGTTTTAAGTATAAGTATAAAAGCTATTGATCCTAAATTAGTATCAATTTTTAATACAACGGAAAGCTCTGGAACGTCGGGAGGAAAAAATGAATCATCATTATATTTTGATGGATTTACAGTTGATGATCATGGAAATATCAGAATGCCGCTATTAGGCGAAATCAATGTAATAGGATATACGCTCGAAGAAGTTCGCGTTAAAATTGAAAAGAAATTACTTGAAGAATATTTTAAAAGTGAAGCAAATATTTTTGTTACCATTAAATTGGCTGGTTTTAGATATACTATTAATGGAGAAGTTGGGAGCACAGGAACAAAAACACTATTTCAAAATAATGTAAATATTATGGAAGCAATAGCAAATTCCGGTGATATTACGACGGTAGGAAATAGAAAAGCAGTTACAATAATTCGTCAGACTCCCACAGGTGTACAGATGAATGATATTGATCTTACAGACGTAAATGTGATGAAATCGCCCTATTATAATTTGCAGCCCAATGACTATATTTATGTAAAACCATTAAGGCAAAAAACGTGGGGAACAGGTCAGACTGGGATACAGTCAATCGCTACAATTATTACTTTATTGTCCTTGGCAACAACAGTTTATTTAATTCTTAAAAATTAAAACTAAATCAAAAGATGCTAGATATAAAAGATTTTTCCATTTTTGAAAATCATTCAAATTTTGATTTTAAAGGGTTTTTGCTAAAAATTGTAAGTTATTGGAAATGGTTTTTGGTAAGTTTAATAATTTCGTTTACAATTGCATATCAGGTAAATGTCAGAAAGGAAAAGATTTACGGAATGCAGACGCTGGTTTCTATAAAAGAAGAAAGTAATCCATTTTTTACCTCAAATACAAGTTTAGTTTTTAATTGGGGAGGAATTTCAGATCAGGTAAACGGTATTACTACAATTCTTCAGTCCCGATCACATAATGAGCTGGTTGTAGATAAACTTCAATTTTATATCGATTATCTGGAACAAGGAAAATATAATTTGATTGATTCTTATGGCGCTGTTCCTTTTTATGTAAGTATAGACAAATCAAAAGGACAGCTTGTAAATACTTTAATAAGTATTAAATTTTTAAGCAGTAATGAATATGAGATCAAAATTCCTTTTGAAACAAAATCAGTTTCATTAATTACCTATTCTAAAAACTCCTATTCTAATACGGCAGTAGAGCCTGAAGAAGCTGTGAAAAGATACAAAGTCGGTGAAAAAGTTGTACTTCCTTTCTTAGCCTGGAAACTTCAAATTAATGATAATCCAGGACTTTATGTAGGGAAAGAATATTTTGTGAAATTCAATGATTTTGATAGTACAGTTTCTCGTTATAAAGGAATAAATGTTAGCTCTGAAGATAAAGGAGGATCAATACTAACATTGGGATTGCAGGGTACTAATAAAGCCCGACTGGTCGAATATTTAAATTCGACTGTAAAAATGCTGATAAAGATTCAACTTGATGGTAAAAATCAGTTTGCTACCAATACAATACGATTTATTGACAGTACGCTTGTAGCGATGGAATCTCAGCTAAAAGAAACAGGAAACGAATTAAAATCTTTTAGAAAGGACAAAAATATTTTTGAAATTGAAGAAGGAGGTGCCAAATTTTCTGAGAAGATAACAGACTTTGATGTTGAAAAAGACTTGGTTTCCAGAAAAATTGCCTACTATAATTCTCTAAAAAGCTATTTAAACAGCAGTGAAGATTATTCTCGTTTACCAGCTCCATCTGTTGCAGGAATCGAAGATCCTAATATTGTTAGTAGCGTCTCTAGATTAATTGCGCTTTCTACCCAAAGATCAGAAATGGCATATGCGGTAAAAAGCGATAAAATTTTCAAGGATTTTGATAATCAAATGCGTGCTGTTAAGGATGTTTTATTAGAAAATATTGCAACAGCAAAAACATCATTGTTATACGATCTTTCGTTGGTCAATGCAAAACTGGGCCAGGCAGAAAGTGCTGTTAGAAGACTTCCGGAAGAACAGCAGGAATTATTGAAAATTAAAAGAAAATATGATTTAAATGATAACATTTATACCGTATTTCTTCAAAAACGTAATGAAGCTGAAATTGTGAAAGCTTCCAATTTATCCGATATTCATTTTATTGATCCTGCAAAAGATATAGGCGAAGGTTTAATCGGTCCCAAAACTTCTGTAAACTATGTACTGGCCCTCTTTTTAGGGATTTTAGTACCTTTATTATTTGTTTTTGGAATCTTTTTCATTAATGATTCAATTCAAAACGTAGATGATATTAATAAGTTAACTCAAATTCCATTAATTGGAGTAATAGGAATGAATAAAGATTCTTTGAGTTTAGCTGTATTTGATAAACCAAAATCTGCACTTTCAGAAGCTTTCAGAGGAATTCGTTCTTCTCTGCAGTTTTTATATAAAAAACAGCAGGTTAGTGGTTCTAAAACTTTAATGATTACGTCTTCAATAAGTGGAGAAGGAAAAACATTTTGTTCTATAAATATTGCGACAGTTTTTGCTTTAAGCGAAAAAAAGACAGTTATAGTTGGTTTGGACTTAAGAAAGCCAAGGTTAGCAGACGAATTTGGTCTAAAAACGCCATTAGGTGTAGTGAATTATTTGATCAAACAAAATAGCCTTGCAGAAATTACAAACTCAACAGAAATTGAAAATCTCGATGTTATCCTGTCAGGGCCAATACCTCCAAATCCATCAGAACTTATTTTGAGCGATGCGATGCGAGAATTTATAGAGGAGCTAAAGTTAAAATATGATTATATTATTTTAGATACACCGCCTGTTGGTTTGGTTGCAGATGCATTAGAATTAGTTCAATATGCTGATGTCACGCTGTATATTGTAAGGCAGAATTATACTAAAAAAGATATGATAACGTTGTTAAACACGAGGATTAAAAGAGGTGAATTAAACAATGCCAGTATCGTCTTAAACGGTTACCAAAGTAAAGCTAAATACGGATCTACTTATGGCTACGGATACGGAGCTTATTCTAACGGATATCATGAAGAAGAAGGTAAAACAGGTTTTTTTAAAACTATTTTTGATAAATTCAAAAAAGACTAAATTGAAATAATGGGAACATCAGCAACAACAACCATTTTAATTACTGGAGGGGCAGGATTTATAGGGTCAAACTTATCTGAGTATTTTTTAGGACTTAGTTATAAAGTAATTTGTTTAGATAATTTTTCAACCGGTCATCGTCATAATTTAAAAAGTTTTATAGATCATCCTAATTTCACATTGATTGAAGGAGATATTAGAAATATTGCAGATTGCATTCTGGCAGTTGAAGGAGTAGATTATGTATTGCACCAGGCAGCATTAGGGTCTGTTCCAAGATCGATCAACGATCCAATTACTACAAACGATGTTAATGTTTCGGGTTTCTTAAATATGCTGACTGCTTCTCGCGATGCAAAAGTAAAACGATTTGTTTATGCAGCTAGTTCTTCTACTTATGGAGATTCACAAGGATTGCCAAAAGTTGAAGATGTAATCGGTAAACCATTATCTCCCTATGCAATTACTAAATATGTTAACGAATTATATGCAGAGATTTTTAGTAAAACATATGGTTTAGAAACTATAGGCTTGCGCTATTTTAATGTTTTTGGAAGAAAACAGGATCCAAATGGAGCATATGCTGCTGTTATACCAAAATTTGTAATGCAGTTAATGAACCATGAAAGTCCGGTAATTAATGGAGATGGCAATTATTCTCGTGACTTTACCTATATAGATAATGTTATACAAATGAATGAGTTGGCGATAACTACTCAAAATCCAGAAGCTGTAAATACTGTTTATAATACAGCATTTGGAGATCGAAATACCTTGAATGATTTAGTTAAATATTTAAAAAAATATTTATCTGAATTTGACTCAAAAATTGAAAATGTTTCCATTGTTTATGGGGCGAATAGAGCGGGAGACATTCCGCATTCATTGGCGAGTATCGATAAGGCAAAAAAAATATTAGGTTATAATCCGAAATATTCTTTAGAAGAAGGATTAAAAGAAGCCGTGAGTTGGTATTGGAACAATTTAAAATAAAATCAAGATAATAATAGATTAAATGGAAATTACTAAGATTTGCTGCATTGGTGCTGGTTATGTCGGAGGTCCTACAATGGCTGTTATTGCACAAAAATGCCCGCATATACAAGTGACTGTTGTTGATTTGAATGAACAGAGAATTAAAGATTGGAATGATCCCAATACAGATAATATACCTATTTATGAGCCTGGACTTTCAGAAATTGTAGACGAAGCGAGAGGAAGAAATCTTTTCTTTTCGACAGAAGTTGAAAAAGCCATTGACGAAGCTCAAGTTATTTTTATATCTGTGAATACTCCAACTAAGACCTATGGAAAAGGGAAAGGTATGGCTGCTGATTTAAAATATATTGAATTATGCGCCAGACAAATCGCTAAAGTTGCCAAGCAAAATAAGATTGTTGTAGAGAAATCTACTCTGCCGGTGCGAACAGCAGAAGCAATAAAAAGCATCTTAGATAATACAGGAAACGGTGTTCAATTTCAGATTTTATCAAATCCTGAATTTTTAGCTGAGGGGACTGCTGTTACAGATTTATTAAATCCAGATAGAATTTTAATAGGAGGAGATACTACTCCAGAAGGAGAATCGGCAATTAAGGCTTTAGTAGATGTTTATGCAAATTGGGTAGACAAAGATAAAATTTTGACAACAAATGTTTGGTCATCAGAGTTATCCAAACTTACTGCCAATGCTTTTTTAGCACAACGTATTTCATCAATTAATGCAATGTCTGAATTGTGCGAGAAAACTGGAGCAGATGTTGGAGAAGTAGCACGAGCTATAGGAATGGACAGCAGGATTGGTTCTAAATTTCTAAAAGCATCTGTTGGTTTTGGAGGTTCTTGTTTTCAAAAAGATATATTAAACTTAGTGTATATCGCAAAATCGTACGGACTTAACGAAGTAGCAGATTATTGGGAACAAGTTATTATAATGAATGATCATCAGAAAAGAAGATTTTCCAATAAAATTGTTCAGACATTATACAATACGGTTGCTGATAAAAAAATTGCTTTTTTAGGATGGGCATTCAAAAAAGATACAAATGATACTAGAGAATCTGCTGCAATATATGTAGCCGATGATTTGATTAATGAGCAAGCCAAAATTTCAGTTTACGATCCGAAAGTTTCAAGGACCAAAATGTTAAGTGATTTAGATTATTTAGAAACACGTTCTGCTCAGGCAAATAGTAATGCATTGACAATATTTGAAAATCCATACGAATCTTGCGCAGGAGCTCACGCAATTGCAATCTTAACAGAATGGGATGAATTTACCACTTATGACTGGCAAAAAATTTATGACTCTATGCATAAGCCAGCATTTATTTTTGATGGTAGAAATATATTGAATGCAAAAGAGTTAGAGACAATCGGATTCATATATAAAGGAATAGGATCTTAAAGCTTCTTAAGAAATAAGATTTATTCAGATCGCAGTAGATAAAATTTATTTCAAAGTAAATAACAAATTATGAATTGGTACGTTGTATATACAAAGCCTAAATGGGAAAAAAAAGTTGCAGAGAAACTTAATCAAATAGGTATTGAATGTTACTGTCCAATAATTACTCAAGTCAAGCAATGGTCTGATCGAAAAAAAAAGGTCGAAGTACCGCTTTTTAATTCCTATGTTTTTGTAAGGCTGGCTGATAGTAATCGTAATGCTGTATTTGAAGTCGCTGGTGTGGTAAGATATTTGTTCTGGCTTGGTAAGCCGGCCATAGTTAGAGATGAAGAGATCAATACAATAAAAACGAGCTTAAAAGCTGAAAACATTAGTGATATCTCAGTAACTACTATTAAGGTGGGGGATAAAATAAAATTAGAATCCGGAGTTTTTAGTAATCAAAGCGGAATTGTTCAGGAAGTTTCAAAAACTTATTGTATCTTAGTTTTGGAATCTTTAGGCTGTATATTAAAAATAAAATATAATTCGATATAATCGTTGTGTTAATAAAATGTTTAAAACAGAAAATGAAATTTCAATTATTTTGAATTTTGTTTTCTGTTTTTTTTGTAAAGTAAATTATTACATACTGATTGATAGTAGTTTGCTGTTTTAAGTAAGTAAAAGTGTAAGTTTTTTAAGAGATTACGGGAAGCCGTATTGAATAAATTGACTTTAAATGCTATATTTGCCGGGATTATACTTTTGATAACCAGGACAAAAAAAAGGGACTTGGAAGGGCGTAGCCGTGTTTTGTTGTGAATAAAGTAAATTTTAAATGAAAGAAGATATAAAAATAGCAGTTATAGGATTAGGGTATGTTGGTCTGCCTTTGGCTAGATTATTTGCAACTAAATATCCGGTAGTTGGCTTTGATATAAATGAATCAAGAATAGCTGGTCTTAAATCTGGTGTTGATTCTACATTAGAAGTAGAAGATGATGTATTAAAGGCGGTGTTGGTCGATGACATTAATGTTAACAATGGCTTACTTTGTACAACTTCTTTAAGTGATATTGCAAATTGTAATTATTTTATAATAACTGTACCTACGCCTGTAGATAGAAATAACAGGCCAGATTTAACACCTTTGTATAAATCAAGTGAGGCAGTTGGTAAGGTTCTAAAAAAGGGCGATATCGTAATTTACGAATCTACAGTCTATCCTGGAGTTACAGAAGAACAATGTGTTCCTGTGCTTGAAAAATTTTCTGGATTAATATTTAATGAAGATTTTTTTGCGGGATATTCTCCAGAAAGAATTAATCCTGGTGACAAAGAACATACTGTAGAAAAAATTTTAAAAGTAACATCAGGCTCAACTCCAGAAATTGGACTAAAAGTAGATGAATTGTATAAATCAGTTATTACTGCTGGAACTCATTTAGCTCCTTCAATAAAAGTTGCTGAAGCTGCAAAGGTTATAGAGAATTCACAGCGAGATATCAATATAGCTTTTGTAAATGAATTGGCTAAGATATTTAATTTAATGAATATCGATACTCATGAAGTATTAACTGCAGCTGCCACAAAGTGGAATTTTTTACCTTTTAAACCTGGTTTAGTTGGAGGGCATTGTATTGGAGTTGATCCCTATTATTTAGCGCAAAGAGCTCAAGAATTTGGATATCATCCTGAAATAATACTGGCAGGAAGACGTTTGAATGACAGCATGGGAGAATATATAGCATCTCAGGTTGTTAAGTTGATGATAAAAAAGGGAATTTCTGTTAATGGAGCTGAGTTATTAATGCTTGGAATAACATTTAAGGAAAACTGCCCAGATGTAAGAAATACTAAAATTGTAGATGTGGTTAAGGCACTTTCTGAATATGGAATTTCAGTTGTAATTTATGATCCGTTAGCTAATGCTAATGATGTAAAAAAAGAATATAATCTTATAACATTTAACAGTATTCCAAATAATAAATTTGATGCAATTGTTCTAGGAGTGTCACATGATGAATTTTTAGAATTAAATTTTACACAATTACAAAAAACAAATAGTTTGTTATATGATGTAAAAGGAGTTTTAGGCAAATTAGCTGATAATAGGCTATAGCTTAAAATTCTTTTTTTTATTTAAAAATTATGATTAAAGATAAATATGATTAAAGATAAAATAGTAACTCATGTAATTTTGACAGGAGGAGTTGGAAGCAGATTATGGCCACTTTCGCGTAAGAGCCAGCCAAAACAATATTTAGAAATTTTTGAGGGTAAATCCTTATTTGAAATGACTGTTGATCGTAATAGTCATTTAGCAAGTAAAGTTATGGTCGTAGGGAATGTTGATAACCATCATCTAAGTGGAAAAGTAATGGAGAAAACGGATACTAATTATGTTAATATAGTGGAAGCCACTCCTCGAAATACTGCGGCTGCGATTGCTTTTGCTGCATTTGCATCAGATCCAGAAGATATATTAATAGTAACACCATCAGACCATATAATAGATTTGATGGATAACTATAATAGCTCTATTAATGAAGCTATTTTAAAAGCTAATGATGGTTTTATTGTGACTTTTGGAGTTATTCCAACGAAACCCGAAACTGGATATGGTTACATAGAATCAAAGGGTGATAAAGTAATTTCATTTCGTGAAAAACCAAATGAAACTACAGCAAAAGAATTTATTTCTAAAGGTAATTTTTTATGGAATAGCGGAATGTTTTGTTTCAAAGCAGGCGTTCTTTTAGACGAGTTGAAACAATTTCAACCTGAGGTTTATGAGAAATCAAAATTAGTATGGGAGTCTAATAAAGATGGTTTTTTAGATCTTAATTCATCTATAGAAATTCCATCAATCAGTATAGATTATGCGGTTATGGAACGAAGCAAAAAGATTAAAGTTGTTCCGGCTTCATTCTCTTGGTCAGATTTAGGTTCTTTTGAATCAGTTTATGAATATTTGATGCTAAAAGGACATGCTGTAGATGCAAACGGAAATATGGTAATTGGCTGTGACATTCATACCACATTTTTAGGATTAAAAAACACAATTTTTGTACATACAAATACCGCAAACTTAATCTTGCAAAAAGAAAACTCACAAGATGTTAAAGATATTTACAGTGCATTAGAAAAACAAAATTCAGATTTATTAAATTAATTAAATTTTAAATGAAAAAGATTCTTATAACTGGTGGAGCTGGTTTTATTGGTTCTCACGTAGTAAGACGTTTTGTTAATAAATATCCAGATTATGAGATCTTTAATTTAGACGCTCTGACTTATGCTGGTAATCTTGAGAATATTAAAGATATAGAAGATAAATCCAATTATACATTTGTAAAAGGGGATATTGTGGATGAAAATTTTATAAATGAACTTTTCGCAGTACACAATTTTGATGGTGTTTTGCACTTAGCAGCAGAATCACATGTTGATCGTTCCATTGAAGATCCTTTAGCGTTTGTAAGAACAAATGTTATTGGCACGATGAACTTGTTAAATGCATCAAAAAACCAGTGGAAAGGAAATTTTGAAGGCAAAAGATTTTATCATATAAGTACAGATGAAGTATATGGTTCACTAGGAAGCAAAGGTTTATTTACTGAAACAACACCTTACGATCCTAATTCACCGTATTCTGCTTCAAAAGCAAGTTCAGATCACTTTGTAAGGGCTTATGGAGAGACGTATGGTTTGCCATATGTTTTAACGAACTGTTCTAACAATTATGGCTCATATCATTTTCCAGAAAAGTTGATTCCGTTATTTATAAATAATATTATTAATAACAAACCATTGCCAGTATATGGAGATGGAAATTATACACGTGACTGGCTATTTGTTGAAGATCATGCAATTGCTATAGACTTAGTTTTTCATGAAGGAAAGAATCATGAAACCTATAATATTGGAGGATTTAATGAATGGAAGAATATTGATTTAGTAAAATTATTATGCCAGATCATGGATCAAAAGTTGGGTAGAGAATCTGGAAAATCGCAAGAATTAATAACTTATGTTAAGGATAGACCTGGTCACGATTTAAGATATGCTATCGATGCTTCAAAAATAAATAAAGAATTGGGTTGGAAACCATCTGTTACCTTTGAAGAAGGCTTGGAGAAAACAATAAATTGGTATTTAAATAATGAAGATTGGTTACAAAATGTAACGTCTGGATCTTATAAAGATTATTATAAAAAACAATATTCATAAAACTAATCATTTTAATTAAACTTAATTACTTTAAGATTAAATCTACATGAAAAAAATAACGTACGTTCTTATTCTGTTTTTTATTTTGCTTACATCATCTAATATACATGCGCAAGATATACTTAGATCTAAAGATTTAAGCACTATGCAAGTAGATTATTTGTCTGATGATGATATATCGAAGATTAGCGCACAACTAAAAAGTAACAATGCAACTATTGACCAAGTTGAACCAATGGCTTTGTCTAAAGGAATGAGTCAAACCGAATTCAATAAGCTTAGATTAAAGCTTGCTCAATTTGAGAAAAAAAAGCCTGTAAATATTGACGCTGATAATAGTAAAGGAAAAGCAACAAGTAGAGATTCTGAATTTGGTAGAAGACAAGAACAAATTAAAAATGTAAAAATTAAAGATTCTGCTAATGCTTTAATTTTTGGATCTGAATTATTCGATAATCCAACATTAAATTTTGAACCAGATTTAAAATTAGCAACTCCAATGAACTACATTTTGGGTCCTGGAGACGAATTGCAAGTTAGTGTTTATGGAGTTCAGGAATATAATGCAAGTATCCCAGTAAGTGTAGAAGGAAAAATCACAATTGATTATGTGGGGCAAATAGCTGTATCAGGAATGTCAATAGAAGCAGCTACTCAAAAAATAAAAGTTGCAATAGCAAGAGTTTACAGTACAGTTGGATCTGGACAATCACAAGTGAGTGTAAGTTTAGGTCGCATTCGTACAATTAAGATAACTGTCGTTGGAGGAAAACAACCCGGTAATTATTCAATTTCATCCTTGGCAACAGTTTATAATGCTTTGCATTTAGCAGGGGGGCCAGGTAAAAATGGAACTTACAGAAATATTGAATTAATCAGAAATAATAAAGTCCTTAAAAATATTGATATCTATAAATTTTTAGTTAAAGGAGATCAATCGGATAATATTAGTTTAAAAGATAATGATGTAATTAGAATTCCTGCTTACAATCAAAGAGTAAACGTTGAAGGTGAAGTAAAACGTCCAGGAATTTTTGAGATGAAAAAAGGCGAAACTTTTGCTGATTTATTGAATTTTGCTTCTGGATTTAATGAATTTGCTTACACTGCTTCTGTAAATGTTGTGCAGAAAACAGGTAAGGAATTTAAAGTTCATGATATAAACGAAAGTGAATACAATTCTTATCAACCTCAATCTGGTGATGTATTTAGAGTTACTAAGATATTGAATCGTTTTGAGAATCGTATTAAAATAGAAGGAGCAGTGTTTAGACCAGACTATTATTCTTTTAAAGAAGGAATGAGAATTTCTGATCTTATTACAAGAGCTGAGGGACTAACGGAAGATGCTTACAGCAAACGAGCAAGAATTATACGTTTAAAAACAGATTTAACAACTGAAATTGTAAATGTAGATTTAGCTGCAGCATTGTCAGGAGATTTTAATGCTGATATTCAATTAAAAAGAGAAGATATTATAACTGTTTATTCTATTTTAGATTTTAGAGAGGAATATAAAGTAACAATTGATGGCGAAGTAAAAAATCCAGGCGAATATGAATATTTTGAAAATTTAACCTTAAATGATTTAGTTGTACAGGTTGGAGGTTTAACAGGTTCAGCATCTAAAAGAGTTGAAATTGCCAGAATGGTAAAATCAGATAATATTGATGATGCAGATCCAAAACGTGTAGAATTAGTTGAGTTGGAAATTACAGTAGATAACAATGAGCAAATCAAAAATTTTATTTTAAAACCTTTTGATGTTATAAACGTTCGTAAAATGGCTGTTTATGAAAAACCACAAATGATTATTATAAGCGGCGCTGTCACCTATCCAGGCAAATATGTTTTGGCCAACAAAAAGGAAACAGTCTATAATGTAGTAATGAGAGCTGGAGGATTAACATCTATCGCTAATTTGGATGGTATGAAGATTAAGAGGCCTATTAAAGCAGAACAGATTGAAGATTTAGAAAGAATAGACTTAAATTTATCAAAAGGTGATACAGTAAAAGATAAATTATCTAAGAAATTAAAAGACGATTTAAAGTTTGTTACGATTCCTGTGAATTGGGAAAAAATTGTAAAAGATAAAAATCACTATTCCAATGTTACATTGTTTCCTGGAGATGAAATTGATGTAGCAGTATATAATGAAGGTGTAAAAGTAACTGGAAATGTACTTTTAACATCTGAAATCCCATATAGAAGTGGAAAAGGTTTTAAATATTATATAAATTCTGTAGGGGGTGTAGACAGTAAAGGCTGGAAGAGAAAAGCATATATAATATATCCTAATGGTAAAGCGGCAGTAACTAGCTCATTTTTGTTTTTTAGATCATACCCTAGAGTGGAGCCAGATTCACAAATTGTAGTACCTGAAAAACCTGAAAGAAAGAAAATGAGTGCAGGAGAATGGGCCGGTATTGGAACTGCTTTTGCTAGTTTGGCATTGTTGATAGTTACTGCTTTTAAATAAATTTTAATGGATAATAAAACTATAGGGAACGATGAAATATCGTTAAAAGAATTAGTTCTAAAGACAAAGGAATGTACTAACTATTTACTTTCGAAATGGAAAATTATTATTTTAGCAGGAATAATTGGTGCTGCTCTAGGATTAACTTATTCCTTAACTAAAAAACCTATATATACTGCAACTTTATCTTTTGCCTTAGAGGATGAAAAGGCAGGAGGAGGTTTAGGTGGGGCTCTAGGTTTAGCTAGTTCATTTGGATTAGATCTAGGAGGTAGCGGAGGAGGAATTTTTACAGGATCTAATCTAACAGAATTATTTAAGTCGAGATCAATGGTTGAAAAAACATTGTTATCTCCAGTTTATCTCAATAAAAGGGAAATTTCTTTAGCGGAGATGTACATTCAAAATAATAAATGGAGAGAGATATGGAAAAAAAATCCTAAATTTTCAAATATTGAGTTTTTACCTAACCCAAATCGTAAAAACTTTACAAGAGTACAAGATAGCATTTTGGGTGTAATGTACCAAAATTTATCTAAGTCTGGCTTAAGTGTTGCTCAGAAAGATAAAAAAGTATCAATTATTAGTATAGACGTGCTATCAACAAATGAATTATTTGCAAAATATTTTTGCGAAGCATTAGCAAGGCAAGTGTCTGATTTTTATATAGATACTAAGAGTAAGAAAGCTAGGATAAATATGGATATTTTGCAACGACAACTGGATTCTATTAGAGGTCAGTTAAATGGTTCTATTACCAGAGTTGCTGTTGCAAATGATAACACATTTAATTTAAATCCTGCATTAAATGTACGCCGCGCTCCTGTTGCTCGAAGTCAGGTGGATGTTCAAGCCAATACTGCAATACTCACAGAATTAGTAAAACAATCTGAATTAGCTAAGGTTACCTTACGTAAAGAAACTCCTTTAATTCAGATTATTGACCAACCTATTTTGCCATTACCAAAAGAACGTTTTGGTAAAGCAAAAGGATTAATGATTGGATGTTTTTTGGGAGGATTTTTAGTTGTGTTGGGATTAATTATGAGGAAAATATTGAAAAATATATTAGTTTAATATAGCTTATAGTTTAAATTAATTAAGGCTCAAGTTTTTTAACTACGTAAGAAAAATAAGTTATAATATAAAAGTAATAATAACTTTATTTCTTTTGACTAGTAACTGGGAATATAAAAACATTCGAAGAGGCCAAAAGTGAGTATGGTTATTTCATTGTTGGTTTGCAAACTGATTCTACGGTGGACCATCCTGAGAAAATAGATCAGCTTAGACTGTTGCTAAACGATATATTCAGTTGAAGAACTTTAAATTTGTGTGTGAAATTGTAACTTATGCAATAGAACAATATTTAGAATATATGTTACATTCCTTAAAATTGTTGAGGATTATTTAGAGAACAAAATTTTACAGATAGAATGTATTATGAGACTAGAAGAATTGAATTGTATTTTGAATAATAGAGGCAATCGATCTTCCAGTTCAGAGTTGAGAAGAGAATTACTCAAAAAGAAATGGAAATTTAAAGAAATAATTAAGTTAACTTTTGAAAAAATACACAATAAAATAAAAGTAAAATAATAATTGATGAAAATTACAAAAATTTGCTGTTTAGGAGCAGGTTATGTTGGAGGTCCTACAATGGCTGTTATAGCACAAAAATGTCCTCACATTCAGGTTACAGTCGTTGATTTGAATGAAGAACGAATTTTAGAATGGAATGATGAAGATACTAATAATATTCCAATTTATGAGCCTGGATTGTCTCAAATTGTTGGAGAATCTAGAGGTAGAAACTTGTTTTTTTCAACGGAAGTGGATAAAGCAATTGATGAGGCACAAATTATTTTTATATCAGTAAATACTCCAACAAAGACCTACGGAAAAGGAAAAGGTATGGCTGCTGATTTGAAACATATTGAATTGTGTGCGAGACAGATTGCAAAAGTAGCGAAAGATGATAAAATTGTAGTTGAAAAATCTACTTTACCAGTACGTACTGCTGAAGCTATTAAGAGTATTCTTGACTCAACAGGGAACGGTTTGAAGTTTCAAATTCTTTCTAATCCTGAATTTTTAGCTGAGGGTAGTGCCATTCAGGATTTATTGAATCCAGATCGAATTTTAATTGGTGGAGATACTTCTGCAGAAGGAGAGAAAGCAATTCAAGCCTTAGTTGATATTTATAGAAATTGGGTAAGTCCAGAAAAAATATTGACAACAAATGTGTGGTCGTCAGAGTTGTCCAAGTTAACTGCTAATGCATTTTTGGCGCAAAGAATATCGTCTATAAATGCAATGTCTGAGCTTTGTGAGAAGACAGGTGCAGATGTTAACGAGGTTGCTAAAGCCATTGGCATGGATAGCAGAATTGGTTCAAAATTTCTAAGGGCTTCAGTTGGATTTGGTGGTTCTTGTTTTCAAAAAGATATATTGAATCTGGTTTATATTTCAAAATCATACGGATTGAATGAAGTTGCAGACTATTGGGAGCAGGTAATTATTATGAATGATCATCAAAAACGTCGTTTTTCAGATAATATGCTGAAAACACTTTATAACACTGCTGCCAATAAAAAGATTGCCTTTTTAGGTTGGGCTTTCAAAAAGGATACTAATGATACTCGTGAATCTGCGGCTATTTATGTTGCTGATGATTTGATTAACGAGAAAGCCAAAATTGTAGTTTATGATCCAAAAGTATCTAGAAAAAAAATCCTTGCTGATTTGGATTATCTTGAAACGAGAACTTCGGAGGAAAATGAAAATAGCGTTATCACTTTTGATAATCCATATTTATCCTGTGAAAAAGCTCATGCAATTGCTATACTTACAGAATGGGATGAATTTGTCCAGTATGATTGGCAAAGGATATATGATAATATGGAAAAACCAGCTTTTGTTTTTGATGGGAGAAATATTTTGAATAAAGTAGAATTAGAAAGTATTGGGTTTAGGTATCAAGGAATTGGTCAATAAGATATTTTTATGTAATAATTTAGTTACAAAACAATTAAATGAGAAAAAGAATTTTAATTACAGGAGCGGCAGGTTTTTTAGGATCGCATTTATGTGACCGTTTTATAGCAGAAGGTTATCAGGTTGTTGGGATGGATAATTTAATAACTGGTGATATAAAAAATATAGAACATCTGTTTCCACATAAGGATTTTGAATTTTACAATCATGATGTTTCTAACTATGTTCATGTTGCAGGTAAATTAGATTATATTTTGCATTTTGCTTCACCAGCTAGTCCAATTGATTATTTGAAGATTCCAATTCAAACTTTGAAAGTCGGTTCATTAGGAACTCATAATTTGTTAGGGTTAGCAAAAGAAAAAAAAGCTAGGTTTCTTATTGCATCAACTTCGGAAGTTTATGGGGATCCAAATGTTCATCCTCAACCTGAGACATATTGGGGGAATGTAAATCCTGTTGGACCTAGAAGTGTTTATGATGAAGCCAAAAGATTTCAAGAAGCCATTACTATGGCTTATCATACTTTTCACGGAATAGAAACTAGAATTGTTAGAATATTTAATACATATGGTCCTCGAATGCGTTTAAATGATGGAAGAGTATTACCTGCATTTATTGGGCAAGCCTTGCGAGGTGAAGATTTGACAATCTTCGGAGATGGGACACAAACTAGATCATTTTGTTATGTGGATGATTTAATTGAGGGTATATACAGGCTTTTAATGTCAGATTATGTTTTTCCTGTAAATATTGGTAATCCAAACGAAATCACAATGAATGATTTTGCACAAGAAATAATAAAATTAACTGAAACTTCTCAAAAAATTGTTTACCATCCGCTTCCACAAGATGATCCAAAGCAGAGACAGCCTGATATTACAAAGGCTAAAGCTATTTTGAACTGGGAACCTAAAGTATCACGAGAAGAAGGGCTAAAGATCACATATAGTTATTTTAGGAAATTTAGTAGTGAGCAATTGATAGAGACAAAAGAAAATAAAAGTTTTAATTAATCCGATTTATTAAAAAATGTCACTACTAAAAAAAAATATATTTTATAATACATTACTATCACTATCTCAAATACTTTTTCCTTTAATCACATTTCCATATGTTTCAAGAATTTTAGGACCAAATGGTATAGGTCAAGTTGGTTTTGTTGACAGTTTTACTCAATATTTTATTCTTTTTTCTACGTTAGGAATTCCATTATATGGAGTACGAGAATTATCAAAAATTAGAAATGAAAATAATAAATTAAGTAAATTATTTACGGAGTTAATTTTAATACATTTGTTGAGCACATTAATATTTTTGATAATTTATTCGTGCAGTATATTTTTTTTAAATGATAAAGGAATAAATACAAATTTATTTTTAATAGGAGCAGGAATACTCTTGAGTAATGTTTTTATAGTAGAATGGTATTATCAATCTCAAGAAAAATTTCAATTTATAACTAAAAGAACTATTTTTCTTAGATTTATATTTGTAATACTATTGTTTCTGATAGTGAGTGATAAAACCGATTTGGTTAAATATTATGCTCTTTTTCTTATCTTAAATATTTTAAATGCAGCATTTAATTTTTATTTCATTTTAAAATCTGATTTAAAATTAGTTTATTCAAACTTAAATTTGACAAAGCATATAAAACCTTTATTTCTTTTGATGTCTTGTACTGTTATTGGAAGTATATATGTTTTGTTAGACAATGTTATTTTAGGAATTTTAAGCACACCTGAATCGGTTGGTTTCTATACTTCAGCTATAAAAATTGTAAAAATTCCAATTTCTTTGATAGGTTCTTTTGGAATTGTTTTGATTCCCAGGCTTTCAGAATCATTTTCTACTAATGATTTAGAATCGATAAAATATTATATCAACAAATCATTACATTTTGTGCTCACATTTGGAATTCCTTTATGTTTTGGAATCGCATTAACTGCAAAGTGGACTGTTTTACTTATTTCAGGAAATCAATTCTATCCTTCAATAGAACTTGTACAATATTTAGCTCCAATTGTTGTTTTAATATCATTAAATGGTATTTTCTTTTTTCAGTTATTTACTCCTGGTGGAAAGGAAATTACGATGATAATAATTTTGTCTGTATCTGCATTTATAAGTGTTGTATTAAATTTGATCTTAATTCCTAAATATGCGCATTTAGGAGCGGCTATCACTACTACTGTTACTGAATTTTCTGTTTTCTTACTTAGTGTCTTTTATTCAATTAAATATTTTAAAATTGGAATTAATTTTCAGTTTTTTTTAAGTCCTTTTTTAGCTTCATTATTGTTTATCCCAATTGTTTACTTTACTGATATGTTACTTTTAGATATAGTTTTGAAAGTTATTATTTCAGCAATATTATGTATGTTAGTTTATTATATTATTATGAAATTTGTTTTTAAAAATGAAATTATTTTTAGAATGGAAGGTTTCATAAGGGATACTGTTAAAGCTAAACTAAATACTTCAAAATAGTGATTTCAGTGCAAAATAAAGAAAGTTAAGACTAAGAGCATTATATAATTAAAGAGACAGTTAATATATTAAGCTATTAATATTTAAAAACATTATTATGAAAATATCGGCTATGGTCGTAGGAAGAAATGAAGGTTATAAATTAAAGGACTGTTTAAAATCATTGTCTTTTTGTGATGAAATTTTATATGCAGATTTAGATTCGAGTGATAACTCAGTTGAAATAGCTTCAGATTTCAATTGTAGAATTTTTAATTATAAAAAATTTGGACCATCTTGTGAATATACACAAGTAGATCTTATAAAGGTTGTTAATAATGACTGGGTCATAATGTTAGATCCAGATGAGGTTATTACGGAAAACTTGAGAGATGAGATTATTAATAAACTGCCTGTAATTTCTCAAGATGATAAAGTTGGGGATATATACGTTCCTTGGCAATATTATTTTGGCAAGAAAAAATTAAGAGGGACTGTTTGGGGTTATAAAAAAGAAAAAGGGATATTAATTAATAAGAATAAATATGAAATTCTTCCTATTACCCATTATGGAAGAAAGGTAAAAGAAGGATATAAAAGTTATCATTTAAAGAACACAGGATTTAATTTGTTAAATCATTATTGGATGGACGATATGAAAAGTTTTATCGAAAAGCATCGGAAATACTTAAAAGACGAGGGTAGGGACAGATATGAAAAGGGAGATCGGATTTCAATTTTTGGGATAGTTGGTCATATTTTTTATCAGTTTATAAGATGCTTTTTTATTACAAGAGGCTATAAAGATGGATTTACTGGTTTTTTTCTAAGTATATTTTGGGTTTGGTATATGACTAATTCTAATATTTCTTTGTATTTAGTAACTATTAAAAATAAAAATGAGTTTTCAAATTAACTTAATCAGACAAAAAAGTAACGGTACTTATTTGGATTGTTTTGATGAAATCGAATCATCTATCGTAAGAAAAAAAGATTATAATATAAAAGTTATTGAATCAAATGATAATGCCTTAAAAAAGGTTTTAATAAGATTAATGTTTTTTTTGAAATTTATAAAATTTTTTAATAACAAAAAACAGACTATTAATTTTTCATTACTTATGGGAGCTTCTTTCGGAAGTTTAATTCCACATGTTTTTTTTTCAAATTCAAATTATACATATATGTATGATGCATGGCCTAGATTTCATGACGATATTGTGAAGAAAGCAAAGAAAATGAATATTAAAATGATCTTTTTTTCTTCACATCAAGTGACAAAGCTTTTTAATAAATTAAATTCTGGGATAAAAGGGGTATGGATACCTGAAGGAATTAAAGTTGAAGATTATAGTTTTGTGCCATTTAATTTAAAAGAGATCGATGTCCTAGAATTTGGAAGAAAATATGATGTATATCATGATGAAATTGCTCCTGTTTTAAAAGCTAATAATTATTTTCATTTATTTGAAAAACAGAGAGGTGACGTAGTATTTAAATCTAGATTGGACTTTCTTAATGGATTAGCAAAAAGTAAAATATCAATTTGCATTCCTTCTAATATTACTCATCCTGAAAGAGCAGAAGGAATTTCATGCATGACTTTAAGGTATCTTCAATCGATGGCATCAAAATGCCTTATTGTTGGAATTCTGCCTGATGAAATGAAATGTTTATTCGATTATCAGCCAATAATTGAGATTGATTTTGAAAATACGTCATCACAAATTTTAGATATTCTGGCAAATTATGAATCTTATTTTTCTCTGATAGAAAGAAATTATACTGAAATTCAAAAGTTTCATACATGGGACATTAGGTTGGAAGAAATATTATTAAATATAAAAAATGAAGAACGTTGAAAAACCTTTGGTTTCTATAATAACTGTAGTTTTTAATAATGTACGTACATTAGAGCAAACAATTAATTCTGTTATAAATCAGTCATATAAAAATATTGAATATATTATTATTGACGGAGGATCTACTGATGGTTCAGTAGATTTAATCAAAAAATATGAATCACAAATAAGTTATTGGGTTAGCGAACCAGATAAGGGGATTTATTATGCAATGAATAAAGGATTAAGTGTCGCGACAGGAAACTTAGTTAGTGTTTTGAGTAGTGATGATTGGTATGAAAGCACTTCAGTTGAAAAAGCGGTTAATTATTATGAATTAAATCCTGAAATTGATATCATTCATGGTTTACTTAGATTTATAGGAGCGAATGATATGCCTGATTTAGTAACAGGTCATTATAATTCTTTTTTGACTAAAGGAATGATTGAGCATCCAACATGTTTCATAACAAAAAAGATTTATGATAAAGTAGGTTTTTATAATGTACTTTATAAATCAGCTGGTGATTATGAATGGATGTTACGGGCGAAGAAATTAGAAGCTAAATTTTTATTCATACCTGAATTATTAACAAATTTTAGAAGAGGTGGTATTTCTGGTTCTTATATTGGGTCTTTAGAGGAGTTATTAATCAAGAAGCGTTTTGGAGTTATTAGTAACTTTAAATATCGTTACTGGAAAATTTTTTATTATTTGATATTTTTAAAACAAAAAATGTCTAAATCTTAATTATTTTTAATAAATTCATGAATGGATAATAAAATTAAAGTTTCAATTGTAATCCCTTGCTTTAATTCTGAAAAATATTTATTAGAAACAATCAATTGTGTTATTTCTCAAACGTTTATAGATTGGGAATGTATATTAATAAATGATGAATCGGTGGATAACACTGAGAGTATAATACTAAAAGTGCTCGGCACTGATAACCGATTTAAATATATTTATCAGAAAAATACTGGTGTTTGTATTGCAAGAAATAATGCAATAAAAGTAGCAACTGGAAATTATATTTTATGTTTAGACGCTGATGATTTAATTTCCGACAATTTTCTTCAAGAAACTATAAAGATTTTAGACTCAAACCCGAATATTAAAGTTGCCACCTCAATAGTTAAATTTTTTGGAAGAAGTAAAGGGATATTAAACGTTATTTCGTACGATATATCAGTTCTTCTGGCTTCAAATCAACTTGTTGTTACGTCTTTGTTTCGTCGAACTGATTTTGACAGGGTGGGAGGTTTTAATGTTAATATGAAAGATGGTTTTGAGGATTGGGACTTTTGGATTTCTATTCTTAAAAATGGAGGTATAGTTGAGCGTTCTTCAAAAGCATTTTTTTATTATCGATTGCAAATGTCATCAAGAAACAATCAAATATCTTTGGAAAAGGAAAGGAAATTGAGATACCAATTATGGGAAAATCATAAGGAACTTTTTTCATTATATTTTGTGGATCCTACAAAATATAATGAGTATATACGTTATGCAAATTCTCCAGAATATAAGATTGGCAGCATGATATTAAGCCCTTTACGAAAATTAAAAAGTTTTTTGCTTATAAAAATAGGTTTGCTTTATAGAATAAAAGTATAACTATTATTGATTGTTGTTTGTAAACTAATATAAAGGATAATAAAGAAAAAAAACGTTTTCAAGTTTGGAAAATTTTTGAGTAAAAAAATTATGACTGCCAATTTTAAATTATTTAGAGAAATATTTTTTATCGTTCTGATAGGTGTATTATTGGTCGTTAGATTTGTAAATATTGATGTAGAAAATGAGCAAATTAAATTGTTTGTTTTTTATTATTCAATAGCTATTGGCGCTTATTTGTTTTCGAAAATTAGATTTACTAACGCGATTAATCCAATTTCAATTTTTGTCCCTTTCCTATTTTTACTATCTTATAGTTTCATTCGATTATCTGATCAGCAAGTCCCTTATTCTTGGAAGACTTTTTCTATTATTAATATTTCAATTTTTTCTTATTTATTTTTTGCTTCGCTACATTATGATTATAAACCAATAAAAATTTTCAAATTTAATAATAGTTTGAGAAGAAAGTTTATTTTTTTTATATGTATAATGACATATTTAACATTTGTGTTAGAATGTTATTTATTTGGTTTTGTTCCTATATTTAATATTTTAAACTCTAGTCTTTATCTTGAAACAAATGATAAACTTATACCTTTTCTCCATTATTTTATAGTTTTGAATTCTTTTATACCAGCATGGTTATATATATATTATAAAGAAAAAATTATTTCTAAAAAGGTATTTAGAATTTTGCTTTTGGGCTCAATTTTTATATTATTAAATTATTTGAGTAGGCAAGTTCATTTATTATTTATTCTTTCATTTTTTATTTCTTATTTGTATTATAATAAATTGAATATGAAGTCTTTATTTAGGATTGTTGTTGTTGTGATATTAGTTTTTTTTGGCGTTGGTTATTTAAAGACCGATTCAGAAATGACTATTTCTGCATCAGAATATTTCAGGATTTTGGCTGGTGTAAGTAATGATCAGGTATCACTTTTTGAAGCAGTTTTTGTTGAATATAGTTCGAAAAGATTTTCTGTTTTAGATGCTATGGTAAATTTAAGTGATAAAATTAATTATCTCGGCTATGGGATTTATACTTTTAGACCTTTTCTTTCTTTCTTTTTATTTGAAAAAATAGGGGTAGTTCAAAGAATTCCAGAATTGAATAGTGAAGTTAGAGTTGGAACTTTTTTAATTGATCCATATTTAGATTTTGGTATAATAGGAGTCTTTATTATAAATTCCTTTTATGGATATCTCTCAGCAAGATATTACAATCAATTTAAGGAAAATCGTCCTGAAGCTATAATTAAATTTTCTATTATAATTTTTTGTGTTTTTATGGGGATGTTTATTAACTATTATAATTCAATGCTAATATGGCTGGGGTTCATCTTTAATAAGATGCTAATAGGAGGTCTTAAAAGTGAAAATAAATTCATATAATTTTATATTAAATAAGTGATTTATAATGACAAATAAAATATTGGTAGTTATTGTTTTATATGGAATTAATCTAGAAGATTCATTGACTTATCAAACGCTCAATTTATCGGTTACGGAGAGTGATTCAATTGTAGACCTTTTTGTTTACGATAATAGTGCTACATGTAATAAAATTAATGTTCAAAATAATAAATTTAATATAATTTATAAAAGTGATACTACTAATTCGGGAATAAGTAAGGCTTATAATAAGGCTGCTGATTATGCAAGTGAATGCCAAAAAGATTGGCTTTTATTTTTAGATCAAGATTCTAATATTCCAAAAAATCTTTTTTCTGTTTTTAATGAATTTAAGGATAAATTTTCGAATGAAAAACTTTTTGTGCCAGTTTTGAAGCAAAATAATATAATATTATCTCCATGCAAATTTAAATTTATGAAAGGCAGTTCGTTTTCGTCTGTTTTACCAGGCATATTATCTTTAGAGAATGTCTCTGTTTTTAATAGTGGTATTTTTATTGATCTAAATGCTTTTAGAAAAGTTGGTGGTTATGATGAAAATGTACCTTTAGATTTTTCTGATCACTCATTTATTTTTAGATATAAAAAATGGTTTTCTAACATAGTAGTTATTCCAATAGTAATAGAGCATGAATTGTCAAGTAAATCGTCCGATCAAACAATTATTCTTAGAAGATTTATACAGTATTGTAAGGGAGTTAGGGCATTTTCATCAATTGAGGGTGGTAAAGGATTATTGTTTTTTTGGACGGCGTTAAGAGCAGTAAAGTTGTCTTTTCAGTTTAAAAATTTTCAATATATAAAAATTTTATTCGATAAAAATTAAAATATTATATGATATCAGTTTGCGTTCCAACATATAATGGAGAAAAATATATTAGAGAACAATTAAATTCTATACTTTGTCAAATTGGGGAAAAAGATGAGATTATTATTTCTGATGATGGGTCTAGTGATTTAACAGTTGAAATACTTAATAGTTATAATGATAAACGGATAAAAATTTTTCATCACGTAAAACATAAAAAACCAAAGTCAAAGTTCAGGTTTAATCTTACGACTAGAAATATCGAAAATGCACTAAAAAATGCAAATGGGGATATTATTTTTATGGCGGATCAGGATGATGTTTGGGAAAAAAATAGAATTGAAAAAATATTGCCTTATTTAAACGATTATTCCTTAGTGCTTAACGACTGTAAAGTTGTTGATGAAGATAAAAAATCTATCCACGAGTCTTATTTTCAGATTAATAAATCTAATAAGGGTTTTTTTAAGAATTTAATTAAAAACTCATATTTGGGATGCTGTATGGCTTTTACCAAAGAATCTATGGATTTTTTTTACCCTTTTCCTAAAGTTCCAATACCCCACGACATATGGATTGGTCTTATGAATGAAATCTATGGCAGAGTGCATTTTTTAGATGAAAAATTGGTGTTATATAGGAGGCACGGTAATAATTTGTCTTATTCCTCTGGTGCTAGTAATTTCAGTTTTTGGTATAAGATGGAATATAGAATTATACTTTTGTTTGCTATTCTGTTAAAATTGATTAAAAAAAAATAAGTATATGAAAGTATTACAGTTGGGGAAAGCTTTTCCTCCAATTAAAAAATTAGGTGGAGTTGAAAAAGTTATGGAATATTTTTATTATGGACTTAATGAATTTGGAATTCATTGTGATGTTTTAGGTGTAAATGATAGGAGTAAAAATGAAATTGATAATTATTGTAATGAAGGTCTAATATTTAGAGAGTCTTTATTATTTAAAGCAAAATCAACTTTTTTTTCTATTTCACTAATTTTTCGACTTTGGAAAATTCAAAATAAATATGATATTATTCATGTCCACTTACCAGACCCTATGGCTTTGATAGCTTTATTTATTACTAGACCAAAATCAAAAGTAATAATTCATTGGCACAGTAATATTTTAAAACAAAAATATCTATATATACTCGTGAAGTTTTTTGAAAGTTGGCTATTAAAAAGAAGTGATTTAATATTATGCACAACACCGAAATATGCTATCAATAATGATGTTTTAAAGCCTTTTAATGCCAAAATTTCTTATGTAATTATTGGTTTAGATGTAGATAATTCTAATTTTAATCCAGAATTAGAATTAAAGATAAATAGTGACTATAAAGACAAAAAAAAGGTTGTTTACGTTGGCAGGTTTGTTTATTATAAAGGTATAGAGTATTTGATCAGATCCTTTACTTTAGTTAAATCTGACTGTGTTTTATATTTAATCGGGTCAGGAGAATTAGAAATTAGAATGAAAAGTTTAGTGACTGAATTGGGGCTTGATTCTAAAATTGTTTTTTTGGGTGAAGTAAATGAGAAAGATAAATTTACTTATATTAAATCATCTAATTTGCTAGTTTTGCCATCTATTTATAAAACGGAGGCCTATGGAATAGTGCAAATTGAGGCTATGGCTATGGGTGTACCAGTTTTATCAACAAAAATAGCAGGCTCTGGTGTAGATTGGGTTAATAAAGATGGTGAATCAGGCATAACTGTTCTTCCAGAAAATAGTTTGGAGCTTGCCCAGGCTATAGATAAAGTATTTTTGAATCCAGATTTTCAGGTAAAAATTTCTGAAGGTGCCAAAAGTAGGTATACCAGTTTTTTTACAAAAAAAAATATGATAGAGGATCTTGTAATAAAATATAAAGGTGTTTTAGTAAATTAAATAAGCTGATAGATGTTTAATGATATTTTGATTACTGGAGCAAATGGTTTCTTAGGGAAACTTATTGTAAACGAATTACAGGAGTCTAATAATTTGAAAAGTTTATCTAGAACTAGTGGAGATTTTAATTTTTTTTTAGATAAAGAGATTCCAGATTTCTATCAAAAATTTGATTTGGTCATTCATGTGGCTGGAAAAGCACACAGTATCCCAAAAAATGAGATAGAAAAAAAGCAGTTTTATGATGTGAATGTTGTAGGAACTCGAAATCTATTAAAAGGATTAGAAAGTTTTCATATTCCTAAAGAGTTTGTTTTTATAAGTTCAGTATCCGTATATGGACTAGATGTTGGCAATAATATTGACGAAGATCATCCGTTACTTGCTATTGACGCTTACGGACTTAGTAAAATTGAAGCGGAAAAAATTGTTTTAAACTGGTGTAAGGAAAATAATGTTGTTTGCACAATATTAAGACTTCCTTTATTAGTAGGTAAAGATGCACCAGGAAATTTAGGTGCAATGGTAAAAGCTATAACTAAAGGATATTACTTTAATGTAGGAGGAGGAAAAGCTAAAAAAAGTATGGTTTTAGGAAAAGACGTCGCTTCATTAATTATGAGAGTAGCTCCAATTGGAGGTATTTATAATGTTACAGATGGATATCATCCAAATTTTGATGAGTTAAGTGGTGCTGTTTCTTTAAATAAAAAGAAAAGAAAACCGCTAAATTTACCCATGAGTTTAGGTGTTATTATTGGAAAAATAGGTGATTTTTTTGGCGAGAAGTCACCAATTAATTCAGCAAAAGTAAAAAAAATCACTTCCAATCTAACTTTTGATGATACAAAAGCAAGAGTTATATTAGATTGGAATCCACAATCAGTGGTTGATTATGTAAATAATAATGAAATATAATATTATAAAAATGAAAGTAGCACTTATAACAGGAATTACTGGTCAGGATGGGTCATATTTGGCTGAATTATTATTAGAAAAAGGATATGTGGTTCATGGAGTTAAAAGAAGAGCTTCTTCATTCAATACACAACGGATTGACCACATCTATCAGGATCCGCATGAAACGCATGTGAATTTCAAACTGCATTATGGGGATTTGACTGATTCTACAAATATCATTCGAATTATTCAGGATGTACAGCCAGATGAAATTTATAATTTGGGAGCGATGAGTCATGTTAAAGTATCATTTGATTCTCCAGAATATGTGGCAAATGTGGATGGGATTGGTACCTTACGAATTTTGGAAGCTGTTCGTATTTTAGGTTTAGAAAAGAAAACTAGAATTTATCAGGCATCTACTTCTGAATTGTATGGAGGTTTGGCTGAAAATAAAAATGAAAGAGGGTTTTATGATGAGAACTCTCCTTTTTATCCGCGTTCTCCTTACGGAGCTGCTAAAATTTATGGTTTTTGGATCACCAAAAATTATCGAGAGGCCTATGGTATGTTTGCCTGTAATGGAATTCTGTTTAATCACGAATCACCACGTAGAGGAGAAACTTTTGTAACCCGTAAAATTACTATGGCTACCGCTGCAATTTCTTTAGGGCAACAAGATTGTCTATACTTAGGGAATTTGGATGCGCAACGGGATTGGGGACATGCTAAAGATTATGTGGAAGCAATGTGGCGTATTTTACAACAAGATGTTCCCGAGGATTATGTCATTGCTATGGGAGAAACGACCTATGTTCGTGATTTTGTAAGAATGGCATTTGCTGAGGTTGGTATCGAAATTGAATTTAGAGGAGAGGGAGTAAATGAAAAAGGGTATGTTCTCTCGTGTAGTAATCCTGCTTATCAGATTGAGTTAGGTAAACAGGTCATTGCTATTGACCCACAATATTTCCGTCCTACTGAAGTAGATTTGTTAATAGGCGATCCTACCAAATCGAAGACAAAGTTAGGTTGGGTTCCAAAATATGATTTGGCTGGATTAGTAAGAGAAATGATGGCTTCTGACGTAGAATATTTTCAAAAAGAACAAATGTTGAAAGCTGCGGGATATCGTGTTAAAAATAAATTTGAATAAATTTGAATAAATTTTAAACTGATTTAAAATTTATTTTCGATAGTTTTTATTAAATAAATATGTTGGAAAAATGAATAAAGCAGATAAAATATACCTAACTGGGCATAGAGGAATGTTAGGGAGTACTACCTTAAAGTTGTTAATTGAAAAAGGATATACCAACATTATTACTAAGACACATAAAGAATTAGATTTAACTAATCAACAAGCGGTCGAAGAATTTTTTAAATCTGAGAAGCCAAAATATGTCTTACATATAGCAGCAAAAGTTGGTGGTATAAAAGCAAATATTGATAACCCAGCCATCTTCTTGTATGATAATTTAATTATGCAAGCCAATGTTGTTAATTCTTCTTATAATAATGGGGTTGAGAAATTTGTTTTCATTGCAAGTTCTTGTATCTATCCTAAAGATAGTCCTCAGCCTATGAAAGAAGAATATTTATTGGATGGTAAATTAGAACCAACAAATGAAGGATATGCTATTGGAAAAATAGCAGGAATCAAATTGTTAGAAACATACAATAAACAATATGGCTTCAATGGAATAAGTTTAATCCCCAGTAATTTATATGGACCGAATGATACGTTTGATCTAAGTCATGCCCATGTATTGTCATCTCTGGTTAAAAAGTTTGTAGATGCAAAAGAAAATTTAAATCCATCAATAACTTTATGGGGTACAGGAATTGCAAGAAGAGAGTTTTTGCATGTTGAAGATTTTTCAAAAGCTGTAATACATTTTTTTGAAAACTATAATTCTCCAAATTTTATTAATGTAGGTCCAGGAGATGATATAAGTATATTTGAATTGGCACAACTAATTGCTAAAAAAGTTGGTTTTGAAGGTGAAATTTTATGGGATGAAACAAAACCTAATGGGATGCTTAGAAAGTGTATGGATGTTTCAAATATGCTAAGTGAAAATTTTGTACCCAAAATAAGTTTAGAAGAAGGAATTGATCAAGTAATAATAAGTTATAAAAAGAAAAAAAATGAAGATACCATTGATGCGAAAAGCATTTCTTAAAGAGGAGGAAACTAAAAGAGCTCTGTCGGATTTTATATTGAATGCAGACAGATTAAGCATGGACATAGAATGCAAAAAGTTTGAAAAGAAATTTGCATTATATCAAAAATGTAAACATGCTATTTTGTTTAATAGTGGGGGAAGTGCAAATTTAGCGATGCTTCAAGCATTGAAAAATTTAGGCAAACTAAAAGATGGAGATAAAGTTGGTTTTTCTGCATTGACATGGTCGACAAATACTATGCCCATAATTCAATTAAATATGATTCCTGTTGCTTTGGATTGTCAGCCAGATACTCTGAATACAATGTCATCTCATTTATTAGAAAGATTAAAAAATACAGATTTACAAGCTCTTTTTATTACTAATATATTAGGATTTACCGGTGACATAGCTATAATTAGAGAAATTTGTAATGAGAAAAATATTATTTTGATTGAAGATAATTGTGAATCTTTAGGTACAGAGTTGCCAGAAGGTAGAGCGGGTAACTTTGGAATAGGAGCAAGTTTTTCTTTTTTTGTAGCACATCATATGTCTACGATCGAAGGTGGTATGGTATGCACGGATGATGATGATTTTGCAGAAATGTTAACAATTGTTAGAGCAAATGGATGGGATAGAAATCTAACCGAAGAGCAACAAAAGAAATGGAGAGGCAAATTTGGTATTGAATCAGAATTTCAAGCGAAATACACCTTTTATGATTTAGGATATAACTTTAGACCTACAGAAATTACAGGATTTCTAGGGCAATATCAAATGCAGTTTTTAGATGAAAATATAAAAAAAAGAGAACAAAATTATTTGAGAATTGAAAAAGTTATTAAAGAAAATGATGATTTTATCTATTTGAAGCATGACCATATTTCAACGTTATCAACGTTCGCATTTCCTTTAGTTTGCAAAACCCCAGAATTAAGAGCTAAATATCTTAAAAAATTTATTGAAGCAGGTGTAGAAATTAGACCAATGATAGCAGGTAACATGCAAGAGCAACCATTTTATAAAAAATATGTAAGCGATTTATATGAGATGCCAGGTGCAGATATGATGCATTCTAATGGTTTTTATTGTGGTAATTATCCTGAATTATTAGAAGAGGATTTAATTGTTTTTGAAAATTTGCTAAGAAGCTAAAATTAATTCATTAAAGATCTAATATTTATAAGTACTCCGATAATCTTTAATTATTGGTAAAAAATTGTTTGCTGGTGGATATAATATGTCCATCTTCCAGATTTTCTCAGCATTAATACAAAAGAATATCGGAGTAATTTATAATCTTGGACTTAATGGTTGCGAATATAATTCTTAGCCATTAATATTTTATATATGATAAACATTGCCCTATTTTTTATATTTATTGTTGTTGAATTAATTTATTTTAAAGTAGCAGATCATTTTAATATAATAGACAAACCTAATCAAAGAAGCTCCCATACAGAGGTAACATTACGTGGTGGCGGAATAATTTTCTGGTTTTCAGCTTTGCTTTATTTTGTACAACATATTCAAAATAATTATTTCTTCTTTATAGGAATAACTTTAGTAAGCTTAGTTAGTTTTTGGGATGATATTCAGAGCCTGTCAAATAAAATCCGAATTTCAATTCATTTTCTTTCGATTACTTTAATTTTTTATGATATGAACTTATTTAATGCAATTCCGATTTGGGGTATTGTTATTGTTTATATTATTGCCATAGGATTAATAAATGCCTATAATTTTATGGATGGAATTAATGGTATTACAGGACTTTATACGTTGGTCGTAATGGGGTCGCTGTTATATGTAAATACAAAAATCCAGCTTTTTACTGATGGAACTTTTATAAAATATGCAATGCTTGCAAGCTTAGTCTTTTTATTTTTTAATTATAGAAAAAAGGCAAAATGTTTTGCGGGTGATGTAGGGAGTATTGCAATTGCATTTTGGATAATCTATTTAGTTTTAAAATTAATTCTTGTAACAGAATCAGTAATATGGTTATTGTTTTTAGCTGTATATGGAGTTGATGCAGTTTGTACAATCTTACATAGACTTTACCTGAAACAGAATATTTTTGAAGCTCATCGATTGCATTTGTATCAAATTCTAAGCAACGAATATAAAATTCAACATAGAGTGGTATCATTGCTTTATGCAGTTGTTCAGGCTTTAGTGTCAATTATTGTTGTATATCAATATCAAAAAGTACAGGATTCAGTTTTGTTTTTGATAATAGTTTTACCATTATTACTTATTTATTCAACAAAATTTTATCTATTCAACAAAAGTAATTTAAGCCTAAATACATGATGCCTAAAGTTATTCAAGGAGGGAATTTTTCAGATCATCGTGGTACAATTTCATATGTAAATGATTTTAGTTTTCAGGATATTGAACGGTTTTACATCATTAGCAATTCTGACGAAAATCCAATTCGTGCCTGGCAAGGACATAAATTAGATGCAAAAAACTTTTATTGCTTAAGCGGGACTTTTAAAATACATTTTGTAAAAGTTGATGATTGGGAAAATCCTTCCAGAAACTTAAAAATTGAAACTATAATTGCTTCAGAATCTGATAGTAAAATAATTCATATTCCCGCTGGTTATGCGAATGCTATTGAATCTTTAGAGAATAATTCAAAATTGATATCTTTTTCAACTTTACCCTTGAAAAATGTTAAGGATGACGATGTTCGTTATCCTGCTGATTATTGGCTAATAAATGAATAATTCTAGAATTTATTTGTCTTTAGGATTACAAAGTGGTTTTGAAAAAGAATATATTTCAAAATCCTTTGAAGATAATTGGATAACTTCTGGCGGGCCAAATGTAGATAATTTTGAAATAGAACTTAAAAACTATTTAGGCGAAAACTCATTTGTAACTGCGTTAAATTCTGGAACATCAGCAATTCATTTAGCACTCATTTTATTGGGTGTAGAAAAAGATGATGAGGTTATTTGTCAGACAATGACATTTTCTGCATCTGCCAATCCGATTTTGTATCAACGAGCAATTCCTATTTTTGTAGATAGTGAAATAGAAACTTGGAACATTTGCCCTGAAAATTTGGAAATTGCAATAAAAGACAGAATAAAAAAAGGCAAAAAGCCAAAAGCGATTATAGCAGTTCATTTATATGGGAATCCTTATAAAGTTGATGAAATTCATGCTATAGCAGATCGATATCAAATTCCAATTATAGAAGATAGTGCTGAAGCTTTGGGCAGTACTTATAAACAAAAAAAATGTGGAACTTTTGGCAGTTTAGGAGTTTTATCATTTAACGGTAATAAAATTATTACAACCTCGAGTGGTGGAGCATTGATTTCTAATTCTAAAAAGGTCAAAGAAAAAGCAATTTTTTATGCTACTCAGGCAAAAGATAACGAAGTACATTATCAACATAGTGAAATAGGATATAATTATAGAATGAGTAATATTTGTGCAGGAATTGGTCTTGGACAAATGAAAATTCTAAATCAAAACGTTATAAAAAGAAGAGAAAATCATAGTTTTTATAAAGAGATCTTTAAAAACATAAAAGCTGTAGAACTTTTTGAAGTTTTGAATGAAGATTATTTTTCAAGTTATTGGCTGAGCACTATTTTGATAAATAGTGAGAATCCAAATAAAAGTAGAGAAGGTTTGAGGTTGGCTCTGGAAGCAAAAAACATTGAAAGTCGCCCGCTTTGGAAGCCTATGCACTTACAGCCTATTTTTAAAAAATACCCTTATTATGGGAAAAATACAGCTGAGATTTTATTCCAAAAAGGACTATGTTTGCCATCTGGCTCAAATTTAACAACGGACAATAAGGATAGAATAAAAGAAGTGATTACCACCTTTTTTAAATAATAAAATACGATTAAAATTATAATATGAGAATTGAAAAAACATTTATACAAGATTTAGTTGTTGTAGAACCAACAGTTTTTGGTGATGAAAGAGGGTACTTTTTTGAATCATATAGCAAAATAAAATTTGAAGATTTAGGAATTAACATTGATTTTGTCCAAGATAATCAATCCTTTTCAAAAAAAGGGACATTAAGAGGATTACATTATCAAAACTCTCCATTTGCACAAACTAAATTAGTACGTGTTTTAGAAGGAGAAATTATTGATGTTGCAGTAGATTTAAGAAAAGATTCTCCAACTTACGGAAAATCATTTAGTATTTTACTGTCAGCAGAAAATAAAAAACAATTATTGGTGCCACAAGGATTTGCTCATGGTTTTTCGGTTATTAGTGAAACAGCGTCTGTGATGTACAAATGTGATCAGTTTTATAACAAGGCTTCAGAGGGCGGAATTAAATTTGATGATCCATCTTTAAATATTGACTGGGGAATGAACCTAGACGATGCGATTGTTTCTGATAAAGATCAGATACTTCCATATATTGAAGAATGTAATAGTTTGTTTTAATGAAAAAAATACTTGTAACTGGTGCAAATGGACAGCTGGGTTCTGAATTAAATGTTATATCTATTAAATATCCGCAATACGAATGGGTTTTTGCTGACAGAACTAAAATTACTTTAGATAATTTAGAACTCCTTAAGCTTCAATTAAACGAAATTAAACCTGATATTATTTTAAATGGTGGTGCTTATACTGCGGTTGATAAAGCCGAAACGGAAAAAGATTTAGCTTTTACTATAAATCATTTGTCAGTAGAAGTAATTGCAAAATACGCATCAGAAAATAATGTGAAATTAATCCATGTTTCAACGGATTATGTTTTTGACGGTTCTTCTTCTGTAGCTTTAAATGAAGGAGCAGAAACCAATCCAATAAATGTTTATGGAGAAAGTAAAAGAGCAGGCGAAATTGCTTGTTTAAAAGAAAATCCAGATGCAATTATTATAAGAACCTCTTGGGTGTATAGCAAATTTGGAAATAATTTTGTCAAAACGATGCAGCGCTTGATGCAGGAAAGAGACTCCATTAATGTTGTAAACGATCAAATTGGTTCTCCAACTTATGCAGCTGATTTAGCACAGGCGATTGTTTATATAGTTGAATCGTCTAACTGGATCCCAGGAATTTATAATTATTCTAATGAAGGTGAAATAAGTTGGTATGAGTTTGCGTTGACAATAAAAGATTTTGGAAACTATGATTGTAAAGTTGGCGGGATTCCATCATCGTCATATCCTACACCAGCTAAGCGTCCGGAATTTTCGCTGTTAGATAAGAAAAAAATTAAGGAAACTTATAATTTAGAGGTTCCGGATTATAAAGAAAGTTTAAAAAAAATGTTTATTTAAATAATTTTGAGATCTGATTTTATAATTCTAAATAGTCAAAAAGAATCTAAAGTCTAGAATCCAAAATATAAATTAAAAATATATGAAAGGAATTATTTTAGCCGGAGGTTCTGGTACTCGTTTACATCCATTGACACTTGCAATGAGTAAACAAATGATGCCCGTTTATGATAAGCCGATGATTTATTATCCATTATCAACCTTAATGATGGCAGGAATAAATGAAATATTAATAATCTCTACACCACATGATTTACCAAATTTTAAAAAATTATTAGGAGACGGTAGTTCTTTGGGGTGTAAATTTAGTTACGAAGAGCAGGCAATTCCAAATGGTTTAGCACAAGCTTTTGTTATTGGAGAAAAATTTATTGGTAATGACGATGTTGCATTGATTTTAGGAGATAATATTTTCTTTGGATCTAATATGCAAGAGCTTTTAAAGTCGAATACAAAACCTGATGGAGGTGTAGTTTTTGCTTATCATGTTTCGGATCCAGAAAGGTATGGTGTAGTTGAGTTTGATGAGAATCTAAAAGCCATTTCTATTGAAGAAAAACCTGCAGATCCAAAATCAAATTTTGCTGTTCCAGGACTGTACTTTTATGATAATTCTGTTGTTGAAATTGCCAAAAACATTAAAGCAAGTGCTCGGGGAGAATATGAGATTACAGATGTAAACAAAATGTATCTGGAAAAAGGAACTTTAAAAGTAGGTATTCTAAGTAGAGGAACAGCTTGGCTTGATACTGGGACTTTTAATAGTTTAATGCAAGCTGGCCAGTTTGTTCAGGTTTTAGAAGAAAGACAAGGGTTAAAAGTAGGCTGTATAGAAGAAATTGCCTGGAGACAAGGATTTATAAATGATAATCAGCTTGAAGAATTAGCATTGCCTTTAGTAAAGTCTGGTTATGGATCTTATCTTTTAGAATTTTTAAAACAAAAGAGAAAAGGTGTTAAAGTTTAATTTGCATTTTAAATAATTTATTGCAAATTTTAATTTGTATTTTTGTAATACCTATACTATAAAGTTCTAAACCAAATCCAATTGAATACAGATAAACAAACCAAAGTATCCTCAGTGTTGTACAATACTCTTTCTCCCAGAAATTTGAGGGCTAACATCAATAACCTTAGTTACCTTCCGAGGTGGATTATTGTTGCTATAGATGTAATGGTTCTGATTTTCTCGTTTACTTTTACTTATATGTTGTTTGAAGGCACAGCAATAGGGTATATTATTACGCCTCATCAATTTTATATTGTTTCAGGTTTAATAGTGGTAAATGTCTTTTTCTTTTGGCTGTTTAGAACCTATTCTGGAATTATACGACACTCTTCTTACATTGATGCTATAAAACTGTTGTTTTCTCAAATGTCAGTTTTAGTTTTCTTTTTATTCTTTAACTTAATTTTCGAGCTTTACACAGGGCATAAGGCTTTTTTAAATACTGCATTATTTATTAATCTGGTTCTTTCGTTTTGCGGTTTATTTTTATATCGTGTAGTAGTGAAGCAGACTTTTGAAATGTATTTTTCTGAAAAATCTAATTCTAAGCTAATAAGAACAGTTATTTATGGAACAGATGCAAATGCAATTTCTGTTGCAAATGCTTTGAAATTTGAAACTCCATCTCGTTTTAAAATTGTAGGTTTTGTAGATAAAAACAATCAAAATGCTTCTAAGCGAATGCTGGATCTTCCAATTTTAATCCTTAGAAAGAAACTGCCGGCTTTAATGCGTTCTGTCGCTGCAGAAGGTGTTATTATTGCAGATAAAAGCTTATCAAAAGAAGAGCAGTTAGTAATTGTTGATCAATGTTTAGAATTCAATTATAGAGTATATACAGTGCCTTTGATTTCGGATTGGGAGAACCAAAAGGAAATTTCTCAAAAGGTAAAAAATATACAGATTGAAGATTTATTAGAACGTAAACCAATTGTCTTAGACAGCAAATCTATTTCTAAACAATTAAAAGATAAAACGATTCTTATTACAGGAGCGGCGGGTTCCATAGGAAGCGAGATTGTTAGGCAGGTATTAGGGTTTAATCCTAAAAAAGTAATTATGCTGGATCATGCAGAAACACCTCTGCATAATTTATGCTTAGAAACGCAGGCCATGAATTCTTCTACTAAAATAGTAGCTGTAATTACAGATGTTAGAAGTAAAAAAGCTTTAGAGAAAACATTCAATAATTATAATCCGCATGTTGTTTTTCATGCTGCAGCCTACAAGCATGTTCCATTAATGGAAGAAAATCCTGCTCAGGCAATACTCACAAATATAAAAGGAACAAAGAATTTAGCAGATTTATCATGTAAATATCATGTGAAAAAATTTGTAATGGTTTCAACAGATAAAGCGGTTAATCCTAGCAACGTAATGGGAGCTAGTAAGCGAATAGCAGAAAAATATGTTCAATCTTTATCTCTGAAAAATCAAAGAGAGAATAGTGAAATTGAGACAAAATTTATTACTACTCGTTTCGGAAATGTCTTAGGCTCAAACGGATCTGTAGTGCCGTTGTTTACCAAACAAATTGCAGAAGGAGGACCAGTTACAATTACACATCAGGACATTATTCGTTATTTTATGACTATCCCAGAAGCGTGTCAGCTGGTGCTGGAAGCTGGTGCAATGGGAAATGGTGGAGAAATTTACATCTTCGATATGGGTAAGCCCGTGAGAATTATAGATCTGGCTAAGAAAATGATTAAGCTGGCTGGTTTCATTCCAGACAAAGAAATAAAAATAAAAATTGTTGGATTAAGACCGGGCGAAAAATTATACGAAGAATTGTTAAATGATACTTCTAAGACATTACCTACATATCATAACAAAATTATGATTGCCCAGGAAATACAGGATGAGTATCAAAATCTACATATTGATATTGATGAATTAATCGGAATAGCTGATTTTTATGATAATGATGACATTGTTGCAAAAATGAAAAAAATTGTCCCAGAATTTAAAAGTATGAATTCAACTTTTGAAGTTTTGGATAAATAATTTTTTTTTTGAAATTAAATGTTACTTTTGGCGAAGATATAAAAGGTGTTTTTTTTAAAAACACCTTTTTGCATTTTAATACAATTTATAAGAGAATAAAAATCTTGTTAATTTGTTGCCTAATTTTTCAGATGCATCATTGTTTAAAATGTTTTAAGAGAACGTATAATTGTTTCTAAATTAAATACCATTATTACAATTAAATTGTAATAAAACTAAAATGAACAATACAAACAAATCTAATAATTGGCTGTTTGAAATAACACCAAAAAATAAATTTTTCTCGCTTAATCTTAAAGAAGTTTGGCAGTATAGAGATTTATTATTCCTTTTTGTAAAAAGAGATGTTATTACAGTCTACAAGCAAACCGTTTTAGGGCCGCTGTGGTATTTAATTCAGCCTTTATTTACATCCGTAACCTTTACCATAATATTTAATAATGTTGCAGGTATAAATACAGGAAATGTTCCTCCATTCTTATTTAATTTGGCAGGAATTACGGTTTGGAATTATTTTACAGCTTGTCTCAATGGTACTTCTGATACGTTTAAAGCAAATGCTTCCATATTTGGCAAAGTATATTTTCCAAGAATTATAACTCCTCTTTCAGTTGTGATTTCTAATTTAATAAAATTCGGAATCCAGTTTTTGATTTTTATTGCCTTTTATATTTTTTATTATTTTAAAGGTTCAGATCTAACTTTAAATATTTCGTTACTATTCTTTCCGATTCTGATAGCCGTTATGGGTATTTTAGGATTGGGTTTAGGAATGCTCATTTCTTCAATGGTGACCAAATACCGTGATTTTAGTTATCTTATTACTTTCGGAATCCAATTACTAATGTATCTGTCTGCAGTAATGTATCCGATGGAATTGATCAAACAAAAAATGCCTGAATACGCCTGGATCGTTGCTTACAATCCATTAGCATATATTATAGAAACGTCTCGATACATGTTATTAAATATAGGTGAAATTTCGTTTTCGGGATTAACATATACTTTAATTTTTACAATCGCCGCCTTTATTATTGGACTTTTAGTTTTTAATAAAACTGAAAAAAGTTTTATAGATACGGTCTAATTTATTTTAGAAATATTTGTTCAGATTAAATATAGACACTCATAATCAATAGAATTTCAATTGGAAAAAGATATAATATTAAAAGCCGAAAATATATCCAAACAGTACCGTTTAGGACAAGTTGGTACTGGTACTTTGAGCCATGACTTAAATAGATGGTGGCACCAGATAAGAGGTAAAGAAAATCCGTATCTAAAAATCGGCGATACAAATGATCGTTCTACCAAAGGATCTTCTGATTATGTTTGGGCTTTACAGAATATTAATTTTGAAGTTGAGCGCGGACAGGTTTTAGGTATCATTGGTAAAAATGGAGCCGGAAAATCTACACTTTTAAAAATACTATCAAAAGTTACTGCCCCAACTACAGGAAGCATAAAATCTCGAGGAAGAATTGCTTCTTTACTAGAAGTTGGTACTGGTTTTAATGGTGAAATGACAGGACGCGAGAATATTTTTCTGAATGGAGCAATCCTAGGGATGACCAAAAAAGAGATTACATCTAAGTTAGACGAAATTATTGAGTTCTCTGGCTGCGAAAGATATATTGATACCCCTGTAAAAAGATATAGTTCTGGAATGACAGTTCGTTTAGCTTTTGCAGTGGCAGCTTTTTTGGAACCTGAAATTTTAGTTATTGATGAGGTTTTAGCAGTAGGAGATGCCGAATTTCAGAAAAAGGCAATCGGAAAAATGCAGGATATCTCAAAAGGAGAAGGCCGGACTGTTTTATTTGTGAGTCATAATATGGCTGCAGTAAAAAGTTTGTGTACAAGAGGAATCATTTTAGAACACGGAAAAGTAGCTTTTGAAGGTGATATAGAAAATGCTGTAAGCTACTATCTTGGCGGAGAAGCAGAAGCAATGAATTTAAAAACATTTGGAAAAGAGCATGATCTTCCTGTATTTAAATTGAATGAAATTTCATTGTATAATTTGGGACAAACTTCAGATGATGTACTGCAGGAAAATGAGTTAATTGTTCTTAATACAAAGATAGAAATAAAAGCCCCAGAAGCCGAAAGATATCATATAACATATCATTTGTATAATGAAATGGGAGAAGCAATGTTTTCATTTTCTAATGCTGGATCATTTACACTAAAAAAAGGTGTCAATAATATTAAATGCCATTTTCCAAAATCTTTTTTCCAATCAGGGCAATATTTTCTGTCACTTTTTATAGTAGAAGATTCAAAACAGCCAATTTTTGTTGAAAAAGATATTATTTCTTTTACCGTTGTTGATTCTGGTCGTGAACTAGGAACTTATATGGGAAGAGAACCAGGTTTTATAAGACCACAGTTTGAATGGAAATTAGAATAATAATTGATTTAATTTAATAAACCAAAAATGTCAAAAAATCTAAAAGTCAGCGTATGCATGATAACGTATGGCCACGAAAAATTTATTGAAGAAGCAATAAATGGCGTGCTTATGCAGGATGTTGATTTTGATGTTGAATTGATTATTTCTAATGATGCATCTCCGGATGGGACTGATGAAATTGTAAAATCGATTATACAAAATCATCCAAGAGGGAACTGGATAAGGTATGTGAAGCATGAAGAAAATATTGGAATGATGTTAAATTCTCAATTTGTACTAGAGGCTGGTAAAGGAGAATTTATTGCCATTTGTGAAGGTGATGATTATTGGACGGATTCTCTTAAACTCAAAAAACAAGTTGGTTTTTTAGAAAAAAATCCTGATTACGTAATGTGTTTTCATCGCTGTCAAGTTCTTCTTTTCGAAGATGAAGAAAAGAAGTTTATTGATCAGCCTCTAGAAGAGATTGATTATGAATATAGCTTGTACGGTTTATTGTATAAATGGAACATACCGACAGCATCAATTGTTTTTAAGAATGTTTTTTTGAATAAGAACAATACATTTCCAAAGGAATTTTTAAAAGTTCATAGCGGAGATATTGCATTAGCATCATACCTATTTCAATTTGGTAAATTCTATCTATTTAAAGAAATTATGTGTGTTTATAGGGTTTTCGGTTTAGGTGTTTCTGTAAGCCATAAAAGTTTAAGAATGATACATTATAGGACCAATTTATATTATAAAATAAATGAATATTATAATTTCAAATATGAAGAAGAAATCTATCAGGCATTACATGATATAATGAATAGATATGCGCCAACTCTTTGCAAGGAAAAATATACATTAGCAGGCTACTCAATAAGAAAATTGATATATGTCCTTTTTCGTAGAATAAGAAAGAAAATAAAAAAATAAATCCATCTGTATAATAAATGCATTAATTAAGGTGTGTTGATTGAAACATTATATGCTGTCAAATTGTTTAGTAATGAAATTATTCTAGAAAATATATGAAAATGCCACTAGTATCCATTTGCATCCCAATATATAATGGAGATTTATTCTTAGAGGAAGCTTTAGAATCAGCTATTAATCAGACATATTCTAATTTAGAGATTATCATTTCAGACGATAAATCAATAGATAAAAGTTTAGAGATAATAGAACGTTTTAACAGTAAAACCGAAATACCTTTCTATATATACGATCATGAACCCAATGGAATAGGTAGCAATTGGAACAATTGCATAAAATATTCAAATGGAGACTATATAAAGTTTCTTTTTCAAGACGACTTACTGCGGTCGGATTGTATTGAAAAAATGATTGATTTAGTAATATCAGAAAAAAATATAGGTTTGGTTTATTGTAAAAGAACTATTTTACATAATCCAAAAAATGCAGCACATATTGCATGGGTTGATTATGGAGGAACATTACATAAAAAATGGTCTGCGATACAAGTTCAACAAGGTGTTATAAATGGTAAAAAATATTTGTCTGATTTATATTTAATGCAAGAGCCTTTAAACAAAATCGGTGAACCTACAGCAGTTTTACTTAAAAAAGAATGCTTCCGAAAAGTTGGTTTTTTTGATGAAAACTTAAAACAGGCTTTAGATATTGATTATTGGTATCGCCTAATGAAATATTATAAAATCGGATTTATTGATGAAGAATTGGTTTCCTTTAGACTGCATGATAATCAAGCTACATATATTAACCAGATTAATCAAATTAATGAGACAGACTTACTAAATAGAAAGTTATATAAATCTATTTTTTGGTGTTTTCATCCGAAAAGAAGATGGAAATTTTTTAAAAGTTATAGTTTCGTAGGTGATTTAGTAAGAAAGTGTAAAAAAATTTTTTGATAATAATTTACTTAAAAATGTTCCCAGATTAAAAAATGAAAATAAGTGTAGTTATAGTTACTTTCAACGGTATGAAATGGATAGAGGATTGTGTAGAATCAATCTTAAAAAGTACATTGATGCCAGAAATTATTATTGTAGACAACTGCAGTACAGATAATACACTTGCATTTTTAAAAAATAATTATTCTCAAAAAATAAGATTAATAGAGTCTGAAGAAAATTTGGGCTTTGGTGGCGCAAATAATATAGGCATTTCATTAGCACTACAACAAAACAGCGATTTTGTTTTTTTACTCAACCAAGATACTATTATAGAAAAAGATACTCTGGAAAAACTTTTAGAAGTGTCAATTAATAATCCGGATTTTGGAATTATTAGTCCGATACATTCAGACGGAAAAGGATCTCAGCTGGATATTAGTTTTTTGTATTATATAAATCGTCATTCTTCAGATTTAATTTCAGATTCTATTTTAAACAACAAGCTTAAAGAAATTTATCCAGTCGAAATGATCAATGCTGCCGCTTGGTTTCTGCCAAAAAAAACATTCGAAATTGTTGGAGGATTTGATCCAATCTTTTTCTTATATGGCGAAGATGATAATTTCTGCCAGCGTGTGCTCTATCATAATTTGAAAATTGGAATTACACCCAGAACAGTAATAAACCATGACAGTGATAATAATTATTCCTTTACTTTTCCTGCTGGTTCTGAAAAATATTACAAGAAATTTCTAAATAGAATAAAAGTAAAATACGGAGATGTAAACTCAGATGATTATAAGAAGATTGATAAGATGAGAATGCATTTTTTGAAAAAAGCAGTTGTAAGTCTATTCAAGCTTAATTTTAAGAATTACCAGATAAATAAAACGAAATATAATCTTATCGATAAAAAAAGTATTATGGCGAGTGTTTTTAAAAACAGGGAAGTGGGTAAAAAATATTTAGTTTAATACTATGGAATCAAATAGTAATTTGCTGGTTTCTGTAATTATTCCTTGCTATAATGATTACAAATATATACAGGAAGCAATACAATCTATTAATAATCAAACGCATAAAAATGTTGAAATTATTATTGTAGACGACGGCTCTGATGTTCAGACAAAAGAAGTTCTTAAAAATTTAAATCAGGAAAATCTAACTATAATTTACCAGGAAAATGCGGGGCCAAGTGCCGCAAGAAATAATGGTATTAAACAGGCAAAAGGAGATTTTATCTTGACTTTGGATGCTGATGATTATTTTGAAACTGTTTTTATTTCGAAAGCTTTAAATTCTCTTATTCAAAATCCAAAAGCAGGATTGGTCAGCTGTTGGATTAAAGTTTTTACTGAAGAAAGAATTGTAGAAATGTTTAAACCGGAAGGTGGATCTATTGAGAATTTTTTATTGCATAATAATGCATCTGGAAATACTTTGTTTAGAAAAAAATGCTGGCAGGATGCAGGCGGCTACGACGAAAAAATGCGAAAAGGATATGAAGATTGGGAGTTTAATTTATCAGTAGTCAAAGCAGGATGGGAAATTATTATTATTGAAGAATTTCTTTTTAATTACAGAAGGAAACCAATATCAAGAAATTCTGAAGCAAATAAATTTTATAAATATGATTTGTGGAAATACATTTATCTAAAACATAAAGATGTATGGAATGCAAATCATGAATTAATGATCAATAATACCTTCCTGCAAATGGAAATTTTAGAGAAGGCAACACATAATCTTCGTAAGTCTATTGATTATAGAATTGGGAAAATGCTGTTAGCTCCTTTTAGATTCATCAAAAATGTTTTTTTTCGCTCTAATAAAAAGTAAAATTTAAATTTAATAACTAGATGCCTAAAGTTTCTGTACTGCTGCCGGTTTACAATTGCGAAGACTATATAAAGGAGACTATTGACAGTGTTTTAACCCAAACTTTTCCGGATTTTGAATTGATAATTATAGACGACTGCTCTACCGATAATACGGTTGAAATTATTGAAAAATATGACGACTCCAGAATAAAATTTATACGAAAAGAAAAAAATTCCGGTTATACCGATAGTTTGAATTTTGGAATAGGTGTTGCAAATGGAGAATATATTGCTCGTTTGGATGGTGATGATATTTGTGCTGAAACCCGATTTGAAAAGCAGGTAAATTTTTTAGACAGTAATCCAGAAATAATATTGTGTGGTACTGCTATACAGATTATAGGTACTAACGATATTTTAAAACATCCTCGCACTCATGAGGAAATAAAAATAAAACTTTGTTTTGGAACCGCTTTTTGCCACCCATCAGTTATGGTCAGAAAAAAGGTTTTGGAAGAAAATAAGTATGATAAAAATTTTGAACCGGCAGAAGATTATGAATTATGGACAAGATTAGCCTTTAAAGGAAGACTTGCCAATATTGATGAGGTATTGCTGTTTTATAGAATACACAGTAATCAGGTTTCAAATACAAAAAAAGAAATTCAACATAATGCAGCAAGTGCGTGCAGAAAAAGAATGTTGAATAAGCTTGATTTAGAAAATCACTTTTCTGAACAAGAAATAAATCATATCGTAATTAATGCAGTTCCTAATACAATACAAGATTGCAAATTAGGGATAGATCTCTTTAAATTTTTAAAAAGCAGTAATAAAACACATAAAATTTATGATGTTGAATTGTTTAATGAAAGGATAAACTCTTTTCAAACCTCTTTTTTGAGAAAATATTTTACAAAGCAAAATTTTTTCAAAATTAGTTCAATTCAGTTTTTTTTAAGCACATTAACAATCAATGATTTTTTTAGAATTTCTAAAAATATGCTTAAAAGTATAAACAGTAAAAATGATAAAAATACTATCTAAAAAATGAGAATTTTATTTGTTTCAATGCACTCTATACATTCCACGCGATGGATTGAAAATTTAAAAAATTCAGAACATGAATTGTATTGGTTTGATATTTCAAATCAGGGAAAAATAGATGCTCTTGAAACAGTTAATCAGATTAGCGGCTGGAAAAAAAGAAAGTTACCTTATATAAAAGGGGAGTATTGGCTGTCAAAAAAATTCCCGAAGTTATACAAATCATTACAGCCTTATTTAGAAACTACAGAAAACGAAGCGATCGAGAAAGTTATTCAGCAAATCAATCCAGATGTTGTTCACAGCTTTGAGATGCACGCCGCATCGTATCCGATAGTTAAGACAATGAATAAATATCCAAACATCAAATGGCTTTATTCATGCTGGGGAAATGATCTTTTTTATTATCAGGATTTTCCATATCATAAAAATAGAATTAAAGATGTTCTAAAACGGGCAGACTATTTACATGCCGATTGTCAAAGAGATTATCCAATTGCTTATAATTTAGGTTTTAAAGGGACAAGTTTTGAGATGATTCCGACCGGTGGCGGATTTAAAATACAGGAACTCGAAGCTTATAAAGAGCCTATTGAGCAAAGAAAAATAATTTTAGTAAAAGGATATCATCATGAGTTTGGCAGGGCATTAAATGTTATCAAAGCTCTAGAACGTTTAAAAGATAAGATCAGCAGATACGAAGTAGTTATTTTTGGAGCTCATGCTGTAGTTCAAAATTATGTTAACAAGAATAATTTAAAGTATAAAGTTTACGGACGTCATGATTTATCTCATAAAAAGATATTAGAATTGATGGGTAAATCGCTAATATATATCGGAAATAATATTTCAGATGGTATGGCCAATACTTTATTGGAAGCCATTATTATGAGAGCTTTTCCAATACAATCTAATCCCGGCAATGTTTCTGCAGAAATTATAGAAGATGGGGTTAATGGTCTCTTGATTAATGATCCTGAAAATATTGATTCTATCGCAGCGTTAATTTCTAAAGCAATCGATAACCCGGAAATGCTTGAAAATGCAAGCAGAATAAATGAAAAAATTGCCATTGAAAGATTAGATTATAATGTAAATCAAAAAAAGATAGAAGCGCTGTACAGAAAACTTGAAGAAAATTCTAAAATAGAAATAAAATAAAGTTTCCCCATATAAGCTCTAATTGTTTAAAAATAAATTCTATTATGCTTAAATTGACAAGTATTAAAGTTGGTTATATTGTTTCCTATGACTACGAATATTTACTAACTTCAATTAATACTCTTTACGATTATGTAGATAAAATAGTTTTGGCTATTGATATTAACAGACAAACCTGGAGTGGAAACAAATTTGAAATTCCACAGTCGTTTTTTGATTCGATTAAAGAATTTGATAAAAGAAATATTATCGAAATCTATTTTGAAGATTTTTACGTGCCCTCGTTATCACCTATGGAATGTGAAACAAGAGAACGTAATTTATTGCTAAAAAAATTAGGCAGAAAAGGCTGGAAATTACAGCTTGATGTAGATGAATATATTTATGACTTTAAAACGGTAAAGAAATTTTTACTGCGAAATTGGTTTTTTAATGTTTTTCCGAAACTGACTCCAATGCAGTTTAGAGGAAAATTGATCACATTATTTAAAGAAATTCAAGACGGATTTTTATACATAGACAATAATGAGCGTTTTTCATTTATTACAAATGGAATTCAAAACGAAACTGCAAGATTAGATTCTAAAACGCCTAGTTTTTATACCGATATAGTTGTTGTTCACCAATCATGGGCAAGAAAAAAAGAAGAAATAGTACAGAAAATCAGCAATTGGGGACACAGAGATGATTTTGACACTGCAGCATATTATGATTTTTGGGATAAACTGAATCAAAGTAATTATTTAGATTATGTCAACATCCATCCAATGCGTCCAGAACTTTGGAATAAATTGTACTTATTGAATTGTAACGGGATTAATGAATTTATTACCAACTATGCAGTATTGCATCCGCAGAAAATTACACAATTTGATAGTAGGTTTTTATACGATAAAGTGAAGAAAAAACTTTTTAAGAAATGATTGCCATAATTATTCCGTATTTCAAAATCGATTTCTTTAGAGAAACGTTACTCTCATTGGCCAATCAAGTTGATCAGCGATTTCATGTTTACATCTGCGATGATAACAGCCCTGCCAATCCTCAAGAGCTATTGTCAGAATTTGAAGGAAAATTTGCTTTTACGTATCATAAATTTACTGAAAACTTTGGCAGTATTTCTTTAGTTAAACAATGGAAACGATGTCTGAGTTTAATTGATGGTGAAGAATGGTCTATGATATTAGGAGATGATGATGTTTTGGAAACGAACGTAATTCAGGATTTTTATCATCACATGAATAAAATTAACGGCTTACAGATAGATGTTATTCGGTTTTCGACTGTTGTGATAGATGAGAATAATCAAAAAATATCAAATACATACACGCATCCAATAATTGAAAATGCAGTAGATTCTCTAATGCGAAAAATGGAGAATCTGACAAGAAGTTCCTTAAGTGAATATATTTTTAGAACAAAAAATTTCAATAATTATACTTTTAAAGAGTATCCAAGCGGATTATTTTCGGATGATATTTTGATTTTAAATCACGCCTCTTTTAAAAGTATTTATACCATAAATTCTTCGGTTATACAAATACGAAAAAGTAAAGTGAACTTATCCGGCGGACTAAAACTGAATACCAGACATGTTGCACTCTTAGAATTTCACAAAACGCTGTTGATAGAATTAAAGGAGAATTTTAATAAACAACAGATTTCATATATAGAATATAAGTTAGAAAGAGAAGTTTTTAATCATAGCAAAATCAGCATTTTGTTATTTTTGATAAAGTATTATTTTACTGGTTTTAAGTTTTTAAAATTGACTAGTTTAGCATGCAGAATTTTAGCCAAAATACCTAAATTGATTTTTCAAAGTTTAACCAAAAAAGGAAAATAATACATTCTAATTTTAGAACAATAAAAAAATGCGAGTAGGTTTTAATCCAAATAAAGATAAGCCGCAAGAGCCAAATGAATTTTTTCATCAGCTCATAATTCCTGTATATATTCCTAATCAGGACGGCTATTTTAAAGACAGCTTTACGATTTTAAAGTACTGTCTTGAATCTTTATTTAAAACAATTCATCCTAAAACCTATATAACGCTTGTAAACAACGGCAGCGATACTATTACAGCAGATTATTTAAATCAGCTTCGGGAAACTGGAAAAATTCATGAGGTAATTAATACCACAAATATTGGCAAGTTAAATGCAATTTTAAAAGGTATTTCAGGGCATGATTTTGCATTTATTACAGTTGCCGACTCCGATGTGTTATTTTTGAAAGACTGGCAAAAAGAAACGTATAATGTTTTTGAAAAATTTCCAAAAACCGGAGCCGTATGTCCTACTCCTTCTTCAAAATCACTAAAGTCGCACACATTTAATATTTGGTTTGAATTACTGTTTTCTAAATCACTCTATTTTACAAAAGTTAAGAATCCGCAAGCATTAAAAGCATTTGCTGCAAGCGTAGGAAATACTGAAATGTACAACGAGATTCACCTCCAAAAATACCTTACGATTTCTAATGGAGATTTTAGAGCAGTTGCTGGCGCCGGACATTTTATTACGACATATAGAAAAGAAGTTTTTGAAGAAAGAAATGTAAAATATTCCAACTTTATGCTGGGCGGAGACAGCGAAAGCAAATTGTTAGATTATCCCGTAGTAGAAAAAGGAATGTGGAGACTTTCTACAGAAGATAATTTTGCATTTCATTTAGGAAATGTAAAGGAAGACTGGATGCAGCAAACTTTAGAGGAAATAAAACCAAATGATTTTTATCCTGACAATTCAATTGATTTAAGTAAAATTAAATTGTCTAAAATTGCATTTTTTTTCAAATACAAAGTTTTCTCAAAGATTATTACAAGAAAACAAATTTGGTTTTACGGCCTTAAATTAAAAGGACTTTCTACAGAAGAAGCAATAAAATATACCCAAAAAAATGAATGATTCTGTAAAAGTAATCCTGATTTCGCAATCTGCGCTTCCTTTTTCAAAAATAGGAAGCTGGACAACGCTTTACAAGAACTATTTAGAGCACGATCATAAAATTGATTACATTGTTTGTCCAAAACCAGAAAAAAAATATAACGGAATTGAATATAGTTTTGTAAATCTCACACTGTGGCATAAACTGCAGCGTAAATTTTTGAAACGAAAAAAGCTGGAATTCCTGCAAGCTCTCGAAAAGATAATTATTCCCAATCAGAAATACATAATACAGATTGTTGATAATTACGGAATGGTTGAACCATTAAAAAAATATCTTCTTTCTAAAGGAATTGCCAATCAATGTTATATTCAGTTTTTTTATCACGGTTTTCCACCTTATCTAAAGCCAAATTCTGGAAGTGATTTTTATGAAATTATAGACGAAATGATTTTCTTAACTAATGATAGTTATTCGCAGCATAAAAAACAGATTGCAGCATTGCCAAATTATTATTCAGTATTACACAATGGTATAGATACTCAAAAATTTAAAAAAGTTTCAGAATCCGAAAAAATTGCCTTAAGAAAGGAATTAGGTTTTAATGATAAAAAAGTTTTTGTTTGGTGCTCTAACGACAGACCCAAAAAAGGTCTAGATTTAATTTTGAAAGTATGGCAGACCATTTATTCAGACTATAAAAACTGTTTATTGATAGTAATTGGAAACAATCCCAGAGAAAAAATGGATGGTGTACTGTTTTTAGGAAAGATTCCCAATAATGAACTTCCTAAATATTTCCAAGCTTCAGATTGTTATCTCTTTCCAACATTATGCGAGGAAGGTTTTGGACTTAGTTTGATAGAAGCTTTACATTGCGGTAATTACGGCATAGCTTCGGCATTAGGAGGTGTTCCTGAAGTTTTACAATATGGAAAACTGGGAAAACTAATAAAAGACCCATATGCTGTTCCGGAATGGGAAATTGCCATAAAAGATTTTCTACAAGGAAATATAGAAATTCCTGCTTTATCGTCTGATTTATATTCTATGGAAAACTGGAATAAAGGCATGAATGAGATTATTGACCGTGCAAAACTGAGATTTAAACAATGAAAACAATAGCTATAATTCCGGCACGCGGCGGTTCTAAAAGACTGCCTCAAAAAAATATAAAAGTATTAGGCGAATATCCATTATTGGTTCACAGTATTTTATATGCTCAGAGCAATAATAAAATAATTGATAAAATCTATGTTACTACAGATGATGAAGAGGTGAAAAAAACGGCATTAGAATTTGGAGCAAAAGTTATTGACAGGCCACAATTATTGTCTGGAGATTTAGAACCAACAGTTTCTGCTTTAAAACATGTTTTGCAATCTATAGAAGGAGAAGTAGAAAATGTAGTTTTGCTGCAGCCGACAAATCCTCTTCGTCCGCAAAATCTGCTTGATGATGCATTTGAAATTTATAAGAAAGAAAATTGCGACAGCTTGTTTACTGTTTCAAGAAATCATCAAAAATTCGGAAAAATTGCGGATAAAAAATTTATTCCCTTTAATTACACGATAGGACAGAGGAGTCAGGATCTGGAACCCATTTTTTTTGAAAATGGATTGTTATATATTACTAGAGCTTCTTTGATATTAAATGACATTATTATTTCAGAAAATGCTTTTCCATTCGAAGTAAATCATATTTTTGCCAGCGTAGATATAGACGATCAAAATGATTTTGAGTATGCGGCATATCTTCTTTCCAAAAACAAATAATACATCTTACAACATATTTATGAATCCGTACATAGAAATTGCAGGCAGAAAAATTGGACAAGATTTCCCGCCTTTAGTTATTGCAGAAATAGGTATTAATCACGAAGGATCGTTGCAGACTGCCAAAGAAATGGTAGATGCAGCACATAGAGCCGGGGTTGAGGTAGTAAAACATCAAACTCATATTGTTGAAGACGAAATGAGCGGTGCAGCCAAAAAAGTTATTCCGGGTAATGCAGATGTTTCTATTTATGAAATTATGGAACGCTGTTCCTTAAATGAAAATGATGAACTGGAACTTAAAAATTATGTAGAGAGTAAAGGCATGATTTTTATTTCGACGCCATTTTCTCGTGCAGCAGCAGAAAGATTAAAGAAGTTTGATATACCAGCATACAAAATTGGTTCGGGAGAATGTAATAATTATCCGTTGTTAGAACATATTGCATCGTTTGGGAAACCTGTAATTTTGAGTACAGGAATGAATACTATAGAAAGCGTACAGAAAGCGGTTGCTGTTTTTGATAAGCATAATGTTCCTGTTGCTTTATTACACACTACAAATTTATATCCAACACCTATTCATTTGGTTCGTTTTGGTGCAATGACAGAACTGCACGAAGCTTTTCCAGATAAGGTATTCGGCTTAAGCGATCATACGTTAAATAACAATGCTTGTCTGGGCGCCGTGGCACTTGGTGCCAGTATTTTAGAAAGACATTTTACAGATCATATGCAGCGAACCGGTCCGGATATTGTCTGCAGTATGGATGAAAAAGCCTGCGGAGAATTAATCGTCTCAAGTGCAGAAATAGCTTTGATGCGAGGCGGAACAAAAAAACCCGCCCTGGAAGAACAAGTAACAATTGATTTTGCTTTTGCTACTGTATGTTCTATTGCGCCAATTAAAAAAGGTGAAATTCTGACGAAAGAAAATATCTGGGTAAAACGCCCTGGAACTGGCAAAATTCTGGCGGAGCACTTTAATGATTTAATCGGGAAAACAGCATCAAGAGATATTGATAACGATGAACAATTAGATTTTACAGATTTTGAGTAATTCAGTCAAAAAAATCCTTTTCTTAACCGGAACACGAGCTGATTTTAGTAAAATCAAATCATTGATTTCGACCTTAGAGCAAGAAGCAGAATTTGAAGTTTTTGTTTTCGTAACCGGAATGCATTTACAAGAAATTTACGGTTACACATTAATTGAAATCGATCGTTGTAATTTTAAGAACGTATATACATTCGAAAATCATACGCACGAAACCACAATGGATCTTACATTGGCGAAAACGATCGAAGGTCTGTCCGGCTATTGTAAAAGCATAAATCCAGATATGATTGTCGTGCATGGTGATCGTGTAGAAACACTTGCAGGTGCTATTGTAGGATCATTAAATAATATTCTGGTTGCGCACATAGAAGGTGGAGAAGTGTCTGGAACTGTTGATGAATTAATTCGTCATAGTGTTAGTAAATTAAGTCATATCCATTTTGTGTCAAATAAAGAAGCCAAGAAAAGATTGATTCAAATGGGAGAAATAAAGGAATCTATTTTTACAATTGGTTCGCCCGATATTGATATTATGTTTTCTAATGCACTTCCCGATTTAGAAACAGCAAAGAAATATTATCAAATTTCGTTTAAAAAATTTGCTGTTGTAATGTTTCATCCGGTCACAACAGAATTTCAATCCATGAAGGAATACGCAGAAGACTTTGTCAATTGCCTTCTTGAGGATAATCATAATTATATTGTTATTTTTCCAAATAACGATTTAGGCAGCCAGTTTATATTAGATTCCTATCAAAAATTAAAATCAAATTCCAGATTTAGAGTTTTTCCTTCTCTTCGTTTTGAGTATTTTCTGACGCTCTTAAAAAACAGTCAATTTATTATCGGCAACAGCAGCGCAGGAATTAGAGAAGCGCCTTACTACGGAATTCCGATTATTAATATAGGAACACGCCAGCAAAATAGAGCTGTTCACGCAGATATTATCAATACAGACTATTCTCAGAAAAGTATAAAAGAAGCATTATCTATGATTGACTCACATCATGTTCAGGTTTCTTTAAATGATTTTGGAAAAGGAAATAGCAACGAATTGTTTTTAGATTCGCTAAAGAAAAACGATATTTGGCAGCTTAATCACCAAAAGCAGTTTAAGGATTTTTAGAAGAAAACAAAAAGAAGTTATTATTCGTAAATACTTATACAAACCTATTTTGCCAAGTATTAATAATAAAGTAAAATGAAGCAAATTTTGCGTAAATTTTTATGGGGAATTTTAGGAAAAGGATATTTTAATTTTCTTAAAGGGCAGCATAAAATCTACTTAGATCAGGCAAAAAATGTATCTATTGGATATAAAACCTATCATAATGGTGCATTTGTCTGGCAATGGCATCAAAATTCGGCATTAGAAATAGGAAAATATTGTTCTATTGCAAATGATGTTAACTTCATTTTAGATTCAGGACACCATATGGTAAGTGAGATTACAACATTTCCTCATTTTAATCATCTTGTTAATAAAGAAATCTCTATTGGAAATAAAAGCCAGTCAGATTTTAAAAAAGATATTAAAACGGCTGTTAGTAAAACTACAATTGGCAATGATGTCTGGATTGGAATGAATGCAGTAATTCTGCCAAATGTAAAAATTGGAGACGGTGTTACAATTCTGGCGGGTACAGTTGTAACGAAAGATGTTCCGGATTATGCAATTGTTGGAGGTATTCCCGGAGCCGTTGTAAAAATGAAATATGATTTGGATACAATAGATAAAATGAAAAAAATACAATGGTGGAATTGGAGTCCTGATAAAGTAGAAGAAAATGTTGGGGACTTTTATATTCCTATAAACGAATTTGTTAGCAAATGGCTCTAGTCATTAATTCTAATATTGTACTTAAATACTTAACTTAATTTATGTTTTTTAATTCCTTAGCTTTTGCTATTTTCCTGCCAATAGTTTTTTTCCTGTATTGGTTTGTCTTTAATAAAAACAAAAGCACTCAAAACGCCTTATTAATTGTAGCGAGTTATTATTTCTATTCCTGCTGGGATTGGAGATTCTTGTTTTTATTAGTTTTTTCGACATTTCTGGACTATTACACCGGAATACAAATTGAAAAAGGGAAATCTGAAAAAAGCAGAAAGTTTTGGTTTTGGCTTAGTATTTTAGTCAATTTAGGTTTTTTAGGAATCTTTAAATACTACAACTTTTTTGCGTCATCATTTTCAGAATTGCTAAATACAATTGGAGTTAAGGCAAGCCCAATATTATTAGAAGTTATTCTTCCTGTCGGAATATCATTTTACACTTTCCACGGGTTATCGTATGTAATTGATATTTATTACAAAAGAATTAAAGCAGAATACAACTTTGTAGATTATTCGCTTTTTGTAAGCTATTTTCCGCTTTTGGTTGCAGGACCAATAGAAAGAGCGACTCATTTACTGCCTCAGGTAAAAGTAAAAAGAGAATTTAATTTTCAAACCGCCAAAGAGGGTATATATCAAATTGTATGGGGTTTAGTCAAAAAAGTCGTAATTGCAGATACCTGCGCCGTATACGCAAATGCTATTTTTGATCATTATACTTCAGTAAATTCCTTATCGCTTATTTTAGGTGCGGTATATTTTGCATTTCAAATTTATGGTGACTTTTCCGGTTACTCAGATATAGCATTAGGAGTTTCAAAATTGTTTGGTTTAGATTTATTGAGAAATTTCAATTACCCTTATTTCTCAAGAGATATTGCAGAGTTTTGGCGACGCTGGCACATTTCACTTTCATCTTGGTTTAGAGACTATTTGTACATTCCGTTAGGAGGAAGTAAAGGCGGAATCTGGATGAAAATCAGAAATACATTTATCATTTTTATAGTCAGCGGATTTTGGCATGGAGCCAACTGGACCTACGTTGTGTGGGGTTTTATAAATGCAGTTTATTTTCTGCCTCTGTTATTATCTGACAGCAACCGAAATAATATAGACACGGTACAGTTAAAATTTAATTTTGATTCAGTCAGAGTACTAATGAATATTGTATTGACTTTTTTACTAACCTGTGTTGCCTGGGTATTCTTTAGAGCAAAAACCATAACAGACGCCGTTTTGTATTTAAAGACAATTGTTACAAATGGTAATTTTAGTTCTCAATATTTAGACAACGAACGTTACAATTACGAATTACTGCCAATGATTGCACTTTTTGTTTTGGTAGAATGGAACAATCGTACAAAAGTAGAACCTATATCAGGAAGAAGAAGTATGCTTAAATTAGCTATTGCAATTGCCGTAATTATAGCATTAGGAACTTACTCAGATTACAAGGAATTTATATATTTTCAGTTTTAATGAAGAAATTTTTAATTTATACAGTCAAAATAATTGTTATAACAGCCTTAATTGCAGTTATTCTCGACGCATTATACACGCTGGCTTTTATGCAGTCCAGAAATCGCGGAAAAGTTGAAACTGTGGTAAACTCAAAAGCCAAAAAGTTTGATGTGATCATATTGGGTTCCTCTCGTGCAAACAATCATTTTGTGGCACAGATGTTTGAGGATAAAGGTTTGAAAACTTTTAATTACGGAATGAGCGGCGGACATTTATTTGAAGCTTCATTAATGTTGAAATTAATGATTGAGAGAAAGTACACAATTAAAAATGTCATTTTAGAAGCTGATTTAAATCTTTCTAACGAGCATCAGGCAGAAGGTATTGCGGCTTTGTTTTTGCCGTACATTCACAATTCTGAAACAATTAGAAAGCATTTTGAAAATGAAGAAGATTATAATGAATTGTATTATGTACCGTTTTACAGATACATTAAATATGACGGAAAAATAGGTTTTAGAGAAGCTTTCCTGACAGCAGTGCACAAAAAAACAGGAATTCTAGATAACTTAGGATATCGTGGACTCGAAAAACACAAAAACGGGAATATGAAAAACAATATTGTTAATCTAAATCCGCTTCCTCATAATAAATATTACGAAGAAATTAAAAATATCTGCAAAGCCAATAATATTAATTTTATATCAGTAATGACACCAATGTGCGAAAATGTTAAGGGAATGAACTACTTTGACAAAGTTAAAAAAGCATATCCTGAAATTTATAATTATGAAAATGTAGTGACAGAAGATAAATATTTTTCTTCCTGCGGTCATATGAGCGATGCTGGCTCGAAAGTTTTTACAGCCAGAATTCTAAAAGATTTTTTTGGAAAGGAATAAATAAGAACAGTTTCTGTTTTTAAAGTTGAAGTGCTAATTGTTAGATTTACAACGTTTTTGTTACGTTTTTTAAATGGAAAATAATAAAATTATGCTGCTTTTTCCTGACGGAGTTGGGATTAGAAATTATCTATATTCTAGTGTCTTCGAGGGTATTAGTGAAGATTTGGTGTTGTTTCATAATTTTGATTCAGAAACTTTAAAAGCAATTAGAGAAAATGTTTTAATTAATGATGAAATTTCAATTCCGGTCTACAAAGAATCAGTCAAAGAGAAATTTTTAAGAGAATTAATCTGCCTTTCAAGACTTTATTATAATGCTCAATTGGTTAATAATAAATCATTATTAACCAATTGGAATTGGAATCAAAAGACATTTTCTAAAAAGATATTTTATAAATTAATAGAAAAAACGGCTCCCTTTTTTAAAAAATATTCGAGTATTTTAAAGCTGGAAAAGCAATATCAAAAAGCAATTCGCCAGAATATTTTTTACGATGAGGTAAAAGATATTTTAAAAGCAGCACAGCCAAAAGTTATTTTTTGCTCACATCAGCGGGCTTTAAAAGCAACAACAATTTTTGCCGCCGCAGCTGATTTAGGAATTAAGACTACGACTGTAATTTATTCCTGGGATAATTTATCTAAAGCCCGAATGGCTTTGCGAGCGGATAATTATTTAGTTTGGTCTCACCATATGAAGAAGGAATTAGAAATATACTATCCGGAAATTCCTTCTGAGCAAATTCATATTACAAGCACTCCGCAGTTTGAATTTTATGAGAATGAACAAAATATTATTAAAAAGGAAACCTTTTATGAGCAATACAATTTAGATCCAGATAAAAAAATTATCTGTTTTTCTGGTGATGACACTAAAACATCTCCAGATGATCCGAGTTATTTGAATGATATTGCAGAAGAATTAACAAAAGCTGGTCTGCAGAATGAATATCAAATAGTATTGAGAAGATGTCCTGTAGATTTTTCTGAAAGATATAAATCTGTTGTAAATAATTATAAAGGTCTCATAAAGGAGATTGCGCCTTTATGGTATTTTAATACATCAAACGAATGGAATGCAGTTTATCCTTCAATAGAAGATGTAAAATTATTGTGCAGTACTGCTTTTTATGCAGATATTGTAGTGAATGTAGGATCTACAATGGCTTTTGATTTTGCAATGTTTAATAAGCCTTGTGTTTTTATTAATTACGATCAGCAGACTAAAAATGTAAAAGATTGGTCGGTAGAAACTATTTATCAATTTCAGCATTTTAAAAGCATGCCAAGTGAGGATGCCGTTATATGGCTTAATGATAAAGAAGAAATTGTGGCAAAATTAACTCTTGCAAAAATATGCAGTCCCGCAATGCATCAGTGGAAAGATATTGTACTTGAGGATTACAAAGAATCTGCTGCAAAAATAAGAGAAACCATAAATTCTATTTAAAATGCACATCTGTTTCTTAACAAACGAATATCCTAAAGAAGGATTTCCGCATGGCGGTATGGGAAGTTTTGTTAAAACTTTGGCAGTGGCATTGGTCAAAAAAGGAATAAAAGTTTCGGTGATTGGTCTCAATTATACTTCAAAAAATGAAACCGAAACATTAGAAGGTGTTCGTATCTATCGTTTAAAACGAAGTACAGTAAAATTGTTTTCTTGGTATTTTAACTTTAAAACTATAAATAAAAAAATAAAAGAAGTTCATAAAACAGCACCAATAAATATTGTGGAAGCTTCAGAACTTGGTTTAGCTTTTATTGCCAAAATAAAAAATATTAAATACATCATCAGGCTTCATGGCGGTCATCATTTCTTTGCTGAAAGCGAAAACAGGAAAATCAATAAATGGAAAGGATTTCAGGAAAAAAGATCCTTTAAAAAAAGTGATGCATTTGTTGCTGTCTCTCAATTCGTAAAAAAGCATACAGAAAAATACCTTAGTTACAACAGCAAACCAGTTACTTATATTAATAATCCGATAAATACAGAACTTTTTCAGCCTATTGTTGTTAATAAACAAGAACCAAAAATAGTTTTTGCCGGAACGGTCTGTGAGAAAAAAGGAGTTCGACAGTTAATACAAGCTTTTCCCTTAGTAAAAAAAGAGTATCCCGATGTTTCATTAGAAATATACGGCAGAGATTGGTTTTTTCCTGATGGAAGTTCCTATATCAAGATGCTCCAGGAAAAAGAACTGCCTCAATTAGGAGAGATTATAAACGATATTCATTTTCATGGAGCAGTTAAATTTACTGACATTCCTGCAGTATATGCGACGGCAGCAGTATGTGTTTTTCCATCTCATATGGAAACTCAGGGTTTAGTAGCACCAGAAGCTATGGCCATGAAAAAAGCAGTTGTATTTACAAAATTAGGACCGGGACCAGAAACGATAGAGAATTATAAAACAGGATTGTTATGCGATCCTTATAATCCTGAAGATATTGCTGAGAAAATAGTTTGGTTTTTTCGAAACGAGGAAAAAGCAGAAGAAATTGGTAAAGCAGCAAGAGAATTTGTTCTTGAGAAATATCACTTGGATAAAATTGCTGTACAAAATATTGAATTTTATAATAGTTTAAGCAAATAAATTCAAGATCGAATTGCCCTATTCATATTAATATAAATTGAATTTGATCTTAGTCAGAATAAAAAATGAAAACAATCTTAATAGCACATAATTATACAGAAGGTTCTTTTGCTTTTATGAGCTATTACTTGGCTCGTCATCTGGCACTTAATGGTAACAGAGTTGTATTTATTTCTCATAAACCATTTTTTATCAAATCGTTCAAAGAAAATTTAGAAAAGGGAGAGCTGCTTGTTTATTCCTGGCCAACAGAAAAAAGACCCGTAAAAATTAGTGATGCATTGTGGTTTGCTAAAATTTATATTAAGTATAAACCTAGTGTAATAATAAGTCATTTTGTAAATGTTAACATTACCACTATAGTGTCAAAAATACTGTCTTTTGGGAGCGTTAAAACGTTTCCTTATTACCATACACTTTCAACCCAAATTCAGCAGGATGTTTCCAGTTCGTCTTTGAGCAGGAAATTAAAAAAAATTAGAAAACAATTACTTTATAAAGGATTTGCAGATTCAGTTATCTGCCCTTCGGATTTAGCCAAAGAAGATTTAAAAATATATTTTAACAGCTCAAAGGGAATTAAGATATTAAACCCAATGAGAGATCGATTTATCGAAAAAAAAGCATCAAATCCAGATGTTATTTTAATATCGTATTTAGGTCGTCTGGAACCTTCAAAAGGTGTAATTGATTTAATCAGCGCTTTTTTGGAATATAAAAATAAGTTTAAAAACTCCAAGATAATTTTGAATATTGCAGGCGGCGGAATTCTCGACAAACAAATAGAGGAATTAGGCGCTCATAATGATGCTGTAAACATAGTTGGACCATTGTCGTATAGCGAAATAGATGCGTATTTAAACAAAAGCCATTACGCAGTGATACCATCAAAATCAGACAATCTGCCAACAGTCGGATTAGAGGCAATGATGAATCAAACCCCTTTGTTGATCTCAAATAATACGGGACTTTCTTCAGAATTAAAAGACGGAATAGAATGTTTTAAATTTAATCCCAACATAGAAGAAATGATTTTAATGTTTGAAAGAGTAGAAAATAATGACCAAAAACATTATGATATGGGAATCAACGCAAGAAAAACATTTTTAGAAAAATTTGGTATCGACAGTTATGTGGAAGCCATGAACCAAATAATCCAAAAATCTTAAGAAGTATTTAATTAATCGTTCACTTTATTCAAAAACAAAATCAGTGCCAAAACCAATAAACTTTACCATCATTACCCATGTGTCTCATTACAAAGAGAATGCTCATTTATTGGGTTATGCTCCCTATGTGCGCGAAATGAATATTTGGTTAAAATATATTGATTCGGTTACCATTGTTGGTCCTTTAAGTAAAGAAAAAGCGGGAAATATTGATTTAGCTTACGAACATTCAAAAATATCATTTAAAGAAATCACTGCTTTGGCATTAACAACTCCGCTTGGTGTTTTAAAAAGTATGATTAATTTACCGTTTGTGCTTTGGCAGATTTTTAGAGCAATGCAGACCGCAGATCATATTCATTTGCGATGTCCTGGAAATGTTGGACTTTTAGGATGTCTGGTTCAAATTTTATTTCCCAGCAAAATAAAAACAGCAAAATATGCCGGAAATTGGGATCCAGAAAGTAAACAGCCATGGTCTTACAGACTGCAGAAATATATTTTAAATAATACTTTTTTGACCAAAAATATGCAGGTTTTAGTCTATGGAGAATGGCCGGAACAATCAAAAAACATAAAATCTTTTTTTACAGCGACCTATTCAGAGTCTGATAAAGAGATCATTGAAAAAACCAGTTTTAACTCAGGCATAAAATTTATCTTTGTCGGAAGTCTGGTTTCAGGAAAAAATCCTTTGTATGCAATTAAATTAGTAGAAAGATTAATTGAAAAAGGTCATAACGCTGTGCTGGATTTGTATGGTGAAGGTGTAGAAAGAAAATCTTTAGAAGAATATATTCAAAATAATAAATTGAACAATCATATCTTTTTAAAAGGAAATCAAAATTTAGAAATAGTAAAAAGTGCCTATCAAAACAGCCATTTTGTTGTTTTGCCATCTAAAAGTGAAGGCTGGCCCAAAGCCGTTGCCGAAGGTATGTTCTGGGGATGTGTTCCTATTTCGACTTCGGTATCCTGTGTGCCTTTTATGCTGGATTATGGAAAAAGTGGTATTTTATTGAAGATGAATTTAGAAACCGATACAGCTCCAATAGAAGCTATGCTTTTAGATAATCAATGCTTTTACTCTAAAAGTGCACTTTCGTCCGGCTGGTCACAAAATTATACTACTGATATTTTTGAGGCAGAAATTAAAAAGCTTTTGCATAAATGAGAGTTGTACAAATTATAGATTCGCTGGCACTTGGAGGTGCTGAGAAAATGGCAGTAAATTTTGCAAATGCATTAGCAGATGAAGTCGAATTTTCTGGATTAATTGCTACTCGTAAAGAAGGAGATTTATTAAATCAAATAAATAAAAATGTATCGTATTTGTTTTTAAATAGAAAAAAACAAATTGATTTTAACGCCATTTTCAGATTACGAACATATCTCAAAAAGAATAAAGTTGATATAATTCATGCTCATAGTTCTTCTTTTTTTACAGCGGTTTTAGTAAAGTTTACTTTACCCGGAATTAAAATTGTGTGGCATGATCATTATGGTCCCCGCATTAGAGAAACAAAAAAAGAAAATAAAACATTAATTGCTTTATCTTATTTTTTCTCTTCTGTACTTACTGTCAACCTTCAGCTGCAGGATTGGAACATAAAAAATATGCATTGCAAAAAAGTATTCTTTCTTCCAAATTTTGTATCGAAGCGTGAAGATAATCAGCAGCTGACAACTCTAAATGGGAACGATAACAAACGAATCGTTTTTTTAGCAAATCTAAAAGATCCTAAAAACCATCTTTTGATTGTAAAATCTTTTCATGAATTAAAATTAGAACAATCCGGATGGAGTCTTCATTTAATAGGAAAAGATTATTTTGACTCGTATTCAGACAATATTAAAAAATTTATAAACTCAAACTCCCTGCAAAATCATATACATTTGTATGGCAGTAAAAACGATGTTAATTATATATTATCACAATCTACTGTTGGAGTATTGGCATCTACAGATGAAGGATTTCCGGTAACATTATTAGAATATGCTATGGCGCAGCTGGCAGTTGTTTCTACAAATGCAGGATATTGTTCTCAGGTAATTCAAGACGGGTTTAATGGATTATTGTTTGATCCCCTAAATGATTTGGAAGTAAAAAGCCAGCTCAAGAAAGTAACAGATGATGAGTTGCTTAGGAAAAACTTAAGCGTCAATTTTAGAGAAACTGTCATTAAAAATTATTCAAAGGATAAAGTAATTGAAAAATTAATCGCGGCCTACAAAAATTAAATTAATGGAAAAATCTTCATTATCATATCTTTACTTGATCCTATTCCATGTTTTTATAGGAGTATTGGTTTTTATTTTACCTCTTATTTCAACATTATATACATTATCTATTGTTGTTTTTGGTCTTGCTTTTATTATAAAAAGCAAAAATAAAAATAATGAAGTACTGATAATGTCAGCGTATGTTATTGGTGCAGAAGTGCTTTTAAGGATGACAGGCGGTGCTATCCTAAATGAAGCGGGTAAATATATCATCATGATTTTTATGTTTACCGCTATTATTTATTCAGGCTTTTCTAACAGGGCATTTATATATTGGGTTTTCTTTATATTTCTTATTCCAGGTGTTATCGTTTCTGTTTTTTCTTTAAATTTTGATACCGATATTAGAAAGGCAATCGCTTTTAATATTACTGGTCCGGTTTGTTTAGGAATGTGCGCGATTTATTGTTTTGAGAGAAGAATAAGTTACGAAAGGCTAAAGTCTGTTATTACCGTATTATCATTGCCCTTAGTTTCTACAGCGGTCTATCTTTTTTTGTATGCTCCGAGTGTGAAAGAGGTAGTAAAAGGAACAGATTCTAATTTTTTAACGTCAGGCGGATTTGGACCAAACCAAGTGTCTACCGTATTAGGTTTAGGACTTTTTATATTCTTTGTACAATTCCTTTTGAATTCAAAAAACAAACTGCTTTTGATGATAAATGCTTCATTTGTTTTGATTTTTGCATTTAGAGGTATTGTTACTTTTTCGAGAGGAGGAGTAATCACCGCAATCGTCATGATCGCGTTATTGTTAATGGTGCTTTATTATCAGGGAAATTCTCGTGCTAAGTCAAAAATTGGTGTGGTAGTAATTATTACTTTCTTGGCAGGACTTGGAGTTTGGGGCTATTCTTCATTACAAACTAGCGGATTAATTAATAAAAGATATGCAAATAAGGATGCTCTTGGCAGAGTAAAAAAAAGTAAACTGTCGGGAAGAGAAACTCTTATTGCTTCAGAATTTCAGATGTTTTTAGACAATCCTATTTTAGGAGTAGGAGTAGGAAAAAATAAAGAAATTAGAAAAGAAGAAACTGGAATTAATGCTGCTTCTCATAATGAAGTTACAAGAATGGTTGCAGAACATGGCACCTTTGGTATACTGGATTTAATGATTTTACTCTTTACTCCGTTGATATTATTTGCAAACGATCGGCGAAATATATTTGCACTTTCGTTTTTAGCATTTTGGTTTTTAACCATAAATCATGCTGCAATGCGTACCGCAGCGCCAGCATTTGTTTACGGTTTGGCACTACTTTCTGTAGTGGCAAAAAAACCTGAAAAAGAAGAAAGTACACTGAATTAATTTATGTTTTTTATGATACATTTGCTCTGCCTAATTACCCCCAAATTATTAGAATAAATGACTAAAAAAAATAAAATACATTTTGAGATTTCGGAGCGGAAAGTACTGCTTTCTGTTTTTGATGCCTTTTTTGTTTTGACGGCCTTGTATGGCGTAAGCATGATATTCGATTACCATTATTTTGCTTTTGTCTGGACACACTACTATGCCCCAGTTTTACTTATTGCCTACATTTACATTTTCGGATTCATCTTCGAAATGTATAATCTTCAAGTCGCCAGCAATCAATTTCAGATTCTGCGAAACGTAATTTTTACAGTAACAACAACTGTTTCGGTTTTTTTGTTTACCCCTTTTTTGTCGCCAGAACTTCCTAAACAGCGATTGGTGATTTTTATCTTTTATTCTACAGTACTTTTTATATTACTTCTTTGGCGATTTTTTTATGCCTATTTTCTCGCTTCTCAGCGTTTTACTCAAAATGTGATTTTAATATGTGATAAAATTCAGGTAGGAGATTTGGTTTTAGGATTAGAAAATGTCGATCCAAATTACAAAATTATAGGTTTTGTAAATTCAGATGCTGCTTCAAATGAAAATTCAAAATTTCAATATGTAAAAGAAATTAAAAAAGAGAATTTGGAGGACTTCGTAAGAAAGAATAATGTCGCAGAAATTGTCATCGCCTGTCAAAGTACAGATGGAATCACAGCCGATTTATACCAGCATTTACTTCATTTATTAGAAGCAGGAAATATAATCAGAGAATACACTCAGGTTTACGAAAGTAAAACACAGCGAATCCCGGTTCATTATATTTCAAGAGATTTTTATCGTTTTTTTCCTTTTAGCCGCAGTAATAGTAATAAGCTGTACTTGAGTTTTGTACGGTTAATAGAGTTTTTACTGTCTGTTACAGGTCTGATGATCTGCGGGCTGTTAATTCCTTTTATAGCTTTCGGAAATTTTTTAGCAAACAAAGGAAGTTTGTTCTATACGCAGCAGCGCGTTGGAAAGCACGGAGTTGTTTTTGAGATTTATAAGTTTAGAACTATGATCAGCAATTCAGAAATTAATGGTGCCGTATTTGCCGCCGCAGACGATAAAAGAATTACCCCATTTGGAAAATTTATGCGCAAATCAAGAATCGATGAGCTTCCTCAGTTTTTTAATATTTTGAAGGGAGATATGGGAGTTATCGGGCCAAGACCGGAGCGTCCGCATTTTGTTCAGGAAATTGCCAGTATTATGCCGTTTTATGAAACACGTCATGTTATTAAACCCGGACTTACAGGCTGGGCGCAGGTAAATTATTCTTATGGAGAATCTATAGACGAAAGCCTCATAAAACTGCAATATGATTTGTATTACATTAAACACAGAAGTATTTTTCTGGATTTAAGTATTACATTTAAAACGATTACAACAGTTTTATTCTACCGCGGACAATAATTTATATTATAATCGGAATTCGCTTTTTGTTTTGTATTGCAATTCTAACCAAGATTATTCCACTAGTAATTATAAGAGGCAGCGTAATAAAAAAATGCGCCTTGTTAATCATAAGTATAAAATAGACCACTAAAAATGTCAAATGTAAAAGAGCAAGTCTATACACTGCTCTTTTATTTTTTAAAATTGAAAAGATAATTAAAAAAAGCAGCAGCGGACTAAATAGTAAAACATTGTAATTCATCGCCAGTTCATGATGAAGCGAATAAAAACCAACAAAAACAAAAAAGATTCCCATTAAAGTCAAAATTAAAAGATAAAACTCATTTAATTTTTTATTGTTAATCAAGATTATGGCCAGCAGTATAAAAATGTAAGTAAAAATATTATTCCACCAAGAAAACGGAGTAACCTTCTCAAAGTTTAGTAAGGTCTTAGTTTTACCCGTCAAAAGGTGATTGTCAAACGTAGTCTTTTCTAAACTGTTTTTCAATTCAAAAGGTAAAAATATTGTGGTTCCTAACTGATCCACTTTTGTTCCGAAAATTATGCTGGTACCCAATTTTTCATAAAAATGCCCATCAAAATAAGGAAATAAAATGGATCGATAGGTTAGATCTTTATTCTCTTTTTTAACCACTACATCTCCGCCTAAAGTTGAGTTAATTACATCAACCACCATAGAGGTGCAATTTTTATCAATAAATTTATAAGTGTAATAACGATCTTCAGAATATAAAGCAGTGTTTAATTTATCAAAAAGCTTTTGTTTAAGATCTTGTGAAAGAAGTAATTCCTGTTCAAAAATGCTTCTTTTGTCATCAGTATATTCATTTATAAAATCAGGAAAAGAAGCCGCTCCAACAAAATACTGCAAATCACCCTTGGCAAATTTTGCTACAAAGTTAGGTGTCCTAAAATCAAAATTGCCATAATTGTATACAATATCTATATTATTTCCAGGATCATCTACCCGAATAGCGGTATGTCCAAAAAAACTATAAGATTCGTTACCAAGTCCGCAGGTTAGAATACTTATTTTGGCCTCTTTGGATAAAGGTAAACTTTGACCAAATCCAATAAAGCTTATTAAGAATAGTAAACTAAAAACGGTTCTTTTGAAAATGACATTTTTCATGATCTAAAATTTTAAAAAAAAATATTGGTTTTGTAATGGTTATCTAAAAATACCTAAATCTACTTTTATAGAAAAAATATTAGAATATAAAGCAGTACTTTGATTTCCTAAGTCTGTTAAAGCATAATCTACCTGAACACCTTTATATTTAAAACCCAATCCGATATTGGGCTGAAAACTTAGTTTTTCTGTATTATCTAATTGCGTAACATTCTGAAAATTTCCTGCTCCTGCTCTTAAAAATACCAAATCAGTATATCCAAATTCAAAACCAACTGCGGGATCAATACTCACTATTTTAGATGAAATAATATCATTAGTCTGCTCAAAACGCATGTTTAGATTTGTAGCGATCAAAAGGCTGTAATCATTATGAAATTCAATCATCTTTGAAACTCCCAATTGGGCTTTTGGCAGTGTAATTTCGGTGCTTTCCGGCAGTTCATTATTTTCTCCGGGAATTGCATTGGCGATTTTTTCATACTCTTCTTCGTCAATATTCCAAACATTATATGTTGTTGTAATATCTCGGAGCATCAATCCGAACTTCCAGTCATTTCTCTCAAACTGAAGTCCAAGATCAAAACCAAATCCCCAGGAATTAGCAAATTTACCAATTACGCGTCGTATTATTTTTGCATTTACTCCATATTGAAATCCTTCAACAGGCAGCTTTCTGGCATAAGAAAAAGTAAATCCATAATCTGCAGTTGAGAATAATTTAATGCGGTTATAATCTATATTTCCCTGGCTGTCGATCAATTGTGTGGTATCCATAATATCATCAACCCCAAAACGAATCATCGATATTCCCCAGGCACTTCTGTCGTCAATCGGGCTTGCATATCCAATAAAATCATATTGAGCAATATTGGCAAAATAATTGGCATGCATTAAAGAGATTTGATGATCTTCTAGTTTTGTTAATCCTGCAGGATTCCAATAAACGGCATTTACATCATCTGTAGAGGCAGTCACTGCACTCGACATTCCCAGTGCAGCAGCGTCAACTCCAATATTCATAAATTCATTCGAATATTTTCGAATAGTTTGCGCATACTGTGAGGTAAAGCTCCAAAATAATAAAAAGACAAAGATTTTCTTCAACGGATAGATTTTAGCAGATCGAGGCCTGTTTTAATTTTTATCAAAAATATAATATTTTACGGATCTAATTTGTTCCTTTTGAGAAATATTGCGAAAGAAAGAATTTCAAATAAAAAACTCTTTTAAAAACTTATTTTAGATGCGGTTATTATGCTAAATTTGTTGCTTACCATTATCAAATTAATTTAAAAGATGAATATTAAAAAACACATTCCTAATCTAATCACATTAATAAACCTTTTTTGTGGCTGTATCGCAGTAGTTTATATTTCTGAAGCCAATTATTTAATGGCTTTTTACATGGTATGCTTAGGAATTTTTTTCGATTTTTTTGATGGTTTTTTTGCCCGAATTTTCAAAGTGTCCAGTCCGCTTGGGTTGCAGTTAGATTCTCTAGCAGATATGGTAACCAGCGGAGTTGCTCCGGGTTATGTTATGTACACTTTGTTTTCAAACAGTGCACATGAATTAGGAACACATCCATTTATTCCTTTTTTAGGTTTTATTATAACATTGGGTTCTTGTTACCGTTTGGCAAATTTTAATATCGATACGCGTCAAACCGATTCTTTTATTGGTTTGCCGACACCTGCAAATTCACTTTTCATTTTAAGTCTGCCTCTGGTAATAGAGTTTTCAGATTCTTTAATAGTTTTAGAAATTTTAACCAACCAATGGGTTTTACTTCTTATTACGCTATTCAGTGCTTATATTTTAAATGCAGAAATTCCACTATTTTCATTAAAAGTAAAGAAATTTAACTTCAAAGATAATGCACTTCAAATGTCATTTTTACTGATTTCTTTTGTTTTGCTGATTTTACTTCAATACATGGCTATACCTGTAATTATCATTTTTTATGTTTTGTTGTCGGTTGTAAATAATGTGTTTTTCAAAAAGTAGTTTTATTTGAATGGGAAGAAAGACAACTTATCGTAAAACTGTTTCAAAGAAGTCCGGCTGGTCACTGTTCGGCCGAATGCTGCGTTTCCTTTGTTTGTCAATTTTAGCATTGCTTTTTATTGCGGGTGTCTATCATTACCGCCGTGGATTAGCCTATTATTTAGGTTTTAAAGCTAACAAAATTTCAGAAAAAGAAGCAGAAGATAAACGTCTTTCTGATGTGCGAAATTTTCAGGTTCTGGCAAAACATGAAGGGAAATCTATAGGTTTGGATGTTTCAGAATATCAAGGAAAAATCAGCTGGTCTTATGTTGATACTTTAGAGCAAAAATACCCAATAGATTTTGTATTTATTAGAGCTACTATTGGAAGAGATAGAAAGGATTATCAGTTTAAGCGAAATTGGATCGGTGCTAAAGAAAATAAAATGATTCGAGGCGCTTATCATTATTATCGTCCAAACGAAAATTCGATAGAACAGGCGAACCTTTTTATTGAAACAGTAAAATTAGAAAAAGGAGATCTGCCTCCGGTTTTGGATATCGAGAGATTACCAAAAAATCAGTCAATAGACAGTTTAAAGAAAGGTTTAAAACGCTGGCTTCTCAAAGTAGAAAATCATTATAAAGTGCGCCCGATAATTTATACTGGGGAAAGATATTATTCGGATTTCTTAAAAGATGAATTCGGAGAATATTTGTTCTGGATAGCCAATTATAATTTTTACAGAGAAAAAATTGAAGACGACTGGCTGTTTTGGCAGTTTACAGAAAAAGCTACTGTTCCTGGAATTAAACATAATGTAGATGTGAATATTTATAACGGAGATTTACAGCAATTGCAGTTTATTACGGTTGACTAGAATATTTTGTAAAAAGCTAAAGGGTAAAAGAAAAAATGGTAAAAAGTAATTCAAATTTACTTTTTACCATTTATATATTAAATTCTAAAATTCAAGTTTCTTCTTGCGGAGCTCAAAATTCTGCCCCAGATAAACACGGCGAACCATTTCGTCTTCGACCAGTTCTTCTGGGATTCCTGCTTTAAGAATTCCTCCTTCAAACATTAAATAGGTCTTGTCGGTAATTGCCAGAGTTTCCTGAACGTTGTGATCGGTTATTAGAATTCCGATATTTTTGTTCTTTAATTGAGCAACAATTCTCTGAATATCCTCTACTGCAACAGGGTCAACTCCTGCAAAAGGCTCATCTAGTAAGATGAATTTTGGGTCTGTAGCCAGCGCACGCGCAATTTCGGTACGACGGCGTTCTCCTCCAGAAAGTAAATCTCCTCGGTTAGTACGAATGTGTTCTAAGCTGAATTCTTCAATTAAACTTTCCATTTTTGCAATTTGAGCTTCTTTAGAAAGTTTAGTTAATTGTAAAACACTCAGAATGTTATCTTCAATGCTTAATTTTCTAAAAACAGAAGCTTCCTGTGCCAAATAACCAATTCCTTCTTGTGCACGCTTGTACATGGGATAATCGGTTATGTTTAAATCATCAAGATAGATATTTCCCTGATTTGGTTTTACCAATCCAACAATCATATAAAAAGAAGTTGTTTTTCCGGCACCATTTGGCCCTAAAAGTCCAACGATTTCTCCTTGGTTAACTTCTACAGAAATTCCTTTTACAACACTTCTTCCTTTATAGGTTTTGATTAAATTATCGGCTCTTAGCTTCATTTAGTTCAATTAGATAATTAGATAATTAGAAAATGAGATAATTGAAAAACAAACTCACTATTCAATTTTATAATTTGATTTGAAAGGCAAAATAAATGTAAAATAATCAATCCGATAAATCAATTAACAAATTATTGCGTTTTCAAAATTTAGATTTGTGCTTAAGAATTAAATAATTAGAGCATTTCGAGAAATTATCTAATTATCAAATTGACACATTTTCTAATTAGCAGCTTCCTCTTCAAGGGCTTCCCAAAATTCGTAAGCTCTTCTTAAATGCGGAATAACAATTGTTCCTCCAACAAGAGTTGCAATTCCCATAGCTTCCATCATTTCTTCTTTGGTAACTCCTTCTTTGTGGCTGGTTTCTAAGTGATATTTTACACAGTCATCACAACGCAGCACTGCAGATGCTACTAATCCTAAAAGTTCTTTTGTTTTTACATCAAGAGCTCCGGGTGCATAAGCGTTAGTATCAAGATTAAAAATTCTCTTTACAATCTTGTTGTTGTCAGCTAGTAATTTTTCGTTCATTTTAGAACGATAGTCGTTAAATTCTTGAATGATATCAGACATTTTCTTTCATTTTATTTTTATAAACAATCTTTGCGATCAGAATACTTACTTCATATATAATTAGCATTGGTATTGCAACAATGGTTTGACTCACAACATCTGGAGGTGTTACAATTGCAGCGATAATCAAAATAATTATTACGGCATATTTCCAATATTTCCTTAAAAAAACAGGAGTTACAAGTCCTAATTTGGTTAAGAAATAAATAGCGATTGGCAGTTCAAAAAATATGGCGCTGCCTAATACACTTGTTTTTACCATTCCCATATAAGACTCCAGTGTAAATTGGTTTTTTACGACATCACTCACAGAGAAGGTTGCAACGAAATTTACAGACATCGGAATTACAATGAAATACCCAAATAATACTCCCAAAAAGAAAAGCAGGGAAGAGGTGAAGATAAAAACTTTTGCATTTTTACGTTCTTTCTCATATAAAGCAGGGCTGATAAATTTCCAGATTTCCCATAATATATAAGGAAAACTTAGAATAAAACCGGCCAGAATACACATCCATACAAAGATGTTTACCTGTCCTTCCATTTCTGTGTTTTGAATAATAAAATTCAGCTCGGTAATACAAATGCTGTCTGCAAAACCCAATTGGTGCGATAAATCACAGAACCATACATAAGTAAAAAATGTGGGTCTTATTGGCCCTAAAATAATTTGATCAAATAAATAATCACTAACAAAATAAGTAACAAATGCCATAATGCATATTGCAATTGTACTTCTAACTAATAACCATCTTAATTCTTCAAGATGATCTAAAAATGACATCTCGCCAAGGTTTTTTTTTGCCATTATACTATTCCTTCTTTTAAAATGTCATGTAAATGTAATACTCCTTTGTACTCTCCGTTATCTGAAACGATAAGTTGTGTTATCGCAAAATCTTCTAAAATATTTAAAGCATCAACTGCCATAGTTTCTGAAGATACTGATTTAGGATTTTTTGACATAATATCTCTTGCAGTTAAGTCAGCAATAGTATCTACGTCATTTAGCATTCTTCGGATGTCTCCATCGGTAATAATACCAATGATTTTGTTGTTTTCTATCACAGCAGTTACGCCCAGCCTTTTTTCAGAGATCTCAAAAATAACCTTTTTTACTGAAGTTTCAGGTGAAACCATAGGTTTTAAAGAGTGTTCGATCATATCTTTTACACGAAGCAAAAGTTTTTTTCCTAAAGCGCCTCCCGGATGATAAACTGCAAAATCTTCAGGTTTAAAATCACGCATTTCCATTAAGCAAACTGCAAGGGCATCACCCATTACAAGCTGAGCAGTAGTACTGTTTGTAGGAGCCAGGTTTATTGGGCATGCCTCCATGTCTACTGTGGTATTAAGTATGTAATCTGAACCTTTTGCCAAAAAAGAAGTTACATTTCCTGTTATGGCAATTAATGTGTTTCCAAAACGTTTTAGTAAGGGAACTAAAACTTTTATTTCGGGACTGTTGCCGCTTTTTGAAATGCAGATTATAATGTCATCATTTTGAATCATTCCCAAATCACCATGAATAGCTTCTGACGCGTGCAGGAACATAGATGGTGTTCCGGTGGAGTTAAAAGTAGCTACCATTTTCTGAGCAATAATGGCACTTTTTCCAATGCCTGTAACGATCAGGCGACCTTTGGTTTCGTAAATTCGTTGAACTGCTTCGGAGAAATTTTCGTCCAGAAAATCAATTAGTTTTGTAATTGCTTCACTTTCAGAGAGTATTGTTTTTTTTGCTATTGCTAATATATTTTCTTTCGTGATCAAAACAGAATATTTAAAATTTGTATGTATAAAAGAAAGTTGTATCTTTATGTGTTGCAAATTTATACAAATTACCATTAATATAAAGAATGAATTCAAACGAAATTGAAATACACAAGGAATTAAAGAAGTATTTCGGCTTTAGCCAATTTAAAGGTTTGCAAGAGCAAGTCATTACAAGTATCTTAGGTAAAACGAATACTTTCGTTATAATGCCTACAGGCGGCGGCAAGTCTCTTTGTTATCAATTACCCGCTTTAATTCAGGACGGAACAGCTATTGTTGTTTCTCCTTTGATTGCTTTGATGAAAAATCAGGTTGATGCAATTCGAAGCCTTTCTTCAGAAAACGGAATTGCACATGTACTGAATTCCTCGCTTACTAAAACCGAAATTGCCCAAGTTAAAAAAGATATCACTTCTGGATTGACAAAGCTGTTGTATGTGGCGCCGGAATCTCTTACAAAAGAAGAATATGTGTTGTTTTTACAAAGTGTGCCTATTTCTTTTGTAGCCATTGACGAAGCGCATTGTATATCAGAATGGGGTCATGATTTTAGGCCGGAATACAGGAACCTAAAAAATATAATAAAGCAATTAGGCCAAGTACCTATTATAGGTCTTACGGCAACTGCAACTCCAAAAGTTCAGGAAGATATTCTTAAAAATCTGGATATGTCTGATGCTAATACTTTTAAGGCATCTTTTAACAGACCCAATTTATATTACGAAGTACGTACAAAAACTAAAAATATTGAATCGGATATTATTCGATTTATCAAGCAGCATAAAGGCAAATCTGGAATTATTTACTGCTTAAGCCGTAAAAAAGTAGAATCGATTGCCGAAGTTCTGCAGGTAAACGGAATCAGTGCCGTTCCTTATCATGCAGGATTAGATGCAAAAACACGAGCAAAACATCAGGATATGTTTTTGATGGAAGATGTAGATGTGGTGGTTGCAACAATCGCTTTCGGAATGGGAATTGACAAACCAGACGTTCGTTTTGTCATTCACCACGATATTCCAAAATCATTAGAAAGTTATTATCAGGAAACCGGACGCGCAGGACGTGATGGCGGAGAAGGACATTGCCTGGCATATTACTCCTATAAAGATGTAGAAAAGCTGGAAAAATTCATGTCTGGCAAACCAGTTGCAGAACAGGAAATTGGTTTTGCACTGTTGCAGGAAGTTGTGGCTTACGCCGAAACCTCTATGTCGCGAAGAAAGTTCTTATTGCATTATTTTGGTGAAGAATTTGACAGCGAAACCGGAGAAGGAGCAGATATGGATGATAACGTTCGTAATCCTAAAAATAAAATTGAAGCGCAAGATCAAGTTGTTAAATTGCTTGAAATCGTTCGTGATACCAAACATATCTATAAGTCAAAAGAAATTGTGTTTACCTTAATCGGACGTATCAATGCCGTTATTAAAGCACATAAAACAGATATACAATCCTTTTTTGGTTCAGGTTCTGATCACGATGAAAAATACTGGATGGCTTTGCTGCGACAAGTTCTCGTAACAGGTTATCTTTCAAAAGACATTGAGACTTACGGTGTTATAAAAATTACTCAGGAAGGTTTGGATTTTATTAAAAACCCAGTTTCCTTCATGATGTCTGAAGATCACGAATATAGTGATGCAGAAGACGACGCTATTGTTGCCAGTTCAAAATCTTCTGCAACTGCAGATGAAGTCTTGATGGGAATGCTTCGCGAACTGCGTAAAAAAGTAGCCAAAAAACTTGGAGTTCCTCCATTTGTCGTTTTTCAGGATCCTTCTCTTGAAGATATGGCATTAAAATATCCAATTACGCTACAGGAATTATACAATATTCATGGTGTTGGCGAGGGAAAAGCAAAAAAATACGGAGCAGATTTTGTTACACTAATCAGTCGTTATGTAGAAGATAATGATGTCATTCGTCCAGATGATTTAGTCGTAAAATCTACAGGAGTAAACTCTGCAAATAAATTATATATCATTCAGAATATTGACAGGAAATTATCATTAAAAGATATCGCTTCTGCGAAAGGACTTTCGATGGATGCTCTGATCAAAGAAATGGAAATGATCGTATACGCAGGAACCAAATTAAATATTAAATATTGGGTTGATGATATGCTTGATGATGATCAGCAAGAAGAAATTCACGATTATTTCATGGAATCTGAATCTGATAAAATCGAAGACGCACTAAAAGAATTTGACGGTGATTATGATATTGATGAATTGCGTTTGATGCGTATTAAATTTATTAGTGAAGTAGCGAACTAAAATTTTTTTTATGAGATTTTCGAAAATCTATTTCATTTTAGCTTTTTTGATTTCAGTTAAATTATTTGCCACTGCTCAAGCTCCTGATTATTTGATAATCGGGAAGGATACTTTGTCAATTCAGTCGAATCCTTTACAAGAATATTTTGAAGCACATCCAATACCGAAAAATTTAATTACTATAATCTCAAGTGGAAATTGGAGAGGTTATATTGCTTATTTTCAATTTTTGGATGGAAAATTAGTGGTCGAAAATATTTATAAAGAAGAGGCTAAAGAAAATGATAAAGCTCAGACAGATTTCGTTCTAACTTCAATTTATAAGGAAGTTTTTGGTGATAATAAAAATTTTGAATGTAATTTTTATTCAGGGCTTTTAATTTGTCCTTCCGGAAAAATGCTGCAGTATGTTCATATGGGGTATAGTTCTTTATTCGAAAATTATACATTAATAGAATTAAAAGACGGCATTAATATAAAATCTAAAAAAATTACCGGTGAAGAATTTATGGATTTTAAAAAGAAATATTTTAAATACTATAAAAAGACTGACGAATACAAACAAAAAGCAAAAGAATTTAAAGAAATGACGGCTGATCAAGATAAGGTTTTAAATGAATTGATGTCTGAAAAATCAAATAATAATAAAGAAAATAAATATTTAAAACAGAAAGAAGCTGATTACAAAGCTGACAAACAAGTTGAATCTTTTATGTTTATTTTTTTAAACGATTACATGAAAACAATTGAAATTCCCTTGAATTAATCCTATGAAAAAAACATCATTATTATTTACATCACTTGGTCTTTTGGTATTGACAATGTTAATTTTTGGTTTTTCTACAGAAAAGAAAGAACAAGATTCTAAATTAATTGGAGTCTGGAAAGGTTTTGAAGTTGAAAAACAGATCGAAGGCGTAGAAAAACACTGGATCCAGCAAAGATTTGAAAACGGAACATATGTAATTATGTTTACCACAAAAGAAGATTGTCAAATAGAAACCTTTACTGAAAAAGGGAAATGGTGGACAGAAAAAGGAAAGTTTTATGAGCTTTCTTCTACTGCAAAAGATCCTGAAGTGTATAGCTATGAAATGAAGAATGATGAAGTAGTAGAATTTAAAAGCATAAAACTTTCAGGAGAAAAAAAGGAAACCTACACATTCAGTGATTATAAAATTAGTTTTTAATTTTATTTCAAAAAAAAACGAATCTCGAATTATCGGGATAAATTCCAAATTCCAGACAACATAGTCACTTGGAATGTGGAATTTTTTTATTGAATTTTATCCTTCGTACAACTCTCCTCGATGTGGTTTTAAAGCATCTCTTACCGAAATCATATTTTCATCGGTGACAACCATAAAAGCAATCGCGTGCATTTCGTTTATGATTTTGTATCCCGTAATATTTAATGGTAATTTTTCGATTGCAATATATTCTTTTAAATGAATTTCATGATGTTCGGCTGTTTTTTCAGAAGCCGGACCGCGAAAATCCCAAATCAGTTTTATTTTTCTAGACATTTTTTTTAAGGTGCAAAGGTTCAGAGAGGCAAAGGTACAAAGGTTAGTTTGAAATTGGATTTAATATTAAACAAGTAATTTCAATTCAAAGTGTTATTTTTGCAGAATATTTTGTTTCTTAAAAATTCTGCAATGGAAGAGAATTCAGTTTCTTGTAATTTACAATTTACCGATTTAGCCAAAAGTCATTTAAAGGCGGTTAGTAAATGGGTTTCTATAATTTCAATAATTGGATTAACTGTAATAATTATTGCAATTATTACTTCAGTATATGACTATATTGTAATTTCAAAAATAGATGATGTCCCTTCAGGAGGTGGTGTAGGTTATTTTATGATTTCGTTTATGACCTATTTTCTCTTCTTGGCGAGTGTTTTTTGTTTTTTACCAATGTATTTTTTGTATAAATTTTCTTCATGTCTTAAGATGGCTCTTGAAAATGATGATTCAGATTCATTGGAAATTTCATTTAGATATTTAAAATTTCATTATATATCAATAGGGGTTTTGCCACTATGTATTTTTGTATATTTTTTAGTGGTTAGCATCTTTTAATAATACTATTACCTTTCAATCAAAATGCCAAGAGAACTTTTACTTCAGGTAACGCCGGAAATTGCATCAAACGAATTGCTGCTAAAAGACTATTTGTCTAAACAAATCAAAGTTTCTCTACAAGAAATTCAACATATTACTATTTTAAAACGTTCAATTGATGCGCGCCAGAAAGCAATCAAAATCAATCTGAAAGTTATTATATATTTAAAAGGAGAACCGTTTCAGGAAATTAAAATCGAACTTCCTGTTTATAAAGACGTTTCTAATTCTCAAGAAGTAATTGTAGTTGGAGCAGGTCCGGCAGGACTTTTTGCTGCGCTGCAATTGATAGAATTAGGTTTAAAGCCAATTGTATTAGAACGTGGAAAAGATGTTAGAGGACGCCGACGCGATTTAAAAGCAATCAATGTCGAGCATATTGTAAACGAAGATTCTAATTATTGTTTTGGCGAAGGAGGAGCAGGAACGTATTCTGACGGAAAATTATATACGCGTTCTAAAAAGCGCGGCGATGTAACTCGTATTTTAGAACTTTTGGTCGCTTTTGGAGCTTCAGAAGATATTTTGGTAGAAGCACATCCGCATATTGGAACTAATAAACTGCCAAAAATTATTGAAGATATTCGAAACAAAATCATAGAATTTGGCGGTAAGGTTTTGTTTGATACACGAGTAACCGATATCCTTGTGAAGAATAATGAAGTGGAAGGAATTGTAACTCAAAATGGGGATAAGATCCTTGCAAATAAACTCATCTTAGCAACTGGACATTCAGCGCGTGATATTTTTGAATTATTAGATAGAAAGAAAATTTTAATCGAAGCTAAACCTTTTGCTTTAGGAGTTCGTGCCGAGCATTCGCAGGAATTAATAGATAGTATTCAGTACAGCTGTGATTATCGCGGCGAATATTTACCTCCGGCACCTTATTCTATTGTAAAACAAGTTAACGGCCGTGGTATGTATTCATTCTGTATGTGTCCTGGAGGTGTAATTGCACCTTGCGCCACAAGTCCGGGTGAAGTGGTTACAAACGGCTGGTCACCATCTAAAAGGGATCAGGCAACAGCAAATTCCGGAATTGTAATCGAATTAAAATTAGAAGATTTTAAACCTTTTGCAAAATTTGGCGCTTTGGCCGGAATGGAATTTCAAAAAAGTATTGAACAAAAAGCATGGCATTTGGCTGGACAAACTCAAAAAGTTCCGGCTCAAAGAATGATCGATTTTACCCAAAATAAGGTTTCTGCCGATATTCCTAAAACTTCTTACGTTCCGGGAACTACTTCGGTAGAAATGGGGCAGGTTTTTCCGGGATTTTTATCGCAGATTTTACGCGAAGGTTTTAAAGAATTTGGTAAATCAATGCGTGGTTATTTGACAAACGAAGCGATTTTGCATGCGCCAGAAAGCAGAACTTCATCGCCTGTTAGAATTCCGAGAGATCCTATAACGTACGAGCATTTGCAGATAAAAGGTTTGTATCCGTGTGGAGAAGGAGCGGGATACGCGGGCGGAATTATTTCTGCAGCGATAGACGGCGAAAAATGTGCTTTGATGATTGCCGATACTTTAAAATAATTTTGCCGTAATACTTTGTTATAATATGTTTCGTTTTAACTTTGGTTAAAGATCTAATTGTAACGATTAATAAAATGGCAAACTTTTTTTCAAATTTATTTAATAGAAATAATGACCCTAAATCGATAATTTCCTTTGATGTTATCGATCCCATTTATGCGTATTTGTATAATGAAGAAGGGAGTGTTGAATTAAAAATCAAAGGTATTCAGGAAACTGTTTTGGTGAATTTGTATTCATTTCCAACTTCTTTGGATCATGAAGAAGGAAGAGCCGAAATTGAAAAAGCCGGTTTTAAAAATGCGTACGAAGTTTTAAATGAACTTTATAAAAAAGTTGATATTGGTGTTGTTTCTGAAGAAATAATGCAGCAGGAATTAGAATTTGATTTCATACATATTCAATTTTATTCTCAGCCAAGTGCAGAGATGAAAAAGTATTTTAATAAGGTTTTAAATAACTTTATTATCTTGTTTTGCTGTACCAATAGCTTAGAAATAAACGACTTTAAGATTTTATATACAGGCAGTCATTTTATAGATTATACAAAAGGACTTTTAGATTCGGAAAAGCTGGATGTGAATACACCTAAAAATGAAACTCAGGAAATCGGGATCAAAGATTTTAAAACTGTTTTGCAGGGAATGTGCCAGTACATGAATATTGAAATTCCGGAAAGTGTAGAACTGCCTTCATCAGAAAATTTATTAGAAAGTGAAGAAGTGACAGAAAGTACTTTTGAGGAATTTGTCAAATTGGTTTCAAGAGGAAGCATTGAGGAAAAAGACCTTAAAAAACAAACTAAAAAGCTTTTTAAGAATTATAAAAAGGAAGCAAAAGAATATTACAGTATTGTAGAGGATCATTTTGCATTTTTTGAAAGTATAGATTCCTGGAACAGCGATTGGAAATTTGATCCCGAAGATGCGATATATTTTATTTCTTATATGCTGGGTGAAGATTTTACATTTGATTATCCTGAAGAAACCTATAGTCATAATCTGTTTCCATATATTCAATCTGAATTAGAAAAATTGAATTTGGAATTATTAACTTATGATACGCAAGGAGATAATTATTTGTTTTTTGTTGCAAATAAAGAGGATGTTGAAAGAATTTTAGAATTGTCAGAATTAACGAAGATTGAAGTTAATCAGTTGTAATTTAATTTGTTTTGTTTATAATCTTGTTAGCACTGCTTGTGCTTCTGAAAACTGATTACTGTTTCTGCGTGAGGGATAGGAGCAGGCTACCGAAGTAGCGCGGATAGCCCGACAGCAATATAAAAAGGGGCGACTAAGCGGTTTGCATAGTCAGCCCCTTTTTATATTGGTGGCACGCCCAAATTATTATTTACGGAATTAGAATAATCTTTCCGGTACTTTTTCGGCTTTCTAAATAATCGTGCGCCAGTTTTCCTTCTGATAACTTGAAAGTAGTGGGTTCTGAAAGTTTTATTTTACCTTCAATAATCCAATTGAATAATTGAGTTGCTCTTTTAATTCTTTCTTCTTTAGAATTTAAATAACTCCATAAATCACCTCCGGTTAAAGTTTTAGAACCATCCATGAGCATTCTTGGATCTACAGGCGCTGGATCACCGCCCGCCATTCCGAAGAAAACAACTTGACCGCATTCTTTTGTGACTTCGAAGCTTTCTGCCAATGTGCTGCCAATACTGTCATAAACAACATCTGCACCTTTTGGAATTATATTAAAAACTTGCGATTTCCAATCTTCATTATATAAGAAAACATGATCAGCGCCCTGTTCAAGAGCTATTTTAGCTTTGTCTGAAGATGAGGTCAAACCAATAACACTGGCTCCTAAAAGTTTGCTGATTTGAGTTAAGATCTGTCCAACTCCGCCGGCAGCGGCGTGAATTATTACAGTTTCACCTTTTGCTGTTTTATGGCTGTCTGTCGCTAAATAATGCGCTGTTAAACCTTGAAGTAAAACAGCAGCAGCGGTTTCAAAAGAAATCGTTTCCGGCAAAGGAAGAATGTGATTTACATTTACAGCAACTAGTTCTGCATTTGCAAAAGGCGCATCGGCAAAGGCCACGCGATCGCCAACTTTATATTCGGGATTATTGTTAGTGTTAACCACAATTCCCGCACCTTCGTAACCGGCAATAAAAGGCGGATTTCCTTTTAAATGGTAATTTCCTTTTCGTCTGTAAACATCGGCAAAATTTAAACCAACGGCTTTCATTTCGACTAAAATTTCATCACTCTTTAATTGAGGGTCCGGAATTTCGATATATTCTAAAACATCTGAATCTCCAAAAGAGGAAAAGGTAAGTGCTTTCATTTCTTTAAGTTTATAATTTTTACAACTACTGATTAATAATTTTTTTAGTTAGAGTTTCTTTTAGCCACAGATTAAAATGATTTTAAATCTGGATAGTTCGCCACGAATTAATTAGTGTAGATTTGTGAAATCCGTGGCAAAAACTCTTTTTATCCTTAAACTTGTGGGTAAAAATATAAAATTATATTTTAGGAAATTTCATGTCATTAAAAGTACTTTTTTGTTTTGCTAAAGCTTCTATTTCCTCCCATTTTCTAGGTGAATCGACAGATAAATTTTCGTATGAACTTTTTTTAATTAGAATGTCATCTTCAATGCGAACACCAATATTCCACCATTTTTTGTCACAATTACTATTGGCCGGAATGTAAATACCAGGCTCAACGGTTATAATCATATTTTCTTTTAATCCGTTATAGTAATTTCCTTTGTCATGAACGTCTAAGCCAAGAAAATGTGAACAGCCATGAGGATAATATTTGTTTACTTCTCTCTCATCTTTAATAATTCCAAGCTTTACTAAACCTTTTGCCAGAACATTTTTTGCCTTTGCATTGACATCGCCAAGAGAAGTTCCTTCTTTGCAGATTTTAAAAACTTCTTCCTGCGCATCGTAAACCAATTGATAAATCGCCTTTTGTTCTTCAGAAAATTTACCGTTTGCGGGGATTGTTCTTGTAACATCGGCAGAATATCCATGATATTCAGAACCAACATCCATCAATAATAATTGATTGTCAATTTTTGTGGCGTTATTATCGCCGTAGTGCAGGATACAGCCATTTGCTCCGGCACCAACAATTGGCGGATAACCTTCGCCTTCTGCGCCATATTTTCTGTGAATGTAAGCGTGAATTCCGTCGGCTTCATTTTCGCTCATATCTGGGCCAACAGCTTTCATTACTTCGTTGTGTGCAATACAGGAAAGTTTAACAGATTTACGCATCAATTCTATTTCTTCGGGAGTCTTTATTTCGCGAAGAGAATTTGTAATATTTTCATATAAGATTTGAGAAGTTTTGTCTTCTGTGTTAATGCCAGATTTAGTTTTAAAGGATTGAATTAAACCAGATAATTCGAAGCCGCTTTGATTGCTTTCTATATCACTTGGAATTACATCATAAATTATTTTGCTGAATTTCTTAAAATCAATGGAAAAATCCTTGAAATCTTTTCCGTTATAAACGTTCTTGATTCCGAGTTTAGATTTTGTTCCATCAACTCCAAGACGCCTTCCAGTCCAGGTTTCTTTTGATGCGTTTCTTTCTCTAATAAAAAAAACTTCATTGTAACTTTCACCGGTTCCTTGAGATTCCTTAAAAATCAACAGAACCGCATCGGGTTCTTTATATCCAGTCAGATAATATAAATCAGGATTTTGATGAAAATTATAATTGATATCTCTGGAAAAAACTCTTTCGGGATAAGAAAAAATGACAGCTACCGAATTAGCCGGCATGAGTGATCTAAAAGCATCTCGTCGTCCTTTATGAAATTCTTTTGTGAGATAATCTGTTGGCAGGTTTTCCTGAGAATGAGTTTGATGAGCAGTAATTAGTAAAATAAAAAACAGAAATAATTGCTTCATTTTTTTGGTTTTTTTAAAGTGGTTTTAGTTTTTTAGGTGTTGCAAATTACAAAAAATATGCATTGATTGTAGGAATTGAACTTACGTTTGCTGTATGAATTTTGAATGTTTCTTATCATAAACTTTTAGTTATAGAGAATGGTATAATTTAAAACAAAAAAACCGCCAATAAAGGCGGTTAGGATTGAGCTGTAGACTATTATTTCTTTTTCATTTTATCTTTAAAAACTTTTTCAAATTTTTCAATTTTCGGCTGAATGACCATTTTGCAATACGGCTGATTTTTGTTGTTTGCATAATAGTTCTGATGATAATCTTCGGCTTTATAAAAAGCTTTAAAAGGTTCGACTTTTGTCACAATCGGATTGTTGTAGACTTTTGCTTTGTTCAGTTCGGCAATTATATTTTCTGCTGCTTTTTTCTGTTCGGCATTTTTATAGAAAATTACAGAACGATATTGTGTGCCCACATCTGCACCTTGTCTGTTTAGTGTGGTTGGATCATGAACAGTAAAAAAGACTTTAAAGATCTCATTAATATCTGTTATGTTTTTATCATAGGTAATCTGAACGACTTCTGCGTGGCCTGTATTTCCGGTGCATACTTCTTCGTAAGTTGGGTTGGCCGCTTTTCCTCCGGAGAAACCGGACACTACAGATTTTACTCCGTCAAGATTTTCGTAAACCGCTTCAACGCACCAGTAACATCCTCCTCCAATTGTAATAGTTTCCAGGTTTGAAGATTTTTTTGCTGTATTGTTTTGTGCAAATCCGTTTAAAGTCAAAACGAATAGGGCTATTAAAAATATATTTTTCATTGTTAAAATTATTTAGAATCGGGGATAAAATCAAGTGCAATAGAGTTCATGCAGTAACGTTTTCCTGTCGGCTCGGGACCATCATCAAATAAATGACCTAAATGACCACCGCATCTGCCGCAAAGTGCTTCAATACGCTCCATGCCAAGAGAATTGTCTGTTTTGTATAATACGCTTTTTTTATTATCCTGTTCAAAGAAACTTGGCCATCCGCAGCTGCTGGCAAATTTGGCGCCAGATCTAAAAAGCTTATTCCCGCAAGAAGCACAATAGTACGTTCCTTTTTCGTCTGTGTTCCAGTATTTTCCTGTAAAAGGTCTTTCTGTATCGGCATTTCGCATTACAGCATAAACATCTTCAGGTAATACTTTTTTCCATTCTGCATCGCTGATATTTAGTTTTGTGGTATCAGTATTAGAATAATATGGATTTCCGGCTTTATTAATTACATTTTCCATAGAAGTAGATTTAGTTTGCTGCTTTTTGGTATTTTGTCCGCATGCCTGTAAAATAAAAAGCGGAATCAAAAAGCAAAGGCTGAAAAAATGAGTTTTTGTTTTCATGTTATGAGGCTGTTTTTGTAATTCAAAGATACGGAGAGAGTTGTTCTTGAAATCTCGTATCTGATACAATTGAGATTATTTTAAGTGAGTTTTAACTTTTTATATTTACGTAAAATTAACAGCTGCAGTTTTTATTTCTTATTTTTAAAGGTTTTTTGATTTTTGTGTAATGGTAATTTATTGAATGCCAAATTTTTATAAATTGTAAAGTGAGTTAAACTTTTCACAATCTTCTATAGGATTTTCAAGCCATTTCTTTTTTCGTATTTTTGTTTGATCAATACGCCATATGACAGAAGAAAACGTAATATTAGTTAATCAAAAAGATGAGCAGATTGGCTTAATGCCAAAATTAGAAGCACATGAGAAAGCTGTTTTGCATCGCGCTTTTTCTGTTTTTATTTTAAATAATAAAAACGAAATTATGCTGCAGCAGCGTGCACATCAAAAATATCATTCCCCTTTACTTTGGACCAATACCTGCTGTAGTCATCAGCGCGAAGGCGAAACAAATATTGAAGCCGGAAGCCGAAGATTATTTGAAGAAATGGGGTTCCAGACAGATTTAAAAGAGCTTTTTCATTTTATATACAAAGCTCCTTTTGATAACGGTCTGACGGAACACGAACTGGATCATGTGATGATAGGATATTATAATGATAATCCGGAAATCAATATCGAGGAAGTAGAAGATTGGAAATGGATGAAAATTGAAGACATTAAAACCGATATTCAAGAGCAGCCCCAAATTTATACCGTTTGGTTTAAAATAATTTTTGATGAATTTTATCATTACTTAGAAGATCATAAGCTTTAAACTGACCTAACCAAAACCTAATGAAAGTAACCATATCAAGAAAAGCACATTTTAATGCTGCACATCGACTACACCGAAAGGATTGGACGCCTGAAAAAAACAATGCAGTTTTTGGAAAATGCAACAATCCTAACTTTCATGGGCATAACTATGGTTTAACAGTAAGTGTTACAGGAAAAATTGACCCAGAAACTGGTTTTGTTTTAGATGTGAAAGTATTAGCGGATATTATACTTGAAGAAGTTGAAATTCCGTTTGATCACAAAAATCTGAATCTGGATGTTCCGGAATTTCATGATTTGAATCCAACAGCCGAAAACATCGCTGTTGTGATATGGAATAAAATTAGAAAAAGAATTCAGCCCGATTTTGATTTAGAAATCGTTCTGTATGAAACGGACCGCAATTTTGTAACTTATAAAGGAGAATAATAAATGTCATTGAAAATAGGAGATATAGTTCCGAATTTTACTGCAAAAGATAATCACGGAGAAGTTTTTGAAAGCCAAAGCGTTTTAGGAAGAAAGCCGCTTGTTATTTATTTTTATCCAAAAGATAATACGCCTGGCTGTACAACAGAAGCCTGTAGTTTTAGAGATCAATACGAAGATTTTAAGGATTTAGGCGCAGAGGTAATCGGCATAAGCAGCGACAGCGTTAAGTCGCATAATAAATTTGCCAATAAGTATAAACTGCCTTTTGTATTACTCTCTGACGAGGATAAAAAACTGAGGCATTTATTTGGAGTCCGAAACAACTTATTTGGACTTCTGCCGGGGAGAGTAACGTATGTTATAGACAGAAATGGAGTGGTTATTTATATTTTTGATAGTGTAAATGCAGCTAAACATATCCCAAAAGCATTAGAAATAGTTAAAGAATTAGTATTATAAATTAACCAATATAAGCCCAAATCATGAGCCAAAATTTATACCCATTACAATTTGATCCCATTTTGAAAGAAAGAATCTGGGGAGGAGAAAAGCTAAAAACAATTCTTAATAAACCTATAGAATCTCAAATTACGGGAGAAAGCTGGGAACTTTCTACAGTAGAAGGAGATGTAAGTGTTGTTGCAAACGGAGCATTAAAAGGAAAATCATTGATGGATCTAATTGATGAAACTCCAAATGAACTTCTTGGAACAAAAGTTTATGAGCGTTTTGGAAAACAATTTCCGCTTTTGTTTAAATATCTTGACGCAAGAGAAGATCTTTCTATACAAGTACATCCAAATGATAAATTGGCAAAAGAACGCCATAACTCATTTGGTAAAACAGAAATGTGGTACGTTATGCAGGCAGATGCAGATTCTCGCATCATTGTTGGTTTTAAAGAAGATTCCAGTAAAGAAGAATATTTAAAACATCTAAACGATAAAACATTAGTTTCTATTCTGGATGATGTAAAAGCCAAGTCTGGAGATGTTTTCTTTTTAGAAACAGGAACTGTTCATGCAATTGGAGCAGGTTTAGTTGTAGCTGAAATTCAGCAGACTTCTGATATTACGTACCGTTTATATGATTTTGATCGTAAAGATGCACAGGGAAATACAAGAGAACTTCATGTAGATTTGGCATTAGACGCTATCAATTATAATAAAGTAGATACGCATAAAAAATATGAGACAAAAGCAAATACTTCTAATGTTGTAGTAGATTGTCCTTATTTTACAACCAATTTCCTTCCGCTGGAAAGTAAATTAGATGTTTCTAAATCTGGAGAAACTTTTACGGTTTATATGTGTATCGAAGGAAGCTTTGAAATTGAATATAATGGTTTCAAACAATCGTATATAAAAGGAGATACAGTTTTGGTTCCTGCTGCGATAAATGCATTTAGCCTGGACGGAAAAGCTTCTCTTTTAGAAATTTACATTTCATAGCACTAAATAAAAAGATTATATGTACTTTTGCAGCTGCAAATTAAAATTAAAATAAAATGGCAAACGTTAAGAATTTAAAGAAAGACATCAATTTCGTATTAGGAGATATTATTGAGGCAGTTTACTTGTTTGAGATGTCAACAACAGGAAATCCTACTCCAGAAACGAATGCTTTAGTAGATGAAGCTATTGCTGCTTTTGATACTTTGATCACAAAAGTGAACGCAAAGAATGTTGAAAACAAGAAAGCGCACTTCAAACAAATTAATGTTGAATTGGAACAAACTGCAAATCAATTGATTGCTAAGATCAACGAATTGTAAGCAAAAAAAAGCATAAAAAAGTGCAAATTTATTTTGGGAAAACGAAAATCCGCTTTATATTTGCACCCGTAATGAGTCGCCAGCGTAGCTCAGTTGGCTAGAGCAGCTGATTTGTAATCAGCAGGTCGTGGGTTCGAGTCCCTCCGCCGGCTCAACATAAAACCATCACTCCGAGTGATGGTTTTTTATTTAAAATAAGAAGTAAATTTATTTTGGAAAATACAAAAATCCACTTTATATTTGCACCCGTAATGAGTCGCCAGCGTAGCTCAGTTGGCTAGAGCAGCTGATTTGTAATCAGCAGGTCGTGGGTTCGAGTCCCTCCGCCGGCTCAACGTAAAACCATCACTTTTTAGTGGTGGTTTTTTTTTGCTCAAAAGTGAAAAAAGAAACTCCAAATTCTAAATGATGGTGAAATTCTAATGGATCAATTTAACCGCAAGATACGCTAAGGTTTAATTTTGCTTTATGAATCGAAACATATCCCGACACTTCGGGATATTTTTTTTTTTAACGATTTCTGTAAAAAATCTTAGCGCACTTTGCGGTTAAATTCATTTTTAACTTTATAGCTCCACAGGTTTTAGTATTAATATTGGAATTTGCTTTTATAAAATTGTAATAATATTTTTCTTATGTTTGTTTCTTAACCAAAAATATATAAAATGGAAGACAATTCAGTTTTTGAAAACTTTGAGCTGCAACTCGATCAATCTGCAAAGGACTTTTTAAAAGAAACAGCTAAATGGGCTTATTTCTTATCGATAATGGGATTTATCTTCATTGGCCTTATGGTCGTTATTGCAATTTTTGCAGGAACCATTTTTTCCACCTTGGGAGGAATGCAGGGAATGGGAGGCTTAACAGGTGGAATGGGCGGATTAATAGGAGTTTTTTACTTTATAATTGCTGTAGTTTATTTCTTTCCTATTTATTATTTAAACAAGTTTGCAGTCAATGCTAAAAGAGCTTTTAGAGAAAATGATTCAGCAGCATTAACGAGCTCGTTCGAATATCTTAAATCGCATTATAAATTTATAGGGATCTTAACCCTTTCTATTTTGATTTTATATGGTGTGGCTTTTATATTCTCAATTATAGGTCTTTTGTTTGCGAGGTAAGCATTAGATTATCCAAAAAAAAATCGTCCTGAATTCAGGACGATTTTTTTTTGGATAATCTAATTAATTATTTTGGCTGCTGCTGTTTAATATCAGCTACATATTTTGTCAGCTTTTTTCCGTAAAAAGATTTGGCTACTTTTGGTGTCATCGATTTCTGAATTGTATCCAGGAATTTTACGTTAATGTCGTAAATCTCTGCCAAAGCGATATAAGGCGCAATCTCATGATCTTTATTGTTCAGCGCAAAGTTTGTTGCGTACAAATACTTTCTCTTGATGTTTTTGTCTTGTTTTTCGTTAAGGCTGTCGATTGCTCTTTGATCTTGTCTTTTTATAGCTTTAAATCTAGGTTCCACTATAGAAAGGTTTTCGTCTATAAAACGAGAATTTATTTTTTGATATTCTTCATACAATTCCTGGTTTTTAGATCCTGTAATTTTAGCACTAGAAATAAAATTGTCAAGGTTTGTCTCAATATTCAGGTTTCCTGGCTCTGCAAAAAACATAATGTTATTGTCTAATGAATTTGATACACCACGATCTAAAAATAGATATAACATCTCTGGAGATTCTAATTTTACATCAGCTTCGAAAGCAGAATTTCCGTCTATTTTAATACTGTCAATAGCAACAAGTGCAGTGTCAACAACTCTTTGGATGTATAAAGTTCCGTTTTTTAATCCTTTTATATTCCCTGTAATATGTACACTGTCAGTAGATTCTTTTTTACTGCATGATGCTATTGTTACAAGAGTAAGAAAAGCAATAATTGATTTTTTCATTGGTTTTTAGATTTTGGTGCAAAATAAAGAAAATAGTTTAAATCTAAAGAAGTTGAACTTTTATTTTATCAAAAATAAAAAACAGAATCTATTTCTAATTAAGACTGCTAAACAGCTGCCTAATGCAAACTTAAAATAATAGAGATCCCATTGATGAAAAAAAATTTACAGACAAAAAAATCCTGCAGGTATTCCTGCAGGATTTATAAAGTATTTCGAGAAAAAACTTATTTGATCATTTCAAAACTTCTTTTTACAAAAGCAGTCAAAGCTTCACCTTTTAATAGGTTTTGCGATAATTTAGCTAAGTCCAAAGCTTGTTTTACCAAATGTTCCTGATGCGTTTTGTCTTCTGTATTTAAGATATTCGCCGCCAAATCTGAATTAGTATTTACTACCAAATTGTACATCTCTGGCATATTTCCCATTCCGAACATTCCACCGCCGCCAGATTGGCTCATTTCTTTCATTCTACGCATGAATTCTGGCTGCGTAATGATAAATGGTGCTGCCTGAGAATCCATTGCTTCTAGTTGTACACTGTAAGCTTTTGGAATATAAGCTTCTAATGAAGTTTTCAGCGTTTCTTTTTCTTCATCAGATAATTTAGAAATCGTGTTTTCGTCTTTTTTGATTAAATTATCAACATGATCAGAATCTACACGAACAAAAGTTACCTCTTTATTATCACCTTCAATTTTTTGAATCAAATGAGAGATAATCGGAGAATCTAAAAGCAGTACTTCGTATCCTTTTTCTTTAGCTGATTCAATATAAGAGTGCTGTGCATCTTTATTTCCTGCATAAAGAACAACCAGTTTTCCGTCTTTATCGGTTTGGTTTTCTTTTAATTTTTCTTTTAGCTCTTCTAATGTAAAATAAGTATCATCTACTGTTGGGTATAATACAAACGCACCCGCTTTTTCGTAGAATTTATCTTCAGAAAGCATTCCGTATTCTAAAACGATTTTAATGTCGTTCCATTTTGCTTCAAAATCAGCACGGTTTTCATTAAATAAAGCTTTTAGTTTATCTGCTACTTTACGAGTAATATAATTAGAGATTTTCTTAACTGCTCCATCTGCTTGTAAACCAGAACGAGATACGTTTAACGGGATGTCTGGAGAATCAATCACACCTTTTAACATTGTCAAAAACTCAGGTACAATTCCTTCTACGTTATCTGTAACGTAAACTTGGTTTTGGTATAATTGAATTTTATCTTTCTGAATCTGCATATCCGTTCCCAGTTTCGGGAAATACAAAATACCAGTTAAGTTAAACGGATAATCTACATTTAAATGAATGTTGAACAACGGCTCCTCAAACTGCATCGGGTACAATTCTCTGTAGAAATTTTTATAATCTTCGTCAGATAATTCAGTTGGCTGTTTTGTCCACGCTGGGTTTGGGTTGTTGATGATATTGTCAACTTCAAAAGTTTCATTTACATAATCTTCTGGAGCATCTTCTGGTTTAGGAAGCGTTTCAGTTCTAGTTCCAAACTTAATCGGAATTGGCATGAACTTGTTGTACTTATTCAATAACCCGCTGATTTTAGAATCTTCTAAAAATTCAAGAGAGTCTTCGGCAACATGAAGAATGATTTCCGTACCACGTGAAGTTTTGTCAGCTTGTTCTAAAGTAAACTCAGGACTTCCGTCGCAAGTCCAGTGTGCAGCTGGTTCGTCTTTGTATGATTTTGTAATAATTTCTACTTTTTCTGCAACCATAAAAGCAGAATAAAAACCAAGACCAAAATGACCGATAATTCCAGAATCTTTAGCAGAATCTTTGTATTTATCAAGGAATTCCTCAGCTCCTGAAAAAGCTACCTGATTGATGTATTTTTCTACTTCGTCAGCAGTCATACCTAGACCCTGATCTATAATGTGAATTTTTTTTCCTTCTTTATCAACTTTGATTTCGATAACCGGATTGCCATATTCAACTTTAGCTTCGCCAATGCTAATTAGGTGTTTTAATTTTAAAGTAGCATCAGTTCCGTTAGAAACCAGCTCACGCAAAAAGATTTCGTGATCGCTGTATAAGAACTTTTTGATTAAGGGAAAGATGTTTTCTACCGAAACATTAATTTTACCTGTTGTCATATTTTTTTTATTTTTTAGTTTAATACAATGATTTTCATTTGTTCAAATAGAATACCAATTGTTTTTTGGGTGACAAAATGTCGGAAGTGTTAATTCTGAAAGAAAATAATAAGATTCTAAAACCAAAGATATTCCTATGAATCGTATATTTGTGGTATAATAATTGTTAAACGTGTAAGTATTAACTTAAAAAAAATGTATAAAATGAAGAAAGTAATTTTCATTTGCTTGATTGCCACGATGTTTTTTGCGTGTAAATCAGCTTCGTCTTCAAATGCTTCAACAGAACCAACTTTGTCAAAAAAATTGGACAGACCTACTCAAGTAGCGATCAAAGGAAACTGGGTTCTTACTAATGTTACATATCCGGGTTCTGATTATATCAAAGTAAATTCATTTGATCTTGCCGATTCAAAATGTTTTATTGGCAGCACTTGGAACTTTATCTCAAACAATAATAAAGGAACAATGTCTCTAACCTCTTCAAGCTGTACTAGCTTTTCTTCGCCGATTGTATGGAGTATCAACAATCAAGGCTTATTTGTGCTGAAAATTCTTGATGCTGGTGTAAAAGCAAAAAAAGTAAGAGATGGTTATTTACTTAAAGTGGCCGGATTGACTGAAAATTCATTTCAGTTGGTTGATAACATTAATGTTGGCGGACAAACTAAAGATGTAACGTACCAATTTCAAAGAGCTAATTAATATTAAAAAGAATAAAAAATGAAAAAGATAACAGTTTTAGGTTTAAGTAGTTTACTTGTATTGGTTAGTTTTTTTACAAGCTGCGAATCAGTAAAAAATTCTAATAACACGCAAAGAGGAGCTGGAATCGGTGTTGTTGCCGGAGGTGTAATTGGTGCTGTTTTAGGTAATAACTTAGGAAAAGGCGGAAACGCTGCTTTGGGAGCTGCAATTGGAGCTGCTGTAGGTGGTGGAACCGGAGCCCTGATCGGAAATAAAATGGATAAACAAGCTCGTGAAATTGATCAGGCATTGCCAGGTGCAGCGGTTGAAAGAGTTGGAGAAGGTATTCACTTAACTCTAAACGAAAATGCAGTACGTTTTGACACTAATAAATCAACATTGACAAGTCAGGCAAAAGCAAACTTGGATAAACTGGTTCCTGTATTTAATGAATATGGTGATACTGATATCGAAATTTTTGGATATACAGATAATACCGGAAAAGCAGAATATAACTTAACATTGTCAGGACAAAGAGCAGCTTCTGTAAAATCATATTTAGTTTCTAAAGGATTAAAAACAAGCAGATTCAAAACTTCAGGTTTAGGAATTGCAGATCCTATTGCTACAAATGATACTCCAGAAGGAAGAACTCAAAACCGTCGTGTTGAATTTGCTATTACTGCAAATGACAAAATGGTTAATGATGCTAAGGCTGAGTCAGGAAAATAATTCCTATACAATATAATTCATAAAAAGCTGTTCGTAATGAACAGCTTTTTTTTTTGACATTAGAAATTAAACATTGTAAATTTGAACTCTCAATAATAACTCATGCTTGACATTCAAAATATATCTTTTTCGTATACCGAAAAACCGGTTATCAAAAACATTTCTTTTACAATAGAAAAAGGTCAGAATATTGCAATAATTGGCGAAAGCGGGTGCGGAAAAAGTACTTTGCTAAAACTTATTTATGGCTTATATGATTTAGATGAAGGAGCGATTTCTTATGAAGATAAACCTGTTTTAGGTCCAAAATATAATCTTATTCCCGGAATGCCTTATATGAAATATCTGGCGCAGGATTTTGATTTGGCTCCTTATGAGACTGTGGCAGAAAATGTTGGAAAATTTCTTTCTAATGGTTTTGCTAATATGAAAAAACTCCGCGTTCAGGAACTGCTTGAAATGGTAGAAATGGAACAGTTTTCTAATGTTCAGGCTAAATTTTTATCTGGCGGACAGCAGCAAAGAGTTGCGCTGGTACGAGTTTTGGCATTAGAGCCCGAAGTGATTTTGCTCGATGAACCTTTTAGCCAGATTGATGCTTTTCGTAAAAATGCTTTACGAAGAAATCTATTTAGATACTTAAAACAAAAAGGAATTACCTGCATAATTGCAACACACGATAGTACAGATGCTTTGTCTTTTGCAGATGAGGCTGTCGTAATGCGAAACGGAGAAGTTATCGTTAAAGGTGATCCGAATAAAATATATGAAGATCCAGAAACAAAATACGTTGCATCGTTGTTTGGAGAAGTAAATGAAATTGCTACTCATTTATTGCTGTCATATGAAGATGAATCGCATAAAACGCTGGTGTATCCGCATCAGTTTAAAATGGTTTCAGAATCTAAACTGCCGGTTAAAATTAGAAGAACCTATTTTAGAGGAAGTCATTATTTAATAGAAGCCGTTTATAAAAAGCAGCTGATTTTCTTTGAAAGTGAAATAGATCTGCCTCTTGAACAGGAAGTTTTTCTCGGTTTAAATTATTTATAATGAGAAAATGGAGTCCATTAGATAATCTCTGATTTTAAAACAACAAGCCCGACAAATTTTAAAAACTTGTCGGGCTTGTTGTTTTTATGGATAACTAAAAAATTAGTTTTTCAAATATTTTTCTAAGAATTGATCTTGCTCCCAAAGCAGGTGCAAAATGTTTTCTTTTGCAACATATCCGTGAGCTTCTTTCGGCAGGATAACCATTCTTACAGGAGCTCCTAAACCTTTTAAAGCCTGAAAATAACGTTCGGTCTGCAAAGTAAAAGTTCCAGGATTATTGTCTGCCTCACCATGAACTAATAAAAGTGGTGTTTTCATTTTATCAGCATTCATAAAAGGAGACATTGTATTATAAACCTGAGGAACTTCCCAATAATTGCGTTGTTCAGTCTGAAATCCGAATGGAGTTAAAGTTCTGTTGTATGCGCCGCTTCGTGCAATTCCACAAGCAAAAAGATTAGAATGTGTCAATAAATTAGCCGTCATAAAAGCACCATAAGAATGTCCTCCAACTGCCACTTTTTTACGATTTATATATCCTAAAGCATCAACTGCGTTTATAGCAGCTTCGGCATTGTCAACCAGCTGTGTAATAAAATTGTCATTTGGTTCTGTTGTACCTTCACCAATAATTGGAAACGCAGCATCATCTAAAACAACATAACCTTTAGTTACCCAGTACACAAAAGATCCATAATAAGGAAAAGTGAATTCGTTTGAATTTTGAGTCGACTGCCCGGCACTGTTTTTATCTTTATATTCTGCTGGATAAGCCCAGATTAACAAAGGCAGTTTTTCTTTCTTTACTTTGTCATAACCTGCAGGTAAGTACAAGGTTCCTGATAATTCAACTCCGTCTTTACGTTTGTATTTAATGACTTCCTTGCTTACATTTTTAATGCTTTCAAATGGGTTTTTAAAATCTGTAATAGCCGTCAGACTATTTTGTTTTTTAATATTTCTAAAGTAATAATTCGGATATTCACTTTTGGATTGAATTTGAACTAAAACTTTACCAGATTTAATATCGTCAATTTCTATTAAGTCCTCTTTTTTATCTTTGTAAGGAGAAGTGTAAAGACGTTTGTTTTTTAAAGTTTTAATATTGAATTCATCAATAAAAGGAAATTGCCCGTCTTTTGTATATCCTTCTCCAATACGATACGCATTATCTTTTTCTAATGTTAAAACATATTTGTTGAACTCATTTTTCTTGGTAGCAAATGCACCAGGATCAGAATATACATCTTGTGCGTTTCGGTCTGTAATAACTTTTGCTTCCTGACCCGGAGTCGAAGGGTTTATTAAATACGTTTTTGTGTTACGAGTGTCGTACCATTGATCAGAAACAACAGCAACATTATCATTACCCCAAGTAATATCGTCAAAACGCTGTGGTAATTTTACCAGCGAAACGGCATTGTCTGTAAAAGGCGCATTCCATAAAAATACTTCATCTCTAAAAGCAGTTTTGTTTGCAGGATCTCCCTCGTCTAAAGCAACAACATAAGATAAAACGGCTGGTTTGTCGTTTCTCCAGGCCATTTCTCTTTTTCCTTTTCTAACTGCCATAAAACCTTTAGGGATAATTTCGTTCAGAGGTACTTCATTAACAGTTTTGATCTCTTTTCCTCTTATATCGTAAACAATAGTTTTAGACGGAAATCTGTACAAAGGCACCACATAAGAAAATGGTTTTTGAATTGTTGTCAGCATGATGTAATTTCCGTCAGGCGAAATTTTTTCTCCGGCAAACATCGCAGCTTCCTTAAATAAAACAGCATTTCCGTTAAGACTTACTTTGTATAATTCAGAAGTGATAATGTTTTCAAAATTCACTTCGTCATTTTTGTTTTTCAGCATATCTGGATAAGTTCTGTTTTGAGATTTTTCTCCAGAAGCGTTAGAAATGATTGGTCCCGTTGGTAAATCCTTTTTAGAATCTAATAATGGTTTTCTGTCTTTTGGCAGCATTTTTACCAATATCGTTTCGTTATCCGGAAGCCAGCTAAACGGATTTCCCAGATTTGCATTTACATTTGCTCCAGTCAATTTTACAGCTGCAGCGGTAGTAATATCTATAACCCAAAGTTCTACTCCGGAATTTGTGGTATTAGAAAACAAGATTTTCTTGTCGTTTGGAGACCAGAGTATATTGCTGATTTTAGGATTAGCCGGTAAACCAGAAACTTGTGTTTCGGTCTTACTATTTATTTTTTTTAATTTTAGATTAGTATTATAAGTTACTGTACTTGCAATATTTGTAATCGGATTAATCCTTAAACCTCCCAATCGAAGTTCTTCCTGATTTAAATCGTCTAATGTTTTATAAGTATTACGATACATTAGAAGCATGTTTTCATTTTTTGTATCAGTAGAAACTGTAGGAGCCCTTTCGAAATCGGCTAAATCTAATATAGATTTTGATGGTTTTTGGTAACTTAAATTTTCTTGCGCAAGGGCAAAAAAACCAAAATTTAAAAATAAAAATAGAGTAATTTTTAATTTCATAATTTGAATTTTATGGGTTTAAAAAGAGGTATTATTAAATGTTTGTCTAAAGTACTTTACTCTTGTTACATTTTATCTCATTAATTTAATTTTTTTTAGGTTTTTGATGGATTAACTGATTTTTCAGAATTTAAAATCATTCAATAGGAAGTATTATTGAAGTATAATAAATTGATAATTACGAAAAAAATAGTAATTTGTACACTTATATTTTAAACTATACCTAAATTTGTATTCCAATTTTAATTAATAATAAAAAACAGTATGTATCATTCAAAAATAGCGGGTCTAGGATATTATGTTCCTTCAAATGTTGTGACGAACGATGATTTGTCTAAGATAATTGATACCAATGATGAGTGGATTCAGGAACGAACAGGAATTCAGGAGCGCAGGCATATTATTCGTGGAGAAGATACCACAACTTCGATGGGAGTTAAAGCAGCTAAAATTGCGATAGAACGTTCCGGTATAGCCAAAGAAGATATTGATTTTGTAGTTTTTGCTACATTAAGTCCAGATTATTATTTTCCTGGACCAGGAGTTTTGGTACAGCGTGATTTAGGTCTAAGAACTGTTGGAGCCTTAGATGTAAGAAATCAATGTTCAGGGTTTATTTACGGAATTTCGGTAGCAGATCAATATATCAAAACCGGAATGTATAAAAACATTTTAGTAATTGGTTCAGAAGTTCATTCTACAGGATTAGACATGACAACACGCGGACGCGGTGTTTCGGTAATTTTTGGAGATGGAGCAGGAGCGGCGGTTTTGAGCCGTGAAGAAGATTTATCAAAAGGAATTCTATCAACACACTTACATTCTGAAGGGCAGCATGCAGAAGAATTAGCGTTGCAGGCGCCGGGAATGGGAGCAAGATGGGTTACTGATATTTTGGCCGATAACGATCCGAATGATGAAAGTTATTACCCATATATGAACGGACAATTTGTGTTTAAAAATGCAGTTGTGCGTTTTGCAGAAGTAATAAACGAAGGTTTGGAGGCAAATGGTCTGCAGATTTCTGATATCAATATGCTGATTCCGCATCAGGCCAATTTGAGAATTTCGCAGTTCATTCAAAATAAATTCAAATTATCAGACGATCAAGTATATAATAATATCCAGAAATACGGTAATACAACCGCAGCATCTATACCGATTGCTTTGACAGAAGCTTGGGAACAAGGAAAGATTAAAACCGGAGACACAGTTGTTTTAGCAGCTTTCGGAAGTGGATTTACTTGGGGAAGTGCTATTATTAAATGGTAAAATTTATATTAATTTTATATTAAAGCCTGTTCAGTTAATGAACAGGTTTTTTATTTTTGGCAAAAAATATAAAGTACATCAAGTACTCGTTGCCTGAAAAGAAGCAGTCATAAATATCGGAAACAGAGATATTAGAACTGCACGCGGAGACATAATAATAAATTGAAATGAAAAATAATCAACTCGAAATAGCCTGTTTTAATTTTGAATCAGCTTTAATTGCAGAGGAAAGCGGAGCAGACCGAATCGAATTATGCGAAAACATGCATCTTGGCGGTACAACGCCCAATTATATTCTAGGAGTAAAAGTTCGTGAACAATTAGCCATAAAAATGCACGTTATTATCAGGCCACGAGGCGGAAATTTCGTGTATACTGATGAGGAGCTGGTAGATATGAAACTGGATATCAAACAATTTAAAAAGCTTGGAGCAGATGGTTTTGTCTTCGGAATTTTGAATGAAGACGGCAGTGTAAATAAAACAAAAAACAAAGAATTGGTAAATCTGGCAAGTCCGCTTTCCTGTACTTTTCACAGAGCATTTGATGTTGTTGCAGATGTAGAGAAATCATTAGAAGATGTTATCGATTGTGGTTTTAAAACTATCTTGACTTCTGGACAAGGAGTAAATGTAGAAGAAGGAATTTCGGTTTTAGAAAAAATTCAAAAATTGGCCGATGATCGGATTGTAATAATGCCCGGCGGAGGTTTACGATCAACAAATATTAAACTGCTGAAAGAAAAATTAGATAATACATTTTATCATTCATCAGCAATAACTGGTAATTCAGAAACGGCAGATAAAAACGAGATAAAAGCAATTTTAGCTCATTTATAAAAACAAGAAAAGCCTGAAGCTGGCAAACTTCAGGCTTTTCTTTTTCTACAAGTATTCTAAAAAATATAATTATAATAAAGAATGGTTAGAACATCCCGCCGCCACCTTTATTAGTATTGTCATCTCTTTGTTTACGCTGTAATTTTTTGATTTTACTGCTTCCAAAGTTATACGTTAAACCTAAATAAACCGTTTGGCTCTCCCAAGTAAACTGACCCGATTGAGGATAAGGATATTCCGTATCAAAGGCATATTTCATAGTGTTGAAAACGTCATTAAAACGTACGCTGATGTTCATTTTGTTGTCTAACAAAGTATAGCGTGAACCAATGTCCATTTTATACATTTCATGACTATTGTTTTGAACTCCGTCAACAGCACCTCTGTAGAATCCAAAAAGCAAGAAACTTAAACGTTTATTCGCTTTGAAGTTTGAGTTCAGACGTCCGTTAAATGCCGCAACAGTTACTTTTCTATTTTCTGCGATAATTTCATTAGTGTTTTCGCGAAATTTAGATACAACTCCTTCTTGATTTATACTCGAAAAATCAATAGATGGCTGAATGTCCCACCATTTTGTGATTTTATAATTCATTGACACTTCAAATCCATAAGCGGTATTATGGTCAAAGTTCGTATAAGACATAATTTGTTTGTTTCCACTTGGATCTGTCTCATCTGGATACAAAATTCTGCTGATTTGATCATTGATACTTCTCACAAAAACACCAGCGGTAAAGCTTCCTTTTTCAAGAGTTTTAGTATAATTTACTTCTACAGAATTAGTAAACTGAGGTCTTAGATCTGGATTTCCTATAGAAGTTACCAATGGAGTAGAAAACTCACGAATTGGTTTTGTCTGTCCTAAACTCGGGCGGTCTACACGACGGCTGTAGCTTAATTGTAAAGTGTTTTTCTCATTTACATTATAGGTCAAATAAGCAGAAGGATATAAAGTAAGATAATCATCATCATACATAAATTGACCGTGATTTAAATTCGCCTGCATTTTGTAACTTTCAACACGAGCACCTAATTGATAGCTGATTTTTTTGAATTTCTGTCCAAAAGTCACATAAGCAGAATAAATATCAGTGTCATAAGTATAATTAGAAACTAAATTCTGCGAAGGATTTTGATCGTTTACTCGGCTGTAGTCATTATCAGTTCTTGTCAATCTTGCCTCAGCTCCCGCTTCAAGCGTTGTCTTTTCGTTTAACGGATTAACATAGTCAATATTTACGGTACTTAGTTTTCGATTATTACTCAAGAAATCATTATAAATATCTGAACTTTGAGCATTATTGGTCATTGTGATCTGATTATCAAAATTTGCATTTTGACTTTCCTTTGTGTCACTATAGTTTCCTTCGAAATCTAAAGTGTGTCCTTCTTTTTTAAAGATATGTTTATATGCCAAGTTATAAGTTCCGGTTTTGTTAGGTCCTTCATATCTTGATTTTTGATACATATTTGCAATGTTATCTGGAGAATTAATATAATCAATGTCGGTATTCACTATACCATTCCCAGTTGATTTATTCTGATTCGTGTAAATAGACAAAGTATTATGATCATCAATTAGATAATCCATACCAATTTTATATAAGTATGATTCGTTGTCGTTAACAATATCTAATTTTTGAGTAACACTTTGATCTGATTTTTTGATAAAACCATCATTAAAGTATTTTCCAGAATTATTTCCCGCGTTTCCAAAAAAGTTCACTTTTCCGGTTTTGTAATTCAAATCTAAAGATTGATTGTATTTTGCTGTTTCACCAAAAGTGATCCCGCCGCTATAACTTCCGTTAAAACCAGTATTAGCATTTTTATGCAAAACGATATTGATAATTCCAGACATTCCTTCTGGATTGTATTTTGCACTTGGATTGGTAATTAGCTCAATCTTCTTGATAGAAGTTGATGGAATCTGTTTTAATAATTGTGCAGGATCAATATTAGAAGGTCTTCCGTCAATTAATACACGAACATTATCATTTCCGCGAAGCGAAAGCTTTCCATCCTGATCTACGTTCACAGACGGAATATTGTTCATAATATCAGAAGCAGAAGCTCCAGCAGTAGTTAAATCCTTTCCAACATTAATTACCTTTCTATCGATTTTTTGTTCGATTGTCGAGCGTTCGCTTACAATGTTTACACCTTTAAGCTGCGTTGCTTCTTCTTCGAGAGAAACATTTACAGTTGCCGTTTTTTTGTTATCGCTTAAAATTATAGATCCGATATATTTTCTAAATCCGATATATTGAATTTCGATCGTATAATTTTTTAAAGCCAAATTTTTAATAGTAAAATCTCCGTTGTCATCTGTGTTGACTCCAGAAACTACTTTTCCGTTATCTTTAATCGAAACGGTAGCATATGAAATTGGAGCATTATTCGATTTTTCGGTAATTTTCCCGGAAACCGTTCCAGAATTTTGAGCTTGAACTGTTGTCATTAAACCTAATAACGTGAACAGTAAAAATTTTAATTTCATAATTAGTTAATTGATTGATTTGATTTGATTGATGATGATTGCTTTGTTAGTTTTTTTCTTTTTTTCTTTTGCTTCAAAATAATTTAAAGTCTCTATTAAGACTCTTTTGCTGTCGATATGTTACAGAAAATTTAAAAAAAATATGTTTATTTTTTTTGAAGCCTTGTTTTATAGGACTTTGCACTTTTGGTTTTTTGGTAATTTTAACAATTGAAACGTTAAGCTTTTTATGAAATTCTGATTGTTTTATATAATTTTATATGTTTTTGATTTTCTTTAATTGATGAATAAGCAGTATCTTTGCTCACTTTAAAATAAGTTTACATGTCATTATCACAAATTCTTACACCTTCTATACAAAAAGCAATTCAGGCATTATTTGATGTTACTGTTGATAAAATCGAATTTCAAGCTACCAGAAAAGAGTTTGAAGGAGATATTACAATGGTAATTTTTCCTTTATTGAAAGTGATAAAAAGCAGCCCTGCTGAACTGGGAAATAAAATAGGAAATTATCTGGTCGAAAATGTTTCTGAAGTTGCAAGATTCAATGTGGTTTCTGGTTTCCTGAATATCGTAATTGCAGACAGCTATTATTTGAATTTCTTTAATGAAATAAAAGACAATAATAAGTTTGGATATGTCACGCCCAATCCAGAAGATAAAGCTATTATGGTCGAATATTCTTCGCCAAATACCAATAAACCTTTGCATTTAGGTCACGTTCGTAATAATTTATTAGGATATTCTGTTGCCGAAATTATCAAAGCTTCGGGAAAAAAAGTTTATAAAACTCAAATCATCAACGATCGCGGAATTCATATTTGCAAATCGATGCTGGCCTGGGAAAAATTTGGAAAAGGTGAAACACCGCAAAGTTCAGATCTAAAAGGAGACAAGTTAGTTGGTAAATACTATGTGGAATTTGACAAAGCGTATAAAGCAGAAATTAATCAGTTAATTGAAACTGGGAAAACCGAAGAAGAAGCAAAAAAACAAGCTCCAATTATTATTGAAGCTCAGGATATGCTTAAGAAATGGGAAGCTGGAGATGAAGAAGTTATGGCACTTTGGAAAAAAATGAACCAATGGGTTTATGATGGTTTCGCTGTAACTTACACTAATCTTGGAGTTAATTTTGATAAATATTATTACGAAAGCAATACTTATTTATTAGGTAAAGATGTTGTTCAGGTTGGACTTGATAAAGGTGTTTTCGAAAAAGATCCTGACGGTTCAGTTTGGATCGATTTGACAGATGAAGGTTTAGATCGTAAAATTGTATTGCGTTCTGACGGAACTGCTGTTTACATGACACAAGATATCGGAACTGCAATTCAGCGTGTAAAAGATATGCCAGATGTTGGCGGAATGGTTTATACTGTTGGTAATGAACAAGATCATCACTTTAAGGTATTATTTCTAATCTTGAAAAAATTAGGTTTTGATTGGTCTTCAACTCTATATCATTTGTCATACGGAATGGTTGATTTGCCTTCGGGAAAAATGAAAAGTCGTGAAGGAACTGTTGTAGATGCAGATGATTTGATGCAGAATATGACCGATACAGCAAAAAAAATCTCTGAAGACTTAGGAAAACTAGAAAGTTATTCAGACGAAGAAAAAGCCAAACTGTATAAGACAATTGGTCTTGGTGCTCTAAAATATTATATTTTAAAAATAGATCCTAAAAAACGTATCTTATTTAATCCAGAAGAATCGGTAGATTTTGCTGGAAACACAGGTCCGTTTATACAATATACTTATGCGAGAATTCAATCTATAATTCGTAAAGCCGATTTTGATTTTTCTTCCAAGACTACTATTGAAGAACTTCACGAAAAGGAAAAAGAATTGTTAAAGCAAATCGAACTTTTTCCAGAAGTACTTCAAAACGCGGCACAAAATCACAGCCCGGCTTTGATCGCAAATTATACTTATGATTTGGTAAAAGAATACAATTCATTCTACCAATCAGTACATATTTTAGGTGAAGTCGATTTAACCAAAAAAATATTCAGAGTACAGCTTTCTCAAAAAGTAGCAGAAGTTATTAAAAACGCTTTTACTTTATTAGGAATAGAAGTTCCAGATAGAATGTAAGTTATTGTACATATAAATTTTAAAGCCAATAGTTCTTAAACTATTGGCTTTTTTTATTGTTTTTTTGTCGTATCCTGTCCTCTTGTAATATAATTCGGTAATATTTTTGCAGTAATGTTTTGTGATTTATTTCGCATTTCTTGTTCTTTTAAATAGTAAGACGATTTCTATTCTAAGTATGCAACGACAAACTTCAAATAGAATTCTGTAAAATACTTCCTTATATTACTTTTAACTATTTTGAATTAGTACCCTATTTAGTGAAATGATTAAAGGACCCACCGTTTAAATTGATTTTTAGACGGTTTTTTTTTATTCTTTTTTTTTGAAATTTCTACTTAGTATTAAAGTAAATGAATTTACTGTTTCAATTGAAAAAATCTTAAAAGCCTTCATTTTTAGTTTTGGCAATTTCTTTTAAGTAAAAAGAAATAATGACTTTACTGATGAGCCAATTACTTTACTGTTAATTCATTATACAATCTTTTCTTATAAGAACATCATTTAAGTAGTAATTATATTACTTTTAATAATGTTAAATCGTGAAATTTTCTTGTTAAAATTATATTAATTTGATAAGTTGCACCCAATTAATCAAAAAAAATAATAATAATGAAACAAAAATTGAAAGTATTTGGGGTACTTTTTTTTGCTTTTGCTTGGCAATTTGCATTTGCTCAAGAGAGAAAAATTACGGGAACAGTTTCAGACAAAGCAGGATTGCCGTTACCGGGTGTCAGTGTTTTAGTTAAGGGAACACAGACCGGCACACAAACTGATTTTGATGGAAAATATTCTACTAAAGCGACGTCAAGCCAAATCTTGATTTTTAGTTTTGTAGGACTGAAAACTCAGGAAGTAACTGCAAGTTCATCGACTGTGAATATTAAAATGATGGACAATACCACAGAATTAGAAGGAGTTACCGTTACTACCGCAATGGGAGTTAAAAGAGAAAAAAAATCTCTGGGTTATTCAACACAGCAAATTTCTGGAAAAGATTTAGACGGCGGGGCAGGTAACGCAAACGTCGCTAACCTTTTATCAGGTAAGGCCGCGGGTGTCGAAGTTTCAAGAAACACCAATTTTGGAGGTTCAACAAATGTTGTGATCCGTGGTAATAAATCTTTAACAGGCAGTAATCAGGCTCTTTGGGTCGTTGATGGTGTGCCAATAGATAACTCAAATTCTAATACGACTACTCAGGCAACGGGGCGTGGAGGATATGATTATGGAAATAATGTGTCAGATATTAATCAGGAAGATATTGAAAGTATCAATATTCTTAAAGGTGCTGCGGCAACTGCTTTATATGGTTCAAGAGCGGCTAACGGTGTCGTAATGGTTACAACCAAAAAAGGAAAAAAAGGAGATAATAATGTTGGTTTTACTTTTTCAAGTGGCTTTACTGTTGGAACAGTAGATAAGTCTACGTTTCCTAAATATCAAACTAAATATGGTTCAGGATATGGAATTGGAAGCTCGTTTCTTGATGCAGACAGTCAAATTCCTACCGTAGATACTTCAAATGATGCTTCTTATGGTGATGCTTTTACCGGACAGCCTGTTTATCAATGGGATGCTTTTACACCATATTCAAAAAATTATGGACAAGCTACTGCTTGGAATGCTGCAAAAAATGGTCCTATTTCTTTTTTTAATACAGCTAAAACAGCAACAAACAGTTTGTCTCTTGAAAAATCTAACGAAAAATCAAGTATTTCGTTGTCTTATGTAAATACAATGCAATCGGGTATTTTGCCAAATAGTGAATTGAAAAAGAATCAGCTGAGTGCTAGATTTAGCCAAAAAATCACGGATAAATTAACGGCAAATGCATACGCCGCTGTGACTTTACAAAATACTATTGGTAGAAACTCTACAGGATATAATGACAATATTTTAGGTAACTTCAGACAATGGTGGCAGACAAATGTTGATTTGAAAGAACAGCAAAACGTTTATAATGCTTCTGGAGGTCAAAATGTTACATGGAACTGGGCTGATCCAACTTCTCCTGAAGGAATTGTACCTGCGTATTGGGACAATCCTTATTTTACACGTTACCAAAATTATTCTTCAGATGACAGAACGCGTTTATTTAGTTATGCATCTCTTGATTATAAAATAACAAGCTGGTTGAGTGCTTTAGGCCGAGTGTCGTTAGATACTTATAAAGAACTTCAGGAAGAAAGAAGAGCCGTTGGTTCTATCGCTTCAGGATTTGGATTATCACCAGTTGATGAAACTTCAGGGTATCAGAGATATGATAATAATTTTCAGGAAATCAATTATGACGGTATGTTAAACTTCAATAAAAAGTTTGGCGAAGATATTAGTCTGACGGGAATTCTGGGTATGAACTTAAGAAGAGATAATAGAGAGAATGTTCTTTCGTCTACAATTGGAGGTTTGGTTACTCCTGGAAAATATGCATTGTCAAATTCAAGATATGCTTTGCCTTTTCCAATTGAACAAAAATATACTAAACAAGTAAACGGCATTTATGCTCAGGCATCTTTAGGTTACAAAGATACTTATTTCTTAGATGCATCTGTACGACGTGACGAGTCTTCGACACTTCCAAAAGGAGATAATGCTTATGTATATCCTGCAGTTTCAGGATCTATTTTGTTCTCAAATTTAATCCAGCAAAAGTGGTTGAATTTAGGAAAATTCAGAATGAACTATGCAGAAGTAGGAAATGATGCAGATGCATTACAATTAGTAAATACGTACACAAGAAGTTCTAATTTTAATAATGAACCGATGTATACTTTGCCAAACACTAATAATAATTCAAATCTAAAACCGGAAAGAACCAAATCTTTCGAAGTTGGTCTAGAAACAAGTATGCTTGACAGACGTTTAGGATTTGATGTTACTTATTATAAAACAAATTCTGTAGATCAAATTGTTTCTGCAGCAGTTTCTTCCGCATCAGGTTTTACGAATGCATGGGTTAATGGTGGAAATATTGAAAATAAAGGTTTAGAGATTCAAATTACCGGAACTCCTGTTAAAACAAAAGATTTTAGCTGGGATATTTCGGTAAACTGGTCTAATAATAAAAGTAGAGTTATTTCTCTACCGGGTGGTATAGGTAATTTGCAATTAGCAGGATTTCAAGGAGGTGTTACAACAAATGCAACTCTTAACGAAGCTTACGGAAGCATAAAAGGTACTGATTACGTTTATACAAATGGTGAACGTACAATAGATCAAAAAACAGGTAAATACATGATCACTACAACGTCTGATAATACAATAGGAAATATTACTCCTGATTGGATTGGCGGTGTAAGAAATAAATTGAGTTACAAAAATGTTTCTTTAGCATTTTTAATTGATACTCAAAAAGGAGGAGATATTTTTTCTTTAGATATGTATTATGGACTTGCAACAGGTTTGTATAAAGAAACTGCCGAAGGAAATATTCGTCAAACAGGTGTTCTAAATGCTGGAGTCGCTCCCGATGGAACTCCAAATAAAGTAGTTTCACAGAACCCGGGAACATATTCTAATAATTACGGTTACCTGGCAGAACCTGCAAAAGCCTTTGTTTATGACGCCTCTTATGTGAAATTAAGAGAAGTTTCGATCTCCTATAATTTTCCTAAAAAAATGTTTGAAGGAACATTTGTTAACTCGGCTACTTTTAGTTTGTTAGGTTCTAACTTATGGATAATAAGTAAAAATCTGCCTTATGCAGATCCTGAAAGTGGATTGTCATCTGGTAATAAATCAAGAGGTTATTCTGTTGGATCATTGCCTACAACTAGAGATATCGGATTTAACTTAACATTTAAATTTTAATACAATATCATGAAAAAAATAATTTATTTTTTAGGTGTTTTGGCACTTACAAGTTCTTGCAGTGATTTGACGGACTTAAATGTGGATACAAAAAATCCTTCCGAAGTTCCTGCAGCTTCACTTTTCAGCAGTGCTCAAAAAGGTATTGCTGAGCAAGTTGTAAACACAAGTGTGAATAAAAATATATTTAGATTAGTAAATCAGCAATGGACGGAAACAACTTATATCGATGAGTCAGTTTATCAATGGACGACCAGAAGTATTTCTGATAACCATTGGAACGCTTATTTATCTGGTACGACAACTAAAGACGGTTCTTTAAGTGATTTAATGATGGCAAAATCATTTTTAGAAAAAGAAGTTATTGAAGCTTCTGATCCTGATTTCGCTTCTAAAACGGCTGTGAGAAAAAATCAACTTGCATTGATCGATATTTTAACCGTTTATTCGTATCAAATTTTAGTGGATACTTTTGGAGATATTCCATATTCTGAAGCATTAAAAGGTTCTGGAAATTATCTTCCAAAATACGATAAAGCGGTAGATATTTATAAAGATTTAATAGTGCGCCTTGATAATGATATCGCAAACATAAAAACGAATTATACTGCATTTGGTAATTCAGATGTTATTTACCAAGACAATTTGACTTTATGGGTGAAATTTGCCAATAGTGTTAAATTAAAATTAGGTATCAACCTTAAAGCTTCAGAATTAGAAACTGCTATTTCAGATGCAGCTATTATCTCCGCTTCAAAAGGAGTTTTTACCTCGAATGCTGATAATGCAAAAATATCTTACGAGAAGAACCTTCCAAATACCAATCCGCTTTATGTAGATTTAGTTTTTGGAGGAAGACACGACTTTGTGCCTACGCAGACTTTTGTAGATGCTTTAGTGGGAAAGAAAGATCCTCGAGTTAAAGTTTATTTTGCGCAAAATCTTAAAGATGCTGATGGAATTGCTTTACCGTACAAAGGCGGCATTGTTGGAACAAAGAATAGTTTTGGAAAATATACGCATATAAATGATTTAATTCAGGCACCGGATTTTAAAGGCACTTATTTAGATTATGCTGAAGTAGAGTTTCTCTTAGCAGAAGCTGCTGAAAGAGGGGTAGGTATCAACGGTAGTGCGGAAACTCATTATAGCAATGCGATCAAAGCTTCAATGGAAGATTGGGGGTTATCTGTTGCAGATGCAAATATCTATTTAGCACAATCTTCAGTTGCTTATGCTACGGCAGCAGGAACCTGGAAGCAAAAAATTGGAGAACAAGCATGGTATGCAATGTATAACAGAGGATTTGAAGGATGGACATTTGCAAGAAGGTTAAATTTCCCCGCTCTAACTCCACCATTAAATGCTGATGCTGCCGCAGAAGGGCAAATTCCTTCAAGAATGACATACCCAATTAGAGAGCAGACTTTAAATGCGGTTAATTATAATGCTGCAGCTGCAGCAATTGGCGGTGACAAATTAAAAACAAAATTATTTTGGGATAAGGATTAAATATTTATTTCAAAGTAAACCTTATGCATTAACTATTGATTTAGTAGACTTGTAGTGTAAGCAAAAGGTAAACCGTCTAATTAATTTTTAGACGGTTTTTTTATACGAATTTTAATTTCTCATGATAAATTTTGAAAACAATTTCAGTGGGCAAAAAAGCCTTTTTTAAGTTTTCTCCATTTTCTTTTGAAATTATTCCTACATACTTCGTATTGGAATATTATCCTGAATTGTGCTTAAAATGAGTAAACTATAAGTTTTTATCTATTTAAACTTATTTTTAGGTAGTTAAAAAGCTACATTTATTTGTGTTAAATAACTTATTTTTCTTGTTAAAATTATAATAAATTAATAAGTTGCGCTCAATTAATCAAATAATAAAAATAATGAGACAAAAATTTAAAGGACTTATGGTGCTTTTTTTTGTTCTTGCTTTGCAATTTACTTTTGCGCAGGAACGAAAAATTACTGGAACAGTTTCAGATCATACAGGAATGCCTTTGCCTGGTGTGAGTGTTTTAGTTAAGGGAACAAAATCTGGAGCACAAACTGATTTTGATGGAAAATATGTGATTAATGCAGCATCTAATCAGGTTCTTGTATTTAGTTACATTGGTATGAATACTCAGGAAATAACTGCAAATTCTTCTAATATTAATATAAAAATGGCTGATGCAGGAGCCCAGGAACTTGAAGGTGTTGTAGTAACTACTGCAATGGGTATCAAAAAAGAAAAAAAAGCATTGGGATATGCAACTCAGGAAGTTAAAGCTACAGAATTGACTAAAGGAAACAATAATAGTTTAGCGGGTGCTCTTCAAGGAAAATTAGCCGGGGTGCAAATCACTCCTTCTAGTGGTGCTCCAGGGGCTTCTTCTCAAATTGTAATCCGTGGTGCTCGTTCTTTCACAGGAAATAATACACCTTTGTATGTAATTGATGGTATGCCTGTAGCATCACAATCAGATTACCCTACTGGAAATAGTGTAAGTGGATCAGATAGTGCTAACAGAGCTGTGGATATTGATCCAAACGATATTGAATCAATCAACATTCTAAAAGGGCAGGCAGCTTCTGCAATTTATGGACTTAGAGCTACAAATGGTGTAATTGTAATTACGACTAAAAGTGGTAGAGGAGCCTCTAAAAATGGAAGACCTATAATCAATTTTAACACTTCTGTTGCCGCAGATGATATATCTAGAAAGATTAATTATCAAAATGAATATTCACAAGGAACTAAAGGCGCATATGATCCAACAAATTCATTGTCTTGGGGATCTAAAATTTCTGAGCTGCCAAATAATTCAAAATATGGAGGTAATGTTGCTAACACTTTGAATGGTATGGATGCAACAGCTCATGAAGGTAAATATTATGTGCCTCAAAGAGCTACAGCTGGTTTAGATCCATGGGTAACTCCTAGTGTTTATGATAATTTTGGTGATTTCTTTAAAACAGGAATAACCGTTAACAATTCATTAAGCATAACACAAGCAACTGATAAAAGTAACTATGCATTTGCATTAGGCTCCTCAAACCAAGATGGTTTTGTACCTGGAACTGGAATGAATCGTTATAACGCAAAAGCGTCATTTAGTACAAAACTAGGGGATGAGTGGAAAACAGGATTTGTAGGTAACTATGTTACCACTAAAATTCAAAAAGCTACAGGTGCAAATGATTCATCTGTTGCAGGTGCATTTGCAAGTCCAATAAGTTACAATTTAAAAGGAAACGGATTCGAAAATCCTAATGATCCTTACAAACAAATTTACTATAGATCAACAGGATTTAATAATCCTTATTGGGCCGCTAAACACAATGTGTTTGATGAACAAACGGATCGTTTTTATGGAAATAGCTATATTGAATTTGCACCAAAAATCTCAACAGACAACCAGCATAAAATTACATTCCGTTACCAGCTTGGAGCAGATGCCTATACTACTAATTATAGAAGCATGGAAGAATATGGTAATAAACAAACTACTGCAGGTCATTTAGATATTTATGGAATTTCATCAAGAACAATTAATTCATTATTCACCGCGAATTATGAATATAAAATTTCAGAAAATTTGAATTTAACAGCTTTGGTTGGTAATGAAATTAATGACAGGTATGAAAAGGAATATGATATGATTGGTAATAATCTTAATTTTGGAGGTTGGGCTAATTTAGCTAATACACAGCAAACTGTCGCCACAGATGAGATCAATAAAAATAGAACTTTTGGACTATTTGGTAACGTAAACCTTTCATACAAAAACTTTATTTATTTAGGCGGTACAATACGAAATGATATTGTGTCATCAATGCCAAGAAATAACCGTTCATTTGTATACCCTTCTGTATCATTAGGTTTAGTGTTAACTGAACTAGAGGCTCTAAAAGGAAACTCAGTATTATCTTTTGCTAAACTAAGAGGCTCTTGGGCAGAGGTAGGACAAGCTGGAAATTATAAAGCCAATTATTATTCAGTACCTACTTATGGAGGTGGTTTTTGGGGAACTGCTCCTATAAGCTATCCTGTTGGTGGGGTAAATTCATACACACCAAACAATATAATGTATGATCCAAACTTGAAACCTCAAAACACAAGATCTTATGAATTGGGTGGAGAAGTTCGATTGTTTAATGATCGTGTAAGTATTGACTATACCTACGCTAGACAAAATGTAATTGATCAAATTTTTTTAGTGCCATTAGCAGGTTCAACAGGAGCTTCGTCATTAATGATGAATGGAGGAAAAATCCATACTAATAGCCATGAGTTGATTGTAAGTTTTACTCCGGTTAGAACAACAGATTTTGATTGGACAATCTCTGCAAACTACACACAAATAGACAACTTTGTAGATGAATTAAAAGACGGTGTGCCAAATATTTTCTTAGGTGGATTTGTTACTCCGCAAATTAGAGCAAGTATCGGAGAACGTTTTCCTGTTATCTATGGAACTGCTTTTGCAAGGGATGATAAAGGAAACATTCTAGTTGATAATAATGGATTAGCTATAGCTGGAGAAACTAAATCACTTGGTGAAGTAGCTCCAAAGTTTAACTTAGGAGGCACAACTTCTTTCAGATACAAAAAAATAACTCTTGCTGCTACTTTTGACTGGAAAAATGGAGGAAAAATGTACAGTGGAACAAATTCGCTGTTAGATACTTACGGATTAAGTGCTAAAACTGGAAATCGTGATGAATTATTGGTTCAGCAAGGTGTAAATGAAATAACAGGAGAAGTAAATACAAAAACAGCAACAAAAGAAGCTACATACACAGTATATTCAAATATTGCAGAAACTGCAGTATATGATGCATCTTTTGTAAAATTAAGAGAATTGTCTTTAGGATATACTCTGCCAAAATTTTCAACAGGATTTGATATGCGTCTTTCAGCATTCGCTAGAAATATTTTGCTATGGGCTAAAATGCCAAATTTAGACCCAGAATCATCACAAGGAAATAACAATATGGCTGGAGGTTTTGAAAGATTATCTATTCCGCAAACAACTAGTATTGGAGTGGGAATGAATCTAACAATCAATTAATATAAATCAAAAAATCATGAAAAAATATAAAGTCATATTGCTTTTGGTGATCGCGTCAATTTCATTAAATTCTTGTTCAGAGGATAAAATGGACGATATCAACAAAAATGTAAACAATCCTACAGATGTGCCAACCCGTTTTGCCATCACAGACGCTATGACAAGTACTGCATTTAGCAATACTGGCTCTGATTTATCTTTCTATACAGGTATTTATGTAGAATTAAACGCAGGTGCTGCTCCCGGCCAAATGTATAATGCAGAAACAAGAAATGGAGAACCAACAAGTCAGACAACTTATAATAACAGATGGAACACTCAATATCAGACACTGTATAATCTAAAACTGATTATCGATAAATGTACAATAGGAGGAGAAAAGGGTAACTACACAACATTAGGAATAGCACAAGTTTTATACGCTTATAATTTAGCCTTACTTACTGATATGTATGGAGATGTTCCTTTTACTGAAGCTTTTCAGCCTGGAGTTATTTTTCAGCCTAAATTGGACCGTCAGGAAGACCTTTACAAAATTATCTTTGCAACTTTGGAAGATGCAATTGTTAATTTAGGAAAAACATCAACTTATCCAGTTTTAGGAAATCAGGATTTAATATATCAAGGTAATAAAGCAAAATGGATAAAAGCAGCGAATGGTTTATTAGCACGTTATACGTTGCGTCTTTCTTTTAAAACCCCAGATTATGCAAAAGTATTGACTTATGTAAGTAAATCTTTTACAAGCAAAAGTGATGAATTTAAGATGAAAAACGATGGTATTCCAAATCCGTATTACCAATTAGATAATGTCAGAGGATATTTATTTGCGAGTAAAAGTTTATTTGACAAGTTAAATGCTAGAACAGACGATCCACGTGCTACTGGTTATTTTACAAAAATTCAAAAATCAACTGGCGCACCTTATACATATGAATTTTTTATAAATGGTGTGAGCCCTCAAAGTCAAAATTATTCGTATTCAGCATTAATAAATAAAAGCAATCCAATATTTATGTTAAGTTATCATGAATTATTGTTCATTAAAGCTGAAGCAGAAGCAAGAAATTCAGCTTCTGTTACAAGTACAACTAGTTTAGCTTCGGCCGTAAATGCTGCTTTTAATAAAGATGAAGCTATCAATTTTTCAGGTACAAATGCTATCAGTTATGTTGCAGGACTAAACATTACTACTAATGATGGTTTATTAAAAGAAATTGCTGTACAAAAATATTTGTCATTCTACGAAAACGAATCTGTTGAAGCTTATAATGACTACAGACGTCTACTAGCAATGTATGGCTCAGCTGCAGCACATCCAATTCAATTGGCAAACCCGCTTAATACAGATAAGTTTCCGCTTAGATTAACTTATGGAAATTCTGATGTGTCTACAAATAATAATGTGAAAGTAGCATTTGGCGATGGAACATATGTTTACACGCAAAATGTTTGGTGGGCTGGAGGAACTAGATAATATTCTATAAATTCTAAATAAAAAAAGCCGATAGTCCTAAAACTATCGGCTTTTTTACAACTAACACAAAAATTATTATTTTACAAATTTGTCAATGATCTTATCCGTTTCTGCTTTTGCAGTGTCCGGTTTCAAATCAAACAATAAAGAGTAAAGTGCTTTTTTCTCTACTTTAGCTTCTAGGTTTAAGTCTGTATGTCTGTCAAAAAGAGTCTGCCATTTGTCGCGGACATTTTTCCAAAGTACATTATTTGCAGCCCACCATTTTTGAGCAGCCTGACATTTAATATCTGGTACTTTTGTATATACGTCAAATCCTTTTTCTTGTGCTAATAAATAATCTTTACCAGCTTCGTCTCTTACTAATTTGTCGTTATCTTGCTCATGATTCCAGCCTGTAGCTGTGATTTCGTGAATATTTCTTCTTTTTAAAACATTATAATCATTACGTTTAGTCTGCTCTCTTCTAGGTAGCGGCGCGTCTGCAACATTTGCCCAATAATCTTTTCCATCTACATGCACCCAAGTCGAAGTTCCTTCGTATCTAGGGCTGTCATCTACTTGATATACTTTTTGAGTCCATTGACCTTTTACAGCTTTCTTGTCTAGTTTTTTGTATTTCCAAGAATTGCCTTTATCAAAAGAATATAAGTCTGTGTTTTCGTACAGCCAATCTTGTCTCCAGTGTTTAATGATCATATCGTCGCTCACAATTAGTAAGTGCTGCATTACAATTTTGTTTGGAGTGTTTTCTAATAATTCAACCCATTCTAATGCAGATTCATGTTTGGTTTGAGATGGTTTATAAGTTGCTGAATCTTTAGCATACTGAAAAGTTTCTGTGAAGTTAAACTTTACTTCATAGCAACCACACATTGATTTTATTGATTTAATGTCTTGTTGTTTTTTAGCATCCTGACCGAAACCAAGACTGCAAGTCAACGCCATAGCGGCTGAAAAAAAGAGACTTTTTGTAATCATAACTTTTTGGTTTTGTTTTAAAAAATTTTTGCAAATATATAGATTTTATTTAGAACAATTAAAAATAGTTATATATTTGCGCCATTATTAAGACTTAATAAAAATAATGAAACTGAAAATTACCTTTTTAACGATTGTCCTTTTTTGTCAAATTGCAGCAGCACAGCAGAAAGATAGTATAGCCACACAAGAAAAATTATCAGAAGTTGTAGTTACTGGGCAATTAGAACCACAGTCAATAAAAAAATCGGTTTTTAATGTGCGCGTAATTTCGAAAGAAAACATAAAGCAGTTAGCTGCAAACAATTTAGCAGATGTTCTAAATCAGTATTTGAATATTACAGTAACATCGGATGGTAATGATGGGCGTTCTAAGGTTTCTATGTTTGGTTTAGATTCTCAATATTTTAAAATTTTGATCGATAATATACCATTAGTAAGTGATACAGGAATGGGAACAAATGTTGATTTGACACAGGTAAATCTTGATGATGTAGAACGAATTGAGATAATAGAAGGTTCTATGGGAGTAACTCATGGAGCAAACGCAGTTACTGGAATTTTAAATATTATTACAAAAAAAGGAGGTGGATATAAATGGCAGATTTCTGCTGCTGTTCAAGAAGAAACAGTGGGAGATGAGTTTGCTTTTTTTGATAAAGGACGTCATATTCAATCAGCTAAAATTGGTCACAATTTTAATGAAAACTGGTTTGTTAACATAGGAGGTAATCGAAATGCAATGGCCGGTTTTTATAACAACAGAAAAGGAAAAGATTACGATAAACTTGATGGTCTGCGTGGTTATACACAGCTGCCCAAAGAACAGTTAGTAGGGAACGCAATCATTGGATACCAAAAAGACGATTTTAGAATTTTCTATAAATTCGATTATTTTGGAGAAAATGTTCATTTCTACAGTCCAATTTTGATACCACAGGATAACTATCCTTTTCCTGAAACGTATTATGCAAATGACAAACGATATATAACAAATCGTTTCTATAATCACTTGAACGCTAATGGGAAAATGTTTTCCAAATTGAAATACAACGCTTCAGTTTCATATCAAAAACAAGAACGTGACCAAGAAAAGTTTAATTATCAAATTGAAACTCATGAAGAATTTGATAATAATAGAGAAACGTATCAGTCAAAAGAAGTGTTTTATTCAACAGGAACACTAAGTAACTTTTTTAACAATGATAAAATCGATTTTCAGTTAGGTTATGAAGTTACAAATGAAAATGGCTTTTTTGATGCGACTGTGGGAACTTTTAAAGATGATCAGCAGCAATTAACAGATATCAGAAAGAGACTTGAAAATTATGATGTTTTTTCTGTTGCAGAAATTGGTTTGAGTGAAAAATTCTCAATACGTCCGGGACTACGTTTTTCATTCCAATCCTTTTTTGAAAATCAATATGCAAGTTCATTAGGGTTAAGATACCTTTTCTCTAAAGGATTAGAAGTAAGAGCTTCTTTGGGTAAATCATACCGTACACCAAACTTCGATGAACTTTATACTTATTTTGTTGATTCGAATCATAATATGCAAGGCAATCCAGATCTGATTCCAGAGACTAGTACTTCTTATGAATTAAGCTTTAAAAGAGCTTGTACTTTTGATTCTGGTGCACAAATTGCAAACAATTTAGCTGTTACATATTTAGATGTAAACGATAGAATAGACATGGTTTTAATTCAGGCAGTTCCTACTTTGGTTTATAAATACGTAAACATTAATAAATACAAAATGTGGAATATCTCTACTACAGAACAATATACATACAAAAATTGGAATGTAATGGTTGGTGCAGGACTAGTTGGAATTTCTAGAAAACAGGACTTAGCGGCATTGAATGTAACTTCTGATGATAAGTTTTTGTATTCATTGAGAGTAAACTCAAGTATCTCATATAATATTACAAAATGGAACACTTTACTAGCAGTTTTTTATAAATATAATGGGCAGCAGCAACAATATGTTGCAGGTACAGGCACAGATGGGAAAACTGCATTTTTCTTAAATGAGATAAAACCCTTCAGCTGGATGGATGCTTCAATCAGAAAAGCTTTCTTTAAAAATCAATTTGAGGTTACAGTTGGAGCTAGAAATCTTTTTGATGTTACTAATCTGCAATCTATCCAAAATGGAGGAGGGGGAGACACAACAGGAGGAGCACATGGAAGCGGAAGTTCTGGTGCTATGCTAGGTTACGGTCGCTCATACTTTTTAAAACTTTCGTATAATCTAAATTTTAATTAATAAACACCATGAAAAAAAATTTTATTTTAATTCTTTCCTTTGTATTACTTGCTTTTGGAGCTTGTAATAGCGATGATGATGTAATTGAAGCTAATGCAGTTGCATTTGCTGCAACGTCAGTAAATTTAACTGCAGCAGCTACTCCAATAGAAATTAAATTTGTTGCCCCAACTGCATCAGCTGGGTCGGTAACTTTAAATGTTACTGAGACTGCAGTAGTAAATGGTACAGACTTTAACACTTTGCCGGCTATAGCAGCAACAAAGGTTGTAGTTCCTTTCGAAAAAAATGTTTCTTCTGTAAGTTTTACTTTTAACAAGTTAAAAGATGCAATTGAAGGAGAAGTGAAAAATGTGGTTTTTACAATTAGCAGTGTAAGTATTAATGCTGTTATTTCTGAAAACAAATCTATTCAGGTTAACTTTAATGAGACGGCTTCATTAGGAAGTGCTTTAGCACCAGAAGTTGGTGGTGCAACACAGCCGAATCAAGTTTTTGTTGATTTGAGCAGTGGAAAATTAACAAATGCTGTCAGAACATCTTGGGATTTAGGTTTCTATTCTGGAACAGATTTTAGAGTTGTAATAAACAGTTCTGTAAAAATGTCTGCTAAACAAACAACAAGTACAAATATTGATGAGGTTCAGACTGAAGATGCAACAATGATAATTAATCAAGGTCAAGGTAATGCAACTCAAATTGATGATCCAGCAGGAGATATTACTAAAACAACTATTGCTTCAATATCTGCTACAGAAGCTGAAAACAAAGTATATTTAATTAATATGGGAAGTAATCCTGCTACAACTAAACCAGCTACTGGATCTGAAGGTTCTGCAGGTGGAACTTCTAGGGGATGGAAAAAAGTTAGAATTTTAAGAAGTGGAAATGACTATAAAGTTCAATACGCTGATATTTCAGCGACTACTCACGATGAAATAACTGTTACTAAAAACGCAGCTTATAATTTTACTTTTTTAAGCTTGCTAGATAAAAAAGTAGTAAGCGTTGAGCCTCAAAAAGCACAATGGGATATTACTTTTACTACTTTCACAAATATAATTCCAGGAACTACTACACCATATTTCTATCCAGATTTTGTTTTAAGTAACTTAAAAGGTGGAGCAAAAGCTTATCAAGTATTAACAAGTGCTTTTACGTTTGACGCTTTCACGTTGGCGAATGTTGATAATGCTCAATTTACATCGGATCAAAGAAATATTGGTTCAAACTGGAGAGGTACTACGGGAGGAACTGATGCAAATGGAAATCCAGTTTCGTTATTTGTTGCAAGAACTGACCGCTTTTATGTTGTTAAAGATCCAGCTGGAAATGTTTATAAATTGAAATTTACAGGTGGTGTAAATGCTGCTGGTGAAAGAGGTTACCCTACTTTCCAGTATACTATATTGAAATAGTTTTAATAGCTGTACAAAATAATAAAAATCATGATTTTGTAATAACATTAAGTCAAAAGTTAGTTAATCATTAGCTTTGTTTTTTTTATTTTTTTTTGATAAAGAGGTTAGATTTATCTAACCTCTTTTTTTGTTTAGATTATTGTTAAAATCAGTTCCAAATTAATCCGTTTAATTCTATCTTTGCTTAAAATTCTTTCCAAGGAATTAACAGGAATTTTAAATAATTTAATTTTTTTTATAATTCATTATCCAAAATTTATAATTAGTAAGTGAATACAAAGTCTTATTTTTTTCAGTCTTTTGCTATTGTTGCATTAGCGTTTGTGGCCTTTATTGGATTTAAACAAATCCTTCCGAATAAAATATTTTCAGATAGTAAATTAGATTCTAAAAATGTTCTGATCGATAGCCTGCTTCTAGAATCAGTTGCAAAGGATTCTCTGTCTTCAGAAGATGACAGCATCTCGGAAAGTAATGGTAAACAAAAAATCGTTTACGATAAAACAGGCGGCATCGAATTTCCATCTGAAACCTTCGATAATTATAAAGGATATCAATATCTGATCTCTTTTTATGAGAAATTATATCAACTTGAAAAAAATCCGCAGTCCAAAGTTAGAATCGCTTATTACGGAGATTCTATGACAGACGGCGATTTAATCGTGCAGGATGTGCGTGTTAATTACCAGGAACGTTTTGGTGGAAATGGTGTAGGTTTTGTTTCGATAACTTCAGAATCGGCAGCATCGAGAGCTTCTGTAAAATCATTGTATTCTAAAAACTGGAAAATGCAGTCGTACTTAAATGTCAAACGACCTGTAAGTCCTTTTGGAGTAAATGGGCATGTATTTTTTGCTAATAATAGATCAAACGCTACTTGGGTGCAATACGAAGCAGGAACCAATAAATTTTCAACAACTTTAGACAATCCAACTTTATTTTATGGAAGATCATCTAAAAGCGGAAAAGTCAACTTTATTATCGGTAAAGACACCTTAAAGAAAAGCCTTGTTTCTAATAGTTTGGTAAATACCTTAAAAGTAACTTCAGGAAGTATAAAAGCATTTAAGGCAAGTTTTGTACAGTCGGATTCAATTCCTATTTATGGATTTAATTTTGACAACGGAAGCGGCGTTCACGTAGATAACTTTTCGCAGAGAGGAAATTCCGGACTTCCAATTTCGATGTTTGATGCCAGTGTGATGCAAGCCTTTAATAATACTTTAAAATATGATTTGGTTATTCTGCATTATGGAACAAATGTCTTAAATTACGGAACCAAAAATTATTCTTGGTACGAAAAAGGAATGACCAAAGTAGTAAACAAAATAAAAGAATCTTTTCCCGGAGTTTCCATATTAATTATCTCCACCGCAGATAAATCAACCAAATACGCGCAGGAAATGAAAACAGATTCGGCTGTCGTTCCTTTGATGAATGCACAGAAAAAATATGCATTGGAAACAGAATCAGGATTTGTAAATTTATACACTTTAATGGGAGGTGACGGATCTATGGTAAAATGGGTAGACGAATCTCCTGCCAAAGCCAATAAAGATTATACGCATTTTAACCAGCGCGGCGCAAAAGCAATCGGAAAGCTATTATACGATCAATTAAATAAAGGATACGAAGATTATAAAGTACTCCGTCAAAAAAGAGATGTTAATCCTAACAAACGAAGAGCAGCGGGAAGAGTAGATTCCGTCTCTGTAAAAACAGATAGCGTAAATGAATAAACTCATTATTTTCTTTTGTTGTCTTTTTTTCTCTATGAATGATAAGACACAAAACAACGAACCACATCCAAGAACGAAAAGTATGATTCATAAAATCGATACAGCAGCGGTTGATTCTTTTTCTGAGGAGCAGATTTATAATGCGAAAGTATTAGAAAATTTCTTTCAGAAGCTCAAGAGTAACGAAAGCCAGAAAAACGAGAAAATAAATATTGTACACATTGGAGATTCTCATATTCAGGGTGATTTAATGACCAATGAAATTAGAAAGAAACTCCAGCAGAAATTTGGAAATGGAGGCCGTGGTTTAGTGTTTCCATATCAATTGGCCAAAACAAATGGTTCTTACAACGAGCGTTTTCGTTCTAACAAAGCTTGGGAAAGCTATCGGAATATTTATCCCTTTAAGAATAATCCCATAGGTTTAAGCGGGATTGGATTGTGGAGAGAAGACGGTGGATTTGTTATGGAAATGAATATAAAAGATCCTGCTTATAAATTTAATTCGATTAAAATTATTACGCCCCATAACAAAGATATGTTTGATCTGGCAGTTTCTTCCAAAGCAAATTCAATTCAGACTACAGAGCGAAAAGTCATCACTCATAAAATTAAAAAAGGTGAAGCTCTTTCTACAATTGCAGACAAATACAATGTCTCAGTTACAGAAATAAGAAGAGACAATCACTTAAAATCAAATGCTATTCGCGCAGGAAGAATATTAAAAATTGCGACAAACGAAACCAAAGCAAAAACAGTTTCAATTTCAGAATTTGTTTCTCTTAATCTGGAATCCGATGCGTTCTGCCACTATTATAATTCGGAGAAAGCTTTAGATCGAATTTTTCTGATTCCCAATAAATTATCTTCAAATTACGAACTCAACGGATTAATTTTAGAAAAAGATGCTCCTGGTTTAATTTACAGCAGTATTGGAGTTAATGGAGCAAAATTTTCAGATTATAATAAATATCCTTTGTTTTTTGAGCAGTTAAAAGCGCTTCATCCCGATCTGCTGGTTTTTTCATTAGGAACAAATGAGAGCTATGAAAAATTAGAATCGGGAAATTACATTAAACGCTTAAGAGAGTTTATAAGTAATATAAAAGAACAAGGTATAAATGTTCCGATAATTGTGATGACACCGCCGCCATCGCTCCTTAGAAAAAAACCAAATACCTACATTAACGATTATGCAAAAGATATTCTTGAAATATCGCAGAAAGATGGTTTTGCAGTTTGGGATTTATACGACGAATTTGGTGGTTTAAGCGGTATTAAACTATTGAAGACACAAGGATTAATTGGTCCAGATTGGGTGCATTATTCTAAAAAAGGATACGAAAAACAAGGAAACTTGTTTACAGAGGCGTTTTTAAAAGCATATGATAATTTTAAATTAAAAAAATAAGTTGATAACAATAGATAGCATTAATGATTGGTTCATTCAAAATTTTGGTGCAATTTCAATAGAACAAGTCAAAAGCTGGTTTATTTATAATCCAGACGAAAAATTATTATTTAACACCGGTTTATTCCTAGGGTTATTTCTGGTTTTTTATTTTGTGTATGCTTTTTTACGCAAAACATTTTATTTAAGATTAACGTACGTTATTCTTTTCTCGCTTTTCTTTTATTATAAATCAAGCGGTATTTATTTTTTACTATTATTACTTTCTTCGGTAGTAGATTATGGCCTGAGTCAGATTATTTATAGAGAAAAGAAAGATAATGTCAAGAAAATATATCTGGTAATAAGTGTGATCCTGAATCTGGCATTACTAGGATATTTTAAATACATGAACTTCTTGATTGTTACGTTCAACGATATGTTTAGCGGTAACTTTGAACTTCATAATGTATTTCTTCCTGTCGGAATTTCGTTTTATACTTTTCAATCGATGAGTTATATTATTGAAATTTACCGTGAAGAAATTAAACCAACCAAAAATTACATCGAATATTTATTTTTCGTTTCGTTTTTCCCGCAGTTAGTTGCCGGGCCAATTGTACGTGCGAAAGATTTTTTGCCGCAGATTTACGAAAAACTGAATTTGACCAGACAAGATGTAAACAATGCACTGTTTCTTATCATTGGAGGTTTAATCAAGAAAACAGTAATTTCTAATTATATTTCGGTAAATTTTGTTGATCGTGTTTTTGACACACCGATGAATTATACCTCGTTTGAAAACTTAATGGCTTCCTACGGATATGCCATTCAAATTTATTGTGATTTCTCAGGATATTCAGACATGGCTATAGGTATTGCATTGTTATTAGGTTTTAAACTGCCTACAAACTTTAGAACACCTTACAAATCAACTTCTATCACAGATTTCTGGAGAAGGTGGCACATTTCATTGTCAACTTGGTTAAAAGACTTTTTGTATATCTCAATAGGAGGAAACCGCGAAGGATCTTTTGCCGGTTATTTATTTCCGAGTTTATTCTTCTTCGGATTATTGCTCTGGGGAATTACAAATTACACTACCAGCATCATTCCGTTAATAGTGGCTATAAGCGGTGTCACCCTTTTTTGTTTGTCGTTTTTACTTTCAAGCAAAAGAAAACAAACTTTGGTAACCAATTTTAATTTGTTTACCACAATGCTTTTAGGCGGATTATGGCATGGAGCAGGAGCACAATTTATAGTATGGGGAGCACTGCACGGATTAGCATTGGCAGTACATAAAATTTTCAGCGAATTTTTTCCTTCAAAAAAAGATAAAAGTCCAAATTTCTTGTGGAAATTCTTTTCAATCTTAATCACATTTCATTTTGTGGTTTTCTGCTGGATCTTTTTCCGCGCCAGAGATTTTCAAACGGCTTTGCAGGTCATCAATAATATTGGACAATTAACTTTCGAGCCAGAAAATTGGAAAATTATCGTATTAGGTTATAAAAATGTATTTTTATTAATGTTGTTTGGCTACGTATGGCACTTCTTGCCAGAAGTTTTGACAAACAAAATGAAATTCGTTTTTGATAAAACTCCATTGTTGTTAAAAGCGGTAGTTTTAGGCTTCGTATACTGGATCGTGTATGCAACGGCAGTGGCGGGTTCACAGCCTTTTATTTATTTTCAGTTTTAGCTTTTAAGGTTCAAAGAAACAAAGTTACAAAGGCGCAAAGGTTTTATTCTTTGCGCCTTTTTCTCTCTTGCAGATTTAGCAGATCTTGCTGATTTTTGTTCATATTCTATCTAAAAATAATCTGCCTAATCTGCTAAATCAGCGAGAGAAAAAAAACATTGTTCCTTAGTACCTTTGCAGCAAAATTGCAGCTAAATAAAAATTGCCTGAAATGTCTAATTAGATTATCTTTGCACTTCAAATAAAGAAAATAGTATGTTTGATAATTTAAGTGAAAAGTTAGATAAAGCGTTCCATATATTAAAAGGGCACGGTAAAATTACAGAAGTAAACGTTGCCGATACTTTAAAAGAAGTTCGTCGTGCGTTACTTGATGCCGATGTTAACTTTAAGATTGCTAAAGATTTTACAACCAAAGTAAAAGAAAAAGCAATCGGTCAGGATGTATTAACAACGCTTCAGCCAGGACAATTATTAGTAAAGTTAGTTAAAGACGAACTGACTGAATTAATGGGAGGAGATGTTGCAGGTGTTAACCTTTCCGGAAACCCAAGCATTATTTTAATGTCTGGACTTCAGGGGTCTGGTAAAACAACTTTCTCAGGAAAACTAGCTAATTTCTTAAAAACTAAGAAAAACAAAAAGCCGCTTTTAGTAGCTTGTGATATCTACCGTCCTGCGGCGATTAACCAGCTGCATGTAGTGGGAGACCAAATAGGTGTTGAGGTTTACTCAGAACCAGAAAATAAAAATCCTGTAGAAATTGCTCAAAACGCAATCAAACATGCAAAAGCAAACGGTTTCAATGTTGTAATTGTCGATACGGCAGGACGTTTGGCTGTAGATCAGGAAATGATGGACGAGATTGCACGTGTACACAAAGCAATCCAGCCGCAAGAAACCTTGTTTGTTGTCGATTCTATGACAGGACAAGATGCTGTAAATACAGCAAAAGCTTTCAACGATATCTTAAACTTTGATGGAGTTATTCTAACAAAATTAGATGGTGATACTCGTGGTGGAGCTGCAATTTCGATTAAATCGGTTGTAAACAAACCAATCAAATTTGTGGGTACAGGCGAAAAGATGGATGCAATTGATGTATTCTATCCAGATCGTATGGCTGAGCGTATTTTGGGTATGGGAGACGTTGTGTCTCTTGTAGAAAGAGCTCAAGAGCAGTTTGATGAAGAAGAAGCAAGAAAACTTCAAAAGAAAATCGCCAAAAACGAATTCGGTTTTGATGACTTCTTAACGCAGATTCAGCAGGTTAAGAAAATGGGTAATATGAAAGACTTGGTCGGAATGATTCCAGGTGCTTCAAAAGCCATGAAAGATGTAGAAATAGAAGATGATGCCTTTAAGCATATAGAAGCAATTATTCACTCGATGACACCAATCGAAAGAAGCAAGCCGGCCATTATCGACGTAAAAAGGAAAGCCAGAATCGCAAAAGGTTCAGGAACCAAAGTTGAGCAGGTAAATCAGTTAATGAAGCAGTTTGACCAAATGAGCAAAATGATGAAGATGATGCAGGGTCCGGGCGGAAAAAACCTGATGAAAATGATGGGAGGCATGAAAGGAATGCCAGGCGGAATGCCGAGATAATAAAATTAAAAGTTTCAAGTTTCAGGTTTCAAGTTGTGAGCCTGAAATTTGAAACTTTTTTCAATAAATAAAAATAGTTTCGCTCCAACTTGAAATCTGAAACTTGAAACAAAAATTAAACCTGAAACAAAAAACTAATGCAACTACTAGACGGTAAAAAAACATCTGAAGACATTAAAAACGAAATCGCAGCCGAAGTTCAAGCTATAAAAGATGCTGGAGGAAAAGTACCTCATTTGGCAGCAGTTATTGTGGGAACAAACGGGGCAAGTTTAACTTACGTAGGAAGTAAAGTAAAATCTTGCCAGCAAATTGGATTCGATTCGACTTTGGTTGCTTTGCCGGAAACCATTACCGAAGAAGAATTGCTTAATAAAATCAAAGAATTGAACGAAGACGATAACCTGGATGGGTTTATTGTACAATTGCCTTTGCCAAAGCACATAAACGAAGAAAAAATTCTATTGGCGATTGATCCAAACAAAGATGTAGACGGTTTTCACCCAACAAACTTTGGAAGAATGGCATTAGAAATGGAAACTTTTATTCCAGCAACGCCATTCGGAATCATGCAGTTATTAGAACGTTACAAAGTAGAAACTGCCGGAAAACATACCGTGGTTATTGGAAGAAGCCATATCGTGGGCCGTCCAATGAGTATTTTAATGAGCCGTAAAGGAAATCCGGGAGACTCAACAGTTACGCTTACACACAGCCGTACTAAAAACTTAGCCGAATTTACTAAAAATGCCGATATTATAATTACAGCCTTAGGAGTTCCAGAATTTCTAAAAGGAGATATGGTTAAAGACGGAGTTGTTATTATAGACGTTGGAATTACACGTGTAGATGATGCATCAAACTCAAAAGGATATGTTATAAAAGGCGATGTCGATTTTGACGAAGTAAGTAAAAAAGCATCTTTTATTACGCCAGTTCCTGGTGGAGTAGGACCAATGACAATTGCAATGCTGCTTAAAAATACACTTTTAGCACGTAAAATGCGAAGCGCAAAAAAATAATATTTCTTTCAAATAATATATGCAAAGCCTATTCGATCGAGTAGGCTTTTTTTATGGCACGGCTTTTTAAACACATAGAAACATTGAATTTAATTTTTATAAAAGAATATAAAAAGAGAACAAATTTCTCTAACATAGTTGACACTAATTATGTTTGTTTAAAAAAAAGCGAAACTCCTTTTTTTAGTTGCAGTATTTATGTTTCTATGCGTTAAAAAATCTGCCAAAGTTCCATTTTTAATATATAATTAATATTATAAACTTTTGGTTCTTAAAAATAAAAGATACTTTTGCACCACTTAAAAAACACTTCTCCAAATGGACGATTATTATTATTCGTTAGTATTAAATTAAGCAGCTTTTGAAAAATTTCAAAACGCTGCGATAACACCCTGTATTTTGAAATGAAAGCCTTTTACACAAACAACAACGGATTACTAGAAATCCCAAAATGGACTTCAAACTGCTGGATCAATATCGAAGATCCAACAGAAACAGAAAAAAAATATTTACTCGAAGAACTTAAAATTCCCGAAGCATTTTACAACGACATTGAAGATATTGACGAACGCCCTCGTATAGAAATCGAAGACGGCTGGACATTGATTATCATGCGCGTTCCTATAAAAAGCGGCGATATAAAACTCCCTTTTCAGACCATTCCGCTTGGCGTTATTTTCAAAGGCGAAATCTGCGTAACCATTACTTTTTATAAAACAGAAATCATAGCCGATTTTGTATTGTATTCTCAACGCAAAAATATCGAAATAAAAGACAACCCTGATTTGGTGCTGCGATTGCTGCTTTCATCCAGTGTCTGGTATTTAAAATATCTAAAACAAGTCAATCAAAAAATAAAACTTGCAGAAGACAATTTAGAGAAATCCATCAAAAACGAAGAATTGCAGGCATTGCTCCAAATCGAAAAATGTCTGGTATTCTTTATTACCTCCCTAAAAGCAAATGATGTTTTGTTTCAACGCATAAAAAACCTTAAAGCGCATAAAGCAGATTACGATTCAGATTTATTAGAAGATGTCGAAATAGAATTAAGCCAGGCGCAGGATACTGCCAATATTTACAGCAATATCCTAACCGGAATGATGGATGCTTACGCTTCTGTAATTTCAAACAACATGAATAACATCATGAAACAAATGACTTCAATTTCTATTATTTTAATGATTCCCACTCTAATCGCAAGTTTGTACGGAATGAACGTGCCAAACGGCTTAGAAGAAAGCAAATACGGAATCTGGATTCTCCTTCTGGTTTCCGTTATCTTATCAACCTTCGGAGTCTTTTTATTCAAAAGAAGACGATGGTTTTAAAATTTATAAAATAACAATTATAATAGCCTGTTCTGTAAGAGCGGGCTATTTGTTTTCATAGTTTGGGCGTGACCTTATCTGCATAAAGGCNNGCCTTTATGCAGATAAGGTCGGGCTATCCGTACTGCTTCGGCAGCTTACTTCTATCCCTCACGCAGCTTTACGTAATCAAGACCTCTTATTACTACAATCCCGAAGCTTAGCAACAACTTCTAAGCTTAAAATTCTGAGTCAATAAATAAATGTGAGTTTTTAGTTTGTCATTTAAAAATAAAATATAACTTTGCACTTCAAAGTACTTTATTTATGAATCAGAAGCATCAAGAAGATTTAGCACATATTCGTTCCATGATGGAGCGCTCTTCCAGATTTATATCCTTAAGCGGGCTTTCAGGAGTTTTTGCGGGGCTTTCAGCTTTAATTGGCGGTATATATGTTTACCAGCTATTTAAAGCAAAAGGAATGGATTACTTAAATGATGAGCATAGATTGTATTCTGCTGATCTGGTTAAAGAATTATTTTGGACAGGCGTTGTAATTTTAGTTTTTGCATTTCTATTCGGAATGTTTTTTACCGTTAGAAAAAGCCGAAAATACAATCTGCCGATCTGGACTTCGGCAACAAAAAACATGTTATTCAATCTTGCATTTCCGCTTTTGACCGGTGGAATATTTTGTTTAGCTTTAATGTATCATGGATATTTTGGTTTAGTTGCACCTTCGACTTTAATATTTTACGGACTTGCAGTTATAAATGCTGAAAAATATACCTTTTCAGATGTAAAATATTTAGGATTTTCTGAACTAATTTTAGGATGTATTTCGCTTTTTTATATCGGATATGGCTTGCTTTTCTGGATCTTAGGATTTGGAATCCTGCATATTATATACGGATTAGTGATGTTCAAAAAATATAAATAAGCCAATGGGGATTATTGATAAATTAAATAAAGATTTCGAAAGCCGCGTCAGATTAGGTATTATGTCTATTCTGATTGTAAACGAATGGATTGACTTTACCGAAATGAAAACTATTCTGGATATCACAGACGGTAATTTGGCAAGTCATTCCTCGGCTCTGGAGAAAGCACAGTATATTGAAATTAAAAAAGAATTTGTCGGGAAAAAACCGAAAACATCATACAAAGTTACAGATCTTGGACGCGCAGCTTTTAAAGAGCACTTAAACAGTCTCGAAAAATTAATGAAATTCTAATAACTATATTTTTTTACCTAAATACTTTGAAATACAAAGTACTTTTAAAATCTAAAACCATGAAAAAAATCCATTTTATTTTAGTCTGCAGTGTCATTTTTACATTGCTTTTTTACAATGAGTCAATAGGAGTCAATCTCGCTATTTTTGGTCTGGTATTAACTGGTCTGATTTGTTACTATTTTCAGGATCGATTTACAGAAAGACTGCATTTATTTCTGGTAACAGCTTCCGTTTTATCTTGTGTAGCCTTTGCCTGGTATGGCGATTTTGTCTCTTTTTTAGCTTTGGCATTCTCCATTCTTTTTTTACAGTTAAAAACACAGCATAACGAACTTAAAGTAGTGCAGTTTTTTCCCGTTGCATTGATAAATCCCATTGCTTCTTTAGGCCGCATATTAATGTTCAGTCAATGGATTCCGCAGCGAAGAGTCAATAACAATTTTGCTAAAAAATTAATCGCCTACATCGTCATTCCAATGATATTCTTAGGATTATTTTCTATCGTATACTCTTTTGGAAGCGACCACTTTTCGGCTTTATTTACAGATTACACTTTAGATATTGATATTTTTCAATTGATTTTAATTGGAGCTCTCGGCTTTTATATTTCTTTCAACTTTTGGAATTTCTGGGTGCCGGACGCCTATTTTGAATTTAACTCAAAACTCGATAATGATTTTAACAGCGAAATTGAAGTGAACACAGAAAATACTTTTTCTTTTCTGGATCGTGACTTCGAAAGAAAGAGCGGCGAAATAACTTTATTACTTCTAAATTGCCTGCTTTTAGTTTTTATCGCAGTCTACAATTATGAGCAGTTTTTTGAAATTAAAGAAACGGTAATAAAAATGTCGAAATTAAGTGCAGCAACACACGAAAGAGTAAATTCTGTTATTTTCTCTATAGTTATGGCCGTTGGAGTGATCTTATTTTATTTTAAAGGCGGATTTAATTTTGATGAAAAAGCCTCAAAACTAAAAAGACTGGCAAAACTCTGGATTGTTTTAAACGGTGCTTTAATCGTCAGCACCATAATTAAAAATTCAGAATATGTATCTTATTTTGGTTTAACGTATAAAAGATTGGGAGTTTACGCTTTTCTAATCTTAGCCATTATTGGTTTAACTTTTACTTTTCTAAAAATAAAAAAGCAAAAAACAAATGCTTATTTAGTCAATCAAATGATCTGGTATTTTTATGGAACTGTTCTTTTGTGCAGTTTTGTAAATTGGGGAAATCTGATTACGAATTATAATATTTCTGTGCAGAAAGGTTTAGATCCTGGATTCTTGAACACTTTAAATTTTAATGATGACGATCTCAATGCCTATTTCTCGAAACAAAATATTGACAAAAATTTAATTAACAAATCCAAAGAAGCAGAAATCAACAGAAACATGAACAATTCTTTCCTTTCAAAAGCTTTATATTACGAAACCGTAAATGTAAAAAAGTAACCCTTTAATTTTTTTTAGTTTGTTTGTAGATCCCATTGTCTTAGAGATAATGGGATTTTTTTTAATCATTTCAGAAGTAATAAGTTATAAAAGGGATCCTTATATATTGTAAGAATAATAACAAGTTGTATAAAAAACTTTACTATATTTGATTTGTAAAAATTTTCAATCATTTTTGATTGCGCGTTTTATTAAAAGCTTTTTTTATTACCCCAAAATAATAAGTTTCCACTTAATAAATAATCTCATGAAAGAAAATTCCTCATCTATTACACAAAGAATTGATCCTCCTGGATTTGAAATCGGACAATTTAAAAAATGTAAACCGCGCGGTTTAATAACATTTCCTGAAAACAAATCCAAAGCCCTTATGTCACCGCTTGTTGAAGCTGTTTACATCAACGAAATCCTTAGTATAACAACCATTATTTTTGTACCTCCTTTTGAAGACAAAAGTGCGCTGGATCTTAAAATTTATCAAAATTGGTACAGCAATATCGAAGGAATTCCACAGCTTCAGTTTTTTGTCACTTATGATATGTCCGAATCAGTTTCTAAAGATTTTTTAGTCTATGAAGTTACTTTTGACGCCGAAAGTAAGCCTTTTGAAGAAAAATTATCTAAGGTAAAAACGATTCAGACTTTTCTCTGGGATGTAGATCCAATTGCCTCCAGAGGAACGGTTACAAATGTGCAGACACAAGATTAGTCTCTACTAAAAAATGCAAAAAGAACTTTATAGATATTAGAATCTATTTATAAAGTTCTTTTTTGTAATAACTAAGATTCAGAAAAAAAGATAATTAAAAAAAATAATGATAAAAACTAAAATAGGTGTCATTTTACTTTTGTTCTTTATCCCTCTTTTTCTTTTTTCTCAAAAACATGTTCAATTCGACAGTCTATTTAATAAACAGATAAAAACTAAATCCGAAAAATTTAAAGAAGATCTCAATTTTAAAAAAGCACATTTGTTTTTTGTTGAAAAAAATTGGGATTCTACTTTGGTTTATTCTGGAAAACAGTTGAATAATGCGCCTAATAACGAACTGAGAGAATATAGTTTATATTTTAGAGGAGTAAGTTTTAAGAACAAAAAACTTTTTAAAGAAGCAGAAAAAGAGCTTAATAAAATCAGTAGTGATTTTGAGTTTTATTATAAAGTAAGAATCAAACTGGGAGAAATTGCAGTAGAGCAAAAACAGTATAATAAAGCATTACAGTATTTTCAGGGAATTTTAAAAGAAACTGACAAAGCAGTTTATGATTTAAAAAAAAGTGTAATACTGCACAATATCGGATTGTGTTATCTGCATCTTACTAAATTTGACAAAGCCGAAGAATATCTTTTTCGTAGTGCAGATTTGCAAAAAGCAGAAAAAGATACCTTATTACTCATTGGTTCTTATATGGATATTGCAACCTTATACTATGAGCAATATAAGGATCAGCTGGCAATTCCGTATTTTGAAAAAGCATATAATTTGTCAAAAAATGTAAAGTCATTTGAGTTGAAACAAAATTCAACTATGAATATGGCTGTGATAGAAGAAAATAGAAAAAACTTTGCTGCAGCTTTGGCATACAGAAAAGAATATGAAACCTGGAAGGATTCCCTAAACGATCAAAATAAAGTTTGGGCAATTGCAGATCTCGAAAAGAAGTTTGCTGTAAAAGAAAAACAAAAAGAAGTAAATATTTTAGAAGCTGAAAACAAACTAAAAGCAGCAGAAAGAAATGGGTTTATTATCTCTTCTGTTTTATTGCTTTTGCTGCTCGGAGGCGGAATTTATTTGTACAAGCAAAAAAATAAAACGAGCAAAATAATTCTGGAACAGAAAAATGAACTGGATATATTAAATGCAGCAAAAGACAAAATGTTCTCTATTGTAAGCCATGATTTGAGGTCTTCTGTCAATGCTTTAAAAAGATCAAACACTAAATTGTTAGAAAATCTCGAATCAAAAAACTTTGCTGCATTAGATGCGTTACTCCATCAGAATAGTGCTATAACAAATGAAACCTATAATTTGTTAGAGAATTTATTAAACTGGGCATTAGTACAGACTAAACAGGTTTATTTTCATCAGGAATCGCTGCATCTTCATTCTATAGTAGAACAAGTTCAATACAATTACACGGCATTGGCTGCTAATAAAAATATTAGTCTTGAAAATAGTGTTTCAATAGACGAATATGTTTATGCCGATTTAGATTCGCTTAAAATAATTATCAGGAATTTGATAGACAATGCTATAAAATTTACAAATCCAAACGGCTTTATTTCCATTTATTCAAGACATAGCGATAATGAAAACTGTTGTCTGGTAATTGAGGATTCGGGTATTGGTATGAATGCTTTGATTAGAAATTCTATTTTAAATCCTGCAGCAATAGTTTCAAAAAAAGATAAAGATGAATTTGTGGGAACAGCTCTTGGTCTGCAATTATGCAAAAGTTTGATCATCAAAAATGAAGGTCAACTGGAAATTGAAAGTGAAGAGAATAAAGGAACAAAAATGATTATAATACTGCCCCAGGCTAAATAAACGTGGATACAATTAATATTTTACTTATTGAAGACAATCAGGAAGAAAGTGATTTACTTGCTGCTATTCTAAAAGCTAATGATTATAATGTTGTAGGTATTGCTTCGACCTATAAAGAAGCCTTAGTGCTTTTTTACAATAACAGCGTAGATGTTATCATTATTGATATTTATCTTCAAGGCAAACCAGATGGTGTTGCATTTGCAGAAACAATCAGCATTGTTCCAGATGCGTTGCGGCCTTTTGTTTTTTTAACAAGCTCAAAAGACCGCGAAATTTTTGATCGCGCAAAACTTACCAAGCCTTTTAGTTTTTTGATAAAACCGTACAATGAGCTGGAACTTTTGTACGCGCTCGAAATGGCGGTTGAGAAATTTTATGAGCAGCAAAATGTATTGACAGGCAAAACTCAGAATGCCGTTGTAAGCGATAAATACCTTTTTATCAAAAAAAATAAAGCATTGAAAAAAGTTCGGACAGAAGATATTTCTTATGTTGAAGTCGAGGATCGCTATTGCAATATAATTACAGAAAACGAAAAATTCGTAATTCTGATTTCATTAACCAAGATTCTGGAAGTTTTGGATCCTGTAAAATTTATTCGAACACACAGAAATTATATTGTAAACTCAAATAAAATTATCGAAATCGTTTTGAGTGATAATTTAGTAATCTTACAAGGAAATTATAATGTAACGCTAAGCGAAAAATATAAAGACTTAGTGAGTAAATTTAAAATATTAAAATAAAGGGCAGTTATAAAATAACGACCCTTTTGATAATTTGTATTTTAATAATCCCCTTTTTTCTTAAATCTGGGATCATGTTTTGAAATAAATTCAGTTCTGCGTTTTGGAGTTTCTGGTTTAGGTAAACTAGCTTCTTCAGTTTTGCTTGATGGTTCAATTAAATGATTTAATTCCTTAATTTCTGCATCGGTCAAATCACGATATCGCCCAACAGGAACATCCAGCGAAATATTGATAATTCTTATACGTTTTAATGCCGTTACATCATAACCCAAGTATTCGCACATTCTTCGAATCTGGCGGTTCAAACCTTGTGTCAGGATAATCTTGAACGTATTCTTGCTGATTTGCTCTACTTTACATTTTCTCGTAACAGTATCCAGAATCGGAACACCATTTCCCATTCGTTGAATAAAACGTTCTGTAATTGGTTTGTTAACCGTTACCGTATATTCCTTTTCGTGGTTGTTTCTGGCGCGTAAAATCTTGTTTACAATATCACCATCATTTGTCATAAAAATTAATCCTTCACTGGCTTTATCCAATCTTCCGATCGGGAAAATACGTTTAGGATAATTGATATAATCGACAATATTATTTCTAACCTCTAAATTGGTTGTACATTCAATTCCCACAGGTTTATTAAAAGCCAGATAAACCAATTTTTCATGTTTCTCTACAATTAATTTTCCATCAATGCGTACTTCATCATCTGGAGAAACCTTTGTTCCCATTTCCGGCACAGTGCCATTTATTGTTACACGTCCTTCTTCAATAAGTTTATCGGCTTCACGACGCGAACAATAGCCTGTTTCTCCAATAAATTTATTAAGACGTTTTAAATTCTCTTCCATACTGCAAAAGTAGTCAAAATTTGCATGTTAGACTTTAGATTTTAGTTTTAGATTGATGAAAAGTGGCACTGTCGTCTGGCGCTTCCTTGCGGTCAAACATTCCGTAATCTCGTTTTACGTCGGCAATTCGCAAATGATAATCTCGAAAGATTTCTTCACGTCCTTTAAATTGAGCAAATCTGTGCATTTCCAGATTTCTCCATTTCTGAATACTTTCTTCATCCCGCCAAAACGATAAGGACAAAACTTTTTCAGGATCGCTAAAACTCTGAAATCTTTCTATCGAAATAAATCCGTCTATTTTGTCCAGTTCTGGTCTTAATTGTGCCGCAATATTTAAATACTCTTCTTTTTTTCCTTCGTTCGGAATAACTTCAAAAATTACTGCTATCATGTTGTTTTATTTAAAAGTGAAATCCAAATTGCTTTAGGCAGTCTGGCATTTATCATAGGTTCGTAGTCAATTTTGTTTTCTAAAAGTACTATGTTGTAATTGCTGAATAAATAGTATAAAGTTTCTGTTGCGAGATTAATCGAGAAATACTTCGCCAGACACATATGTCCGCCAATTCCAAAAGTTAGATGTTCCTGATTGTTATTTCTTTCCGTGTCAAAAATCAACGGATTTACAAATTGCTTCGGATCAATATTTGCACTGGCCAAAACAACTAAAATCGAATCGTTTTTTTTAATTAAAAATTCATCCAGCTGAATGTCTTCTGCCGCAATTCTTCTTGTGTTTTGAATAGGCGAATTAAATCGTAAAGTTTCTATGACCATTTTTTCTATCCAGGTTTTATCAACTTTAATTTTAGAACTATTTTCTTTAGAAAGAAGCTCTAATAACGAATTACTCAAAAGTCCTCTGCAGGCATCATAACTCTGAATAAGCAGTCCAATTAAATTTGAAATACAGATTGAAATGGTTTCTTCTATTGAAATTTTATGCGATTTAGAAATCTTCGAGATTAAATCATCGTAAAAAGGGAGCGTAACAATATGTCGTACCGTAATTGAATAGATTTTTTCTGAAATCTCATTAATGATTTTTATGTCTTCATTTGTTTTATTCGGCTGCATTATTTTAACCAGAACTGCTATTTTTTCAATAATAAAATTAGAATCTTTATCATTAAAATTAAAGCTTTTTAAAACAGTGCAAATGGGTAATTTTTTGCAAACCAAATCAACCCAGTTTATTTGATTTGGAGAAGATTTACTATCAAGTAATTCTTTTATGATTATTTCTATGCCGATGCTTTTCATATTTGAAAAAAGGATAAAAGCAGTTTCTTTTGCAATCTCATGATGGATTCCGTTTGATAATCGAGCCAGGTTTTCAATTATTAGTAAGGCATATTGGTTAAGGTTATCATCTGGAGCGAGTGAAGGAATATGCACATTTGTATTTTTTAATAGTGCAGTGCAATATTGATAAGTGTAAACCGCCCAGATTTTATTCTCTTCATCCCAATAGACAGGATTTTTTTCTATCATTTTTTGATAAAAAGAATGCGGATTTTCAATTTCAGATTGTAAAAATAAAGCTGGCATAAGATATTGTTTTTAGCAAAGTTATTTAACTTTACAACACAACACTTCAGCATGGACTTAACTATCATTACATAAATGGAAGATCAATTTATAAAAACAGCGGCGTTAATTGGTGATCCGACCCGAGCTCTGATTATGTGGACATTGCTGGACGGAAAAGCCTTTACAGCTACAGAACTTTCTATTGCTGTTAATACTTCGCCGCAAAATATAAGCATGCATTTGGCTAAACTTTTAGATGCTGGTTTATTGGTAGTAGAGAAACAGGGAAGGCATAAATATTACAGATTTTCAAATAAAGATGTTGCCTATGCAATCGAGGCGCTCGCAAGTCTGATTCCGAAAGTCAATCCTCAAAAAAGCAAACCAGAAATGCATTCGCCAATAAAACATTGTAGAACCTGTTACGATCATCTAGCCGGAAAAATTGGTGTGGCTCTTGCCGAAAGTCTTTTAGAACAAAAAATAATCCTCGATTTGGATCATAAATTTGAAGTGACTCCAGAAGGAATAAAATGGTTTTCTGATTTCGGAATAAATTTAGAAGATTTAAAAAAACAGAGACGTTTGTTCCTGAAACCTTGTTTGGATTGGAGTGAAAGAAAAAATCATATTGCAGGTTCTGTCGGAGCTTCTTTACTTGATAAAATGATTACAGAAGATTGGCTGAGAAGAACGAAAGATTCGAGAGCAATACAAATTACCGGAAAAGGAGAAAAAGAATTATTGAAGTATTTTAAAATAGTTATTTAGGCAAAGGAGACTTCTTAGAATTTTAGCAAAAACTAAAAAAATATTTTTTAGTTTAAATATCAGAACCTCAGAACCCTTTATTCAGAAAATAAAAACTCAATTACTTTCTGATACAATTCATCATCGTGCATTCCGTGGCCTATTCCTTTAGTTTCTATAAACTGGCTGTTTCTCCAATTACTTGCAATTTTCTTTCCTTCTTCAATTGCTACAATATTATCTGCAGTATCGTGGGCAACTAAACCTGGAATATTAAATCCGGAAGCGAATTTTTTTCCTGAAAAATCTTCAAGCTTAAAATTGAAACGATCGGCAAAACGACTTTCTAAAAGCGAAAACATTTTGGTATTTAAGCTCAGCATAGAAACATAATTGTCAATCAGAATTTTTAAATCTGAAGGCGCTCCCAAAATCACCATTTTATTGATGCTGGTATTCGGAAACAAATATTGATGATAAACGCACGCAGCACCGCCAATAGAATGGCCGATAATCATAGTGGGCTGATATTTTTCTACTGCTTTATTAATGAATTCGGCATAAAGCGGCACATTAAATTCTTTACCGCTGCTTTGCCCGTGAGCCGGAGCATCGATTGCGATAATAGTACTTCCTGATTTTTGCAGATAAGGCAGCGTTTTTTTCCATCGGGATGCATTACTTTCCCATCCGTGAACGAGTAAAATTTTAGTGTCATTCCCTTTCCATACATAAGTCTGAAAGTGGTGTTCATTATGATGAAACGTTTCTGTTTCCGTATTTTGAAGTATTTTTGGAAGTTTGTCCTTTTGTAATCTTCCAATTCTGGGCTGGCTAAATAAAGCATAAGACAGTGCTAAAGCTTTTTGCGGGCGGACATAACTTAAGATGTTAATGTAAGATCCAACCGATTTTAATGTAATAAAACGAATACCTTCTTTAAGTCCCAAAGCGTTTGATTTATTATAAAAAAAGCCTCGAATTTCGAGGCTTTCAATTATTTAGATTTTTGAGAACAATTGTTCCATTTTTTCTTTTTCTTCTTCAGCTAAAGCGCTGTCAACCAAAATTCTTCCAGAGTGCTCATCAGTGATGATTTTCTTTCTTGAAGCGATTTCAACCTGAGTTTGCGGCGGAATAGTGAAAAATGATCCTGCAGATGCACCTCTTTCAATAGATACAACAGCCAAACCATTACGAACACTAGTTCTAATTCTTGTGTAAGCAGCTAATAATCTGTCTTCGATTTGTGAAGCATATTCAGCAGATTTCTCAGTTAAGAAGATTTCTTCTTTTTGAGTTTCTGCCATAATCGCATCCAATTCAGATTTTTTATGTTTTAAATGAGAACTTTTTGCGTCAAGTTTTTCTTTTAAATTAGAAATAACTTCTTTTTTATGTTCTATAGAAGCTTTCATTTCTTTGATTTGCTTTTCAGCCAATTGAATTTCTAATTCTTGAAATTCAACTTCTTTTGTCAAAGAATTAAATTCTCTGTTGTTACGAACTGATTCTTGTTGTTTTGTGTATTTTTTAATAACCTCCTTATGCTCCTCAATAGCAATTTTCTTTGCTTTGATTTGCTCCTCAACCACCTCAAGTTCACCTTTCAGTTTCTCTGAACGAGTGCTCAAACCTGCAACTTCATCTTCTAAATCTTCCACTTCTAAAGGAAGTTCTCCTCGTACGTTTCTGATCTCGTCAATTCTAGAGTCAATAAGCTGTAAATCGTATATTGCTCTTAACTTGTCCTCAACACTTAATTCTTTCGTATTCGCCATATTCTATAAGTACTTAACTGGATTTGTATTTTCTTCTGATAAAATGATTGCAAAATTAAGGATTTTTTTTTGAAGATAATCAACAATATAGTTTTTTGTATAGCGTTCGCTCTCAAAATGACCAATATCTGCCAAAAGCAGCTGGTTTTCGGCTTCATAGAACTGATGGTATTTAAGATCTGATGTCAAAAATGCATCTGCTCCGGCCATAATTGCGTTTTTTATCGCAAAACTTCCAGAACCGCCTAAAACTGCAATCCTCTTTATTTTTTTTCCTAAAAAAGCAGAATGGCGAATTCCGTCAGCAGTCATTTTGTTTTTTACAAAAAGCAGAAAATCTTTTTCGTCCATTTCAGTTTCAAATTCTCCAATCATTCCCAAACCAATATTTTGATGTTGGTTTTGTAAATCATAAATTTCATAAGCCACTTCTTCATAAATATGATTCGCAAAAAGTGTTTTCAAAATTTTTGATTGTAAATGTTTTTCAAACGTAACTTCAATTTTTATTTCTTCAGTTTCAGTCAATTCATGGCGTTCGCCAATTACCGGATTGCTTTCAGAATTTCCTTTGTAAGTTCCTGTTCCGTTTGAGTTAAAACTGCAATTTTCATAATTGCCAATTGTACCTGCTCCAGCATCAAACAAAGCCTGACGAACTTTTTGCGCATTTTCAGGAACAGTATAGGTTACTAGTTTTTGAATAAAATTCTGTTTCGGGATCAATATTTTGGTATTAACTAAACCTAAAGCATCACAGAAAATTTTATTAACGCCTTGCGAATGATTGTCAAGTGCGGTGTGAACAGCATAAATGGCAATGTCGTTTTTAATCGCTTTTAGAATTGCACGCTCGACATAATTTTTGCCGGTTATTTTTTTAATTCCGGAGAATAAAATAGGATGGAAGCAAACTACCAAATTGCAATTTTTTGTAATGGCTTCTTCAATAACATTTTCCAAAGCATCGTGACAAACTAAAACTCCTGTGCTTTCAGTTTCTGAATTACCCACTAAAAGTCCAACATTGTCAAAATCTTCGGCGTAAGCCAAAGGGGCCATTTCTTCGAGAACTGATATTATATCTTTGATTTTCATTTTCAATTTTGTTTCAGGTTTCAGGTTTCAAGTTTTTTGATTGTGTGAAAACTGGAAACCTGAAACAAATTAACGAAAAAAATTATACTTTCGTAAAATGAACTTACTCCGAAAAATACTTTTTCCATTCGCCATTTTATACGGTTTAATTACTTCAATCCGTAATTTTCTTTTTGATAAAGGAGTTCTAAAATCGACTTCATTTGATATTCCAATTATCGCAGTTGGAAATTTAAGCGTTGGCGGAACAGGAAAAACACCTCAAATAGAATATCTTATTCGGTTGTTATCTGATAAATATAGAATTGCGACTTTAAGCAGAGGATATAAAAGAAAATCGGAAGGTTTTATATTGGCTGATGAAAATGCAAATGCTGAAATTCTAGGCGATGAACCTTTTCAGTTTTATCAAAAATTCCCAAATATTCAGGTTGCTGTTGATGCTGATCGAACAAACGGAATAACAAAATTACTGTCGCAGGAAATAAAACCTCAAATAATATTACTTGACGATGCCTATCAGCATAGAAAAGTAAAAGCAGGTTTTTATATTTTGCTGACTTCGTATGATGATTTGTATGCAGATGATTTTATGCTTCCTACAGGAAATCTTCGAGAAAGCAGGAGCGGCGCCAAAAGGGCTAAAGTTGTAATTGTCACAAAGTGTCCGAAGGATTTATCTCCTGAAAAACAAAGCGAAATCTGGGATAAACTGAAATTGACCTGTTCGCAACAACAGTTGTTTTTCACCTATATAGATTATGATGATTTGATTTATAGTCAAAATGAAAAAATTGCTGTTCTGGAAGTAAAAAACGAATCAAAATTACTTTTGGCAGGAATTGCAAAGCCAAAACCATTTTTTGATTTTATAAAAAATGATAATGACGAATGTATGACTTTTCCGGATCATCATCATTTTTCTGAAGCCGATTTACATGCTGTTCAAGATAAAGCAAAAGGCAGAAAAATAATTACAACAGAAAAAGATTATGTGCGATTAAAAGATTCTAAATTAGTTTCTCAGTTATATTATCTTCCAATAAAAAGTACTTTTATCAGTCAGCAGCAAAATTTTAATGCTTCGGTTTTAGATTATATAAAAACAAATTTAGAATCTTAACGCCTTATTTTTTTCTTATCAGTAAAATCAAATCGATCAATCTCGACGAGTAGCCAATTTCGTTATCGTACCAGCCTACAACTTTTACCATTTTATCAATGACAGAAGTAAGCTGCGCATCAAACAAACAAGAATGAGTATTGCCAATTATATCTACAGAAACAATAGGATCTTCGGTATAATCTAATATTCCTTTTAAATATGTTTTTGATGCTTCTTCAAATGCTTTGTTAATTTCTTCAATAGTAACGGCGCGCTTAACATTAAACGTAATGTCTGTCAAAGAACCATCCGGAACCGGAACTCTTATACCGCATCCTCCGATTTTATTGTGCAGTTTTGGGAAAATTTTGGTTAATGCTTTGGCAGCTCCCGTAGTTGTAGGAACGATTGACTGACTTGCACCTCTTGCCCTGCGCAGATCTTTATGAGGTTGGTCGTGAAGACTTTGATCTGTGGTAAAAGAGTGAATTGTTGTAATGTAAGCCTGCTCAATACCACATAAATCTTCCAGAATTTTTATCATCGGAGCAGCATTGTTTGTAGTGCAGCTTGCATTAGAAACAATGTTTTCTGTACCATCCAGAATACTTTCATTTACTCCCAAAACTACCGTTTTTATAGTGTCAACTTCAGACGGAGCAGAAAGAATTACTTTTTTAGCTCCAGCTTCAATATGGGCATGCAGCTCTTCGTGTGTTTTGTATTTTCCAGTAGATTCTACAACAAAATCTATAGAATGGCTTTTCCAGTCTAAATTGGAAATGCTTTTTTCATGAAAGAATAAAAAATGCTTTCCGTCAATAATAATTCCGTCGTTGTCAAAACTTACTTTAAAAGGTAAGACACCGTGAATACTATCGTACTTTATAAGATGTGACATGGTTTGGTTGTCTGCAATATCATTAATTGCAACGACTTCAATTTCAGGATGGTTAATAAGTAATCGAAATAAGTTTCTTCCAATTCTTCCGAAACCATTAATGGCAATTCTTGTTTTCAATTTTTTGGTGATTCGTTTCATTATTTAATCGTTTAATCGATTTGACAATTAAACGATTAAATGAATAAACTTTTTTATAAAATATGTTTTTGTGCTTTATAGGAAGAACGAACAAGCGGTCCGCTTTCTACATGGCGGAAACCTAGTTCAAGACCAAATTTTTCGTATTTGGCAAATTGATCCGGAGTGATGAATTCCTTTACCGGTAAGTGCTTTTTACTCGGCTGAAGGTATTGGCCAATTGTTACAACATCAACATTTGCATTGCGTAAATCGGTCATAGTCTGAAAAACTTCTTCTTCAGTTTCTCCCAAACCTAGCATAATACCCGATTTAGTTCTGTTGATTCCTTTTTCTTTTAAGTAACGTAAAACTTCTAAACTTCTGTCATATTTTGCCTGAATACGAACCTCACGAGTCAAACGGCGAACGGTCTCCACATTATGAGAAACCACTTCTGGATTTGCTTCAACGATTCGATCAATATTTCTTTCGATTCCCTGAAAATCAGGAATTAAAGTTTCAAGAGTAGTATTTGGGTTCATTCTTCGGATTGCTTTTACAGTTTCAATCCAAATAATAGAACCGCCATCTTTTAAATCATCTCTATCCACACTGGTAATTACAGCATGTTTAATATTCATGATTTTAATAGAACGTGCTACTTTTTCTGGTTCATCCCAATCTACGGTTTCCGGTCTGCCAGTTTTTACACCGCAGAAACCACAGGAACGTGTACACACATTTCCAAGAATCATAAAAGTTGCCGTGCCTTCTCCCCAGCATTCACCCATATTAGGGCAGCTTCCGGATGTGCAAATAGTATTTAAGCTGTATTTGTCTACCAAACCGCGAAGTTCAGTGTATTTTTGTCCAATTGGAAGTTTAACCTTTAACCATCTAGGTTTTGCAACTGGTATATTTTCAGAGACTGTTTCCATATATCAAAATTCTAAAGTGCAAAGATACGGAATGTAGTTTATTTTGAAGTTGCTAATTTTCTTTTCGTTCATTTTTGTGTCTGCTAAAAACTATTTTTAAATTCTACTAACAATTTTGAAGGTTAGTTTGACTTTTACAATTTCAAATTTTACCTTAATCTGTTACAAATTTGACTCCTGAGATCAGTGCAAAATTAATGCTGTGCTAATTTTGTTGTTAATTTAATAGTTTTGAAAAACATGAAAAAGAGATTTATTGTATTGGGAATTTTATTTATGACTTTTAGTTTTACTAAAATGAATGCACAAATACTTTCAGATAAAGCCATGGGAGCTTTAGGCAAAGGTGTTTCGGGGTTTACGTTTAGTGATGCAGATGCCGCTGCTTTGGCTAAAGAATCAGTTGCTGACCTGGATGCTAACAATCCTGTTGCCGGACCTGCAGATGGTTACTCAATTCGATTAAATCGCTTATTTGGTAAACATGCTTCTAGTGATGGAATTAATTTAAATTATAAAGTTTATTTAGTAAAAGACATCAATGCTTTTGCTTGTGCAGATGGAAGTGTTCGTGTATTTGCAGGCTTAATGGATGTTATGGATGATAATGAATTGCTTGCAGTTATCGGACATGAAATAGGTCACGTATTTAATCACGATACAAGAGATGCTATTAAAGCAGTTTATAAAAAAGAAGCCTTGTTGGATGCTGCTTCATCACAATCGGCAAAAATAGAGACTCTTTCGGGATCTCAATTAGCAAAAATTGGAAGCGCAATGATCGACAGCAAGCATAGTAGAAAGCAAGAATCTCAAGCTGATGAATTTTCGTATGATTTTATGAAAAAAAATGGTTATGATGTAAATGCGGTGGAATCTGCTTTTAAGATTCTTCAAAATTTAAGTGAGGGAGCTGAATCTTCTTTTATGACTAAAATGATGAGCTCACATCCAGATTCTGGCAAAAGAGCAGATGATGCTAAAAAAAGAGCAACAAAAGATGGCTTGTATAAAGTTTACGCACAGCAGAAAATTGATAATTCTGTGCCTGTAAAAGCAAAAGCAGCAACAAAAACAACTGCTAAAAAGACAGCAGCAAAAAAGAAGTAATCTTTTATATATTGGGTAAAACCGGCAAATTCTCCAGAATTTGCCGGTTTTTTTGTTTATCGTTATATCAATAATAACAGGTGATCGTTTTTATAACTCATTTAAAATGCATATATTTAATTGTTGAAAAAACAAATTTTTGTGTGAAATGAAATAACATTTTGTTGTTTACATTTGTTGTTAAATTGTAATTGTAAAAACATGAAAAAGAAATTTATAATAGTAGGACTTTTATTTGCGGTATTTGGTTTTACCAAAATAAATGCGCAGATTAATCTTGGAGACAAAGCAATCGGGGCACTTCAAAAAGGAGTGAGCGGCTTTACTTTTTCTAACGCAGATGCTGCTAAACTGTCTAAAGAAGCAGTTGATAAATTAGATACAGAAAATCAAGTTGCGAGCGCAACAGATCCCTATACTTTAAGGCTGAACAGAGTTTTTGGAAAACATGCTACAGGCGAAGGTTACACATTAAACTTTAAAGTTTATAAATTAAAAGAAGTAAATGCTTTTGCAACTGCAGACGGAAGCGTTCGTGTATATTCAGGATTAATGGATATTATGGATGATAATGAACTTCTTGCGGTAATAGGCCACGAAATTGGTCACGTTGCCAATAATGATTCAAGAGATGCAGTTAGAGCCGCATATCAAAAAGAAGCTTTATTAGATGGAGTTGCTTCTCAATCTGCAACTGTTGCAACTGTTACAGACAGTCAGTTAGGAAAAATCGGAAGTGCATTGATTGATAGTAAACACAGCCGTAAACAAGAATCAGAAGCCGATTTATTTTCTTATAATTTCTTGAAGAAAAACGGATATAACGTAAATGCTGAAGAATCTGCTTTTAGAATTTTAGCAAAAATGAGTGAAGGAAGCGAAGCTTCATTTATTGACCAAATGATGAGTTCACATCCGGATTCTAAGAAAAGAGCAGATGATGCAAAAGCAAGAGCAGAAAAAGATGGTTTATATAAAGCTTATATACAGCAGAAAATTGTGAATACTGCGCCAGTGGTTAAAAAAGCTGCGGCTACAAAGAAAACAACAGCTAAAAAGAAATAATAATTTAGTGTAATGTAAAACAAACTCGGCAGATTCTTAGAATCTGCCGAGTTTTTTATTTTCAATTAACCTAAAACGTGATGTGCTAAAACTTTCTGTACATCGTAAACGTTTACAGATTTGTTAAATTGTTTCACGATACTTGGCTGTAATTCACTTGAAACCCAGATTTTCAACTCGGCATCAAGATCAAAAGTTCCAGCTGTTTCTACACTAAAGCGAGTAATGCTTTTGTACGCAATAGATTTATATTCTGTTTTGCTTCCTGTTAATCCCTGAACATCTACTAAGATTAATCTTTTATTCGTAAAAATAAAAGTATCACGAATTAATTTGAATCCCATTTCTATTTCTTCATTGTCGATTAGAAGCTGTCCGTATTTTTTAATTAAATCTTCCTGACTTACCGTACCGGCGTTACCAAGAATAGCTGAAAATATTCCCATGTTTTAAATTTTAATTAAATTATTTCGTCTTATTATGAGATGTAAAAATAGTAGATTTTGTTAACTTTTAAATCCTCATTAAGTTTAATTATTGACGTAATAAATAATTTAGTTAAAAATTGGAGCATAAAAAAAGCAGAACCTAAATTCTGCTTTTTTATTATTTTTATTCTGGTTGTGTTTTAATTGTAATTGGAAGGTTGTAGGCAGTTCTTACTGCATTTCCGTCTAATATTCCGGGTGCCCATTTTGTTTTAAGTGATTTTAAAACTCTAACGGCTTCTTTGCCCATTCCGTAACCAGGATCATTTTTTACCATGATGTTGGTAAGTGATCCATCTTTTTCAACTACAAAAGAAACATAAACTCTAAAAGTTCTTTCTGCGTCTAATTCCGGAGTTTTGAAATTTCTACTTACATAAGTATAAAAATTTGCAATTCCACCAGGAAATTCCGGTAATTTGTCTAAAATGGCTGTGCTTACAGGTTTTTCAGGTCCAGAAGGAACAGCTGTGTCAATTCCAGGTCCATTGCCACCTGATGTTGGGATAGCATTTACAAGAGTTCCTGTTCCGTCACTTGGGCTTACTACAGTTGGTGTATTATTAGCATTAGTTGCTATTTCTGGAGTCGCTTGAGATGAAGGGACAATAATAGGATCCACTAACTGACTAGCATCTGTAACTGGTGCCGCAGCAGCTTGTTCCTGTGCGGGAGGAGTAATAGGATCTGTTTTAGGAATTACTAAAGGATCAATATCAACAGGTGTAATTACTGTTCCGTCGTAAGGATTAGTAGTGTCTATTGGTGCAGGGTTGTTTTGAAATTTACTAGCCAATACAGAAACGCTTCCTATAGCTGCTAGTAATAGCAAGCCCATAAATAGTGCTGTAACAGTTGTTTTTGAATTCTCCTGACGTAATTGATAGGCTCCGTATTCTTTGTTTTTGTCTTCGAAAACAAGGTCGGTCCACTTGGTTTGGTAAATGCTTAATTTAGACATAGTTCTTGGGTGTTTTAAGGTTAAGTAACTTTAAATCATAAGCGGGCTCGTTTTGGTTTTAGCTAACAACGGAATAGTTGTAGTTTTAGTATATGAATAATTTATTTTTTTAAGGATAAAATTAGTAATCTGTTATCCTTTATCTAAAGATAATAAATTATATGTTACGTTCGATAATTTCTGCCAATAATTTTTTAGCGCGAAGTAATTTTACTTTTACATTGCTCAAAGGTTCCTCTATTTTGAGTGCAATTTCCTGATACGTCATTTCCTGAAAGTAACGCAGCTGAATTACTTCTTGATAGTGAGGTTTTAATTCTTTGATGCAAAGAAGCAGACGAGACAGATTCTGTTCTTTAATTAAAGCATCTTCTGCCGATGGAGTGGGGTCGGCAATATTATAAGCCTGCTGATCTTCTGAATCGGTAATTTCTATAAAAAGACTGCTTCTTTTTTTGCGCAGTAAATCAATATAAACATTTTTTGCTATAGAAATCAGCCAGGTATTAAATTGAAATTCTGGATTGTATGAAGTTATTTTATCGAATGCTTTTGAGAAAGTTTCAATCGTAATATCTTCGGCAGTGGTTTCGTTTTCTGTACGCTTAAGCATGAAGCCATAGACTTCATTCCAGTAATAATCTAATAAAAAAGTAAAGGCTGCTTGATCGCCCTTTTTTGCTTTTTCTATTTTAGAATTTATTTCCAATATACAGGTTTTGAAAAGATATTAGTTATAAAGATATTAATTTGTGTGAATATAAGTGCGATTTCGATAAAAGGAAACCAAATTTTAATATCCCTTTCTTTTAATTTCCCCGCAGCACATCCAACTACAGTCCATGCAACAGTATAACGTGTTGCCAGAATAGCCAATACAGCAATCCACTGAAATTGGAAACTCAATAATATAATAACTAATAAAAAGAAAAATAATTGTGAACAAAAGAAAAGTCCCAATTGTACTTTGTCAAAAAACTTATAATGTTCTGCAGTAGAAACATGTCTTCTTTTTTGCGTAAACCACTCTTTGTAATTTTTTTTGGGTTTAGAATAAGTAAAACTTTCCGGTGCGTAAGAAATCGTAGTGTTTGCTTTGTTTGCTGCTTGATTTACAAATAAATCGTCATCGCCAGAACGTATCTGAATATGATCGATAAAACCATTAACGTTAAAAAACTCTTCTTTTTTGTAAGCTAAATTTCTTCCCACTCCCATATATGGAGCGCCTAATTTTGCCCATGATAAATATTGTAACGCAGTCAGGACAGTTTCAAAGCGAATGATTTTGTTTAAAAACGAACGTTCTACTTTTTCATAACCGCCGTATCCTAAAATAATAGTCTTTTCAGATGTAAAATTAGCAGTCATTGCTGTAATCCAATTTTTAGAATTCGGAAAACAGTCTGCATCTGTAAACAACAGATAATCTTTTTTAGACGCTTTGATTCCTAATGTCAAAGCATATTTTTTATTACCCCAGAAAGCTTCGTTGTTTTCTACTTTTACCAAACGAATATTAGAATATTCTTTTTCGAATTGTTCAAAAACTTCAAGTGTCTCATCGCTTGAGGCATCGTCAATTAATACAATTTCAAAATCAGGATAATCTTGCTGTGCCAAAAGCGGAATGTATTTCTTTACATTCTCTTCTTCATTTTTTGCGCATACAATTACAGAAACAGGAAGATTTTTTGCAGTAATGTCCTGCTGTTTGCCAAAAGCAAATTTTCCAAAAATTCCCAGATAGTAAAAAAGTTGTATAAAAGCGACAACAATAAGAGAGTAAAATATATATATAAGCATCTGTATTTTTTAATGAGTATTAATCTCTGAATCTGCGAGTGCAAATGTAATTATGAATTCCTAATTTTCAATGATTAAAACCAATTTACTTTGGACATTTTGCCATTTCTTTTGCAAGAGCGATAGATTGAGCGTTTTCAGTTTTTTCTAATTGAGAAATAATATTTTTATAATTAAGAGCATCTCTATTTTGTGATAGTTTTTTAGTGGCTTGAATTTCATCAATTTCTATTTCAAAACCAAAAATTCCACGAGCCTCACGCATTGTCTTTGCTGATAAATCTTCAACACGAACGGGGTTTTCAGAATTTACTTCGTATTTATCTACTAGTTTTTTTAATTGCTCTATAGCGGCGGCTTCATCTACAATTTTAATTCTTCCATAAACATGTACGGCTATATAATTCCAGGTTGGAACATTTTCGTGATCATACCAAGACGACGAAATATAACTATGCGGACCTGTAAAAACAGCTAAAACCTGATCATTTTCTGCAAAACCATCTGCCTGCGGATTTAGTTTTGAAATATGTCCCTGCAAAATTTCCTTTCCGTGTTCATTGATTTCAAGCTCAATCGGAATGTGTGTTGCACATAATTTTCCGTTTGTTTGATTGATCAGAATACCAAAACTGTTTTCTTTTAGAAAAGCTCTGATTTCTTCCGGGTTTTCGTTTTTGTATAAATCGGGTGTGTACATTTTTTTCTTTTTTAGGTTCAAAGGCTCAAAGAAGCAAAGGTTTGAAGCTTTATATTCTAGATCACATTCACTTCAGCCTCGATATGAATTCCGAAAGTTTCAAAAACAGTTTTTTGAACTTCTCTAGAAACCGCCAAAATTTCCTGTCCGGTTGCATTTCCATAATTCACTAATACCAAAGCCTGGTTTTTATGAACTCCTGCGTCTCCAAAACGTTTTCCTTTAAAACCAGCCTGTTCGATCAGCCAGCCGGCCGGAACTTTTACTTCAGTTTCTGAAACTTCATAATATTTCATTTCAGGGAATTTTTGATGGATTTTTTCAAAATCAGATTTTAGTAAAATCGGGTTTTTAAAGAAACTGCCACTGTTTCCCAGTTCTTTTGGGTCTGGTAATTTGCTTTGTCTGATTGCAATAACAGCATTACTGACATCTTTTAGAGCTGGTTCAGAAATATTGTTTTTTGCCAGTTCTGCGAGAATATCTCCGTAAGAAGTATTTATTTTATGATTACGCTTTGTTAATTTGAAAATTACCGAAGTAATGATAAACTGATCCTTAACTTCATGTTTAAAGATGCTTTCGCGATAGCCAAAATTACATTCGGCATTGTTGAAAGTTTTCATTTCCTGAGTCACAATATTCATGGCTTCACAAGAAACAAAAGTATCTTTAATCTCAGTTCCATAAGCTCCAATGTTCTGAACAGGTGTTGTGCCGACATTCCCGGGAATCAGAGACATGTTTTCTAATCCGCCAAAATTATGGTCAATTGTATAAAGTACGAAATCGTGCCAGGTTTCGCCAGCCTGACTTTCGACCCACACAAAGTCGTCATTTTCTTCAATGATTTTTTTGCCTTTTAAATCAATGTGAATTACCAATGCATCAATATCTTTTGTCAAAAGCATATTGCTTCCTCCCCCTAAAATAAATTTTTTCTCGTTTTTGTTTTCTTCCAAAACCGTTTTCAATTCAGCAATTGAATGAACTGCAATAAATTGTTTGGCGCTGGCTTCTATTCCAAAAGTATTATAGTTTTTTAAAGAAAAATTGGACTGGATTTCCATATATAAAAGGCTTTTTGACTTCCGAAACTTCGGAATAATTCTGAGTTCAAAAGTAACGATTATAATTTATTCGAGTAGAATTTATATAAAATAACAACAATTAAATGTTATGAAATAAGGGAAGAAGCCTTTTTGTGAAATTTTATTTTACAGCTTCAATAAATTGATGCATTTCTTTCATGGTTCCAATCGTAATTCTGGTCCATTTTCCGTTTTCTTCATAAATTTTTGTTCCCATTATATTGTGTTCTTCCAATTGTTTAAAATAATCCTTTTTATAATTCTCTAAAGAAAAATAAATAAAATTTGAATGTGAAGCAATACAAGTTAAATTTAGCCGTGTCAGTTGTTCGATGGTATATTTTTTTGCTTCTTCATTTAAAGAATATACTTCTTTGATGAATTTCTCGTCATTTAATGATGCTATTGCTGCAACTGTAGAAAGAACGCTGACAGATAAATTAGGAGATGATTTCAGCATACTAAGCTGTTCAATTGTACCAGAAGCCGCAACGGCATAACCAACGCGTGCACCGGCTAAACCGTACATTTTGGAGAAAGTTTTGGTGATAATTAAATTCTTGTTTTCAATTACAAGTTCACTTAAAGACTGCTCTTTTGTAAAATCAATATAAGCTTCATCAACAAAAACAATTGCTTTTTTTGATGCTTCTTTTATAAAAGAAACTAGTTTTTCTCTATCGCATATTGTACCCGTTGGATTATTGGGATTGCAGATGTAAATCATTTTTGTATCAGAATCTATTGCTGCTAACATCGCCGTAAGGTCATGTTTTTTATCTGGCGTTAATGGAACTGTTATTTTTTTTAAACCTAATTTCTCAGAAGGAAATGTCCAGTAATTGTATGTTGTTTCTGCCAATATAAAATTGCCTTTACTTAAAGCAGTGTATTGAAGAACTAAATCTAAAATTTCTGTTGAGCCTGCACCTAATAAAATATTAGCATCTAAAACATTATTTTTTTTGGCAAGAAGACTGATTAAATCAGATGAAAGTTCCCATCCATATCGGTTGCTGCTATTAATGTTTTTTGCCATTGCAGTTCGGGCCAAAGGCGAAGGCCCGTAAGGATTTTCATTTGATAGTAACAGTATGGGAGATTGATCTGAATATTCAAAAACTGAATCTTCTACTGGAGTATTTGCAAATGTTTCAAATGGATAAAAACCTAATCCAACTGCGCCCAGACTTATTTGTTTCAACCAATTTCTTCTGTTATTCATTTTCGCTCCGATTAAATTAAATAATACTATAAAGTAGTAAGTCGAAGAGATTTAAAAAAAGTTACGATTTGGTTTTTGTTTTATTGTTTAATGAATTGTTGACAGTTGATTATCTTTTGTTGGAATATTCTTCTAATTTTTGTTTTTCGTTTTTACTTAAACTTTTGATGCCTTTTTTGCTGATTTTATCCAGTAACTTATCGATTTCTTGTTGTTGATTTACTTTTTGCTCATTATACTTATGATCAATTGAGTAATATTTTTTGTGCGTTTTAAAAAAGTAATTGTCAATATATAAAATGTACGGTTTTGTAATTATTATGTATATAAAAATTATGCAGGGAATCAGCACGATTGCTATAGGAACATAATTCTCTGTTAATGAATGAGGAAAAAGAATTACGGCAATGAGCATACCGATTACGGCGCCGCCTAAATGAGCTTCGTGGCCAATATTGTCCCGATTAGATTTGACTCCATAAATCGAATAGATAATATATAATAAGGCGTAAAGCCAGCTTGGAATCGAAATTGGTAAAATGAAAAAGCCAATTCCTAATCCGGGAAACAATGCAATAGAAGCAAAAATAACACCGCAAACTGCACCAGAAGCCCCAACAGAATTATAATCTCCATGATTTTTATGAAGCAGCAATGCAAATAAATCGCCGGCAATTAAACTGCAGAAATAAATTATTAGAAAATTTATTATACCGGCATTAACTTCCAAAAGTTCTGAAAATGCATACAAACTAATCATATTAAAAATAAGATGCATCCAGTCTACATGAAGAAAACCAGAAGTTATAAGCCTGTAATATTCTTTGTGAATTAAAATTCTATCGACTTGAAATTTATATTTTTCAAAAAATATTCCATCGTTGAAACCTTTGTATGAAACTGCAAAGTTTATTACAATTATTATGATACTTACTATTCCGATGTTTATCATTTAATTTTCAAATTGGTTTGCTGTTAATCTAATAACTCATGATATTTAGCTGCAATAATCTTCATGTTGATTTGATAATTAGCATTTTCTTCCACAAATTTTCTATTTCGGATAATAGCCTGATTTCTGGATTCAGAATTTTCGAAAGACCATATTAATTCTTCTGCCAGCATTTCGATATTGTCAATTTCAATTAATTGCCCGTTTTCCCGATGATTGATCCAGCTTTGATTTCCCGGAATATCAGAAACGACAGGATAACAATTACAAGCCATTGCCTCAAATAGAGAAGCAGAAACTCCTTCCGTAATTGGCATGCTGATATAAATATTAGATTGTTTCAATAAAGTTGGAAGTTCAGTATTCGGAATTCTTCCTGTAAAGATTACTTTATCATCAATTTGTAATGTTGCTGCTAAGTTTTTCAAAAAAGCCAGACAAGTACCGTCGCCAACAATGGTCAGCGAAAAATCAATCCCTTTTTTATTTAAAATTGAAAACGCTTTTAGAATAGAATCATGTCTGTATTCTGGCTGCAGAGAACGTGTTACGATTGCTTCAATTCGAGAGGCATTTGAAGTTGAAGGAGTAAAAAGAGAAAAATCAATTCCCTTTGGCATTACGAGAACTTTGTTCATATCAACACCAATTTCTTTCATCGAAATCGTCATTACAGGTCCCCAGGCGTGAATTAAATGCGCTTTTTTGAAAGCATATTTTTGAATGATTTTTTTTAAAGGATATAAAACAGAGCTTTCCGGCCATAAATCAGTTCTGCCTTGCTGCGCAACTGCAATAGTTTTAGATCCGGATAAAGCGGCAAGAAAACCATAACTTGTGGTTCTTTCTGCAATCAACATATCGGGTTTTTGTCTGCGAATGATTTTTCTAATAGCAATAGGAGCAAAGCAGTATTCGGCAATACGTTTGAATCGGTTAAAATTTGAGTTGCTGGGAGTTTGAAGTTCCCAGGTTATAATTTCAAAATCGCCAAATTCTTTCAGACCTTTCATCCAAGTTATGGCGTCTGCGCGGTAAGATTCTCCAAGAAAAAGTATTTTTCTTTTCATTTAGTAAATGAGTTTTTTGTCGCCACGAATTTCACAAATTTTCACTAATTAATTCGTGCTAATTCGTGAAATTCGTGGCAGTTTATCTTTTTCTAAAATTCTTCTGTTTCTAAAGCGCGATTTATAAATTCGTTTAAAGGTTTTAAAGCAATTAATTTTTTGCTCATTTTCGAAACAAAATCTTTTTGAGTGACTTCAGAGATGTCATATTTTTGAGTAGCCGTAAAACTTTTTAACTTTAAAAAATCAATTGCCGGATGCTCTTTTTCATAACCGCGAGGCGGATTTTTAAGTGAATTGTTTTCGTCAAAATCCAAACTTCCGAATTCTTTTTTGAAATTTTTGTCGGCTAAAACAGCTTCTAAATCTTCGTAAAAAAAAGCAATCTCTTTACGGACTTTTTTTAATTGATCAGGATCTGGAGAATAAAAACCTCCGGCAATAAAACTGGCACCTTTTTCTATATGTACATAATATCCGGAACGATTCTGGCCTTTTGCGCCAGAAGAAAGCCAAACACCAAGATGTGCTTTATAAGGAGATTTATCTTTAGAAAATCGAATGTCACGGTTAATTCTAAAAGTACAATTTTTAACTTCGAGCAATTCCAAAGACGGATCTAGAGGTTTCATGGCATCCAGAAAATCGCTTACTAGTTTATGATAGTCCTTTTTGAATATTTCATAACGTTTTTTGTTATCCTGAAACCAATCTCTATTGTTGTTTTTCTTTAAGTCGTCTAAAAATTGCAATGATTCTTTTGTAAGCATATTTTATGTTTTGATTGTGGCTGTTTTTTGTTTGCCACGAATTACACGAATTTACACTAATTTTTTAATTGCTTATCTTTCACCTTTCACAAAGTTTTAATTCGTGAAAAGTAGTAGAAAAAAAACATTACAAATTAAATATCTTATAACTCTGATGTGTCGATTTTACGATCGCCTCAGTTCGTTCCGGATGCGTATCAGAAATAAAAAGCTGGCCAAAAGTTTCGCTGTTTACCATTTCTATGATTTTAGCAACGCGGGTTTCGTCTAATTTATCAAAAATATCATCAAAAAGCAGCAGTGGTTTTACGCCGCTTTGTTTTTTTAGGAATTCAAATTGAGCCAATTTTAAAGCGATCAAAAAAGATTTCTGCTGGCCCTGAGAACCAAATTTCTTTATCGGATGCGAATCTATTTCAAAAGACAAATCATCTTTATGGATTCCGGTGCTTGTATAATGCAGCGCGCGGTCCCTATTAATGCTTTCCTGCAAAAGAGTCAAAAGATCTTTTTCGAATAAGTGACTTTCATAAACCAGCTGAACCGTTTCTTCAGAGCCCGTTATAGCATGATGATGTATATTAAATATAGGTATAAATTCTTCGAGGAAATCTTTTCGTTTTTCAAAAATCGATTGTCCAATTACATGCAGCTGCTCATTATATATCGATAAAGTATCATTGTCAAAAGTATGGTTTAAAGCAAAATATTTTAGAAGTGCATTTCGCTGCAGAATTATTTTTTGATATTGAATAAGTTCATGAAGATAAGTACTGTCTAACTGCGAAATGACGCTGTCCATAAATTTACGGCGTGTTTCGCTTCCTTCAACAATCAAATCACGATCGGCAGGAGAAATAATTACAAGCGGAATAAATCCGATATGATCAGAAAACTTATCATAAGCTTTGCCGTTTCTTTTTAAGATTTTTTTTTGCCCTTTTTTTAAACTGCAGACAATTTGTTCTGTTCTGTCGTTTTTTTCGAGTTCGGCATCAATTACAAAAAACTCTTCTCCGTGTTTAATATTTTGTACCGCCAGCGGATTAAAATAGCTTTTTCCGTAAGCCAAATGATAGATTGCATCAAGCACATTTGTTTTGCCAATTCCGTTTTTACCGACAAAACAATTGATCTTGGTATCAAAATCAAAACTTGCTTCGGAGAAATTTTTATAATTGAATAAAGAAATTTTATTTAAATGCATTTTTAAGGAGCTGTAAAGGTAAAATCGACTGTTTTTGAACAGTAGAAATTAGAGGGTGCAAATTATTGAAAAATATTGATATAAAAGGCTTTTAGAGTCTTTCCAGATAAATTATTTTAAGGCTGAAAGGTAATAAGTTACGATAATGAAAATTATTTCTTTTAAAATAGTGATAAAATTGATTTTTTTGATGTCAATTTCAATAAAAATTTTATTTTTGCCGTTCACTAAATTATTATTAAATGGCAACTTACAATAAAAGAGGATATAAGACACCAAAGGAGAAGGAAGTTAAAGAAGTTAATGAGGAACAACAAGTAATTATTGACGAAAAAGACAGTACAACTGCTGGAGTTTTCTCAAAATTAGACGAAACGGCTTCAAAAACTGAGGATTGGGTGGCTAAAAATCAAAAAATCATTATTGGTTTAGTTGCTGGTATTGCAATTGCTACTATTGGATATTTGGCTTACCAAAAATTTATCGAAGCTCCAAAACAAAATGAAGCTGCAAGCGAAATGTTTGTTGCACAACAGAATTTTGATAAAGCTGTAAACGGAGTATCTAGTGATTCATTATACAAATTATCATTAAACGGTTCTGAAGGTAAATTCGGATTTATTAAAATTGCTGACGAATATTCTGGAACTGATGCAGGAAATTTAGCAAACTATTATGCTGGTATTGCTTATTTGAATACAGGTAAATTTGATGATGCTATTAAGTATTTAGGTGAATTTAAATCAGAAGATGTAATTCTAAGCGCTTTGGCTAAAGGTGCAATCGGAGATGCTTATTCTCAAAAAAATAATCAAAAAGAAGCTTTAGATTATTATGTAAAAGCTGCAGGATCAAACAAAAATGATTTTACAACGCCTCGTTTCTTATTAAAAGCTGGAAAAACAGCTTTAGCTTTAGGCCAAAAAGAAGACGCTTTGAAATATTTTACAGATATTAAAGAAAATTTTGACGCAACTCCAGAAGCAGCTTCTGTTGATGTATTGATTGGATTAGCACAATAAAAATTTCAAACTTTAGAATTTAGATTGTAGATTTGTATTTCAGAATCTGAAAATATAATATCAAAAATTTAAAATATAAAGATGGCTACAGAAAATAAAAATTTATCAGAATACGATAAAAACACAATCCCAAATGCGAAAGACTTTCGATTTGGGATTGTTGTTTCTGAGTGGAATGAAACTATAACTGAAGGACTTTTTAACGGTGCTTTTGAAGCACTTGTTGATAATGAAGTTCCTGTTCAACAAATTATCCGTTGGAACGTTCCGGGAAGTTTTGAACTTATTTATGGAGCAAAAAAAATGCTTCAGACTCAAAATGTAGATGCAGTTATTGTAATTGGATGCGTGATTCAAGGACAGACCAAACATTTTGATTTTGTATGCGAAGGCGTTACACAGGGAATTAAAGATTTGAATGTTCAAACTGATATTCCGGTTATTTTTTGTGTTCTTACCGATAATAACATACAGCAGTCTATTGACCGCAGTGGAGGAATTCATGGAAACAAGGGAACCGAAGCAGCAATCGCAGCTATAAAAATGGCTTACATACGCCAGCAGGCTTCTATGGCACATTCTTTTAATCAGCCTTTATTGGCATCGGGCACAATTCAAATCGAAGAAACGCCTTTCAAAATAGATAAAGAATAAAACACAATTGTTTTAAAAAGATTAAAACCTATACTGTGTACAAATAGTATAGGTTTTTTGTTTTTTTTATGACTCCCGATGTTCAAAATGACAGCCAAAATTCATTAAATTTGTAGACCTTGGTTTTTAAAAACCAAATAGAATTAACAATATCAATCTGAGGTTTTACAATTATTGTAATCGAAGATTCTTAAACCCAATTTTTTTAATGTCGAGTATTATTCAATTACTTCCTGATCATGTTGCTAATCAAATTGCCGCTGGAGAAGTGGTTCAAAGACCGGCTTCGGTTGTCAAAGAGTTGTTAGAAAATGCTGTTGATGCAAAAGCAACTGATATTAAATTGATTATAAAAGATGCCGGAAAATCATTAGTACAAGTAATTGACAATGGTTTGGGCATGAGCGTTACTGATGCGCGTTTGTGTTTTGAACGTCATGCGACTTCAAAAATCCGTCAGGCGGAAGATTTATTTTCATTGTGCACAAAAGGTTTTCGCGGCGAGGCTTTGGCTTCTATTGCGGCGATTGCTCACATGGAAATGAAAACCAAACAAGATCAGGAAGAGCTTGGGACTCACATTGTAATTGAAGGAAGTAAATTTGTGTCTCAGGAAGTTGCCGTTTTGCCAAAAGGAACCTCTTTTGCTGTAAAAAATCTGTTTTTTAATATTCCCGCACGTCGTAACTTTTTAAAATCAGACACAGTAGAATTTCGTCATGTTATGGATGAATTTCAGCGAGTTGCTTTGGCGCATCCCAATATTCATTTTACATTTTACCACAACGGAAGCGAATTGTACAATTTGCCAATTGCCGGATACCGTCAGAGGATTGTTGGAATCATGTCTGGAAAAACCAACGAAAAATTGGTTCCTGTAAATGAAGATACCGAAATTATAAACGTTCAGGGATTTGTTTCTAAACCCGAATTTGCTAAGAAAAACAGGGGAGAGCAGTTCTTCTTTGTTAACGATCGTTTTATTAAAAGCGGTTACCTTCATCATGCTGTTATGGCTGCTTATGACGGACTTCTTAAAGACGGCTGCCAGCCGAGTTATTTTCTTTATCTGCAAGTACCGCCAAATACTATAGATATCAATATTCATCCTACCAAAACCGAAATTAAGTTCGATGATGAACAAGCATTGTACGCTATTTTGCGTGCGTCTATAAAACATAGTTTAGGGCAGTTTAATGTGTCTCCGGTTTTAGATTTTGATCGTGATGCTAATTTAGATACACCCTATTATTATAAAGATTTAGAGGCAGAAACACCAACGATTCAGGTAGATGGAACATTTAATCCGTTTACAGATGATAAAACAAATCAGCATTATTCTAAATCAGGTTCAGGATCAAGTTCTGGCGGGAGTAATTCCGGATCAGGATCTTACTCCGGTTATTCTAAAAGGGTTGAACCTGCAGTAAGCTGGGAAAGTTTATACGTTGGTTTAGAAACCGATACGATAGAAAGTTCTCCTTTTACATTTGAAAATGAAGAAGTAACTTCGTCTTTGTTTAATGATGATGAGGTTGAGCAAGCCAATAAGAAAACCTATCAAATTCATAAAAAATACATTGTTTCTCCTATAAAATCCGGAATGATAATCGTTGATCAGCATCGTGCGCACCAGCGTATTTTGTATGAGCAGTTTTTACTGAATATGACAGTAAATCAGGCTTCAAGCCAGCAATTGTTGTTTCCGTTGAATTTGTTTTATTCGTCAAGCGAAATGGCACTAATAGAAGAATTAAAACCTTCTTTAGAAACAACTGGTTTCGTTTTTGACGGTGCAGAAGCAGATCATATTGTAATTTCCGGAATTCCCGTTAATATTACAGAAAGCGAAGTTTCGCTGGTAATCGAACAGTTATTGAGCGATCTGCAGGACGGAATTCCAGCCAGCAGTTACAGCCAGAATGATACCATTGCCAAATCTATGGCAAAAAGTTTAGCGGTTAAAACCGGATCTTATTTAACCGAAAAAGAACAGGATAACTTAGTAAACGGTTTGTTTGCCTGTAAAGATCCAAATATTTCACCTTTTCAAAAACCTACTTTCATCACAATGCGTGTTGAAGATATAGATAAAAAGTTTGCCTTATGATGAAGATAACTCCTGTTGTAAAACAACTAATTATTATTAATTTAATCTTTTATATTGGCTCGCAGCTTGTGCCGATTACCTACGGTTATTTTTCTCTTTTTTATCCGGGAAGTGATAATTTTAGATATTGGCAGCCCTTTACTCATATGTTTATGCATGCGGGATGGCCAAATTTTGGACATATATTATTTAATATGTTTGCATTGTATAGTTTTGGATCGACACTTGAATATTTATGGGGTGGAAAAAAGATGTTGTTTTTTTACATTTCCTGTGGTTTAGGTTCGGCTTTGATTCTTTCTTTGTCCTATTATGTACAGATACATTATCTTCTGGATTCCATTAGAGATTTAAATTTATCTAAAGCTGAAATGCATTTGGTTTTAAATGCTGATTATGGATCATTATTAGACTCAAGCGGGCATCTGCTTAAAAGTAATATTTCAGATATTTTAAACAAAGCACATTGCACCCAAGAACAATTTAATGTGCTGATTCAAGCAAGTAGCATTACACAATCTACTGCTGTTGGAGCGTCTGGTGCAATTTATGGTTTATTAATTGCTTTTGCTTTTTTGTTTCCAAATGCAGAACTGGCTTTGCTGCTTATTCCTATCCCAATTAAAGCTAAATATTTTGTTTCAGGAATTGTTTTGATTGATTTGTATATGGGATTAAATGGAGGTTCATTGTTTGGCAGTCCACACACACAAACGGCATATTTTGGTCACGTCGGTGGTGCTTTAACTGGTTTTTTAATGATGCTTTATTGGAAAAAAAATCAGTTTAACAACAATCGTTGGAATTAATTTTTAACTTTAAGTTCTAATTGTAAAAACAATAAAATAGCTTTTATGAATATTCTTGACGATTTAAAACTACAATATAGATTGGGCGGTATAGCAATACGTGTTATTTATTGGAATATTGCATGTTTTCTTATTTCTCTAGTTTTTTTCTGGCCGAATTTTACAGGAGCATTTGCTTTTCCAAACTGGCTGGCTTTGTCATCAGATCCGCAAGTTTTTTTATTTAGACCCTGGACGTTTTTAACTTATGCTTTTTTTCACTTCGATTTCTGGCATTTGTTATTTAATATGGTCATTTTAAATTTTGCAAGTACTTTGTTTTTAACCTATTTTACTCAAAAACAATTTTTAGGGTTGTATGTCTTAAGTGCTGTTTTTGCTGGAGTTGTTTTTGCGTTGAGTTTTTATTTTTTAGATTTTTCTGCCCCAATTGTTGGAGCTTCTGCCGTCATAATGGCTTTATTGGTTGCAGCAACAACCTATCAGCCTCTCATGCCTGTTAGATTAATGTTTTTAGGCAGCGTAAAACTATGGCATATTACTGCTGTAATTTTAGTTTTAAATTTAGTGCAGTTACGCTCAGATAATATGGGTGGACAAATTTCTCACTTAGCCGGAGCTTTCTTCGGATTCGCTTATATTAAACTGCTTCAAAACGGAACAGATTTAAGTATTATAATTACCAGAATAATAGATTTCTTTTTTAATTTATTTAAAAAATCCCCATCGACCCCATTCAAAAAAGTTTATAGAAATTATCCGAAACCTACAGAAAAAATTCCGTCCCGAGTTGTTATGAAAGACAAAACACAACAGCAGATCGATGAAATTTTAGACAAGATTGGCAAATCTGGTTATGATTGTCTGACAAAAGAAGAAAAAGAGTTTTTATTAAAAGCTGGAAAATAATCCATTTTAGCACAATAATATGAAAAACCTTTCGTGGTTTAATAAGATAATGTTCTTTTTGAATATAGTACTCACTGTTATAACTTTTAGTATTTATATTTTACCATTTCTAGCGCCTAAAAGTTTTCCGCTTTTATCGGTGTTTACATTGTTTATGCCTGCTTTTTTTGTGCTGAATGGTCTATTCTTTGTCTATTGGGCAATTCAGTTTAAAAAACGCCTTATTTTATCTGGTTTAGTATTATTGATCGGAATAACTTTCATCAATAAATTTTATAAGTTTACGGCTAAAGAATATATTCATGACGAAAAAGACTTTTCTGTAATGAGTTATAATGTGCGTCTCTTTAATGTATTTAAATGGCTTGACCGTGATGATATTCCCGAAAATATAAAAACATTTATAGACGAGCAAAATCCTGATATTTTATGTATTCAGGAATATTCTAATTCTGCCCATATTGATTTAAAAGTATATCCACACCGCTATATTTTTATCGACGGAAATCAGATTAAAACCGGACAGGCTATATTTTCGAAGTTTCCTATTTTATATCAGGGAAATATTATTTTTCCTAAGTCAGACAATAATGTGATTTATGCCGATATAAAGCGAGGTACAGACGTTATCCGCGTTTATAATATGCATTTGCAGTCTATAAAGATTTCTCCTGATGTTAATGAAATTTCTGATGATATCGATAATGTCGACCAGCGTAAATCACAGCTTATTTATACCAGAATAAGTAAAGGATTTAGACAGCAGCAAGAACAGGCGCAGATTTTTAAAGAGAATATAAAACAGTGCAAACATCCTATTATTATTTGCGGCGACATGAATAACAGTCCGTTTTCTTATGTCTATAGAAGCATAAAAGGAAAACTTAAAGATACCTTTGAAGAAGCTGGAGAAGGATTTGGGGCAACATACAAATTCCGTTATTATCCAGCCAGAATTGACTATATTTTTACGGATAGTAAAATGAAAGTAAAAGAGTTTAAAAGCTTTTCTGATTTCGAAAATTCAGATCATTACCCAATAATGACCAGACTTTCTATGGAAAACAGCGTTAGATTATAGTTTGATTTTTTAGATAATCCATCGCAAATTTACCTTCGTTAAAAAGTAAATCCAAAATACTTAAGTTGTTTATGAAACCATGTTTGTCGTCAAATACCTGAGTGTATTTTTCAAACGAATTGGCGTCTTTTTTTCCGTTTACCAAATATCGGAAATCTCTAAAATCTGGTGTTTCGTGAAAGTATTCAGTTGTTTTTTCAAATTCCAATTTCATACGAAGGCATTTGGTTACAATATCAAAAACCTCCATATTCAAATCCATTAAAAAAGTATGTTGTTTTTCAAACACCGGTAGAATATCGTCTTCAAAAAACTCAAAGAACGGAGAGCTTCTATAGGCTGCTTCAAGCGATTTAAAGTGCTGTTTCTGCCAGTCAAACTCATTTTCAATCTTAACATCTTTTGTTTTTTGATGTGCCGATTTAGCGTGCTTTACGGGGATATTCAAAAGTTGAATTCCGTTTGGACTGTAGATATAAGTTCGATTTCTATTGGTCTGTTTCTGAAAATTATCTTCCATTTCAAAAGTGATATTTTCAGATTGAGCCATAACTGCAAAGTGGCTTATTGAAGGAAAATAAGTAGGAAGTAATAGGGAGTTCATTTTGATTTTTGTTTAAAAGTTTCAGGTTTCAAGTTTCAGGTTTTTTTAAGAACTTGAAACTTGAAACCTGAAACAAAAATAACCTTTTTGATTAAGCTTTATTTTCTTTTCTTTTTTTCCAGAAAAATTCTCCAACAAAATATAGTGCAAGAACAATCAGGAAGTATTTAAAGTATGATTGCGGTTGTCCTTCGCCGTCAACAGTAGTAAAAACTCTGTCCCAGCGAATTTTATTAATTCCTTTTCCGTTAGTATCCCAGCTTAACCAGATAAATACAGGTTTTCCTACTATGTGATTTTCAGGAACGTAACCCCAATAACGGCTGTCTTCAGAATTATGACGGTTATCCCCCATCATCCAGTAATAGTTTTGTTTGAAGGTATAAGTAGTTGCAGGTTTTCCGTTAATTAAAAACTTAGAACCTTGTAACTCTAATTTATTTCCTTCATAATTTGTGATGATTTCTTTATAAAATGGAAGTGATTCGTTTGTTAAAGCAACCGTTTTACCAGCTTCCGGAATATAAATAGGGCCAAAATTATCTTGGTTCCATTTGTTGATATGAGGGAAAATTGAATTGTCATTTCCTTTGTCGATTTCTCTTTTTACATTGGTAATTCCGGGTGTGTTTTTTAAACGCTCTGCACTAGCTTCTGTCAAAGCTCTAAAGAAAAGAGTATCTCTTTTTTCAGATTTAAAACCTGCTTGTTCGGTAATATCTAACTCTTTAAATAAACGTTCAAAGTCGATGTTTGTTTTCCCGTCCAAAGCAATAGCATAAGAATATTGTGGTTTAGCTCTTTCTGGTAAAACTAATTTTTTTCCGTTAATGAAAACAAAACCGTCTTTGATAGACAAGCTGTCTCCAGGAATACCAACACATCTTTTTACGTAATTTGATTTTTTGTCGATTGGTTTGATTACACCGGGTCTTCCTTTAGGTTCAAAGAAATAATGTACTGTGTCTACCGGCCAGTTGAAAACCACAATGTCTGTTCGATTTATTTTTTCAAAAGCTGGTAATCTAAAATAAGGCAATTGAGGCCAGCTCAAATATGATTTTTTCTTTGTCATTGGTATCGAATCATGAACCATTGGCAAAGCAACTGTAGTCATAGGTACACGAGGACCATAATTTAATTTACTAACAAATAAAAAGTCTCCAATCAAAAGTGATTTCTCTAGAGACGAAGTCGGAATTGTATAAGGCTGTACTACATAAGTATGTACCAGTGTTGCCACAATTACTGCAAAAAGTAAAGAACTAACAGTATCCGCTGTTTTGTTTTGAGGTGTTAGTTTTCTTTCAGCATTGTATTCTAATTTCTGAGTATAATTTACATAATAGATATAAAAACCTAAAGTAAAAATTCCCAAAAGGGTATCTAGAGTTGTTTTTTTGCCAAATGTTCTCAAGGTTTCAACCCAGACAACCGGAAACATAATAAGGTTGATGATCGGAATAAAAAGCAATAATGTCCACCAGGTTGGACGGCTTATAATTTTCATTAAGACAATAGAATTGTATACCGGAATTGCTGCTTCCCAACTTTTTCTGCCTGCCGCCTGATATAATTTCCAAGTTCCTAAAAAGTGAATTACTTGTACAGCTAAGAAAAATACGAACCAAAGATATAGAGTCATAATATATTGTTTAAAGTTTTAAGCTTAAGGTTTTTAATTTTTGACCTTAAATTTTAAATCTGTTTATTTTAAGTTTAATACATCTTTCATACTGTAAACTCCGGTTTTTCCGGCCAGCCATTCGGCAGCAATAACGGCGCCAAGTGCAAAACCTTCACGATTGTGAGCAGTATGTTTTATTTCGATGTTATCCACAATAGAATCATAAGTTACGGTGTGCGTTCCGGGAACATCACCAATTCTTTTTGCTTCAATGTGAATTTCATCATCATTGGCTTGGTCCATTGTCCAATTAGCATATTTAGAATTTTCAATAACTCCTTTTGCCAGAGATATTGCGGTTCCGCTTGGTGCATCCAGCTTTTGAGTATGATGAATTTCTTCCATAGTAACTTTATAAGAGTTAAATGGAGTCATTATTTTGGCTAAATATTCATTTAAACCGAAGAAAATATTTACTCCCAAGCTAAAGTTTGAGCTTGAGATAAAACCGCTTTTTTTGTCGTTGCAAAGCGCAATCATTTCGTCATAATGTTCTAACCAGCCTGTTGTACCCGATATAACTGGCACGCCTGCATTAAAACTAGCCGAAATATTGTCTACTGCGGCACTAGGAACGCTGAAATCAATTGCTACATCTGCATCTGAAAGTTTATCATAAGAATTGGATTGATCCTTTTTTAAAACAATTTCATGACCTCTTTCTAAAGCAATTCTTTCGATCACTTTACCCATTTTTCCGTATCCTAAAAGCGCAATTTTCATTATGTATATTTTTTGAAAAATTAAATAGTTTCGAAGTCTATTTAAAAGTGGTAATTAAAAGTTAGTCCAACGTTTGGTCTAAATGTTACATCGTTGGGGTAAATTTCAGGACGAAGTGACAGCCTTTCATTTACATTAAATTGTATCAGAGCAGCATCAACGTTGGCATCGATAATGTTTAAAACATAAAATCCAACAACAAATAAGGCAGATAAGTCTCTGTTTCTTTGGTAAAATTTCTGGCCGGCAATAAGTCTGCTTTCGTCAAGAAATTGGTAATTATCGTCGTTATATCCTTCTAAACGGCGTTTATAGGCATCACGATAATCATGGTATTTTTTATTATTATCCAGATAAAAATATAAGCTGGTACCAATTGCTCCGTAAACCAGCGGAATTTTCCAATACTTTTTGTTGTACGCCTGACCTAAACCTGGTAAAATAGCAGAATAAAATGCTGCTTTTGCTGGCGTAAGCGGGTCTATCTCTTCTAGTTTAGTAGTGTCTTTAGCGATCAAAACCGTTTCTGTTTTTGCCTGAGCAAAAATAGAGACGGTTCCTATAAGAAAGAACAATAGACTTATGGGGACAATTTTATTCACTATCCGTTTATTAATTTAATTATTCTGTTAAAGTCGGCTTCCGAATTAAAAGGAATTGTAATTTTTCCTTTTCCGTTACCCGCAACTTTTATATCAACTTTCGCACCAAAATAATCCGTAAAAGTATTTTTCTTATCATCTTCTACTACAAAAGAAGAGGCAGGCTTTTCTTTTCCGGGAACTTTTGGCTGTAAACTTTCGTGGTAGTTTTTTACCAAAGTCTCTGTTTCGCGAACAGATAAATTCTGGCTTACAATTTTTTGATAGATGTCAGTCTGAATGTCTAAATCTTCAATATTGATAATTGCCCTTCCATGTCCCATACTGATAAAGCCATCGCGAATTCCAGTCTGAATGATCGGATCCAGCTTTAAAAGACGTAGATAATTGGCAATCGTAGAACGTTTTTTTCCAACGCGTTCACTCATCTGTTCCTGTGTCAATTGAATTTCATCAATCAAACGCTGATAAGAAAGTGCAATCTCGATTGGATCTAAATCATGACGCTGAATGTTTTCAACCAAAGCCATAACCAATGATTCGTTATCATTGGCAATACGAATGTATGCAGGAACTGTAGTTAAACCAACCAAAGTAGAAGCGCGTAAACGACGCTCTCCAGAAATTAATTGGTATTTGTTGAAGTCTAATTTACGAACAGTAATAGGTTGAATCACACCAAGTTCTTTAATAGAAGTTGCTAATTCTCTCAGCGATTCTTCATTAAAATTACTTCTTGGCTGAAACGGATTTATTTCGATAGCACTTATTTCAAGCTCAATAATATTTCCAACAACTTTGTCAGCATTTTTGTCTTCTACTGATGTAATGTCATTTTCCGGATCTTTTAATAACGCTGATAATCCTCTTCCTAAGGCTTGTTTTTTAATTGCTTTTGTCATAAAAACTATTTACTGTTTTTCTTTATAATTTCTTGAGCTAAATTGATGTAATTAACTGCTCCTTTGCTTGTTGCGTCATAATTAATGATGCTTTCGCCAAAACTTGGTGCTTCGCTTAATTTCACATTTCGCTGAATTACGGTATCAAAAACCATATCGTTAAAGTGTTTTTGAACCTCTTCTACAACTTGATTTGACAAGCGTAATCTAGAATCGTACATAGTAAGTAACAATCCTTCGATGTCAAGATCTGGGTTGTGTATTTTTTGAATACTTTTTATTGTGTTCAATAATTTTCCTAATCCTTCTAGTGCAAAATATTCACATTGAATAGGAATAACTACAGAATCAGCAGCTGTCAAAGCATTAAGAGTTAATAACCCTAAAGAAGGTGCACAGTCGATAATGATATAATCATATTCGTCTTTAACACTTTCCAATGCTTTTTTAAGCATATATTCTCTGTTTTCTTTGTCGACCAATTCGATTTCAATGGCAACAAGGTCAATATGAGCAGGTATCACATCAACATTTGGAGCTGAACATTTGATAGTTGACTCCTTTGGTGTATGACTGTGTTCAAGTATTTGATAAGTTCCAATCTCTACACTTTCAACATCTATCCCAAGACCAGATGTTGCATTTGCTTGAGGATCAGCGTCAATCAATAATACTTTTTTCTCTAAAACACCTAATGAGGCCGCAAGATTTACAGATGTAGTAGTCTTTCCAACGCCTCCTTTTTGATTAGCAATCGCAATGATTTTGCCCATTTATTTTCTGAATTTTGAACCGTAAAAATACAATTATTTATGGTTTCTGAAAATCTATTTTGTTAACATTTGCTAAACCACGGATTATCGATGATTGGTGCATGTTTTACAGAATTTAATTTAGTTATTAAAGAAGAATAGTAACGAAATTTCTCGCTATTTATTCCTTTTTTAGTAAAATATAAATTTTTTAATTTTTAGAAAGCATAAATGTACGTTTACATTTTTGTTGATTTTAATTTTGCTTTTTTAGATCTTTTATTAAACTTGCCGTAAAGAGTAAAATTGTAATTCCTCCTGCAGCAATACAAATCCACATAAACCAAGGCTCTTCCCAAAATGCTCTCTTTTGAGTTTCAGTTTTAGCTTGTGCAGTTTGATGCACATCATAAATACTAGTTTGTGGTAAAATGCCGGAAATGTTGTTTTTAAAATTAGAAAGATCGTATTCTGGCTGCATTAAATTTTTATTCCCTGTTTTCATAGTATAATTTTCATTCGCAGTTAAATCAGCGATCAGTGAAATTGGATTTTGATTGAATTTTAGAGACGAAATCTGCAGCGGCAAATTGTCTTGATTTTTGATTCTAATAAAAACTTCTTTCTCGAAAATTTCCGGAATCGTAAAACTGTTTTTTACATTAGAATTTAATTCAAAAGAAGCCAGTTCTTCCTCTACAATTATAGATTTTCTCTTGATCTGCTGTGTTGTTTTTTTGTAAAGAATTGCTTTTCTATTATAATAAGTCGGCTTTGAAATTTCAAAAACAATCTGATTTATAATCTGCGGTGCATTAAACAATATATGCACTTCTGTTTCTTTTTCTGAAGGAATTTCTGTCGTCAATAGTTTTTTTGGAGTGATTTCCTGAAAACTGTGAGTGGTAATATTTGTAGTGAAGTTTCCAATCTTTAACACATTTATCGGAAGTGTCTTTTTATCATCAAAAACTATTTTCAAATATTTGTAAGTACTTAAAGGATACGAAATGGTTTTAATCACACTCGCTTCTGTACTGCTGCTTAAGTCATATAATGATTGAGCATCAGATATTCCGAACCATTCCTTCTGATCGTTGCTTCCCGAAACAGAATAGGTTTTTATAACATCAGAATTGGCTATAAAAAGCGACAGTGCTTTATTATTCTTTCCGGCAGGAACGGCTATAATAATTGATGTGCTTTTTTTTGGTTCTGTTTTTTTTGAAATAACAGTATATTCCTCAAAGTTACTTGATGAACTATTTGTACTGTTTTGAATGAAGTATGGAACTTCTTTTTCTTTGGAATCTATTATTCGTATGTCGCTCAAATCCTGGTTAGAATACGAGCGAATTTCTGGTGACAGTAGAATTTCATGAAAACCGTTCTGAGAAACTTTTTTAAGTTTTCCGATGGTTTTAAACTGACCAAAACAAACGTTGGCCACTAATAATAATAATAATAGTATGATTTTATTCAGTTTCATCGGTTTTTTGAGTCTTGTTTTCGTCTATTACTAAGACTTTAATTTTTTGATATACAAAAGAAATTATCAGAATTAAAATTCCTAGAAGAATGAAAGAAATTATTTTTCCGGTTTCAGAAATATTGCTGATGTCGTACAGAAACAATTTTGCGATTGTTAATCCGAGTAAGGTCAAAGCAATAATTCGGAGTGCCTTTTTTTGTTTTTTAATTCCGATAATCAAAAATACAAAAGCCAGAATTCCCCATAAAATAGGGAAGCCCGTTTTAATTATTTTGATTCGAGCTATTTTCATGGTATCATCTGCTAATGTCTGACGAATATAACCAGCATCAAGTTTTTCGACTTTAAACATATCGCTTGCGTGAATCTGCGCTACAGTAGTCGGTGTATTTAATAATTTAACTCCATGAAGCATCAATTCTGCGCTGGTAATATAAATGACAATAAAAGCGGCAGCCCAGACAAAACTTTTGTTGGTAAAAAAAGAAAAGACGGGTTTCTCAGAATTTACCTTGTATAGTAAATATCCAAAATAAATGATAATCAATAAATAAATATAATGAAGGTAAAACGCAATTGGCTGGCTTTCGCCGAAGATTAAAATGGATTCGGTTTCTTTAAACGCGTATCGAATAAACCAAAATGCAAACAAGATTATATTTATTAAGGCAATCAATACTGTGCCTTGATTTCCGGTTTCGGTTTTTTTCTTTATTAAATATCCTGCCAATACAGCAAAGAATACTAAATGGTAAAGAATTGGCAGCGCAGCTGCAGAACTAGCGTTGTTTATTGCGTAATTTGCCTGATAGGTAACTTCAAAAATTCCAGTCAGATAGCCTATTACAAAAGCTGCTTCTAAAATGAATTTCTTGTACTTATGAGGGTTAAAACGGAAACCAAATAATTCGACAGTTTCGGTTTCTTTTTTTAATAAAAACCAAACAGCAAATAATGAAGCTGTGGCAAATAATCCGGTGCTGAATATAGGATTGAGAATAATATTTAGAACTTCATCTCCATTGTAATATTTATTCCAATCCATTACCAGACTGATTATCATTAGTCCATTTACAATTACAGACCCAAAACGATAACTGCTGATCTTTGATTTTTGCGAAAGCCATAATAATAAAACAGCTTCTGCAGCCCAAAATAATGTAATATAATTGCCCTCAAACTGAATTGGAACGGCAAGTGTTATAAAGGTTAATGTTAACCCAATGAGAAGATAGACTGCTCTTTTGTCGAGACCAAATTTTTTGTATAAAAACCAGGCGTATATCAGGTTTAATAACGCAATTAAGGTGGTAAATACTCCTCGTAATTCTGGATGATAACCGTCTAAAATTGACATTCCGGCTGCATAAAACAGAAAAGTATTACTGGCTAAAATGGTCAATTGTGCGGTAGAAAATTCTCCTTTTGTTCTGATATTGTTGATGATATTCATCAGAATAAAAATGAAATAGAAAACAAACCCAAAGATTAGTGCGCCAAGATAATGAGGTTTTTCTTTGTGTAATTCCTGCGAAAGCCACGCTCCGTATAATAAAATGGTGAAAACATAAGAAAGGATATTAACAAGATTCCATTTTTTATAATAAGCTAAAGCTAAAATTCCAACATTTAAAATTCCGATGTAAGTAAACAAAACCACATAATTTCCTTCGCCGGTGCTTACCATAAAAGGAACAGCAAATCCGCCTATTAGGGAAAGAACTGCCAATTCGATTCTGTCATAAGATAATGAAATCAAAGCACTAAAAGCCGTAATGATCACCATTATACTAAAAGCGACAGTTTGATTGAATAAGTGATAGTCGTGAAAAGCAATTCCGATTGTGAAATAAAAAATGGCAATCGCCCCGGCGACAATCACAGAACTGAAAGCAGCATAATTTTTACGCAGTTTATGTGCGATCCCCATAACTAATACACCGCATAAAACACCAATTCCGACACGAGCGGGCTCATTGATCCAATCTTTGTCAATGGCATATTTTACAAAATAACTGATTCCTAAAACAAGGATTAAAACTCCAATTTTGTTGATTAAATTTTCTCCAATAAATTTCTCTAAATCTGGATTCTGCTCTTTAAAATTTTCCCAGAATGATTTTTGCGGAACAGGAGCAACGTAAGGTTCTGATACTGGTTTTGGCGCAATAGGTTTTGGGCTTTTGTCAGCAGTATCCATTGAAAAAACAACTTTTTCAGTTTTTATTTCTGGAATTTCTTCTTTTATTGGCAGAGGAAGCGGTGCTGCTTCTTTTGGGATTTCAAATTTAATTTCTTCCTTAGGAATTATAACCGGAGGAGGAGTTACAGGTTTTTCAATTGGTTTCTCAATTGGTTTTAGATTATCTAATTTTTTACTAAGTTTTTGAATATCATCTTCCAGATTATCAAAACGATTTTTTATGGTGCTGATAATGTAGATTAGTAAACAAATTAAAAGAAATAGTAGAAATCCTTCCATAATAGAAATGAATGTATGTTATGATTTTGTAAATATAACAACATTTTGATACGGGAAAAGTTTTTCTGGCTTTTTTCGTATTAATGAAAAACAGAAAGCCTTTTCAGGTAAGAGAAAAGGCTTTCTGTTTAAAAAAGGATTTTTTTTATTTGTTTATGCGTCCGGTTGATACGGTAAAAATCCCGAAGTCATCGATAAGCATGTTTTCTTTATTTACATTATTGAACTTAAAAACGGCATCAAGTTCTTTTTGTGATCTGCGTCTCATAACCCAGTCTTTTTCCTGATGACTGTTTAAAACATAAGCAATCATTTTAAGCTGCGGATGCCAAGGCTGACCAGTATAAATTACGGCGCTGTCTGGTTCAGAGATTGAAGTCACTCCAACTATTGCATTACTTACTAATTTGTTATCCTCAAACAATTCAAATATTCCTGAGATTATGGTAATATTTGGTGTAAAGTCAAGTTTTTTGTAGGTTTCGCTGTCAAAGCAATTGTAATTTGTAAAGCGTATTTTCTGAAAACCTTTTTCGGCAATAACCTTTTCTCCTTCTTCGATATTTGATTTTTTAAAATCATTTATTACAATTTCGGCTTCCGGATATTTGTTTTTAATATCAAAAAGATAATTACCAGTTCCGCCGGCAATATCAAGAATTTTAATGGGTCTGTTTTCTTGCTGCAGTTTAGCAATCTGAGATTCGATTTGGGCTAATAAATGTTGTTTTCTTATTCTGATTCCTCTCCATCCAATTGCATTTAAATACGAATGATCCATTAGTTTGCCAAAACCAAATTTTCCTGCGGGAGTGTTTTTGTACACATAATCCAGAGACAAACCAGAGTCAAAACCATAAACCTGACCAATCCTCATTCCGTTACTCACAAATCCGATTTTGCTCATAGACCATTTTTGAAAAGCAAAGTTCAATCGTTCCGGCAGTGAAATCATTTTTAAGGAAATATTGTAATATTCGTCTTTAGAAAATTTATCACTGTTTAAAGAAGCCTGAGGCAAAGGCAAATTGAAACTCTCTTCTACAAATCGTTTTATGTGATCGTAAACAATAGTGCGGTCTTTTTCGAATAAGATTCCGTGATAAAAATCTTTTAGTTCTATAAATTCTTTATGTGCAGATTCAAGTCTTATAAAGAATTTTTTCTGTGTACTGTTTCGGGCTACATAATCTGTGCCTGCAGAAAAAACTATGGTAGGAATATTTATCGCTGCTGCATCTTCTACAATTCTTTTGCTGGAATCAAGGTAATTCACCAACATGCCTCCGTGAATAGATTTTGTAATCAAAGGATCAGAATTGTATAAATCCTGCTGGGTTTTGTCGTGCGTTAATACCTTTGCTTTTACATAACTTTTTACAGAAAGATCTTTATTAAATCGGGTTCCGAGAGCAATAAATTCTTTTGCAAAGGGAACATATAATTTTATGTCGAATGCTGGAGCAAGAAGTGCCATTCCTGCAATCTGAGGTGCAAAATCATGAACCCAAGCCGATACGATCACACCTGTAATACTATTTGCAACTACAAAAATATCTTCGGTTTTAATTTCATATTGGCGGTTCAAAAAACCAACAAACTCATTCATATCTCGAACATAATCCATAAAAACGGGAGAAACAGGTTCTTTTGTATGTCCGTGACCTCGTAAATCAAAACTGAAAATGTTGTAAGCAGCAAATCTTGGATCTGTAGCAAATTCTGTCATTCGGTCTGAATGCTCATGTCCGCGATGAAGAACAATTAAGGTTTTCTGAGAAGGTTTAAAATCCCACTCTTTGTAATATATTTCAGCCTGGTCAAAAGAGATAAAGGTTTGTGTTTTCATAATTTTAATTTAAATTAATCTAATAGATATTTTGGAAATATGGATTGTGAATGTTTTTTGGTAACGATGGCAGCAGCTTCATCGATTTCTATATTCAATTGTTTTTTTATGAATAAGGTGCTGATAAATACACTGCGCGAATATCCCATTAAACAATGAATAAATATTTTTTCATCGGGTTTTATATCAGCATAAATTGATGTTAATAGATTGGACAAAGTTTCCTGTTCTTCTTTTTTTACAGATCCGATATCTAATAAAGGAAATGAAAAATATTGTGATTTTTGTCTGGTATATTTATTTTCTTCTGCTTCTGCACACAAATCAATTACATAAGTACGTTCATTAATAAACGCAGCAGCCTGTTTGGAATTTAATCGGGCTCCGACATAAACCTGAGGCAGTATTTCGGAAACAGGATTACTGGAATTTTTTCTAAAAAAAAGCCAGATTATTTTATACGTCAAGAGGTAAGGAAAAAATATAATCGTATTTAAAGCATTTATAGTTCCATCTTTTGTTTTCAAAAATCGTGAATTCGAATTCCTATAAGCGCAGCCAACAAAAAATACCACAATAGAAATCCATAAAAGTAAAAGGCTGTAATTTGTGATGTATTGTAGTAACAATGCTGCCAGAGAAAATAATAGACCTATAAAAAAGTATACTATGCCAATGCGATAATTCCTTTCTTTATTTTCTGGAAAAATAAAAAATGTGATGCAGGAAAGAAGAAGCGCCGTAAGTATATCTATTAAATGGTGCTGATAAACAGTTAGAGTAGAAATGCCTAATAATAAAATCCAGGCGAGCAGTACTATTCTCCATCCAGATTTGAATTCTTTATTTATAACTGCCCAAAAGATGCAGGCATAACCAATATGTAAAGAGGGTGCCTGATTGTAATTACTGTCCCAGGTTACAAGAAATTGATAGAAATAATTTAAAAGGCCAAAGTCTTGCTGTGGTTTTATAAAAGAATACTTTAGAGGAAAAAGGATAAAAAATAAACCTGATACTATTGTTGTAAAGTTTATTCGCTTTGTCAAAAGCATCAAATCTTTTTCAGACGAACAAAAGAAAAATACGAGAGTAAAAAGAAGTCCGCTGGTCATGTAAGGAATAATCATCCAGGGAATAAAGGGAATGTGTTTCTCAAAGCTGAATACAAACGAATCTGATTTTTCGAAATGTAAAGCATACCAAGCGCTAAAGTTATAAATTACAAGAAATAATATATAACTGAACAGCAGGTGCGAAAGCCTTTTGATGAGAGAAACTTTGTTATCCATTTTTTTGGCGTTTTACCCTTTTCAGCATTATAAAAGTTAATAATCGAGTAGGGAGTATGGAAAGAAATCCGATCAGGTATTTCATTTTAGAAGGAAAAACGACCATTTCTTTCTTTTCTTCAATTCCCTTTATTATGATAGATGCGGCAAACTTGCAGTCTACAACAAAAGGTTTTTTTGATAAATCATCATTATTGAGTTCTCTTAATCTTGGAGAGTTTACATAGCCGGGCGCAACGATAGTAATATGTATTCCAAAATCTTCTAAAGCACGTCGGTAAGCATCTGCAATTTGTATAAGGGCTCTTTTGGTTTTGCTGTAAATTGTAGCTTTAGGATAATTAAGAAGGCCCGAAACAGATGCAATAACAGCAATATGCCCTTTTTTATTAATGTTCATAATGTCGCGGCTTATTTCTAAAGTGTTTATGGCGCCTACGATATTGCATTTCAGCATTTCAGTACTCTCTGCGTAAGATAATTGATGCAGTGCACTATCAGAATAGTTTCCTGCCGATAAAATCATAATGTCTAAATTTTGATCTGCAAAATCAGAAACAGCTTCTTTAAGTAAGTCCTTATCGTATACATCTACGGAATACATTTTTAGTAAAGGATAATTTTTCTCTAACTCAACTTTCTGAATATTGCGTCCGCAGATTCCTACTTCGTGTCCTGCTTCTAAATATTGGACAGCAATAGCCAGCCCAATTCCAGTTGTACCGCCAGTTATAAATATTTTCATTTTTGCAGTTCTATTAATGCTTTGTCATATCCGTACTGCCATTGCACCTGCATATCTTTTACAAATTGCTCATACGAATGGGGTAATTCTATTTTTACTTCAAAATTTTTCCAGTCAATTTTTTTCTGGCAGTATTGTCCTTTCAGACTTTGAGTTGCATTTGTTGTATCTATTGAGTAATTAATTTTGAATTTCTTTTGAATTTCTTCCAGGCGTTCATTGCCGCTAAAACCCAGAACTGCTCTCACAAGAGATTCTTCTATAGTGGAATAGTTGTTTTTCTTTTCGAAAATAATCGTATCCGCCATTTCTGAGGCTAATTCTATTGGCGTTAAATCGAGTGCGCCGCCGGCATAATAATGATTTTGATATTTTGCAGGCTGTACATAAAACATATCTGAAACCGAAATTCTCATTGCCTGACGCATAGAAACATCAGTTAAAACACTGATTGATGAATCAATAGCACTTAAGTTGTAATTTTCTGACTGAATTTTAATTTTATTGAGATCGATTTTTTGAGCTGTTATCGCGTCGGTAAATAAAATTTTTTTATACAGTTTTTTGTTCTCTCTGGCTTTTCCGCAATCTGCAGGTTCAAATAAAATTTCTGAACCAATTATAATACATGGTATATTTGATCCAAATGCTGCTGAAAGGGAAGGAAGTTTTGAACTCAAATCTTGAGGCATGTCTACCAAATAGTTGTCAAAAACATTTTCGATAGAAGGAGCTCTGTTTTTAGAATAGTTTTTTTTAAAAGAATACCATCCGATGCGATGAAGCTTTCTTTCCTTTGTTAGTTTTGTGTTTTGGATGAATTCAAATAACTCTCTCGACTGCAGATAATTTTTTCTTTGAATGTTGGTCTGAAATGAATTTATAATTGTGGCAGCAATCGAGCCTCCGCAGACTCCGATAATCAAATCGGGAGAGAGGCCTTTATCTTCAAATGCGGCAAACATACCGCAATACATAGCAAAGCGTGTTCCTCCGCCAGAAAAAACAATTACTCTTTTATATTTAGCGCTATGCTCTGTCATGCTATTAAATAGTAGAAGATCAACCAATAATATATTGGTGTAATAAACATTAAGCTGTCTATTCTGTCTAATAATCCTCCGTGTCCGGGAATAAGATTTCCAGTGTCCTTGACGCCGGCATTTCTTTTAATATAAGACATGAATATATCTCCAAAAAATCCCAAAATCCCAATTAGAATTCCTAGCAAACTATAAAAAAGAAAACTTCGTTCGGGTAATAATATAAAACCCAGAAGATTGCATAAGAATATTGTTAATACCAGACCTCCCAAAAAACCTTCTAGCGTTTTATTCGGACTTATGACAGGAGTGATTTTTGTTTTGCCAAATGCCTTTCCGGTTAAATATTGAAACACATCATTTAACTCGGTTGGAACAACAAGAAGTATTAAGATATATACTCCGATCATATTTGAAAATGGAAAATGAATATTGTAAATAAAACTTAAATGACCGATCGAAAATGTACATAAAAAGATACCTAAAGAAACAAGCAATCCCCTTTTTTTGGATATTTTATTTTTTATGAAAATAGTATATATCCCAAAAGAGATAGCAAAAAGACTGGTATAAAGTATAAAATCAAAATAGTTTTTACTGTAAAGTGAAAAATACTCCGGAATTAAAAATAGAAAAAGCAGAACGGCCGTTTTTTTATTGTAAAAATTATACATTGATAAAAACTCTTTCATTCCCCAGAAAGATAAAAAACAAATAAATAAATTCATCAATATAGGATGCAGTACTGCCAAAGAGAATATTACGATGATTACCACCCAGCTCCTAACTCTTAGAGGTACATCTGCGTATTTGTTTGTTTTGAGACTTTCTTCGTTCATTGAACTTTTAAGATTTCAGTGTTTTTTTTATTCTAACGTAAGTACTTATGAGCAATAATACAATAATAACTGTAAAAATCCAGATGGAGTAATTGGAAAGATTAACAGAAGAAAATTTCAAAATTCCGTAAACTCCTAAGAGCAAAGCTCTGTCGCTTTTTCCCATCGGGCCGTCGTATCTTCTTTCGCCTTTGATGGCTTTTCCCATAACACCGGCAAATTCATTTACAACACTTAATACAATAAATAAAACAACAAGATATAAAGCCTCTGACTCAAATTTCAGCAGTGGAAAAAACACAAACAAATCAGACACAATGTCTCCCATTTCGTTTAGCATTTCTCCTGTTTTACTGGTCAGGTTATATTTTTTAGCCATCATTCCGTCTAAAGCATTAAGAGCCATTCGAAGCAATAAACCAATTGGAAGCAATAAGAAAAATAAAGTATTGAAATCTGCATACCAAAAAGAGATGCCGATTAAGAGTGATAAAACACAAGATCCAACAGTAATTTGATTGGGACTGATGTTTTTTTTATGTAGAAAATGGAGTAGTGGTGATAATAATTTTTGAAACTGAGGTTTGATGGTGTATATAGAAATCATTTAAGCAGATATTTTGTACACAAACAAATGTAATAAAAAAACCTTCGTTTGTTAGAGCGGTAAAGAATTTTGTTTTTTTAGTTAAAAGACTTTTTCTCAGTACTAAAGAGCTGTTGGTTCAAATAAAATGTTCTTATTTTCTAAATTGTTTTGGATAAGCAAAAAATAATTATATCTTTGCACCCGCTTACGGGGTGTAGCGTAGCCCGGTTATCGCGCCTGCTTTGGGAGCAGGAGGCCGCAGGTTCGAATCCTGCCACCCCGACGAAAATCCTTTCTGTTTCTACAGAAAGGATTTTTTATTTTATCTTGTTTGATATTCCTTATTTTAGAATAACAAAAACTGATTATGTTGAATCATTATTCCAACAATAAAAACTTACTTTTGCACCATCAAATTATTTATACAATTATATTATGTCAGATACAATAGAAAAAATTAAATGCCTAATTATAGGTTCTGGTCCTGCAGGTTATACTGCAGCTATTTATGCGGCTAGAGCAAATATGAATCCAGTTTTATACCAAGGAATGCAGCCGGGCGGTCAGTTGACAACGACCAACGAGGTTGAAAATTTCCCTGGATATGTAGATGGTGTTACAGGGCCGGAAATGATGGTGCAGCTGCAAGAACAAGCAAAACGTTTTGGTGCTGATATTCGTGACGGCTGGGCAACAAAAGTTGATTTTTCTGGAGATATTCATAAAGTATGGATTAACGATTCTATCGAATTACATTGTGAAACTGTTATTATTTCTACAGGAGCTTCGGCTAAATATTTAGGATTACCATCAGAACAGCATTATTTGAATATGGGCGGAGGAGTTTCTGCCTGCGCAGTATGTGATGGATTCTTTTACCGTAATCAGGAAGTGGTAATTGTAGGAGCAGGAGATTCTGCTTGTGAAGAAGCTCATTACTTATCTAAACTTTGTAAAAAAGTAACGATGCTGGTAAGAAGCGAAAAATTCAGAGCTTCAAAAATTATGGAAGATCGTGTTCGCAAAACAGAAAATATCGAGATTTTAATGAACCATGATACTCTGGAAGTTGTGGGTGACAATCAAGTAGTTCATGCCATCAAAGCATTAAATAAAACTACTGGAGAAGTTGTAGAAATTCCTGCAACAGGATTTTTCGTAGCAATTGGACACAAACCAAACACAGACATTTTTGCAGATTATATCACACTAGACGAAACAGGGTATATCGTAAATACTCCTGGAACTTCTAATACAAATGTTGCTGGTGTTTTTGTAGCTGGAGATGCAGCAGATCATGTATACCGTCAGGCAATTACTGCTGCCGGAACAGGATGTATGGCTGCTTTGGATGCCGAAAGATATTTGGCTTCAAAAGAGTAACGAATATTGTTTCAGGTTTTCTTTGTTTAAAGTTTCAAGTTATCGGAACCTCTTATAAATATAAAAGTCCCTTTTATTTTAAAAGGGACTTTTTGTTTTACTCTCGCAAAGGAGCAAAGTTTTTCTCATTTTGTGTTATTTCAACAAAGAAGATACCTTAGAAACTTAGTGTCTTAGAACCTTTGCCGCTTATTTATTTAATTTTCTTAATCAATTTTGCTTCTTCAGAAAAACGGGTAAGTTCAATTTTTGGATTTCCAAAAAGAGTAAGTTCAGATTTGTCTCCAGCAGCTATAGAAATAGTAAGTTCTGCTAAAATGCTTGCTGTTGAACCGCTTTCTGCTGTAATGTTTGAATCTTTAAGCGTAAATTTAGGACCATTAAAAACAGAATTATTATCTAATCTAATCGTAGCTTTTTCTGCAATTCCTTCAATTGTTGCTACAGCTTTCTGATACAAATCGCACTTGAATTTTATAGAAGATACTAAAGCTTTAACAGAAGAACTTTTACTTAATTGTAAGTTTCCGTCTTCAGACTTTAGGTTTAGTTCTGTTTTAGATTTATCATCTGCTACTAAACTAAATTTTTTAGAATTTACATTTAGAAATAATTTAGAATAATCAAAGCTGTTAAAAGTAATATTATCCAGCTGCAGTTCCTGAATAGCGTAGACAATAGCTTCATTTTTGGCAGTTACTTTGTTTAATGTGTTGGTGTAAGTAACACGCACAACTAGTTTTTTGAATATAGTAGATTCTTTAGAAGTGTATAATCGAAGTGTTTTTTCTCTTAAATCCATTCCGATAATGTCATGAAGATTATCATCGGCTTCGATTTTAATTTCATTTTTTTCTCCTCGTTCCAAATAAACTTCTAAATTGTCATCGGCTTCAATGGCATCAAAACTTCCTACTTCTTTTATAGAAGTGGTGACAATTTTAGATCCTTTTATTTTCTCTCTTTTTTGAGCAAAGGTTAATGTCGTAACTAATAATAATAGGATAAGGCCTGTACTTTTTTTCATTAATTCTAGATTTGATTTCGACAAATATAAAAAAATCATCCACTTTTGATGAATGATTTCTTTTATATTTAACAGATAAATATTATCGCTGGCTAATGCTTCCTCCAGAACTAGAAGTTCTTTCTATACTTTTAGGAGTAATATCATAATGAATACTTCCACCGCTGCTGGCTTCAGCTTTCAGACTTACTATTGGATGTACATTTACAGTACCGCCGCTAGAAGCTTCGGCATGAACTTCGTTTGCAAATAATTTTTCAGCATTTATACTGGAGCCGCTAGAAGCCGAAGTTTTAATTTTTAATGCTTTCCCTTCTATATTAATAGAACTGCCGCTTCCAGAATCAGAAGAAATATAATCAGATTCAATATTCACGTTCATTGTTGCAGCACTCGATGCTTCAATAGTTATATCTTCTCCTTTTATTGTATTCCCGGTATTTACGCTAGATGCACTCGATGCTTCCAGTTTAGTTAGTACTGGCATTTTTACCGTTACTCTTTTCATTTTTACATTATGAAAAGATTTGAATTTGCAACTAATATACAATGTTCCGTTCTCTACTTTTGTTGTAATATCTTTTTGTAAATTATCATCGGCTTCAACGGTAATTTCAGTAACATCAGACTGCTCGATTGTTAAGTCGATTGCATTGCTTACTGATACTTTTTTAAATTCACCCTGAACAATTCTTTTTTCTGTAGTAACGTTTCCGCTTCCCTCCACAGAGTTAATGTTAAAATTACATGAGGCAAACAATAATGCTGTAATAGTGGCAATAATGAATTTTGTAATATGAATGATTATTTTTATCATGGCTTAGTTAATTTTGATTATTACTCCGTTTTTATCAGTGGTTAGCTGACCTTTTGTTTTTTTTCCGTTTAAAACTTCTTTTCCATTAATTTTGATAGAAACTTCGTTTACGCTGTCTTTTTCAATATGAGTTTCTTCATTTTCATTATAGTAATTTTCATCATCTTCGTCTGCCGGGCAGTTTAAACAAATGATTTTAGAACCTTTTACTTTGTAGTTATAGTCACCGCTAAAGTGCAGATTGAAAAAATCATTTTCAGAATCATCGTAATCCTGTACAGAAGAATCTGGTTTAAATAATTGTCCCTCTGGCAGGTACAAATATACATCAACTTCCTGACCTCTAAATTTGTTTTTTACATCTGTTAGAAAATAATTATCTAATACTAAATGATTTCCGTTGATTTGAACTTTATACTCAATCTTTTCTGCTCTTTTTTTAGCACTCGAAAAAGAATTTCCTCTTGCACTTTTCTCAATTTGTATGTATGGAGCAGACTGATCTGTTTGCAGAACATGTAAGCGTACATCATTAGAATAAATCAATTGATTGTTGGCAGAATCCTGAACAAACTCAAACTCTCTATGGTGATTTAGATCTTTTGCATAATAGTCATTATATCTAAATTTTACGTAAAGCGTATCTTTTGTCGTAATGTTTATTGCTTTTTTCTCAACCGTTTTATTATCATAAGAAATCTCAGTTGCTTGTTTTATTCCGATACTGATTGCAATTGCTACAGCAATAATCCAGATCGCTAATAAAGTATATTTTGTGATATTTCCGATTGATTTTAAGTTTGGAGACAATAATTTGAAACCCAAAAGTGTCATAAAGAAAAACGGAATTCCAACAGCAAACAACATTAATAATCCAAAAGACCAGATTGGATATTCTGTAAAGTTTCCGGCTTCAACGAAGTTCTGCCAAGGAAAATCTATAAAAATATTAGTTCCTAAAGTAAAAACTCCAATTAAAAGCATCACTAAAATGCTCAATCCAGACATAATTAAAACGATTCCTAAAAACTTAGCAAACACTTTAAACATCGTCATGACAAAGTCTCCAAATGAACTACTTATTCTCTCAGCTCCCGACTTTACATGATTTCCCATTGCATCATAATCTGCATTTTTAAATTTCTCAGACAAGGATTCAATTTCTTCACGAACCTTTTTTTCGATATTAGAAATTGTTACTGGCTCTCCGGTCATTTCTAGTTTTTCTGATGTTGTAACAGCTTCCGGAGTTACAATCCAAAGAACGAAATAAGCTAAAATACCAGTTCCAAAACCTGCAAAAACAAATATTAAGAACAATATTTTTATCCACACAGCATCAATTCCAAAATAATGTCCAAGACCTGTTGCTACACCTCCAATCATACCTTTCTCTTTGTCTCGGTATAATTTTTTGTGTTTTCTGTTTGTGTAATCTTTATCAAAAGACTGATTTGGTCTTTCTTCGTCTTCAAGGATATAATCTTCTGGCTGACCCATTACTACAATCACCTCATCAACATCTTTCAATCCCACAACATGTTTGTCGCTTTTTTGTTTTTCTGTTAATAATTCGGAAACACGCATTTCGATATCTTTAATGATTTCATCTTGTCCAGACGAATTGTTAAGTGATCGTTTTATAGCGTCAAAATAGCGCGTTAGTTTTAAATATGCATCTTCATCGATGTGAAAAGACATACCTCCTAAGTTAATATTTACTGTTTTGTTCATGACTGATTAGTTTTGATTGGTGATTAGTTTAACAGCGTCAGACAATTCTGTCCAGGTTCCGTTAAGTTCGTTTAAAAATGTTTTTCCTATTTCGGTTAGTCCATAATATTTTCTTGGCGGCCCTGAGGTCGATTCTTCCCAGCGATAATTTAGGAGACCGTCGTTTTTCAACCTAGTTAAAAGCGGATAAACTGTTCCCTCAACAACTAGTAATTTGGCGTTTTTTAAAGTGTCTAATATTTCTGATGTGTAGGCATCCTGCTCTTTTAATACAGATAAGATGCAAAACTCAAGAACACCTTTGCGCATCTGTGCTTTTGTGTTTTCAATGTTCATAATTTCATTTTGTTTTTTTTTGATTGAACAATTCGTTTTTTGATTGATGATGATTGATTGATGATTGATCGTTTTTTTAGGAGCTATTTCCTGCTATCCGTTTCAATCTTTTGTGCTCCCGATAGCTATCGGGACCGGCACAAAAGGATTTCCACTTCTATCAGGGCTAGAACATCCCTTTGTCTATAACTTTTAATTCTAGCAGCTTACTTTATAAAAGGAATCGTCATCGGATATTTGTATAATTCTCCGTTTGATGTTTTTATAGAAGCGTAAATCACTAAAAAGAATTCAACAATTTTTAATATTCCAAAAAGAAAAACCGCTGTTAGACCTACACTTATTAAACCAATATTTCCTCTAAAATCAAAATTTCTGATGATGAAATCTTCATCGTTAAAAACAGCTTCCATCGGAATGTTTTGTAAAACCACAGCGATAAAAATCGGAATTGCGATTAATGCTAAAATTAAAGTGTAAAGCAATAAGCTCAATTGAAAATTTAACGTTTGTTTTCCGTTATGATTTACAAATTCTGATTTGTCTTTGTAACTCGTCCAGATTAATATCGGGAAAATATAATTCCCAAACGGAATAAAATATTGAGTCAAAGTACTTAAGTGTGTGAACGTTGCAGTGTTCTTTTCTGACGTTGTTTCCATGATGAGTGGTGTTGTTGTTTCCATGATGAGTGGTGTTGTTGTTTCCATGATTAAAAGTATATAGTAATTTCTTATGCAAATATATATCTAAAAGACAGTATCTTGTTTTGCATAGTACCAAAAGTTAACATAAATTTAACAAATATAAAATAATAATAAACCTTAAAACAGACTCAAAATCAATCGTAATAGCTGATTTTATTGACGGTTTCTGAAACTATCTTAAATTTATTGTGCGTGCATAGTTTTTTTGTATTTTTACATAAAAAAATAGATTTATGGCTGTTTCTGTATCCAAACTCAATCAATTTGTATTATTCAAATTACCTTCTGCATACATTTGCGGAGTTCGCGTAAAAGCAATCGACAAAGACAGTTGCACTGTGAGTGTAAAACACCGCTGGATCAATCAGAATCCTTTTAATTCGATGTATTTTGCAGTTCAGGCAATGGCAGCCGAATTGACGACAGGAGCTTTGGTAATTTCGCAGATACAAGAAAGCGGTAAGAAAATCTCAATGCTTGTGGCCAACAATAAAGGTAACTTTACTAAGAAAGCCACCGGCAGAATTACTTTTGTATGTAAAGACGGCCATTTAATAGCAGATGCCATTCAGCAAACCATTGCAACAGGCGAAGGACAGACTTTTTGGATGAAGTCTATTGGAACTGACGAAAAAGGTGTTCAGGTTTCAGAGATGGATTTTGAATGGAGCGTTAGACTAAAATAGTTTTAAAATCAAATATATATTATGAAATGACCGGTTCTAAACTGGTCATTTTTTTGTATTAATTTTATGTAAAATATTGTAAATCAATATTTTTATCGTTGTTTTTCTTCTTCTGGAACTTTTCTTTCGTAAATTTATTCAATATTACAGAGCCAGCATACCCACAAATCACTTAGATTCATTCCGTCTTCATCTGGCAATACTATTTTTATATCAGATTAATTATTATTTGTAAGAATTATATTAAAATAAATATATTTGCCGGATAATTAATAAAGCTGTTGAAAGTGTAAAAAGTATCATTTTTACAGTTCTTCCTTTAAATATTCACCTGGAAAATAAGAATATATGGATGGTAAAAAACAAATATTTCAGACTACGACAAAAAAACGCTGGAAAACTTTTCAATGGTCAAGCCGACTGCTTTTATTTGTTTTTGTTTTAATGATTCCTATTTTTTTTATTACACTAAAAAGAGGTTTAAAACCCGCATTACCACTTTTAGCCAATAGTTCCCGAACAGGCCATAGTTTAGATAATCCGATAATTCCAAAAGGTTTAAGTACAGAAGAGTTAAAAAAGTTTCAAGGATTTGATTTCTATTTACGGGCAAAAAAGAAAGTACAGAATCTTGAGAAACAGCCTGTGGTTTCTAAAACTGCTGCTCAGATCCGGGCTGCTTTTTATGTCGATTGGGATCCCCAAAGTTTATTTTCATTGCAAAAGAATATTGATAAACTTAATGTGGTAGTTCCAGAGTGGTTTTTTATAGATCCTAAAACAGATTTACTTCGAACAGAAATAGATACTGCAGCCTTAAAAGTAATGAGAAGAGGAAAAGTAAAAATACTTCCGCTAATCAACAATATCAATGAATCTTTGGGAGAAGGCGAGTTTGACGGTGATTTGATTCATCGTATTCTTCACGATAAAAATAAAAAAGAAAGATTAATTAATGATATTGTAAAAACATTAAAACAATATAATTTACAGGGAATAAATATTGATTTTGAGGAATTTAAAGAAAACAGCGACGAACCCATAATTGCTTTTCAGAAGGAACTTTACGGAAAATTACATCCGCTTAGTTATCTTGTTACTCAGGATATTATGGCGGGCGATGATGATTTTAATGTAAAAGCATTATCAAAATATAATGATTATATGTTTTTAATGGCGTATGATGAACATTATGCCGGCAGTATTCCGGGAGATATCAGCAGCCAAAAATGGATTGAGAGAATTGTAGATAAAACCGCAAAAGAAATTCCGTCAGAAAAAATTATACTTTGTTTTGCAGGTTATGGTTACGACTGGCAGGAAAAAGAAGAGGGAGAAACGGTTACCTACGACCAGGCAATTGCCATTGCAAAGCAGTATAATGCTGTTATAAAATTTAATAATACCAGTTACAATAATTCTTTTACGTATAAAGACAGTAATGGTAAAAAACACGAAGTAGATTTTGAAGATGCTGCTACAAACTTTAATACAATCCGTTTTAGTGACGAATATGGGTTAGGAGGAACAGCCTTATGGCGTTTAGGAAGCGAAGATCAGCGTTTATGGAGTTTTTATCAGCGAAGTTTATCAGACGAAAGTCTTAAGAATAAACCTTTCGATTTTAAAGTATTGAAAAGCGTTAATACACGAATCGAGAGTCCCGCTTATATTGGAGACGGCGAAATTTTGAATGTAATTGCCGACCCGGCTCCAGGAAAAATAGATCTGGAAATCGATAATGATGAAAATATTATTACAGAGCAAAAGTATGTAGAACTGCCAACCAAATATGTGATCAGTAAATTTGGAAACGTGCACAAGCAAGTCATTTTAACTTTTGATGACGGGCCAGATCCCACATACACACCACAGGTTTTAGATATTTTGAAAAAAGAAAAAATACCAGCAGTATTTTTTGTAATTGGTATTCAGGGCGAAAGTAATATTCCGTTACTGCAAAGAATTTACAAGGAAGGCCACGAAATTGGCAATCATACTTTTACGCATCCTAATATTGCTTTGGTAAGTCCGGAGAGAGCTTCGGCAGAAATGGAAACCACCAGATTATTGATAGAAGCCGTGACCGGAAAAAGTACAGTTCTCTTTAGAGCACCCTACAATGCAGACGCTGAACCAACAACTGAAGCCGAATTAAAACCAATCGCATTAAGTAAATTACAGAATTATTACACGGTTGGAGAAAGTATTGACCCAAATGATTGGGAAAAAGGCGTGAGTGCCGACAGTATTTACAGCAGAACAATAAAACAGTATGAGGCAAATCCTGACAAAGGAATTATTTTACTGCACGATGCAGGCGGAAACAGACAGGCGACAGTTGAAGCTTTGCCTCGAATAATTAAATATTTTAAAGACAGAAATATTGAGTTTACAACAGTTTCTCATTTGCTGGGAAAAACAAAAGAAGAAATTATGCCCGAAGCAAAAGGGCAGTTTGTAACACTCGACAATATTATTTTTGATTTTTGGTACTGGTTTGGACACTTTATTACAGCCACATTCTGGGTGGCTATATTTCTTGGTTTTCTACGTATTGCATTAATGGCGATTATGGCATTTATCAAAAGATGGCGTGATTATAAAAATCCTCCAGTTTATAAAACAATAAAAGAAAATCCTAAAGTGAGTATTATTGTTCCTGCTTATAACGAAGAGATAAATGCAGTAAAAACGATCGAAAATCTGCTTTGTCAGGACTATCCGGATTTTGACATTGTTTTTGTTGATGATGGTTCTAAAGACCAAACTTATGCAATGATTAGTAATGCTTTTAAAGATAATCTCAAAGTAAAATTCTATACGAAACCCAATGGAGGCAAGGCGTCAGCTTTAAATTACGGAATTGCACTGACACAAAATGATTATGTAATTTGTATTGATGCCGATACCCAGCTTAAAACCGATGCTGTTACGCAATTAATGAAAGGTTTTACAATACAATTAAAGGACCATCAGGAAATTGGAGCCATTGCAGGAAATGTAAAAGTAGGAAACGAGAACACAATGCTCACCAAATGGCAAAGTATAGAATATACAACAGCGCAGAATTTTGACCGGAGAGCTTTTGATTTAATTAACGGAATTACAGTAGTTCCCGGAGCAATTGGCGCATTTAAAAAAGAAGCCATAGAAAAAGCAGGAGGTTTTACAACCGATACGCTCGCTGAAGACTGTGATCTGACCATTCGAATTTTAAGAAACAACTACCGAATAGTAAATTGTATTGAAGCAGTTGCAATTACAGAAGCTCCGGAAAGTTTAAATGAATTTATGAAACAGCGTTTTCGCTGGAGTTACGGAATCATGCAGGCATTCTGGAAAAATCGGGACGCATGCTTTAATCCAAGATATAAAGGATTAGGAATGGTCGCCTTACCTAATGTCCTGATTTTTCAGATTGTATTGCCTATTTTTGCGCCACTTGCAGATTTAGTGCTTATTTTAAGTTTAATATGGAATCATAATGATCCCGATAGTCTTCATAAAATCGTAATTTATTATATTGTTTTTATGCTTGTCGATATGCTGGTAAGCGTGATTGCATTTATTTTTGAAAAAGAAAAACTAACCAAATTGATATGGTTAATTCCGCAGCGGTTTGTATACCGTCAATTAATGTATGTGATTTTGTTCAGAGCTTTAAGACGAGCTATAAAAGGTGAAAGTCAAAGTTGGGGAGTGCTTACAAGAACAGGAAATGTAGGGACGGTTCGATAATTTGCACTAAAAATAAAAAAAGCCTCAAGAAATTGAGGCTCATATACTAAAATGTTATGCTTTAGCACAGCATGATTTTTTATCTTTCACTGGCAGGTCTTTGTCACAGGTTTTATCCTCTGTTTTACATTTTTCAACGTCAGCTTTACAGATTGTTTTTGCGGGAGTTGATTTAGCATCTTGCGTCTGAATGCCAATGGAAAAAAGCGCAATCGTAAGAATAGTAATTACTTTAGTCATCTTTTATTTTTTTGAATTATTTCTGGGTTTGGTTTGATGGATCAAATGTAACAGGATTTGATCTTCGTAAGAATAGGTTTATTGTTAATGTTTTTGTAAAATTATTTATGTTATAAATTGTTATTCAATACATTAAAATCCACGAGCTGTTTTTCGTTCTTTATATTTACCATTTTCTATAACCCAAACGACTTCATAACCTCCTGCACCATCACTATTACTGGAACAGATATAAAGAATGTCTTCTTTTTTATTGTAATTTATTTGTGTAGAAAAAAAGTTAGGTTCAAATAAATCGTCAAAAGCACTTGCAGGAACTTCAATAGTTTTGTCTCCCATAACAACCGTTATTGATTTATATGCTATTTTTGGAGTATTCCCATCTGCTCCCCAAATTTCCTTTCCGTTGATTTTTTGTATATAAGATTTGTCTTTTGAATATGTAATTTTTGCAGTTTTTGGATCAAATTTTTTGCTTTCAGTAACAATATTAAAATTGTCTTTCTTAAAAGTAACTTTCGCTGCAGTTTCTTTACTTAAAGGAATCTTTGTAAATTCTGATAGAAATTTAATTCTGTCTTTGTACACATAACCGCCAAGGTCTTTATTGTTTTTTGTGTAATCTATGCCAATCCAGTTGTCCTCTGGCTGGAAACCATAGACTAGAAAACCGTTGTCTAATTTATCTGAAATATTATTGCCTTTTCTGGCTTCACTTCTAATGTTTGCAAATCCGTCGTTGTCGTTTATAATTGCAAACTGAGCAAATAAATTACCGCTGTATAACAGTATTAAATAACATAAAATTAATCTCATTTGTTTAGTTTTTTACGATTATAATGTCTTCTTATTAAGTATTGAATTAAAATTATCAGCAGTATAATTATCGCGATAAAAATTTCAAAAAATATTAATCCAAGCAATGGCATGCCGCAGTGAATTTCTCCATTTGCTCCTGATCGCATTTTATAAGACAGTAATTTTAATGCTGTAAAAGAAAATATAAATTGGGAAAAAAGACTGATTGAACAAACTGTAGTAAAGCTTAATTTTATTCTATCATTGATGGATTTCCATCCAAATAGAATTTGAAAAATCAGCGGTAAGGTAAATAATAGAATAAAAATGATTTGGTACATAATTTTAATTTAAAACGACTTTTTGACGCACAATTGCCTTCAAAATTAATGCCGCTATGCAATCCACGCTTCTTCAAATTTATCAACTACCCATTTACTTTTTATTTTTTTAATATAAATACGATAGCCATAGTTGCACATATTACCACAGTTAATTGCTGCCGTAAGCACACCGTATCTTTTCTCAGAATCAAACTGGATTCTGCTGAGAATAAAAATGCCACGTATAGAATAACAGCATTCATTATATAATTTCCTTTCATTTTCTTTGGGTATTTTGAGTACATATTTAAGATGAAAGGCTTTGTATGCATCCAGTTTTTTTCTGTCAAATTTGTATTCCAGCGTGTCAGAAGAGCTATTTCCAGAAACCTCAGCATCTCTAAAATGATCTTGAAGTTCTTTAGAATTGTCAATCGCAACTGCTTTATCCAATATAATAAGATCTACTGGAAACTGTTTTATTTTAAATTCTGCCAACTCTGCATTAAATCGTTTGTTAGATTCCTTTATCTGGTTTAATTTATATTCTGAAGAATCCATGCCAGTTGGCGGAGGCGGTACATAACGGCGTCTGGCATTGACCCAAAGCGTATCCATAAGAGCAGGATAAACTTCATACATGGCATTTTTTTCAAATTCTAATGCTGTAGTTTTATTCTCGCAGCTTACAATCAGACTTACAAACAATAAGACAATTGAAAATTTGAAGAGTTTTTTTAATCCAGAGAAACCCCAGATATTAGTGCTGTTTTTAATCTCATTTGGAGTATGATTATAAACTCCAGTTCCATCGTCGTATTGTTTTGGTATACAGTTAAAGGATTCTATAAAAACAATAAGTCCATTTATGCCTCCATATGGATACGAATAAGGATCGTATGTAAGGATTGCCGTTGTGCTTGAAGTTTTTTCTAAATCAATATATGCTGCTTCATATTGAAGAGAGAGTAATTCAATTAAAGAATAAAAATGCCAGGTAGACTTTGTTTCTTTTGCCGTTTCAAAGTTTGGTCTTACATCTGCTTTAAAAAAACTAAATTTTTCAAGAGCATATTTCGGAAATTGATCTAACCAAAAACTCTCTTCTTGTATAATTGAATTGTTTTTAGAAATTTTTATTGCTTCAAAAGCTTTTTTTAAATCCTCGAACTGTTTTGAATCTAAAAATTCAAATTCTATATAACAATAATTATTTTCCATTTGCTGTAAACTTTAAATCCTAATTTAATAAATCGTCATTCATTTTGATGTTTACTGCAGTTTTCCACAAAAAACCTTCCTGATTATTCAGCAGCAATTTTGTTATTGACTTTTGCGATTTAAAAATGATTTTATTGTCATTATTTTCAATCTCAATTCTTTTTATAGATTCGGCAACGTCCTTTATTTGTTGATCATTCCAGACGCCTATTCCAAAATAAATGCCATCTTCATTTTCTTCGGTTTCAAGTGGTTTTAAATTAAAAACGATCGAATCTCCCTGTTGGATTTTACTTAAACGTTCATATTTTGTTTTTGGGTCTATAGTGAGTTTTACCTTTACACTGCTCTTCCCATTATTTGTAAAGTTGAGATTTTGAGCAGGATCACAGCTGGTAAAAAGCATTCCTGAAGCAAAGAGAAGTACAAAATATATTTTTCTCATATTTATTAACCCGTGGGTGCAATTATTTTCAACACATAGAAACATAGTTTTTTTGAAGATTAAAAAAGGTGTTTCACTAATCTAAATGCACATAGTTTATCTCTGTGTGGAAACTCGTTTCTTTTGATCTTTTTTGAACACAATCCTTTCCAGTTTCGAAGTTTCATTATCAGGACTATATTTCTATGTGTTAAAGCATATTTTTTATTTTATCCAACGGATCATATATTACCAATATATAAGGTTAGATTATTTAGGAAACTAAGATATAATTTAATTGTTACTAAAATCTATTTTTTTTGATCTGCTTAATTATGAAATTAATAATTCAGATTTACTCCAAACCCAATTCCCATATCGCTGTCATAATGTGTTGTAATTCCAAAATTTCTGCCGGCAATATATTTTAAACCAGCCATATATTCTTTATCGGTATTCCACATTAAATTCATTCGTAAACGTCTTGACAGCGGAATATCTTTTCGTTCAAATTGCAGGCGCACATTTCCATCGGTGTAAACTTCAACTTGGGCTTTTATGAGCATTGGTAAAGTATATTCTAGACCAGCGCTAAAAACAGATCGATTGTCTTTGGTATTGCTTTGTCCAAAAATATTTTGTTCCTGTTCGTCCATTCCCATTTTTCGGTATCGCCAGTCGAAACCAATAAAAGGCATCAGCCATTGATTTTTGCCAATGTATCGTCCAATATGCGTTTCGGTTTCATAACCATGTTTTTCATTATAACCCAATCTCCATTCAGTTCCAATGCTCCATCTTGTGTTGCTGTACATTGCTTCACCGTCATTACCGTTGCTCGCAAAATCATTTTCGGCCATAAAATGAAACATACGATCATCCATTTTTAACATTTTATAAGCCATTTCCGGATGATGAATTAACGGATTTGGAGCTGAATTTTCGTAACTGAAAATACGTCCCATTCCCGCCATCATATGATATAAAATATGACAGTGAAAAAACCAGTCGCCGTCTGCATTCGCCTGAAATTCTATAGTATCCGTCTCCATCGGCATAATATCAATTACATTTTTCAATGGTGAATAATCTCCGTGTTCGTTTAGAATTCTAAAATCATGTCCGTGTAAATGCATTGGATGGCGCATCATCGAACCGTTGTATAAAACAATTCGAATGTTTTCGCCTTTTTTTATTAAAATCTTATCAGTTTCAGAAACTACTTTGTTGTCCAAACTCCAAACATAACGATTCATATTTCCTGATAACTCAAATCGAAGTTCTTTTACTGGTGCCTCTTTTGGAAGATTGGTTTTAAACGGAGACTTTAACATTCCGTAATTCAGAGTCACAATTTCTGCTGTTTCAGTACTGTCACTTTCCATTTTCATTTCTTCCATAGTATGGTTAGAATGATCCATTGGTTTTAAATTTTCATCTTCGCCAGAAATTTCAGGATACATTACAGCATTCATGTCCATTTTATTCAAAGACATCTTCATGCCCATATCGTTCATTTCGCCGTTCATTTTCATCATGTCGTTCATCATTTTCATGCCTTCAAAATATTTTAGTTTTGAAAGATGAGCGACAGGTTGTTTTTCGCCATTTCCTAAAAATAAAGATGCAGATCCGGTTCTGTCTTCGGCTGTTGCCAAAAAAGCAAAAGATTTGTTGTTTTCCGGAATTGTAACCACAACATCATAAGTTTCAGAAACCGCAATAATCAGACGATCTACTTCTACAGGTTCGACATCATTACCATCGCTGGCTACAATAGTTATTTTGCCACCGCCATAAGTCAGCCAGAAATAACTTGAAGCGCCTCCGTTTGCAATTCGCAATCGAACTTTTGAACCAGGCTTAAATTCTGAAAACTGTTGTTCGTTTTTACCATTAATCAGGAATTTTTCATAATAAACATCACTTACGTCCATAGCATTCATTCGCTTCCATTCATTCTTTACTTTGGTCGAAAAATGTTTTTGCTTTAGTGCTTCAGAATAGCTTTGCGTTGTACCTTTTTTTATGGCAAACCAATCATTGGCATTGTGCAGCATTCGCTGAATATTCTCTGGTTTCAAATCCGACCATTCACTTAAAATAACCGGAATTGTTGGCAAATCATCAATGCCTTTTCTGATAGCCGCATCGTCTTTTTTCTTATTGATAATAAAAAGTCCGTATAAACCAATTTGTTCCTGCAGACCAGAATGGCTGTGGTACCAATACGTTCCGTTTTGAATAATCGGAAATGAATATTTGTGTGTAGTTCCGGGTTCAATCGGCATTTGGGTTAAATAAGGAACTCCGTCTTCTTTATTAGGCAGAAACAATCCGTGCCAGTGCATCGAAGTGCTTTCTTTTTTCAATTCGTTATGTACGTAGATTTCTGCAATGTCACCTTCTGTAAAAGTTAAAGTTGGCATCGGTATTTGGCCATTAACCGAAATTGCTCGTTTTTCTTTGCCCGAAAAATTGACAATCGTATCACGAACATACAAATCGTAACGAACTGTTTTTTGAGCTTTTAGCTGTAAAGCAATTAAAAAGAAAAGGATAATGTATTTGATTTTCATAATGATTACAGTTTTAAATTTCTCAGTCGAAGCGCGTTTATAATTACAGAAACCGAACTCAGACTCATTGCAGCAGCGGCGAGCATTGGCGAAAGCAAAATTCCAAAAATCGGAAATAAAATTCCTGCTGCAATAGGAACCCCTAAAGTATTATAAATAAAAGCAAAAAATAAGTTTTGTTTGATGTTAGACATTACGGCATGACTCAGTTTTTTTGCTTTTACGATTCCGTTCAAATCACCTTTAACCAAAGTTATACCAGCACTTTCGATCGCAGCATCTGTTCCGGTTCCCATCGCAATTCCAATATTGGACTGGGCCAAAGCAGGTGCATCGTTGATTCCGTCACCAGCCATCGCAACAATTTTTCCTTCGGCTTGCAAACGTTCAATCTCTTTTAATTTATCTTCGGGAAGACAATCTGCCTTAAAAGAACTTAGATGCAAAAGGTCTGCGACTGCTTTTGCCGTATTGTTGTTATCACCAGTCAGCATGATAACCTCAATTCCCTGATCAATTAATTCTTGTATGGCTTTTGCACTGTTTTCTTTTATGGCATCAGTAATAGCGACGTAACCTAAAATCGTTTCATCAATAGAAATATAAGAAATTGTTTTTCCTGAATTTTGCTCAGCAATAACTTGACTTTCGAGATTTTCAGAAATAAAAACACCTATTTCGGTCATTAATTTTTTATTTCCCAACGCAATTTTTTTATTTTCAATAGTACCTAAAACACCTTTTCCGGCAATTGTTTCAAAACCCTGAACTTCTTTGAATGCAGTATTTTTTGCTTTCGCGAAATTGACTACTGCCTGCGCCAAAGGATGTTCGCTGTGACGATTTAAAGAAACAATGTTTTGAAGCAGAAAATCTTCATCATTGTTAATCGAGTAGATTTTTTCTACAGATGGTTTTCCTTCTGTAATAGTTCCTGTTTTATCGGTTATTAAAACATCAATTTTATTCATGTTTTCCAGTGCTTCGGCATTTTTTATCAAGATTCCATGCTGTGCGCCTTTTCCAACTCCAACCATTACAGACATTGGCGTGGCGAGCCCAAGCGCGCACGGACAAGCAATAATTAAAACTGCAATCGCATTAATTAATCCGTAGATATAAGAAGGTTCAGGACCAAATTTTGCCCAAATAAAAAAAGTTGCTATTGAAATAAAAACCACTGTAGGAACAAAATATTTAGCAGCACGATCGGCCAATTTCTGAATCGGAGCGCGAGATCTTCCGGCATCATTTACCATTTGAATAATTTGTGACAGCATCGTTTCAGAACCTACTTTTTCTGCTATCATAACAAACGATTTTGTGCCGTTTATAGTTCCGGAAATAACAGAATCTCCAGTTTTTTTATCTGCAGGAATTGGTTCTCCGGTAATCATAGATTCATCAATACTGCTTTCTCCGGATGTTATTTTTCCGTCGACCGGAATTTTTTCTCCGGGTTTAACACGTATCAAATCTCCCTTTTTAATGTTATGAATAGAAATTACGATATCATTTCCGTTTTCGACCAATGTCGCTTCGGTCGGTGCTAACTTCAATAATTCTTTTATGGCACCGTTGGTTTGTCCGTGCGCTTTGGCTTCCAGTAATTGTCCCAGTAAAACTAAAGTTATAATTACGGTTGAAGCTTCAAAATAAAGATGAATGGTTCCGTGATGCGATTTGAATTCAGCCGGAAAAATATCGGGAAAAAACAAGCCGGCAATACTAAATAAGAAAGCAACGCTTGTTCCGATTCCGATCAAGGTAAACATATTGAGATTCCATGTAACAATCGATTTCCAGGCACGAACGAAAAATATCCATCCTGCGTAAAATAAAACCGGAAGCGAGAATAAAAATTGAACCCAATTCCACTTTTCAAGAGACATGATATTATAAAGCGGGTTATTAGGAACCATTTCTGACATTGAAATAATAAATATGGGAAGTGTAAACAAGATCGCAATTTTCATTTTTCTCCATAAATCAGAATAGGATTTGTTTTCTTCATTTTCAGAAGCCTGTATCGGAACTAAATCCATTCCGCAAACTGGGCAGTCTCCTGATTCATTTGAAATGATTTCAGGATGCATCGGGCAAGTAAATTGTGCTGCAGTTATCGCGATTTGCGGCACTAAATCCATTCCGCAAACTGGGCAGTCTCCGGGTTTATTATACGTTTTGTCGCCTTCGCAATGCATTGGACAGTAATAAATTCCATTTGCACTGTGCTGGTAGACTTTTTTATCTTCTTTTTTATGATGATCGTGATTTTCCTTTTTGTCTCCAGAACAACAAGATTTAACTGCTGTTTCAGAATGATTTTTAGGAGAATCCATTTCGATAGTATAATTTCCTGCTGCAGTTAAAACTTCCTGAAATTTTTCTGTTGGCACATGTTTATCCATCACAATTTTGGCAATTGGCGGATCCAGAGTTACTTCTGCCTGAATTCTTTCAATTTCATTCAAAGTTTTTTCTACTTTGCTTCGGCATCCGTTACACGACATTCCTGAAATTATATATTGATGAGTCATTGTTTTTGTTTTTAGTGTATTACAATGCAAATTTCCGAAGTAAGGATGGTTTCGGTTTGTAGAATTATGAGAATGATTTGTAATATTTACTAATTTTTTTTAACCGCAAAGAGCGCAAAGTTTTTGTTCAGTCGAGATCTTTAAAAGTTTGTAAAGCTTTTTGTGAATAATTCTGCGAACTATATTTAAACATAGCCCAAGGTTTCAACCTTGGGGGCGTATTGTGATAAATCCTTGGCGAATTAATTTCAATTTTTTTCGGATCAATTGTTGCGTTCTAATCTTTGCGTTCCAATGGTTGAAACCATTGGCTATGTTTTATTCTGTTTGTGAATTTTGTTCGTAAAAAAGTTAGCCACAGATTAAAAAGGTTAACACAGATTATAAAAATCCTTATTAATCCTTTATCATCTGTGGCTGGAAAACTTTGCTTCCGATAGCTATCGGGATTGCGTAAATCTTTGTGCCTTTACGGTTTTAAAAAAAACTACAAATTCTCGAGCTGAATACGTTTTTTATCTTTAGATTGTTTGAACGAAGTAGGAGTAAAACCGGTAATTTTTTTAAATTGATTACTTAAATGAGCGACATTGCTGTAGTTTAAAATATCAGCAATTTCGCTTAACGAAAACTCATTATAAACCAATAATTCCTTTACTTTTTCGATTTTCTGGCTGATAAAATATTTTTCGATTGTAGTATTTTCAACTTCAGAAAATAAATTACTCAACGCATTATAATCCTGATTGAGATCTTCTGCCAGATAATCGGATAAATTGATTTTGAGATCATTGTTTTTGTGATGAACCAAATCGATAATCAAAGTTTTTATTCTCTCGACAGTTTTACTTTTTTTATCATCAATTAAATCAAAACCCAAAAACTGAAGGTTTTTAAGCAATGCTTCTTTTTGATTTTCTGTTATCTTTTCCTGTAGTTCGACTTCTCCCAATTCTACAGTAATAGTCTGAAGTCCGAGTTTTTCCAACTCAGACTTCACTACCATTTTGCATCGGCCGCACACCATATTTTTGATGTAAAGCTTCATAATTATTTGATCGTTTCTACAACATTACCGCAAGTAAGCATAGAAGAACCGTAATATGGGTTTTTAACTGCTTTTTCTTTGCTTAACCAATCAGCATCTGCCATTGGGCAATATTGTTTGTAAATTGGCTGGTCTGGATTTGAAACTTTTATAAGATCGTAAGTGCTTTTAGATAATGATTTAAAAGTTTCGCGTTGTTTTTTAAGATCTGTTGTCGATGAAATGTTTTTTGCATCGGCAGTCAGCTTTTTTACTACTTTCATCCAAACAGTATGCTCGTTACTTTTTAACTTGTCCATTTTAACCGCTGTAATTGCAATCAGTAAATCTTTGGCTTTTGCCGAAGTTAATTTGCTGTCACTTTTTATAAGTGCATCTTTTACTGTAAAATAGGCGTCGTAAACGGTTTGCAGCTGACTTGCATCTACGATTTCATTTATTCCAGATTCTGATTTTACTGTGTTCGCCTGAATAGTATTTGCAGTAAATAATAATGTAATTACTGTTGCCAGAGCTATAATTGATTTTTTCATTTTGAAGTTATTTTGATAAAGGTTTTATATTCCTTTTAGATTAAATTAAAAAGTTTTCGTTTAAAAAAAGACCCAATATGGGCTGTCAGAAATGCGGTAATTATATTTTTGGCTTAAGCCAGATTGTAGTAAATCCAGAAGAAATGTTCGATTCACTATAATACGAAATAGTGTTTTTTAAAGAGAAATTGAATGCATCAGTTTGTAAATCAAAATTGTTTGAAGTTAAAATACTGCATTGCAATGTTGAAGTGCTGCAGCCAGAATGTCGGCATTTGCCATCACAATTGTGTTTGTCTTCTTTTGATTTTTTCTTTTCGCAGCATTTTTTAGAACAGCTGTTTTCTTGTTTTGCAGTGATTTCTTTGTTGTGTCCAGTAGTGCATGCATGATTATAACTCGGAATCAAAACGAAACTAAGCGTGATAAAAAGCAGGATTATGTGGGTATTTTTCAACAACGAAATTGTTTTTAAGAATACAAATTTAACTAAAAAATCTTCGGAAATTCATTTTTTAAGATTTCGATAACTATAGCTTTTTAAAATCTGTTGGTTTCATTTTTTTACGTTTTTTGAAATAATTCGACAAATGACTTTCATCGGTAAAACCAAATTCGTAGGCAATCTGTTTAATTGGAAGCTGATTATTATGAAATCTTTTTTCGATCAAAGTGATTCTTAAATTATTGATATAATGTCTATAACTAATGCTGAAGGTTCTTTTGAAGTAAGCGCTAAAATAGGTTTGGGCAATATTAAAATGAGCAGCAATTACCTTGATCTGAACTAGTTTTGGCTGGTAGATATTTTGATGAATATAAGACGTAATCTGCTCGTTGTCTATAGAATTTCCTTTTACAACGAGGTTCATGCCGCGCATTGTTTCTTTTATTAACCCAAAAAGAGATAGAATTTGATAAAATACAATTGGCGAATTAGAAACATCGGTTTTACAATTGTAAGCAGCAATATTATCAATAGTGTTTTTTAATATGGTTTTGCAGGGATCATCTAGTTTTAAAACGGTTTCTTTTAGTGTTTTGTCCCGCATAAAACTTTCTGGAGTGTGAACTAAAAATTCGTCGCAAGTAAGATTTTGTTTTGAATTAAAATAATTGTCGGTAAACTTTATATAGAAAAAACGGGTGCTTTTTTTAATGTCAAAATAATGCTCGTCATCTGGCGAAATTACAAATAGATCACCTGATTTGTAAGGTAGTAAATTGTTGTTTAAATGATGAATGCCGCTTCCTTTTTTTATATAAATGATTTCGTAATACGTGTGCGTATGTGGTGCCAGATGGAATTTTTCCTCCTCAAATTCGTCAATTACAAGCGTTTTAAATTGATTTAATATTGTCATAACTTAAATGTACAAGTTTATGTCGCAAATATACAATTAATTTTTTGCAGAGCCGACTTAAATTTGCATCATAGAAAGTCTATTCCTTTCTTGTAAAATAAAATGAAAAAAAGTCTTATTGCGCTCTCTTTAGGAGGTTTAACTATCGGAATTACCGAATTTGTTATGATGGGATTGCTTCCTGATATTGCTTCAGATATGAAAGTTACCATTCCGGTTGCGGGATATTTAATTTCAGCTTACGCACTTGGAGTTGTTATCGGAGCACCTTTATTAGTGATTATCGGGAGAAATTATGCTCCTAAAAAAATGCTTCTTATTTTAGCTTTGATGCTTACTGTTTTTAATGCACTTTCAATTATTGCGCCCAATTATAATTTTTTATTTGCTTCACGATTCTTTTCAGGATTGCCTCATGGTGCTTTTTTTGGAGTAGGAGCAGTAGTAGCAAGTCGTCTGGCCGACAAAGGAAAAGAGGCTCAGGCGATCGCAATAATGTTCTCCGGATTAACTTTGGCTAACTTAATTGGGGTGCCAATTGGAACTTATATAGGACATCATTTTATATGGCGTTATACTTTTATACTTATTGCTATAGTTGGCTTGCTTACTTTTTTGTTTATCTATTTATGGATGCCGGATTTAGAGAAAAACCAAAATGTAAACATGAAAACACAATTGCAGTTTTTTAAGAAGGTAGATGCCTGGCTTATCATCGGAATCACGGCTGTTGGTTTCGGAGGACTGTTTGCATGGATCAGTTACATCGCACCTTTGCTTATAAATGTCTCCGGGTTTTCTCCAGAAGATGTATCGTATATCTTGATTCTTGCGGGTTTCGGAATGGTAGTAGGGAACTTTTTAGGAGGCAAACTAGCCGATAAATTTTCGCCCGCACCCACAACATTGGCTTTACTTTTTATAATGTCTGTTGACTTAATATTGGTTTACTTTTTCTCGTTCAATCAATACGCTTCTTTATTTCTGACTTTTTTAACTGGTGCTATTTCTTTCTCTGTAATTGCACCCATACAAATGCTGATGATAAGAACTGCCAAAGACGCAGAGATGATTGCTTCTGCATCACTTCAGGGAAGTTTTAATATCGGAAACGCTTTAGGAGCTTTCCTTGGCGGATTACCTTTAGCAGCAGGATATGATTTTTCATCGCCAAATCTTATTGGTGTAGGTATGTCTGTAATAGGAATGATTATAACTCTTGTTTTGATACGAAAACATAAAACTGATTTACAACTCCAGAGTATTTAAAAACATAAAACACTTTTTTGAAAGCCCTTAATTAATTTTAAGGGCTTTTTTTTGTTGTTTATATTCTCAAAACGGTTTCTTTTTGGCGTAAGTCAGAAAATACATTTTAAAAAACCAGTTGTTTTTCCGTAGTTTTTTGCTATTCCCTTTCCGTATTTTATTTTTTAAGTGTAAAAATAACACCTGTTAATTTGCTAATTTACGTTAGTGTAATCGATTGTTTTTTTTGCAATAATCTAAACATATACGCGATTAATAAAAATATATTTAATATTATTCTACCTATAAATTTATGTATATCATAGAAAAAATCGATATAATTTTTGATATATAATTTTTTTTATGAATTTTTTATGAATTTTTATTTTTCATTTAAAAAAAATATCTATGTTTGTGTAATCGATTACAACATTTTATTTACAGCAAATTTTAATCATTATTTATGAATTAAAAGTTGGTTAAGAATTTCAGAATGACTCTTCAGAACCGATTCTGTTTTTTGATCAAGATGTAATCATTATATAAGCCACAAAAAACCACTAAAACAAAAAACTAATTAGTAACTTAAACAATCAACCATGAACTTTAATGATTTATTAAACAAAGGAGCAAACCACTGCTTCAGACTTGTTTTCTTATTGTGCTTACTGATCAGCAGTCAGGTCAAGGCGCAGAACGTAACCGTAGAGGGGACCGTAAGAGATGCTGCAGGGCTTTCTCTGCCGGGTGTTAATGTACTGGAAAAAGGGACGAAGAATGGAACTTCTACAGATTTTGATGGACATTATAAATTAAAACTTACCAATCCGAAAGCCGTTTTGAGCTTTTCTTTTATTGGATTTAAAACTTCAGATGTTGCAGCAAGCGGAAAAACTAAAATTGACGTTTCGCTGGCAGAAGATGCAAACAACTTAAATGAAGTTGTTGTTGTTGGATATGGAGTAACAAAAAAATCTGATTTGACAGGTGCAGTTTCTACTATATCTGGAAATGATATGAGAAAAATACCAGTTCCAAACGTGGCAGAAGCCTTAACAGGACGTATTGCCGGAGTTCAGGTTTCGTCTTCAGAAGGTTCTCCAGACTCAGAAATTAAAATTAGAATTCGCGGCGGCGGATCATTAACACAAGACAGTTCGCCGTTGTATATCGTTGATGGATTTCCGGTAAACAGTATCAATGATATTTCATCGTCAGATATTGAGTCGATGACAATCCTAAAAGACGCTTCTTCTACCGCAATTTACGGTTCAAGAGGTGCTTATGGAGTTATTATTATCACAACAAAAAAAGGTAAAGACGGTAAAATAGCGGTTAACTACAATATGTTTTACGGAATGAAAAATCTGGTAAAAGATATTGATGTGCTGGCACCAGATGATTATGTGAAATGGCAGTATGAATATGCCTTGCTTAAAGATCAAACAGATTTAAACTCATACGAAAAATATTTTGGGTCTTGGCAGGATGCTGACATGTACAAAGGCATGAAAGGCAATAATTGGCAAAAACAGATTTTTGGACGTACAGGCGAAACGCAAAGCCGTGATTTATCGGTTAGAGGTGGATCTGATAAGATTAATTTCAGTTTTAACTATGCTCATTATGATGAAAAAGCGATCATGCGTGATTCAGACTTTAAAAGAAATAACTTATCACTTTCTTTAAACAGTAAAGCTTCAGACAAAGTTGATTTATCATTTACTGTTCGTTATTCTGATACACAAGTTAATGGAGGAGGTTTAAATGAACAAAATGAAGTTTCTTCTGCAGATTCCAGATTAAAACACAGTGTTGGATATGCGCCATTTCCAGTATCTGGTTTAACAACAGATGATACAGACGAGGCTGTTGGAGGTTACTTGGTAAATCCTTTTGTGGCACTTGCAGATACAGATCGTCAGCAGCTGCGTAAAAATTTCAATATGCTTGGAAGCTTTTCATGGAAAGTTACAGATAAATTGGTTTTTAAATCAGAATTTGGATTGGATAATCTTAATTATACAGATTACCGTTTCTTCGGACGTTCTACTTATTATGTGGCTAACGTTCCTGCAGCGGCACTTCAAGGGAAACCTTCATTGTTAATGGGAGATAGAAAAGATGTGCGTTTTAGAAATGCAAACACTTTAAATTACGATTTCAAAAAATCACTTGGTGACAATCACAGTTTAAGAATTCTTTTAGGAGAAGAAAGTTTAAATTATAAAAGAAATGATGTAATGTCTGCAATTCAGGGCTTCCCTAAATTCTTTGATTTTGAGCAGGCTCAAAAATTAACATCACAAGGAACTCCGCAATCAGTAAATAATTTTTACTATCCAGATGATAAACTGCTTTCTTTCTTCGGACGTGTAAATTATGATATAAAAGACCGTTACCTTTTTACGGCAACTTATCGTGCAGATGGTTCTAGTAAATTCTTGGGAGATAATCGCTGGGGATTTTTCCCATCGGCAGCTGCAGGTTGGAAAATATCAGAAGAAAGTTTCTTAAAACAGGTATCTTGGATCACCTTGCTTAAATTGAGAGCAAGTTATGGTGAAGCGGGAAATAACAATATTCCGACAGGTCAGACTGTTCAGAGCTTCCTGGCTTTAAATTCTGCATGGATAAACGGATTTAATAATTATTGGTCAGCTTCTAAAGTAATGGCTAACCCAGACCTAAAATGGGAAACAACCACAACACAAAACTTTGGTTTGGATTTCGATTTATTCAAAAGCCGCGTAACTGGATCTGTAGAATTGTATAAAAATTTAACCAGTGATTTGTTAATTAACTTTCCGGTTCCTGGATCTGGATACGAAACGCAGTACAGAAACTTAGGAGAGAATCAAAATTCTGGTGTAGAAGCAACTTTAAATTTGGTCTTAATAGAAAAACCAAAATATGGTTTGAGTTTGTCACTTAATGCTGGATTTAATAAAAACCGCATTAACTCACTTGGAATAATGGATGATTTTGGACAAGCCAGCGGATGGGCATCTACTGCGATTGGAGTTGATTATCTTGTAAATGTGGGGCGTGCAATTGGTACAATGTACGGTTACAAAAGCGACGGACGTTACGAAGTTTCGGACTTTGATTATAACGGAACAAATTATACTTTGAAAACCGGAGTTGCAAATGCTTCTACTGTTGTTGGAACGGTACAGCCTGGTTCTATGAAATTGAAAGATATTGATGGTGACGGATTAGTAAACGGAAAAGATCTTACGATAATTGGAGATGCAAATCCGAAATGTGTAGGAGGTTTTATTTTGAATGGTAATGCTTATGGTTTTGATCTTTCTGCAGCTTTCAACTATAGTATTGGTAATGATGTATACAACGCAAATAAAATTGAGTTTACAACATCAAATCCAAACGGACAATATAGAAATTTAAGTTCTGAAATGGCCGATGGAAAAAGATGGACCAATCTTGATCCTGCTACAGGGCAATTGGTAAAAGATCCTGCAGCTTTAACAGCGCTAAATGCTAACACAACAATGTGGTCTCCATACATGCCTCGCTATGTTTTTAGTGACTGGGCAGTAGAAGATGCTTCTTTCTTGAGACTTAATACCTTGACTTTAGGTTATACTTCTCCAAATTCTCTTGTTTCTGCATTGGGAATCTCTAAGTTGAGATTTTACCTTACAGCAAGTAATGTTTTCGTTATTACGAAATATTCTGGTCCTGATCCAGAAGTTTCGACTAGAAGAAACACACCTCTTACTCCAGGTGTAGATTACTCAGCTTATCCTCGCAGCAGACAATTTGTTTTTGGATTAAACCTTAATTTTTAATTACAATAAAACTTTCACAAGATGAAACATAAAATATTAATAGCAGGATTTGCCATAGCAAGCCTTTTTACTTCCTGCTCAGACGATTATTTAGAAGCTCCTGCAAAGTCATCAATAGATGAAGCACTAATTTTTTCTACTGCCGAACTTGCACAAGGCGCTGTAGACGGAATTAAAATTCCGTTTGCCGAAACCAACTCTTACCGTGGTCGTTTTCTTCCTTTTTATGGATTAAATACTGATGTTGAATGGTATAATTCTTCACAGACTGTAAGTGACGCTTCAGATTTATGTACGTACGATGCAAAGTCGATAAATTCTCAGATGAATACAGATACCAATGCCTGGGCAATGATGTTTTCTGGTATTGAACGTGCTAATGTTTGTATCCGCGGTATTCGTAAATATGGAAATCCAACGCCAGGAACGCAGTTAGGATATTTACTTGGAGAAGCATTAACATTGAGAGCTATTTATTATGCTGATTTAGTAAAAGCCTGGGGAGATGTGCCAGCTCGTTTTGTACCTATCGACGGTACTACACTTTATATTCCTAAATCGAGCAGAGATGTAATTTACAAACAGCTTATCGCAGATTTAGGCGAAGCTTCTACATTGGTTCCGTGGCCAAATGAAACTACGGCCACAAGCAGTGTAGAGAGAATTAATAAAGCATTTGTAAAAGGTTTTCGCGCTCGTTTAGCAATGGCTGCCAGCGGATTTCAGCAATATCCTGACGGAATTAGAAGAAGTACAGATCCAGAACTTTCTGTTGCCAATATGTACGCACTGGCGCTGCAGGAATCTCGTTCTGTGATCTCAAGCGGTACAGCACATTTAGAATCTTCGTTTGAAACCTTCTGGAGAAAATACAATCAAGAGTATTTAGGAGCTGGAGGAGAGTCGTTATGGGAAATTCCATTTGCTGAAGGAAGAGGACGTATGCTGTTTACATTTGCAGTACGCCACACTACTAACGATCAATTTCATGCCAACGGAGCAAACCGTGGAGGATCTGCAGGACCGCTTCCTTTTGTTTTTTATGATTACGATCAGGCCGATACCCGAAGAGATGTAACTTGTGTTCCTTATAAATATGGTACAGCAGTAAATAATATTGCAAAACAAGAACTTGGAGCTTTGAATACGTGGTATTTTGGAAAATACCGCTACGAATGGATGACGCGTTTTGTAACTTCTACTAATGATGATGGAGTAAATAAAATATACATGCGTTATGCGGAAGTTCTTTTAATTGCCGCTGAAGCAGCAAATGAATTGGAAGGTCCGGCTGCAGCTGCGCCTTATTTAAAAGAAATTAGGAACAGAGCATTTACTGCTGCGAATCGTGCCGTAAAAGTTGAAAATTACGTTAATACATTAGCAACCAAAGAAGCGATGTTTAATGCTCTTGTAGAAGAAAATAAATTTGAATTTACAGGAGAAATGGAGCGTAAGCAAGCACTTATCCGCTGGAATTTGCTGAAAACAAAATTAGATGCGGCCAAAGTAAAAATGACAAACTTGTCACAGCGTTCAGGAGAATATGCAGATGTTCCGGCTACATTATATTACAAATACAAAGCTGATAATGTAAGTTTAGATATTTATGGTTTGAATAGAGGAGAAAATGCAGTTCCTGCTGGATATACATCATTTGCGTGGACATGGACAGGAGCAGCAACAGACACGAAGATAAATACGTTGTACAAGCCGGGAGTAAATCCGGATCAAAGACAGTTCTGGCCAATCTGGCAGGTATTTATAGATGGAAGCAACGGACAGCTTAAGAATGATTACGGCTACTAACAGTAAAAAATACTAATAAATTATAAGTTATTATGTTTATGAAAACAAAATATATATTAAGCGGATTAATAGCTTCATTATTATTGACTTTTGCTGTTTCGAGCTGCGAAAGTTACAATGAAGGCGTAAACGATACTCTGAATGTAAACAGAGAATTTTCTCCTATTGGCCTTACAGCCAAAATTAGAAATCAGACTACGGTAGAGCTGAATTGGAATGTAAAACAGGAGGAAACTCCGGGACGTTTTGTAGTGCAGTTTAGTGCAGATGATACGGAGTTTAAAACCATTTATAAAACAGTAGAAGTTACTGCTTCACAATTGCCTTTGTCAGTGCAGTTAGAAGGAGAAACAACTTATTCAATTAGAATAAAAGCAATAAGCGCAGAAGGAAAAGAAGATTCTAAATGGTCTGTAACTACTGCAACAACATTAACAGAGCAGATTTTCTTTCCGGTTCAGGATGCAGATATCGAAGCAAAACAGGTAACTTTAAGATGGACTCCTAATAGTTCGGTAACACAGATTACTGTTGAACCTAGTAACATAGTACATGTTGTTACACCTGCAGAAAAAATTGCTGGAGTTGCTACAATAACGGGGCTTACAGGTGAAACTGCTTATACAGCAACTTTACTAAACGGAACAAAGAAAAGAGGCGTTGTAACTTTTACTACAGGAATCGATATTGGAACAGGTATTTTGGTAAAACCAGAAGATGATTTGAATGCAAAAATTACTGCAGCGCCTGCTGGCTCGGTATTGGTTTTAATGCCGGGAGATTATCAAGTATTTAAAGGAGAAATTGTTTTAAATAAATCAATAACTCTAAGAGGATTAAGACCTGGAGATAAGCCAAAATTACACGTGAGGTTTACTTTAAATACGGGAGCAGCAAATCTTAGTTTAGTTGATTTAGATTCTGAAGGAGCAGATACTACCGTTGGAGATAGTAATTTTATTACTTTATCAGGGGCTAGTGCGGCTTATGGAAATATTTTAATAAGCGGATGTTATGTTCACGATTATTTACGCGCTTTAATGTACGGAAATGCTTCTCTTGCAAAATTAACCTCATTTACGGTAGATAACACTATTGTTAAAAATGTAAATACCAACAAACAGGCTGATTTTATAGACTTCAGAAATACATATGCAGCCAGTATAGTTGTAAAAAACAGTACATTCGATACTTGCTCAATCGAACGTGATTTTGTTAGAGCAGATGCTGTTTTACCTGCAAATGGAGGATCTTCAGGGACTGGTTTAACTACAAACGTATTAATTGAAGGATGTACATTGTACAAAGTTTCTAATAATGCGGCACCAAAAAGATTACTTTATTTACGTTTTGGATCAAATTCTTCAACAGTCAGAAATACGCTGATAGTTTCTACAACTGGAATTTATACAAACCAGCCCGCTACCATACAGCCAACATTTACTAGAAATTACTATTTTGAAGCACCTAGTTTTATTGATGCAACAATAACAAATAATAAAATTGATGCATCTGCTACTACAGCAAATCCACAGTTTGTTAATGCTGCTACAGGGAATTTTAAAGTTCAAAATCAAACATTAATTGATAATAATATTGGAGACCCTCGCTGGTTAAAATAAAAACATTGAATTAGTTATAAGAGAAAAGAGAGATACATTTTTTGTATCTCTCTTTTTGTTTCAAGTATATTCAAACACAGAACTAAAGCTATTCTATATTCAGATCAAATTTTTCTAACAGACCTGCAAGTGCGGCGTGAGAAACTTTTGTTCCTTTGATCTTGTTTTCTGACGGGTCAAAAGAATAATTTTTGGATGTTCTGAAATCTGTTTTTTCCAAATTGCATTCCACGAAAGTGGCATTAGAAAGATCACAGTTTTTAAAGGATGCCAGAGATAAATCGGTATTCGAGAAATCAACATCTTTTAAGGAGCAGTCTATGAAGTCGATTTTCTTTAATTTTTTATAAATAAAAGTAGAATAATCAAGCAGGCAGTCGTGAAATTTCATAGAAAACAGAAAGCTGTTACTGGAACTGAAATCTAAGCCCATAAGTTTACAGCCTGTAAAATGAATGTTTTTAAGTCCCGTATTTTTAAGCACTGCCAAAGAAAGATTACAGTTTTTAAACGTACAATCTAGAAAATCAATCGAAGAAAAGTCACTTTTTGAGAAATTACAATTTATAAACTCGCAGTTAATAAACTCGTTGTCGGTTAGTTTTTGATCAGAATAATCAATTGTGTCAAAAGTTTTATTTTGATGAAGAGCAGCTTCCATATTATGGTATTTGTATTTTAAAAATTATGAAGATCTTATTCTAGTTCTATGCATTCAAAAATCCCGTTGTTCAGAATGAGTTCGGTGATTTCAATTTCGCTTTCAATTCTTAAAATATTATCACAATCTTCAAGATCAAAATTCCATTGGGTGCTTGGGAGCAATTCATAAAGTATTTCAGAAGCAGATTCTAATTTTGATTCTGAATCTACAGATGTTTTAAAAACATAAACCATAATTTGCTTTTTTAGAGGAAGCAAATTTGAGAAATAAAACAATAAATCTGATAGGATTACATAATCAATAATTAGGATTTATCAATCAATTTTCGGTATTGAACAGGAGTAATGCCTTCATGTTTTTTAAAAAACCGGCTAAAGTAAGAATGATCCTCAAATCCTGACTGTATCGCAATTTCGCTAATAGAAAACGCCGTTTGAAAGAGCAGGTATTTTGCTTCTAATAAAACGGTCTCTTCAATCCATTTGGCTGCGGTTTTGCCAGTTTCAGATTTTACAGATTTGTTTAAATGATTGGGTGAAACGTGCAGGAGCGATGCGTAATAATTAACCTGATGATGGCTTTTTATATTGGCATGAATAAGCTCTTTGAACTTATTAGATAAAATGGAAGCTGCCGAAATGTTCTGCTTGGTTTTTACAGCATTTTTGTTCATCTCATAAAATAATGTAATGAGGTAGGACTGTACAATATTTAGATCGGCCGTTTCATTTTCTGTGTATTCGACTTCAAGTCTGTCAAGAATCGAAGTAATGTAAGCTGAATCTTTTTGAGGTACGCTAACTTTTGGATTTCCGGATATTTTTAGAAAATCAAATTCGTACAGCATTTCACGACTGCCATATTTTCGAATTAAAATATCTGGATGAAACTGGCAGATATAGCCAGTTTGTGCGGTGTGGATATCATCTATAGAGAAAATTTGCCCTGCCGGAATTACAATAATTTCATTAGAAACAGATTTGTAATCTTCATAACCAATTTTAATATTATGACTGCCCGAAGAAACAAAAATCAAAGTATGGCAGCTGTGTTTAGAAGGGGGTACAGGATGTTTTAGACCCATAATTTCCTGGGTTTTTAAACAAAAAAAATGATCAGAATTTGATTTAAAAAGTAAATGCATCGGATTTTCGGCTCCCAAAAATCTATCCCGAAATCCTTGGGCGCCGTATGTTTTTACTTTTTCAGCAGTTTTGCTTTTCATTTAATAATAAAGTCTAAAATCGAGCAGTTTGCAAAGATTATAATGTTTTTGATATAATTCTTCAACAACTTCTGTAAGATCATCATTGTCTTGGTATAAGCTAAAAAAAGCCTTGTCTATGGTACTGCAGCTTGCTATTTTATTGTACGTAGATCCGTAACCAGAAATGGCCCGCGCTCCGGTTATATCCAGAAAATATTGTGCTTCGTCATTGGTTAAATCCAGTATTTTTTTGTTGGCAAAATGAATTACTTTTCCTTTCATCTTTCCTTCAAAAAGTTCGGCTATTTCCTGAAGACTATAGTAATAATCATGCAGACATATATTGTTTGGTTCGCCTGGCATTACAAGATAAATGATTTCATAATCTTTAAAATTATGATCTTCGTAAAGCAGTACATTCAGACTTTCTTCAAGTCCTTCGATTGTGTCGCAGGTTTTATATATACTGGCAATTCCCTGTTGAATAGCTATTTCTTCCAGATTTTTAACCACATCGGTAACTATGGTTGTGTCTACATCTGGAACACCTTCAAGGCAAAAAATAAATTTTTCGTTATCCATTCATTCTGTTTTCTAATTCTAAAGGCATCAAAAATGTTCTTATAACAAAAGTATTTTTTATTGAATAAAAATTGATATAGTAATGAGATTTTAACGATTTTTTATTTAAAAAGGATGAGGTTGATTTCTTAAGATTGTTCTGCGTCAATTATTTTATGAGCATGCCGCTGGTTTTATCAAATTCTATTCTTTCGTCCTCCGACATTCTGTTTCTTAATAATTTTATTGTGTAGCCGCCCTTCAATTCGTCTTTGTCTAAATACATCCAGTCGCTTACTTTTGCAGCATTTATTTTTATGGTATCGCCTTGTTTAACTTCCTGGGTGATTTCCGGGAGATTATCAACTATTCCAAAATAATCTTCATTTTTTTTGAATAAACCATTGATCCACATATGTTCTGCATCGTTGCCTGCGTCAAAACGAACTTTAATTGCAAAAGCATTATAATCAGGATTGTTATTTTCTAAAGCTTTATAAAATTCGGGCAGTGTTTTTTTTGCCTCAGCAATAGCTTTATTCATTTCGTGATCTTCTTTCTGGACATTGTAAATGTCAGGCTGGTCTTTTCGTTCTATTTTATCGGAATTTTTACAGCTTGTTAAAGCAAAAAGAACAAAAAGAATCAAAGTAATTTTTTTCATAGTAGGGTTGTATTAATATATTTTGGGAATGCATTTTTTAAAAACATTTTTTGTCTGTTCTGCACAAAACAATCTGATTTTCATTTCTTATTTGATAAGGAAAATTAAACGTCTTCCAATATTCAATTATTTTATTTTGAATAATACTGCTTTCGCTCGTAAAAATAAAATGTTCAGAAAGATTTAAGTTTCTATCCATAGTCATTGCACTATTAAATTCGGGATGCTCTTTTTCGATTATGTGCATAAAAAAGAAGTGATCCTCGCTGTTTACATATTGGCGTTCTTTAATTCTGGTAATGATTTGCTCAAGACTTTTGGGTTCAACTTCATTTTCCGGATATTCATTTTGCAGATAATCCAAATAATCACCGGTTATATATTCGCCAGAACCAAGCAGTTTGTATTCTTTTTTTTCTTTATGATAAACAACATCTCCAACTCCTACTAAATGCGCTCTTTCGTCGTCTTCATCATAATACCGATGTTTATAATCAATAAAAATATATTTTTCGGTATCATAAATATTATTTATCACATAATCTGGACTAATTTCTTCATCAATTATTTTTTGAACTAAATCTCTGTCGATTTCAAATTTCATAAGTTGGGGTGTATAAGGCAGTTTTTTCAGCTTCTTAAAATCTTATCCATGGCTTTTCCTTTGGCCAATTCATCTACCAGCTTGTCCAAATACCGAATCTTCTGCATTAGTTTATCTTCAATTTCTTCCACCCGATAACCGCAGATTACACCTGTAATTTTAGAAATGTTAGGATTTAATTGAGGCGCTTCTGCAAAAAAGGTTTCAAAGTCGGTTCTGTTATCAATTATATGCTGTAATTCTTGCAGATTATAGCCCGTCAGCCAGCAGATTATGGTATCTAATTCTTCTTTTGTTCTTCCCTTTTTCTCGGCTTTGGTAACATAATGCGGATACACACTTGTAAATGAAGTTGTAAATATTCTATGTTTTTCCATAATGATCAACTTTTAACCTAGAGGTTCCCAGAGTTCGATTTTATTATCTTCAATATCGAGAATGTGTATAAACTTTCCGTAGTCATAGGTTTCTATTTCATCAAGAATAGTTACGCCGTCTTTCTTCAATTGTTTAATAAGAGCTTCCAAGTCAGCAACTGTGTAGTTAATCATAAAGTCTTTTGCAGAAGGTTCAAAATATTGCGTATTTTCAGGAAAAGGACTCCATTGTGTTGAGCCGTTTGCGTTAGAATCAGATGCCTCTTTCCAGCCAAAAGAGTTTCCGTAATCATTAGTGTCAAAACCAAGATGAGTTTTATACCATTCTCTCATTTTGGCCGGGTCATTGCATTTAAAAAATATGCCGCCAATACCTGTTACTTTTTTCATTATGTATCTTTTTTTAATGTTTAATAAAAAATCGAATTGATATCGTAATCAAAATAGTATTCTCCCTGCTGCTTATAGATTTTTACAGTTAAGCGAATTTAATATTTTTAGAGATAAGTCAGAAAAAAATAATAACGATGTTGTTTTTTCTAAAGTTCAAGATCACTAATAGAATGTTTTTTGCAGTTTGTATTATATTCACTTATATTTATAGTGTTGTAAGTCCTTAATTATGAAACATTCACAAAGAGGAGAATTTTATGGTGAAACAAATAAAACCATTTGTTTAGAAGGTATAACGCTGACTGACACAGTTTATACACTTCCTAAAGTAGATTGGCATTATCATGAAAATGCTTATTTTACTTTTATTCTTCAAGGGAATGTGATTGAAGGCAATAAGAAAGAAATTTACAATTGCTCGGCCGGAGATTTACTTTTTCATAATTGGCAGGAGGCACATTATAATATAAAACCAGACGGATTTACAAGGGGTTTTCATCTTGAGATAGAAAAAAAATGGCTGGATACGATAAGTTTAGATATTGATAATTTAGAAGGAAGCCTAAAAATATCAAATCCAGATATTAAACTTTTGATGTACAAAGTCTTTAGGACTTCAAAATGTCATGAAATAAATACAGAATTTACCACTCAGACTTTACTGTTTGAAATACTGTCTAAATTACAGAACAGCAATCAGAATAACATTCACAAAAATCCAAAATGGGTAAAGATGATTGATGATCTTCTTCACGAACAATTTGCCGAAAATCTTTCTCTGGATTATTTATCAAAGACGTTAGACATACATCCGGTGCATCTTTCGAGAAATTTTTCAAAATATTTTGATTGTAATTTAAGTGAATATGTTCGAAAACTAAAAGTAGAAAAAGCACTATCGTTAATTGCGTTGCAGAAACAATCTTTTACTGAAATTGCGCATCAGTGCGGGTTTTCAGATCAAAGCCATTTTATAAGATGTTTTAAAGAAATTAATGATGTAAATCCGTCGGAATACAAAAAAATATTGCTTCAGAAATTAATGTAATGTTAATCTCGTACAATTTTACTTTTTTAGGATCTTCTATTTTTGCGTTAACTCAATAGTATACAAATGACAAAGCAAATTTTAGTATCGTATGTATTATTTTATACCAGTATGATAATGGCTCAGAATAAGGATCTGTATTCAATAGATAAAATTGAAAATGATGTTCATAAACGAAATATCGGGAAAGTAACTTTTATGAATGGAAATATTCCGTTGGAGGTTTATAAGGAAACTGATTTTCTTGATTCTTATGATTTGAAACTTAAATCAGATTTGAACATCAGGGTTTTTATGGATAATTCGGTTGGTAATTATTTACATCAGCTGGCACCAGATTTACCTGCCGAAGAGCTTTTAAAAAAGGGAAATCTTCAGTTTTCTTTTTATATTGATAATCAGTTTATCTATAAAGAAAATATACATTACGGCTGTAATTTCGGATCTGGAGGCAGCAAACAGACATCAACAACTTTTAGAGTGCCGCTTACAAACTCAAAAGGAGAAGACTGGTGGTCAATGTATATGTGGGATCGTTTTAAGGAAAATGGAGGACAGAAAGTTTTAACAGATGGAACGCATTTACTTAAGATTGAAATCAGACCTTATGTCAACTTACAGGAAAAGATTAAAACAGGAAATCTGATTGCAGAAGGTAAAGTGAAATTAGTGATTAAAACTCCAAAACTTACCAGAAAGCAAATCGAAATTCAACCTATTCAAGCTAATAGCGGCTGGGAAATTTCATCTTTAAACTTCGATAAAAAGAAAATCGAATCGCTCAATACGGCCATTGCAAATTACGAACTAAAAGATATAACCAGTATTGTGGTAATACACGATAATAAACTCCTTCTCGAAGAATATTTTAATGATGCAGATCGAAAAACCTTGCACAATACACGTTCTGCAGGAAAATCATTTGCTTCTACATTAATGGGCATCGCTATAGAAGAAGGCTATATTAAAAGTGAAAATCAAAAACTTGAAGAATTTTACGATCTAAAGAAATATGCTAATTACCAAACTAAAAAAGACAGCATCAGGATAAAAGACCTGCTTACAATGAGCTCCTCATTTGATGGCTCCGATTCAGACAGTAATTCGCTTGGGAATGAAGAAAATATGTATCCGACAGCTAACTGGGTCAAATTTGCATTGGATTTACCGGTAGATAAAGCAAAAGCAAATGGCCGTCAATGGGATTATTTTACAGCCGGAGTTGTATTATTGGGTGATATATTAGATAAATCTGTTCCAGAAGGATTAGAGAAATATGCGGATAAAAAGCTTTTTGCACCTCTAAATATAACTTCTTATAAATGGCAGTATACACCGCAAAATGTAGCAAATACAGCCGGAGGTTTACAAATGAGATCTCTTGATTATGCGAAATACGCACAGTTGTATAAAAATAACGGCATCTGGAATGGCAAACAGATTGTTGCTACAGAATGGATTAGTAAAACTTTGACGCACCAGATTCAGATTCCAAAGAGAAATAATGAATTTTACGGCTATCTTTTTTGGAATAAAACAATACTTTTTGAAGGTAAAAGTTATGAGACTTTTTATTGTGCCGGAAACGGAGGGAATCATTTTGTAATTTTTAAGACGCTTCCGCTTGTTGTAATCATAACTTCTAAAGCTTTTAATAAACCCTATGGACATTCTCAGTCAAATAAAATAGTGCAAGATTATATTTTGCCAGCAGTATTGAAGAACTAAGTTTTTAAAATTGTTCCTTTCAATTAATCATTAAATTAAATAAAAATTAAAAACCCTTAAACACAATTGCTGTTTAAGGGTTTTTAATGACTATTTTAAATATTCAATTTCTGAAATATTAGCTCTTAAAAGTTTGGAGCAGCTTTCTCAGTACTTACTGTTTTTGCTGTGTGCTCAAATTGTTTTGAATCAATTTTAGCAATATTTGCAGGTTTTTCATCCCAGTCGCCCCAATCACCTCTATAAGATTTGATGTAAATTAAATCATTATTTTCAGAAGTGTAAATACTTGTGTTAGATATAAGGCAGCTGTAATTTGCGTTTGAGTTTGTATGTGATTTTTTCATGGCCGGAAGTGTTAGATTATGATTGTCAAATTTACATCGATCTTAAACCCTTCTTTTATAATAAAATACGAAATTGTTGTGTAATTCACATGTGAGAAAAAAACTCTTCACTAAATGCTGCAGGAAAAACAATTTACTTTTCCTGTTCTAAATTGTCTGCTGCAGAAATCTGATCGAGTATATTAGTTTGGTTTGGCGAAATGTAATTTTTTACTTCTACAGCATTTTCTTTCTTAAAAAGTAAGTCTAATGCATTATAAAGCTTCAGTAAAACATCTCTGTCTTCTTTTTCAATTTCTAAAGCAGTGTTAAAATTAAAAACGTAATTATTAGAATTGCGTACTTCTACTTTTATAGTTTTAGATGTGATTTTAAATTTGACTATGTCCATAAGTTCAAAAATTACTTAATTTGCAAAGATGCTATTTTAACCCTTTCAAATGTATTTATTTTTCTAATTTTTTAGTATTCAGAAAATATTTTTGTTGAGATTACTCATTTAATTCAAATAAAAAACCCCTAAACATTTCTGTTTAAGGGTTTTGCCTTTTGTGTCGAGTGCGGGAGTTTAACCCTTGACCTCAGGGTTATGAATCCTATTTTGATTTTTTAATTTGTTAAATTATTGATTATTGATAATTTGTATTTTTGATCAACTTTGGTTCGTTAAGTTTCTTGCGAAAACCTCACTGAAGTTCCTCACTTGAGTATAATGGATTTTTAACATATAGTTTAAGAGGCCGTAACTTTTTTATCTTCTTTATGTGATTTGTACTTTTCTTCGAAAATTTCTCCAACAACTCCCAAATCTATTGTCATTCCACTTTTGTAATATGCATTACACGCCCATCCAAATGCATACGTCATTGATCCTGCAACAATAGAGGCTATCCCTACTATGGCTACTTCTAAAAGCTGGGCTCCTGGAATCCAACCTGCAGCTTTTAAAGCGGTAATAGACCATCTAGAAATTTGTCTTCCAATACTTCCGGTGATGGTGGATGCAACAATTTTCATCACATCTTGTTTTGTAGTTTTAATGCCATAAATATAAGCAATTTTTAATGCAAGTCCCACTTGTAATCCCGTAAGAGCGACAATGTCAGAACCTGGGATGGGAAGTGCTCCAATTGCCGCAGCAGAGACAGTTGCTGCGTTAATCCACTTTTTTACGCTGTTCCCTTTAAATTTTGAGACTTTCACAAAAAGTAAATCTTTTCCCTGAAATTTTAATAGATCTTGAATTTGCTGCTCAAGTAGTTCAATTCCCTCACCTGTTTTCGAGGATATGGGAATAGGAAAAATTCCCAATTCTTCTTTTGTTTGATTAATCACATCCACAATATCTGATTTATCGAGAGCGTCAATTTTATTTAAAACTACAATTGTTGGTTTCCCAAGTTTTTGCAAACTTTCAAAAGATTTCTTTTCGTGAGCAGTTATTCCAGATGCAGCATTGATGAAATATAATATTACATCAGAATCTTTTTCTACAAATTCAGAGGCTTTGTTACTAACCTTTTCATTTATGTCATATAGCCCAGGCGTATCAGCAATAAAAACTTGATCGTTTAATGGGTAAATTGATACGGTTTCTGTAGATCCTGCTCTTGCTTTAACTTCGGTATAATCTATGCCTGTTAATGCATTTATCGTTTTCGACTTACCCGCATTAACACTCCCTATTAGGCTGATTATAAGTTTCTGTTTGATAAGGTCTTCGAATTCTCCATGTTTCTCATTGTAAGAATTTTCGAAAGTTGCTTGATATTCGTTAAAATCAAATTCTTTATTATTCATGTTTTTATATATTTAATATTTCTTTTTAAGTAAAACACTAAAGTAATTTTAGTGATTAAAAGGGCCTGTCTCTAATCAAAAAATAAAGCTAAGCTAACTAATTTTTATTAAGTTTAATATTTTCCTTAAGCTAATAGCTATAATTTTGGATTGATGAGGAATTACCAAAAGTTATTTGGGAATTATTTGCTTTTTTAATGCCTTAAAAAAAACTTATTTAATTGTAATTATCTAAAGATTTTTTTATTTCGTTTCTGATTTCTTTTGCCAGCCATTTTGGCTCTACAACTTTGACTAAGCTACCATATTTTAAAACCTGCTGTTTAAATTCAAAATTTGGATGAATTAGTAATTCAATATTAAAAGTTTCTTTGCTATCGATATCAATTACTTTTTGAGAGTGATGCAATTGGAGTGACTCAACATATGGTCTTTGTGAAACATGAAATGAAAGGATGACTTTTTGTAACTCATGGTCGACGTAGTTGAGGCCGACAACGTTTCTAAACTTGTCCATTGCTTCTTCCGTTTTCTGCTTAAACTTTTTAGTGCCGATAGTTATATTTTTTAATCGATCAATGCCAAAAGTGCGATAACCTTTTTCAGTTTCTCCAACTAAATACCACCGATTTTGATACTGTTTTAAAAAGTAAGGCTTTAGAGTATAATTTTCCTCTTTTAGATGATAAAAACTGTAATGTTCAAAACTAATAGGCAATGTTTGATGAATTGCTTCTAAAATCGTCTTGAAATTTGGCGTAGCTGAGATTGTAGCTTTATTTTCGAATTCAATATATGCTAAGGCATTATTAGTCTCGTTAAAATTAGACCTTATTAATTCTGCTGTCGCAAGAATTTCTATATGACTTAGGAAAGAATCAATGGTGGCGGATTTTTCATCATCTAATGAATAGCTAGAAGTATTCCTGTTGAGTTTAATAATAATGCCATAGTTTTCGTTTAGAGATTTTATATCTCTCTGTAACGTGCGTAAAGTTATTTTGGAAGTTTCGTTGGCACAGATCTCTTTTATCAATGCATCACGATGTACTGACGAGTGTCTTTTTAAAGTCTCTACTAAAATTTTGGTACGATAAACCTGGGTTGAATTTAAATGTGTTTGATTGTTTTCTTTCATATTCCAAAAATATAAATCCAAAACGACAATATGTGTCGCGAATATTTTTTTCCATTAAAAAAGAGCGACAAGAATTGTCGTGATGACGAAATACTTTAGCAGCTAAATTTTAAAACAGTATTATGAAAAAATTATTCAAAAAATCGAAATCAGAAATTGACTTCAGTAATTTAAGTTCTATTCTTAACACTAGTGTTGCAGCTGGAGTAGCAATTGCAAATTATTCAAATAAAAATCCCAAAATCATCGGAATGATTACCGCGGGATTATCTTTATTAGCAACCGGATTAATAATTGCTTCAGACGATAATGCTGATAATAAGTAGACAGGGTAAAACAAAAATTTAATTATTTAACTCGACTTAAGTCATAAAAACAAACATTATGTTATTTCAAGTATTATTAAATATTATAGCATTTATTATAAAATGCATTGTATGGATAGTTGTAGCATTTTTGGCGATTCCATTCGGAGTTTATTATTTTCTCATGAGTTATTTTCCGGAATTTACATTAGCCTATGACTTTTCTTTTTGGGCAGTATTTTCAATATTATCAATTATAGGTTTTGTTATACTATGGAAACCTATAATCTGGACGGTAGGTATAATTCAGACATTGGGAGCAGGAGCATAGCTTGTAAAAAAGGTTTTGGTTTTCAAAGACTAAAACCTTTTTTTGTATTGGTTTGAAAATGATTGAACACAATTTAATTGTTTTACATCTAATGATTCATCTTTCGGATTCATACATTTCTGATTCGAATTATGATCTATTTCTATTTTAATTACAAATTTAATCACTCCAGTTCCATCACTCTATAAATTATTGAAAGAGATTTTAGAAGCAATATTCCAATAAAAAACCCTTAAACATTTCTGTTTAAGGGTTTTGCCTTTGTAGCGAGGACGGGAGTTGAACCCGTGACCTCAGGGTTATGAATCCTGCGCTCTAACCAACTGAGCTACCTCGCCTGAATTGCTTTCGGGAATGTCCCTGATTGCGGGTGCAAATATAAAAATAATATTAAAGCGAACAAGCATAAAATGAAGAAAAAAAAATATTTTTAAAAATGCATTGTTTTTGGACATATATTCTTATATTTCGAAAAAATTAAAAGTAGCACATGGATCCAAAAATACGTTACGAAATCGAGTTTCCCATAAATTCTTCGCCGCAATTATTATATCAATATATATCAACTCCTTCAGGTTTATCAGAATGGTTTGCCGACAATGTTAACTCAAGAGGAGAGTTTTTTACTTTTATTTGGAACGATTCGCAGGAAAAAGCGCGTCTTGCTTCTAAGAAATCTGGTGAAAAAGTAAAATTTAAATGGGTAGATGAAAGCAGTAAGGATACTGAATACTTTTTTGAACTTCACATTTTAGTGGATGAATTAACAAAAGACGTTTCGCTTATGGTAGTCGATTTTGCAGAAAAAGAAGAGGTAGGAGAAGCTAAACAATTGTGGGAGAATCAGATCTCAGACCTTAAACATCTTATAGGGTCTGTCTAGTAAAATTCTATTTTATGCCTTATATTTGCCCTGAACAAAATTCAGGGTTTTTTTATGATTAATTTTAACGGAGATATTACAGCGCAGAACGATAATATATTAACTCAAAATCGTGCCTTTTTATATGGAGATGGTATTTTTGAAACGCTTAAAATTATCAATAATAAAATATTGTTTCTCGAAGATCATTATTTTAGATTAATGGCTTCAATGCGTGTAGTGCGAATGGAAATTCCGATGAACTTCACGATGGAGTATATGGAGGAACAAGTATTGAAGCTTGTACAGCAAAATGGACTTTCGGCATCTGCGCGAGCTAGAATTACCGTTTTTAGAAATGACGGCGGCTTGTATCTGCCTCAAACCAACAATGTTTCTTTTTTAATTCACGCCACACCACTCGAAAACACATTTTACACTTTAAATACAGCCTCCTATGAGGTAGATTTGTATAAAGATTTCTATGTGGCCAGACAATTATTATCGTCTATTAAATCGACGAATAAAATGATTAATGTTACAGGAAGTATTTTTGCAAATGAAAATGGTTTAAACAACTGCATTTTAGTCAATGACAGTAAAAATGTTGTAGAAGTACTGCAGGGAAATTTATTTATGGTTACCGGCAATAAATTAATCACCCCTCCGGTATCAGAAGGATGTTTGAATGGCGTTATGCGTAAACAAATTTTAGCTCTGGCTAAGAAAATAGAAGGCATAGAAGTAAAGGAAGAAATAATTTCTCCGTTTGATCTTCAAAAAGCAGACGAATTATTTCTAACAAATGTGATCACAGGAATACAGCCGATAACTAAATATCGAAAAAAAGATTTTACAAGTAATCTCGCTCATTTATTAGTTCAAAAACTAAATGATTCCATATCTGAAAACTAATTCAGATATGGGTTTTCAGGAGAATTTGACCAAATAAGATAATCGCCTCCAAGTTCCATAATCTGTTCTTTCCAGAAATGGGTGCTTGACTTTCCGATAATTTTATTTTTATAACTATTATCAGTTATAATCCAAGAGTTTCCCTGCATTTCACTCTCAAGCTGATTTTCTTCCCAACCAGTATAACCTAAGAAAAAACGAATATTGTTTTTGCCAATAGATCCGTCGTTTATTAAGTCTTTGGTTGATTCAAAATCACCTCCCCAATAAATTCCATTAGAGATTTCGACACTATTCGGAATCAATTCTGGAATATTATGAATAAAATATAGGTTGTCTTGTTCTACAGGGCCTCCGTTATATATTTTAAAAGATGCTTCAATCTCTGGGATTAAATCATTAATAGTATACTTTAATGGTTTATTAATGATAAAACCGATTGAACCTTCTTTGTTATGATCTGCTAATAATATTACCGATCTGTTAAAAGATAAATCTCCAATTATTGAAGGCTCGGCAATAAGCAGGTGTCCTTTTTTTAATTTTTCTGAAATCATACGGCTACAATTTTTATTAAATTTAGTCATAAAAATTTTAAAAACCCAATAAAATCGATAAACCGCACAAAAAAACCTTCCATAGGGAAGGTTTTAATTATATTATAAGTTTAGAGAACTTTCTTACTTTAGTTCACTGCACCTTCTAATTCAGCTCCTGCTTTGAATTTTACAACATTTTTAGCAGCGATTTTGATAGTTTTTCCTGTTTGTGGGTTTCTACCGTCTCTTGCAGCTCTTGCAGATACTGACCAAGATCCAAATCCTACTAACGAAATTCTTCCACCTTTTTTCAAAGTAGTTCCTACGTTACCTAAAAATGACTCTAAAGCTAATTTTGCCGCAGCTTTTGTGATTCCTGCATCAGCAGCGATAGCATCGATTAATTCTGATTTGTTCATAATAATAGTTATTAATTGTTGGTTAAAAAAAATTGTTAATACACAAATTTAGTAGGAAATCCGTTGCGTGCAAGTGTTTTCGCTAATTTTAGTAAAAATTGTTGATAACTTGCTTTTTTTGTTCATAACAGATGTTATTCGTCGATAAAAAACAAGTAGAAACCCCTGTTTTACTGAGCTTAATAGACTTTTGCGCTTTCAGAGAAGCTCACTCCATTTAGTAATTCTGCTGCCTGCATTCGCTTTTTTCCTGCAATTTGTAAACTTAATAACTGAATATACCCGCTTTTTATTGCAATCTTGATTTCTTTTTTGCTGCAAATCAAGCTCCCAATTTCAAAATTATGATCTTCTACAACCAATTTTGTTTCGTATATTTTGATGCTTTGCTCTGTATCTTTATCTTTTAGAAAACACCATGCTGCCGGATAAGGACTTAAGCCTCGAATCAGGTTATTGATTTCATCACCAGATTTTGTCCAGTCGATCTTACAATTTTCTTTATTTAGTTTATAAGCTGTTTTAATTTCTGCATTATCTTCCTGAATTGATGTAGTGACATTTCCGGTTTCAATAACTTTTAAAGTTTCAATAACAGTTTCGCTTCCTAATACCATTAATCGGTCGTGCAATTGTCCGGCATTTTCTTGCGGTTCAATAGTAAGTTCAGAATTTAAAATCATTGCTCCGGTATCGATTTTATCATCTATAAAAAAAGTAGTAACACCTGTTTTGGTTTCTCCATTTATAATAGCCCAGTTTATTGGAGCTGCACCGCGATAATTTGGCAGTAAAGAAGCATGAAGATTAAAAGTTCCTAAACTTGGCATTTCCCAGACAACTTTTGGCAGCATTCTAAAAGCCACAACAATTTGCAGATTAGCATTTAATGCCTTTAATTCTGCTAAGAAACTTTCGTCTTTTAAATTTGCCGGCTGTAATAAAGTCAAATTATTTGCAAGCGAATATTCTTTTACAGCCGAATATTTTATTTTTTGTCCGCGTCCTGCAGGTTTATCCGCTGCCGTGATCACGCCTACAACATCATAATTGTTTTTGATGATGGTATCCAAAATGCCTACAGCAAATTCCGGAGTTCCCATAAATATAATTTTCAATTTTTTCATTATAATTTTAAAGTGTATTTATTGTTCGGTTGTATAATAATATAGTTATTTTCTAATAATTCCTGAAGTGCCAGAATAATATCTTTGGTATCCATTTTTATTTGAGACTGAATTTCTCTTGATGTCAAAGCCGCAGTTTTTAATAAAGCCAAAATTTTATCGGCAATAGAATCTGCCTCTGTTATTTTGCCTTTTTGCGTAATGCAGTAGGAGCAGACACCGCAGTTAGAATTGGTTTCTTCTCCAAAATAATCCAAAATTAAACGATTTTTGCACGTTTTATTTTCTTTTATATAATGCAGAACAGACATAAGCTGTTCTTTTTTGAGCTGATTTTGTTTTTCTAAATATTTTGAAACTCTGTTAATTGTCAAATCGTCTTCACGAACTTCATTAAATAATATAGTAGCGTCGTTGTTTTTAGATTTGTATTCGATAATTTCTTTTTCTTTCAGTTTTTCCAGAACAACATTTACTTGTGCTTCAGAACGATGTGATTTTTTTGCAATCAATGGCAGATTAAAAGGAACTTTCATTTCGTAAATTCCAGGGTAGGTTCTTAAAATAGCCAGTAAAATTTCTTCATCATTGGGATTAAGGCTCATATATCGAATCACTTCTTTGGATTCAATCAAAAACTGAACAGTAATTTTTTCTGAAAATTCCTGAGACATTGTAATGATTCCCTGTTGATTTAAAAACTGTAAAGCATTGTAGGCTTTAAGGGTTGAAAACTCATATTTCTGGCAGAAATGATTCATTTTAAAAGAAAACGAATCGTCTAAACCTTCGCCATACGCTATCTGAAAATAGTTGCAGAGTTTATTATAAACCGACTTTAGGAATTTTTTATCAGGAAGAACACTTAAAAACTGCTGTTCGGTTTGCCCGCCGTCAGAAGCGTTTGTCAGTAAAACGGCAAAAGATTTTCCTCCGTTTCTTCCCGCCCTTCCAGATTCCTGGTAATAATTTTCGATATTTTCAGGAAGCTGTGTATGAATAACTGTTTTTACATTATCCTTGTCAATTCCCATTCCAAAGGCATTTGTCGCAACAATAACCTGCGCTTGTTCCGACATCCACATTTGCATGTTTTTGTCTTTCTCTTTTGCCGAAAGTCCGCCGTGATAATAAGTTGCCCTAAAGCCAAGTGATTGCAATTGCGTCGACATGTTTAAGCAGGATTTCCTGTTTCGGACATATATTATAGAAGGCTGCGGATTTTTTTTCAAAATCTGTTCAACACGATATAATTTGTCCTCAACTTCAAAAACCATGTAGGCAATATTTTCCCTTGCAAAAGACTGCTGAAAAAGTTTGGTGTCTTTCAATTCCAGCTCGGTTTTAATATCTTCTATGACTCTGGGAGTTGCAGTTGCTGTAAGTGCCAAAAACGGAATTTTAGGAAAGAATTTTCTAAGTCCGGAAATCTTCAAATAAGCCGGACGAAAATCATGCCCCCATTGTGACACACAATGTGCTTCGTCAATAGCAATTAAATTTATGGGTAAATTTTTAATGCGCTCCAGAATCCAATCCGATTGAAGTCGTTCTGGAGAAAGGTACAAAAACTTGTAATTTCCGTATTGGCAGTTGTCCAGAAGATCAATGATTTCTTCGGTATGAATGCCGCCTGTAAGTGCAATAGCTTTTATGTCTCTTTTTTGCAAATTCGCTACCTGATCTTTCATTAAGGCAATCAAAGGCGAAATTACAAGACAGATTCCTTCCTGCATCATTGCGGGAACCTGAAAACAGATCGATTTTCCGCCGCCGGTAGGTAATAGAGCAAAAGTATCCTGACCATCTAAAACCGAATCAATAATTTCTTTTTGAAGCGGTCTAAAGCTGTCGTGTTTCCAGTATTTTAAAAGAATTTCCTCCGCTTGAAGCATTGCTTTCGTTTTAAAGTTAAAAATTTAGAAATCAGTTTCTAGTTTACAACTTTAAACCAAATACTAAATTTTATCTAAGATATAAAGAATTCTGTTTTCTACCGTATCTTTTGGTACTTCTATTAAGTCGTAACCGTACTTCTTGTAAGTTTCGATAAGGTGTTTTTGAATTTCCAATGCCTGTTCAAAATTTTCATAACGCTCCGTGTCGCTCTGATAAATTTCTTCCCAAGGCGGCAAAATAAAAGTTTTAGAATATTTAAAATCCTCACAAGCTTTTGTAAAATGCTCCGGATATTCATCGCCAATATAATCCATGTAAGCCACAACGTCGGGAATTCCCCTGTCGATAAAAACTACATTATCAGGCTCTTCTTTAGCATTTTTAAATTGCTGAATTCGTCCTTCCAATAACATTTTGCTAAACAATAAAGGCTCTTCCAGAAACAACTGGTCAATCCCTCGCTGCTGTGCTTCGAGTGTAACTTGTCTTGAAATTTCAGGGTAACAGCAGTAGCCACGAGCCACCAATTCGTTAATAAGCGTAGATTTTCCTGTACCAGGACCGCCAAGGAGAACTATGATTTCTTTTTGCACTTTCGTAAAATAAAGCGCAAATTTACCTAAAGTAATTGTATTTAAAAAGATTATTTTGTCGGAAGCGAATGATTTCGCAATTTTTGGCAATATGGGTTCCTGCTGTTCGCTTCAATCTTTTGCTTTTTAAAGAAAAAAGCAAAAGGATTTTCACTTCCATCAGGGCTAAAGAGGAGAGAAGGTTTTGTTTTTGGAAATATTTAATCGATACTTCTCCTGCAAGGTTTTCAAAACCTTGTAGGTGTTCGAATCGATGTATTTAGGCTCTTCCAGCAATATTTAATTCAGAATAGGTGTGTTTAGTCAGATTAATTTTTAAACTTATATTACAATTTCCTCCGTCGCTCATATCAATTAAAAAATATTTAAATGATTTTTCAGTATTAAAGCTTTTGCAGTAACACTTTATCAAAACTTCTTTTTCTTGTTTTTCATTTATAACGGCAATACATTGCTTAATATAAGTATCAATTTTTCTTAATTTTGAATTGTTCTCAGTGAAACATTTTTTTATTATTTGATCAACTTCAATTAATTCCGCCTGATTCAAATCATAAGGTTTTAATTTTTCAGGATTATCATTAAAATAGATTCCATAGAATTTATGATCAAAAGTAAAGATGGCATAATCACTATATTTTCTAAAATCTAATTTGCTTTTTATTTGAAATAGATTTTTTTTGATTTCGATTCGCAAGGGAAAATTTGGCTGAATAAATTCTATAAAATTATTTTTAATTACAGCTTTTTCGCTTCGGTTGTATTTGAATGGGAAACGATTGAAATATATTGTGTCCTTTTTGAAATAACATATACCACTAAATTTTTCAATTTTTTCATAATCTGGGCTTTTTTCAATTATGGTAAAAATATAACTGCTGTCAGAATAGAATTCAAATTTCATTTTCCCTCCAAAATCATAATCATTTACAGCAGATATTTTTTCAATTTTGCTTGTATTTGTTTTCGATTTTTCTTTTTTACACTGAATAAGTAATCCTGAAATAACTAGTAAGAATATGATTTTAAATTTCATAATTTTTTATATTAAACGATACTATTCACAAAACAAAAACTTCCCAGAATCCTTGCCTTTTTTAGAAGGAACAATCAAGTGCGATTCAAATTTCTTTCCTTTCACGACATCATTCACAAAATCCAAAACATATTGTTTTCCGTCATGAAAAAGGTAACCCGAAAATTCATGTCCGCCTCCGCAGAAAGTAATCAGTTCAATGTCTTTATGTAGATCGTTCATATGATTGTAAACCGCATACGAACCAAAAAGAATCAGCCAGCCAGAAGCGTTTGTAGGGCAGGAGCGATGCGAACCCGCACCGTAGGGAACAGTATCGTCAGTACTTCCGTGCGCTAATAACATCGGAATCGCCTTTTGTTTCGTAATCAAATTAATATCCTGAATCGCACCAGAGCCTCCAATAAAACCTTTGTATTTGAAATTTTCCGGCAGATTATTCTTGTATAAGTTCATTAATTTATAATCCCAAAACGAAGCATGAAAACCAATTTCGGCGCCAGCACTAATTCCCGAAATAAAGAATTTTGAAGTGTCCAAATTATATTGATCTGCGTTTTCGATTAAGTAAGAAGTCGCCTGCCACATATCGCTCACACCAATCTGAATCGCTTTTATTTTTTCGGTAAGTGTTCCTTTACAACCAAAATCTTTTCCTTTCATATATAAACTGTACGAAATACTGGCAACCGCATAGCCATTTTGCGCCATAAACATTCCGAATTCTTTTTCGCTTGTACGTTCTCCGCCAGAAAACCCGCCACCAAAAGCAAATAGAATCAACGGAATTTTTTCATTAGATTTTTTCTTTGGCAGATATAAATCTAAATCCAGTTTTATAGTATCATTTTGAAAATAAGTCAGCGTTTTGACTTCCTGTGCCTGAATATTATGAAAAGTGAGAATTGTAAAAAGTAAAAAGAAGATTTTTTTCATTTTGATTTGTTTTAATGTCAAAGAGTTAAGCGCAAACTTGTCATCCTGAGGAACGAAGGATCACATAAGTATCTCCTCACATAAATTCTCCAATCCTTGTCGAATTTCTAGTGTGATTCTTCCTTTGTCAGGATGACAAAAATGACGAAAAGACTCATAATTTCCTGAGAGATTTTATTGCATTCTTTTCTCAAATATAAGATGAAATTTGACAAAGAAATAATGTTACAATGCTTTTTTCTCTGCACCTTTGCGCCTTTGGAACTTTGAACCTTTAAAACAAAGTTTTAAGCCCGGAAAAAATCTAAAATCTAAACTCAAAAATCTGAAATCAAAAGCGTATATTTGCGTTTATTTTTAATTACGAATGGAGAACGATAAAGAAAAAAACACCGCCGAATTTTACGAAAGATTAAAAGTAGAGTTAGACAACTCAAATACTTGGCCAGCAGAATATTTGTATAAATTTATTGTGCCTTCTGTAGCTGATAATGTAGAGAGAGTCGAAAAAGCTTTTGACAGAATGGGTGCGGTTATCAAAACCACAAAATCTAAAACGGGTAAATTTACCAGTGTTTCTGTAGATGTTACGATGAACAGCGCCGATGAGGTGATTGATAAATACAAAGAAGTTTCTACAATAGAAGGGATAGTTTCATTATAACTTATGGTCGAAAAATATAAAAAAGAAGTCGCGAATGACGTTGTTTTTAATTTAGAATATAATTCTGAAAGACAGCGTTTACTTATTCCGGAATATGGTCGTCATTTGCAAAAACTGATCGATCAGGCCACTCATATTGATGATAGTGAAACGCGCAATAAAGCTGCGAAATACATTATTCAGGTTATGGGAAGTCTGAATCCGCATTTGCGGGACGTACCAGATTTTCAGCATAAATTATGGGATCAATTGTTTATTATGTCTGATTTTAAATTAGATGTAGAATCTCCGTATCCGATTCCGTCTCGAGATGTATTGCAGTTAAAACCAGATGTGCTTCATTATCCGCAAAACTTTCCTAAATACAGATTTTATGGTAACAATATCAAATATATGATTGATGTTGCCAACAAATGGGAAGACGGCGAAATGAAAAATGCATTGGTACTCGTGATTGCCAACCACATGAAAAAGTCTTTTTTGAGCTGGAACAAAGACACTGTAAAAGACGATGTTATTTTTGAACATTTATTTGAATTGTCCGGAGGAAAAATCAACTTACTGCAAAGTACAGAAGAACTTTTGAATACAACTGATTTGATGCGTACAAATAAACGTATGTCAAATAAAATTTCACCGGCAGGACCACCAAAAATTCAGAGCAACAAAAACAATAATAAAGGAGGTAAAAAACCTTTTCAAAAAAATAACAATCAGAAATAAAAAAGGCGCTAAGGAGCTAAGCTTCTAAATTGCTGAGGTTTTTACTGATATGCTTAAAAAATAAACAAAAACAAAAATAAAAAAGGGACAAAGATGCTAAGGGACTAAGATGCTAAGATTTTTAGCTTAGAACCTCAGAATATCAGAACCTTAGAACCTAAAGAAAATCTATGGGAATTTTTAAAATCGAAGGCGGAATACCATTAAAAGGAGAAATTACTCCACAAGGAGCAAAAAATGAAGCATTGCAAATTTTGTGTGCTGTACTTCTTACAGGAGATAAAGTAAGAATTAATAATATTCCTGATATTATAGACATCAATAAATTGATCACATTGTTGGGAAATTTAGGTGTAAAAATTCAAAGAAACGAACCAGGTTCTATTACGTTTCAAGCTGATGAGGTTAATATTGGTTATTTAGAGACAGAAGCTTTCAAAAAAGAAGGCGGCGCTCTTCGTGGTTCTATTATGATTGTTGGACCGCTTTTGGCTCGTTTCGGAAAAGGTTATATTCCTAAACCAGGAGGAGATAAAATCGGGCGTCGCAGATTAGATACACACTTTGAAGGTTTTATTAATCTTGGAGCAAAATTCAGATACAATAGAGAAGATCACTTTTATGGAGTAGAATCTCCTGCAGAAGGATTGCAGGGAACAGACATGCTGCTTGACGAAGCGTCTGTAACCGGAACTGCAAATATTGTTATGGCTGCCGTTTTGGCAAAAGGAACAACTACAGTTTATAATGCTGCCTGCGAACCATATTTACAGCAGTTGTGTAAAATGTTGAACTCTATGGGAGCAAAAATCACAGGAGTTGGTTCTAACTTATTGACTATTGAAGGTGTTGAAAGCCTTGGTGGTTGTGAGCACAGAATTCTTCCTGATATGATCGAAATCGGTTCTTGGATTGGTCTTGCTGCTATGACAAAAAGCGAAATCACAATCAAAAATGTAAGCTGGGAAAATTTAGGTTTGATTCCGAATACATTTAGAAAACTTGGAATTACGATTGAAAAACGTAACGATGATATTTATATTCCGGCTCACAAAGACGGATATGAAGTAAAAACAGATATCGACGGTTCTATTTTGACCATTGCAGATGCGCCATGGCCAGGATTTACACCTGATTTGCTGAGTATCGTTTTGGTTGTGGCAACGCAAGCAAAAGGCGATGTTTTAATTCACCAAAAAATGTTCGAAAGCCGTTTATTCTTTGTGGATAAATTGATCGATATGGGAGCAAAAATTATGTTATGTGATCCACACAGAGCGGTGGTTATGGGACATAATTTCGAATCTCAGTTAAAAGCTACAACAATGTCTTCTCCGGATATTCGTGCGGGAATCTCATTATTAATTGCAGCTTTATCTGCTAAAGGAACAAGTACGATTCAAAATATTGAACAAATCGACCGTGGATACGAGCGTATCGACGAGCGTTTAAGAGCAATTGGAGCAAAAATCGTGAGAGCATAAAAATTCTCGAATGACAAATGAACAAAAAGCTATAAAAGCTACTTATTTTAGTATAGCTGGAAACACCTGCTTGGCCCTTGTAAAAGGCTTGGCAGGTTTTTTTGGCAATTCTTATGCCCTAATTGCAGATGCGATTGAATCGACTACGGATATATTTTCGTCCTGTCTTGTGTTGTTTGGAATTAAATATTCTAACAAGCCGGCAGATGAAAATCATCCTTATGGTCACGGGCGCGCCGAACCTCTTATTACCTTTTTGGTAGTTGGATTTCTAATTACTTCGGCAACAATTATTGGTTACGAAAGTATTTTAAATATCAATACTTCGCATGATTTACCAAAATCATGGACACTTTATGTTTTAGGAGCAATAATAATCTGGAAGGAATATTCTTTTAGATTGGTTATGAAACGCAGCAAGCAAACCAACAGTTCTTCTTTAGCCGCTGATGCCTGGCACCATAGAAGCGATGCAATAACGTCGATTGCGGCTTTTGTCGGAATTTCGATCGCGCTGATTATGGGGAAAGGCTACGAATCTGCAGATGACTGGGCAGCACTTTTTGCGGCTTTCTTTATTTTGTACAACAGTTATAAAATTTTTAGACCTGCGCTTGGCGAGATTATGGACGAAAATCTTAACGATGATCTTGTAGAAGAAATTAGAGTAAAATCGCTGCTGGTTGAAGGAATTTTAGGAACAGAAAAATGTTTTATACGTAAGGCAGGAATGCGATATCATGTAGATCTTCATGCGATTGTTTCTGCAGCTATATCCGTAAAAGAAGGACATGATTTGTCGCACAAACTTCAAGATACGTTAAAAGAAAAAATACCTCAATTAGGCAATGTTTTGATCCATATTGAACCAGATGATTATCATTGCTAGAGGCTCAAAGTTGCAAAGGTTCAAAGAGACAAAGCTTTTGGAGCAAATCTAGAGTTTCAAAAGTTTTAATCTTGTCCCTTTGAGCCTTTGTCGCTTTGAGCCTTTGTCCCTTAATTTAATACATTCAAAATCTTCAAGCCAAATACAACTCCGTCCTGTTTGATACCGCTCTGGTAGGAATGTACATAATCAATTCTGAAAACCTTAAACTTTCCAAAACCAAGATTATCCAGACCAACAGTAAATTCTGTATACGGTCTTCTGTCTGGAAGTGCCAGCGAGTGAAAACCTAAATTCATTGTAGACTTTAATAAATTTAACAGCGGTATTTTATTCATTATAAATCCGGTGTCGTTATATTCTAAATGAGCTTCAAAATAGCTGTCGTTCGTACTGTTTTTGTAGTAAGGCATTAAGTTAAAAACATTTAGATAACGATCGGTTGTTCCGATATGAGTTTGATTTCCGTTAAAATGTTTGTAATCTATAAAAGATATATTTTCTGCATTAAAGAATTTTCCAGCTTTAAAATTTGTTCCAATAACTCCTTTATTGCCTAACGATAAATCATATAAGACAGCAGCGCCGATTCGTTCAAATTCATATTTTTTGTCACTTCCGGCAAAAGCCTTTTCAAAAGCTAATAAAATAGTTGGATACTTATCGTCTTTAAAATTATATCTTCCGTCGGGTCTTGAGATGTATTTGTTTCCAAAATTAATTCGAGCATTCAAATTGGCTTTAAATAAATGATGCGGATCAAAAGCTGAGGTCGCAAAGTCATTTGGCGCCAGCGGATTATTTGAGGAGTAAATATCATCTCTTTTGAAGAAAGAATAATCGGTTGTATTAAAAAGTGGTTTTCGCTGTTCGTAAGCTACTTTTCCAAAAAGATTCACTCCATTTGCAACATCTTGAGAATAATTAATCTGTGCAAATTCTAAATTATACAATTTCATATAATTGTCTTTAAAAAATAAAGAACTTATAGAATTAATAAGTTTGCTTATTGGCTCTGCGTTATTAAACTGCATTGTTTTTGTTCCTCCGGAAACGCCAATTGTCGCATAATTTACATTGTTGAATTTATGACTGAATTCGCCTGCAGCACGAAAACGCTCATCAGAAAAACCATAATTTAAAGTAGTACTGATAGAAGTAGTTTTTCCTTTCTCTTCATTCCATGTTTTAAATGAAAACCCTGAATTAAAATTAAAACCCTGAACCGTATTAAAATTAAGCGATCTGATATTCAGCAGTCCGTCGTATTTAAAAGAATATTTACTAAATGTATTTTTATAATCATAACCCATTAAAATGTCAAAAATCTTAAACTTATTATTCTTTGCATCAACAGAATCTGTATATTTTTTAGATTTTCGAATGGTTTGAAGACTGTCCTTTTTAGTATAATCGGCACTTTCTTCGATCGTTAACGGGATCGGGCGTATTTCATTCCAAAAGGCATCGTCTTTTTTATTAGCGTTTAAGTCAAAAGCTACGATTTCATTTCCAAAAGTTTTCTTTTCAAACGAATCAGGAAATTCATAATTGGAATAGACGTAATTAAATTGTCCTGAAAATTTCACACCAAAAATACCGGCATTAAAATTTAAAGTCTGTGCATTTTTTGACCATATTTTATTTTTAGAATTATAGCTGAAACTCTGCTTTAATGTCATCATTTCGGTAAATTCATTTTTCATTCGATAACCTTTAATGTTCAGGTCAATGGCATAAATAGCAAAACTATTATCGACGATATAAATGTAACCTTCAAAAACAGGTTCTTTATCTCTTTTAGGCGTTACCTTTATCTTATTGATCTCATGGTTGTTTGAGTCAAAAAAAGTACCTTCAAGCTGATATTTGTAATAATTAAAAGCATTGTCTGCAATGGGCGAAATAAGGTTTACATCAAAATCCAGTGTATTATCATAAAAATCATAAGTAGACAATGCTGCAGTATTGTAGCTGTATCCTCTGTTGTTTCCTGAGATTTTTGAGGCTTCGATTTTTTCTTTTAATTTGTTTGGTTTTTCATAGCTGACTTTAGAAATCGTTTCAGATAAGTATAATATTCCCGTTCCGGTAGAATCTAAATTAGAAGCCATATCATCGCCGAGTTCTAGTTTCTTTCCAAATATTTTTTTAGGGAGATCTTTGACTTTAAACATTCCTTTAGAATAAAAATCGGCAGTATAGCGCGAAGTTTTTTCGGAGTTTTCTTTTTTATGTGCAATCGCACTTTTTATAATTGCGTTTGCAGGATTATTTTTAGGATCAATAACTACTTCATTTAATGCAAAACTTTCTTCCTGCATTTTTACATCCAAAACAATCGTTTTAGAATCTGGCCAAACGGTTATTTTTTGAGTTTTAAATCCCAAATACTGAAAAGTGATTTTGTTTTTACCAATTTCTTTTACGTTGAGCTGATATTTTCCCTGTTCGTTAGAAGTGGTTCCGGTATAAGTGTTTTCTTCAAATACAGAAACAAAAGGCAGCGGATTTCCTTTGTCATCTGTAATCGTTCCTTTGATTTGGGCAAAGTTTGAAATAGAAAAAATTAAAAAGGCAAGTAAAGTAAAGTTTCTCATAAAAGTTTGTTCTATTACAAAAATAAAATAACTTAAAAGTGAGGTTATTAAAAATTTGTTAAATAAAGTATTACAAAAAAGATTGAATCGCCAATTCGTAGCTTTTTAGTCCAAAACCCAAAATAACACCTTTGGCATTTCCAGAAAGATAAGATTGGTGCCTAAAACTTTCGCGTGCATAGGTGTTCGAAATATGAACTTCTATAACAGGCGTTGTAATCGCTTTCATTGCATCACCTATACCTACAGAAGTATGTGTGTAAGCGCCCGCATTTAAGATTATTCCATCAAAAGTAAAACCAACATCCTGAATTTTCCCGATCAATTCGCCTTCAATATTGCTTTGATAATAAGAAAGTTCTACGTTGGGGAATTTTTTCTGCAGGATTTCAAAATAATCTTCAAAGGTTTGACTTCCGTAAACTTCAGGTTCTCTTTTTCCTAAAAGATTCAAATTTGGGCCGTTAACAATGCAGATTTTCATAGATAAGTTAATTTTAATTGAAGTAATTTGAATCGTTTTGTACTTTACTGAATTCATTTCACAAGACAGTAAAAATAAAAAAACCGCTCCAATTAATAGAACGGTTTTTGTAAAACTATGTGATATATTTTTTAGAATAAAAATCCTGCTGATAATTGCACCGTTGAGTTTTTAACGTCGGCATCTTTTGAAGCTTCAGTCAGACCTAAACCGTAACGAGCCTGAACAAATATATTTTTAGTAATTTTTAAACCTAATCCTGCGTTAACCCCAAATTCAAAAGTCTCAGCATTTTTAACGTTAAAATCATTTTTTTCACTTAATAAAAAGGATGCTTGCGGACCCACTTCCAGACTGAATGAATCTGTCAGGTAAAATTTAGCCATAACGGGAATAGATAAATATCCTAACTCATTTTTAAATTCATCCACTGCATTCTTATAAGTTGCACCTTGTGTTGAGTATAAAAGTTCCGGCTGAACAGCAAATCGATCTAGTAGTTTTATTTCTGCAACTAAACCTGCATGATAACTTGTAATTCCGTCTTTATCAAACGCTACACCTTCCATAGAAGCATCTCCTGTCTGATTTGCAAAGTTAACCCCTGCTTTTACACCAATTTTTACAAATTGTGCCTGAATTGTAGCCGATGCTGCGATAAACAAAACGGCTGCTAGAAATATCTTTTTCATAAAATGTCTTTTTTAAGTTTTGTACTCTATTGTTATTCAATTCAAAACTAATTATTCGATATTTTATTGCTTTATATTTTGTTTTCATTAATTACTAAAATTCCCATATCTCATAAAATCAAGAAATATATTTATTCTCTAAACCCTTGCTGTTACTGTACTAATGGTTTTTTTATTTTTTAAATTTGTCTTATTTTAATACTTTATTTACTTTTTGGGGATGTTTTTAAAGTAAGTATAATCTTATTTTTGTTTGTTGTAATTAAAAACAAAAAAATATGAAAAAGATTATTTTAGCTGCTATTGCAGTTATGGGGTTTACATTTGCTAATGCACAAACAGCAGGATTTGCTAAAGGTGATGTATTTATATCTGGAGCCTTCAACGTTGGGTCTCAAAAAACAGGTGATAATAAATCAAGCGATTTTACTCTTGTTCCAAGTGTAGGTTATTTTGTTACAGAAAATATTGCTATTGGAGCAAAATTAGGTTTTGGTTCAACAAAAGTTGGAGATGACAAAACCAATGACTTTACAGCTGGTGCATTTGGTAGATACTATTTTACTCCTGCTTCTCAATTTTCAGTATTTGGTCAAGCTGGTCTTGATTTTACTAATAGCAAAGCTGGTGAATTTAAGTCAAATGAAGTTGGTGTAAATTTAGGTTTAGGTTTAAGTTATTTCTTATCTAAACATTTTGCTATTGAAACTACATGGGCTGGTTTAGGATACAACGTAAACAATAATGGTGGTCATGGAGCTGAAAAAACAAATTCTTTCGGTTTAGGTACTGATTTAAGAGATGTGAGTTTTGGAGTGATCTACAAATTCTAGAAAATTACAATTTATGTTTTTGTTAACCTCCCTAAATTTTAGGGAGGTTTTTTTATGCCTCATTTTAATTCTTTCTAATTATAAAATTTTTTAAACCCACATTATAAGGAAGTTATTTTTTTAAAATAAGATTATACATGTTAATTTTATGTTTTTTCTGCGTGCTATAAATCATCTTTTTATTGAATATTGATTATAGTATTAATATGCTTAAAGCAATGCAGCTACCAAATACACTCGGATATTGGTATGTTTTAATATAATTTATCCCTTAATTTCTAACATTCTTTATTAATAAACAAATAATTTTTTAGTAAGTATAGTTTTATATTTAGTTTATTAATTTTAACAGAACAAATAAAATGAGAAAGATTATTTTATCTGCATTAGCAGTTATGGCATTTGGATTAACAAATGCACAGTCTACTAAATTTGGAGTAAAAGGAGGATTAAACCTTTCTAACATTGTAGGTGGAGATGTTGAAAACACTAATTCTTTAGTTGGTTTTCATGTTGGAGGTTTTGCTGAAATCAAAATAGCTGACAAGTTTGCCATTCAGCCGGAGCTTTTATATTCTGCTCAAGGTACTAAAATTGATGGAGGTCCAGTTTTTGGGGATTTTGATGTTAAATTGGACTATTTAAACATTCCGGTTTTAGCTAAATATTACATTGTTGAAAAATTTAGTGTAGAAGCAGGTCCGCAATTAGGAATTTTGTTATCTGCAAAATCTGACGGTGATGATGTTAAAGATAGTTTCAAATCTGTAGATTTTGGATTTAACATTGGTGCTGGATTTCACTTTACTGAAAATCTTTCTATCAATCTTCGCTACACCATTGGTTTATCGCCTCTTGCAGAAGATGCAGATATTGACGATGAAGAGGAGTATTATGACAGTGCAAAGAATAGTAACCTGGCTTTATCTCTGGCTTACAAATTCTAAAATGCTCAATTACAGTCTATAAGGCCTTTCAGAAATGAAAGGCTTTTTTTATACTGAATTTATGGGGTGTTTAACATAATTTTGGCTCACAATTACTATATTATTTGTTAAAAAACAAGTCCTTTTTTATGAAGTATAGTTTTATATTTGCCACTTAATTTTAACTATAAACAATTAAAATGAAGAAAATTATTCTATGTGCTATTGCAATAATGGCATTCGGGTTTGCAAATGCTCAAAAAACAAGATTTGGAGTAAAAGGTGGTCTAAATATTTCTACAATTGGAGGTGATGACCATGCTAATGCTTTAGTAGGTTTTCAATTAGGTGGTTTTGCTGAGATCAATGTTTGGAAAAAATTATATATTCAACCAGAACTTTTGTATTCTGCTCAAGGAGGTAAATTTGATGCATACAACGGTCAGCGTGATTATAACGTAAATTTAAATTACATAAATATTCCTGTAGTAGCGAAGTATTACATTACAAAACAATTTACTGTAGAGGCAGGACCACAACTTGGTTTGTTGGTTTCTAGTAAATCTCCATATGATGAAAAAACAGTTGATGTTGGTTTTAATTTAGGTGCTGGTTATAATTTTACAAATAATTTCTCTGTTGGTATTCGCTATACTATTGGCTTAACAAGTGCTTATGGTTATGGCAACGATTATTATGATGATTATGATTATGGTTATTATGATAATAGATATACAAACAATGTATTGGCACTTACTGCAGCATACAAATTCTAATTTTTAGATTTGAAATATTTTAAAAACCTTCCCTAACCCGGAAGGTTTTTTTATGCCCAAAAATGTTTTACTTTGTGCGTATGAACTGGAATAGATATATAAAAGATTATCAATCGTATTTGAGAATAGAAAGAGGGTTGTCTAAGAATACAATCGAAAACTACGGCTTTGATATCGAACGGTTATGTCTTTTTTTAGAAGTCAATCAGATTGATGTTTCCCCGCTTAAAATTACCGATGAAACCCTGCAGCAATTTATTTATGAAATAGCAAAAGAGGTAAATCCGAGGTCTCAGGCGCGTATTATTTCCGGCTTGAAAAGTTTTTTTAATTATCTAATTTTTGAAGATTATAGAAATGATAATCCGCTTGAATTAATAGAATCACCAAAAACCGGCCGTAAACTTCCGGATACACTTTCTGTTGAAGAAATTGATTCGCTTATTGCGGTTATCGATTTAAGTTCCAATGAAGGCGAGAGAAATCGCGCGATGATCGAAACTTTATACGGGTGCGGACTGCGTGTGTCTGAATTGATTACGCTCAAAATATCAGATTTGTTTTTTGAAGAAGGATTTATAAAAATTACCGGAAAAGGAAATAAAGAGCGCTTTGTTCCGATCGGGAAATTTGCACAAAGATATATCGAGATTTATCAGAAAGAAATTCGTTCGAATCTCGTTATAAAAAAAGGTTTTGAAGACACCTTGTTTTTAAACAGAAGAGGAAGTCAGCTCACCCGTGCGATGATTTTTACCATTATAAAAAGTCTGGCAGAAAAGGTCGGACTGCATAAAAATATAAGTCCGCATACCTTAAGGCATTCATTTGCAACGCATTTGTTAGAAAACGGAGCCGACTTAAGGTCAATTCAGCTTATGCTGGGTCATGAATCTATTACAACAACAGAAATTTATGTGCATCTGGATCGAAGTTTTTTAAAAGAAGTAATGTATTCTTTTCATCCTAGAAAATAATTTTGATATAAAACCGTTATTTATAAGGGAATTATTAATACATTGTGTTAAATTTCTGACCAATTAGAGGTCTTGTCACTTTATACAGTTTCTATTGATTAAAGTGTAAAAAAATATAAGTATCTATCTAAATAAGTAATATATGGTTTTTGATTTGTATGAAAATGAAGATTGCTTAGAGGTAAATAATTTTTATAGAAAATTGTTTGCCGAAATGCCCGATTTGCTATTTCAGTTTGTAATAGACAATGATAATAATTACTCTTTTCCTCTTGTCAGTAAATCTGTTGATGATATTTTTGAACTCGATGTAAATGAGTTTACAAATGAGATAATTTATATAATTTACGACCGAATTTTTCCTCAGGATCGAGAACTGTTTTTTAAATCTTTGGTAAAAGCCAGAAAAGAACTGCAGCCTTGGGATCTTGAGTTTAGAGCCATTTTACCTGTAAAAGGTTTGAGATGGTTTAAAGTCGCTGCAAAAACAGAATCTTCATCTGATGGAAGAGTGAGCTTTAACGGGCATGTTTCTGATATTACAGAATTAAAAGATAAAGAAGAACGACTTCGCATCTCAGAAGAACGTTTTCAGTTTGCTCTCGATGCTTCTACAGTCGGAATCTGGGATTGGGATATGGTAACCAACCGTGTTTTTTATTCTTCATTATCATTAAAAATTTTAGAATTAGACTCAACAGATGTTTTTGATGATCCGGAGCGATGGGACAAAATTGTGCATCCTGAAGATCTTCCAAAATATTATTCAGATATACAGGAACATTTTGATAATAAGATTCCGTATTATGAAAATTATCATCGTGTCATGACTTCCAGCGGTAATTATAAATGGATTTTAGACCGGGGTAAAGTTATAAAACGTGATGAAAACGGAAAGCCTTTACGTGTTATTGGAACTCATACCGATGTTTCCCAGCAAAAGGAAAAAGAACTGGAACTCATAAAAACAATGAAACTTTATAGTGATCAAAACAGCAGATTGTTGAATTTTTCGCATATAGTGTCCCATAATTTGAACACGCAGGCAGGAAATATAAAATCGATTTTGGATTTTATCGATGCTGATGTAAATAAAGAAACGATTACTGAAATGCTGGAGCATTTAAGAACAGTTTCTAACGATTTGAATGAGACAATTTCAAATTTAACTCAAATTGTAAAAACTCAGAATAATATCAATATTGCAGTTTTGCCTTTAAAGCTTTGTGAATATATAGAAAAGACAATTTCGACAATAAAAGGCTACGATAAACAAACCAAGGTTTCTATTGTAAACAATGTTCCTAAGTATTTAACCATTAATTTTAATCCGGCTTATCTCGAAAGTGTTTTGTTGAATTTTACAACAAATGCTATAAAATACGCTCATCCAGATCGTGATCCGGTAATTGTTTTCGAATTTTGTATTGAACCCGAAGGTTATAAGTCATTAAAAATAACAGATAATGGTCTCGGAATTGATTTGAATATTTACGGCGATTTATTGTTCGGGATGTATAAAACATTTCATCAGCATGAAGAAGCGCGCGGCATTGGCTTATATATCACGAGAAATCAAATTGAAGCCATGAAAGGAAGTATTTTTGTTGAAAGTGAAGTTGGAGTAGGGACGTGCTTTAAAATTGTCTTTAATGACATGTAAATGGGTTTGTTTGTATCAAGTATATATAAAATAACAAAGGCTNNAGCCTTTGTTATTTTATATAAGGAACAGAGAAAATTATTTCGCAATATTTACTGCTCTTGTTTCTCTAATTACAGTTACTTTAACCTGACCTGGATAAGTCATTTCTGTTTGGATTTTTTGTGAAATTTCAAAAGATAAATTTGCAGCATTATCATCAGAAACTTTTTCACTTTCAACAATTACACGCAGTTCTCTACCGGCTTGAATTGCATAAGCATTTTTTACACCATTAAATCCGTAAGCTACTTCTTCAAGATCTTTCAAACGCTGGATATAAGAATCTAGAACCTGACGTCTTGCGCCTGGTCTTGCTCCAGAAATAGCATCACAAACCTGAATAATAGGAGATAATAAAGATTTCATTTCGATCTCGTCGTGGTGCGCTCCAATAGCGTTACAAACTTCTTCTTTTTCACCATATTTCTCAGCCCACTGCATCCCTAATAATGCGTGCGGTAAATCACTTTCAGTATCTGGAACTTTACCAATATCGTGTAGTAAACCAGCTCTTTTGGCTAGTTTTACATTTAAGCCTAATTCGGCTGCCATGATACCGCAAAGTTTAGAAACTTCTCTAGAGTGCTGTAGTAAGTTTTGTCCGTAAGAAGAACGGTATTTCATTCTACCCACAACTTTAATCAATTCCGGGTGTAAACCGTGAATTCCTAAGTCAATAACAGTACGTTTACCAACTTCGATGATTTCATCATCAATTTGTTTTGCAGTTTTAGCAACAACTTCTTCAATACGTGCCGGGTGAATACGTCCGTCAGTTACCAATTTATGTAAAGATAAACGAGCGATTTCTCTTCTAACAGGGTCAAAACAAGAAAGTATAATTGCTTCTGGTGTATCGTCAACAATGATCTCAACTCCGGTTGCAGCTTCTAGTGCTCTAATGTTACGGCCTTCACGACCAATAATTCTACCTTTAACATCATCAGATTCAATATTAAAAACAGAAACGCAATTCTCAACTGCTTCCTCAGTTCCCACTCTCTGAATCGTATTGATAATGATTTTTTTAGCTTCTTGCTGTGCAGTAAGTTTTGCCTCTTCAATAGTGTCCTGAATATGAGACATAGCTTTACTTTTAGCTTCAGCTTTTAATCCTTCTACTAATTGCTCTTTTGCTTCTTCGGCAGAAAGTCCTGAAATTACTTCTAACTGCTGTAATTGACTTTTGTGTAATTTGTCAACTTCAGTTTGTTTTTTATCTAAAAGCTCAATTTTGTTGTTGTATTCCTGAGTTTTAGCTTCAAAATCATCATTCACTTTTTTAGCTTTTGATAATTCATTTGAAACCTGCGACTCTTTATCACGTACTCTTTTTTCTACTTCAGCTACTTTTTTATCTCTTGCTAAAATAACTTGTTCGTGCTCAGATTTTAATTCGATAAAACGTTCTTTTGCTTGAAGAATTTTATCTTTTTTAATATTTTCAGCCTCCAAATTAGCATCTTTTAAAATAGATGAAGCTTCTTTTTTAGCGTTTTTGATTAGGTTAGAAATATTGCTTTTTTCGATAATTTTAGCTATCGCAAAACCTGCTGCAATACCTATAATACCTGAAATAATGATCGTTATGTCCATGTTTATTAAAATTTATATATAAAAAAAGCCTACATTAATTGCTTGAATAAACTCGTAAAGACAAGTTTTGAGCTAACTCACTGTTCAAGTTTTCCCAATAAATCGGGACGTACTATAGTAGCGACGATTCACTCATTTTAATTTGTTAGTGTTGAGTTTACCAATTGTGAACTAATGTAGGCAGTATCTTAGTTTCTGTAAAGAACGTTTAATTTTCGAGATATTGATCTAAAAGCAAATTTAATCTTTTAATTCTTTCGATGGTTTCTTCTCCATCAATTGCGTTGTCAATTTGTTTTTGTTCTACTTGTGATGCAAATTGCAGGGCACACATCGCCAAAACATCTTGTTTGTCACGAACTGCATAACTTTCTTCAAACTGCTTGATCATAGCATCAATTTTTTTAGAAGCGCTTCTTAGCCCTTCTTCCTGAACAGGTTCAACCGTAAGCGGATAAACTCTGTCTGCAATTGATATTTTAATTCTAAGCTTTCCGTCCATATTTTCTAGTCTGATAGTTGTGCTATACAGTGATCAATTTCGCGAATTAATGAATTTATTTTAAGCTTTGTCTCTCTCTTATTGTTGTCGCTGCCGAGCAACGAATTGGCTATCTTAAGTGTGTCATACTGCTTTTTCAAAGCTTCTATTTCTTCAGATTGTTTCTGGATAATTTGCGCAGCTTTGGTTAATTCTAATCGTAATACCTGATTGTTTTTCTCTAAAGCTTTTGATTTTTCAAAAAGCTTTCCGACTTTATATTCAAGAGTATCAATTATTTCTGCAATTACACTCATTATAAATCCTATTCATTACTTAATCTTACAAAGTTAATATTCCTTTTTATTAATGCAATTTTTTATCGATTTTTTTGCATTAAAAATAAGCAAATTGATGAATTTCAGTCAATTGTATTTTTTATGATTATTATCATAGTTTATGGGTTCAGATTTTTTTATCTTAGCAAAAACGTAACGCATGAGATTATCTATACTTACCTTATTGATTTCTAATTTTATTTTTGCCCAGGCGCAGTATCCAAAAGATAGCTTTCGGCCTCCTCTTGATATTCCGATGCAGCTTTCTGGGAATTTCGGTGAGCTGCGACCTAATCATTTTCATGCCGGGTTTGACTTAAAGACCAATCAGCGCGAGGGTTTAAACGTATATGCAATTGCAGATGGATATGTTTCAAGAATAAAAATTTCGACTTTTGGAAACGGTAAATGTATTTATATTACACATTCAAATGGGTATACTTCTGTCTACGGACATTTGCAGTCTACCGTTGGTCCGATTCAGGATTATGTAAAAAAAGAACATTATGCTGCTAAAGCTTATGAAATTGAAGTTTTTCCAAAGCCGAATGAACTTCCTGTTACAAAAGGGCAAATAATTGGGCTTTCTGGTAACACAGGTTCTTCAGAAGGTCCGCATCTTCATTTCGAAATACGAGATTCTAAAACAGAATTTGTAATCAATCCAATATTTTTTGGTTTTGATAAAAACATAAATGATTCCAAAAAACCAACAATATCAAGTTTGTATGTTTATCCGCTTTTTAATGCAACGGTAAATCAGTCCAAACAGCCTCTATTGTTAAATATGGCACTTCAAAAAGACGGGACGTATTTAGCCGGAAAAGTAAAGACCAACGGAAAAATTGGTTTTGGAATAAATGCTACAGATACAGATGACGTTTCTTTTAATAAAAATGGTGTTTTTAATGTTTCCACTTTCGTGAATGGAAACCAGAATTATAATTATCAGTTTAATACGTACTCCTTTGATGAAATGCGTTTTATCAATGCGCTGATTGATTATCCGAGATATAAAAAATATGGACAGCGTATTCAGAAACTTTTTATGGACGAACCATTCGCTTTAAGCATTATTAAAACAGATTCTCTTCGCGGTATTATTACAACAGAACCAAATCTGGAAACTTTGTACAGAATTGAAGTTTCAGATTATTTTGGAAACCAAAGCACTATTAATGTGCCTGTAGAATATGATACAGCGGCGCCAATCGTAAAAGAAGAGCCAAACACATCAAAATATTTTATCAGATATAATAAAGACTCTAACTTCGAAAAAGAGAATATGTCTGTGTTTTTTCCTGCAGGAACTTTTTACGATGACTTTAATATGAATTTTGATGTAAAAAACAATCGAATTTATATTCATGATGATACTGTTCCTGTACACTCTAATTTTACAATTACCATTAAAGACAGTACTTATACAGAATCTCTAAAGGATAAACTTTTTATTGCAAGAATTTCCGGGAAGAGCAATACTTTTAACGGTACTCTCAGAAAAGGAAATGTTTATACTTCTAAAGCAAAAGTTTTAGGACAATACGGGTTGGTTTTAGATACTATTCCGCCAGTAATCAGAATTGCAAAACCAATACAAGATAAATGGATTAGTGATGTTAAAAAAATTGAGTTCAGTATTGGTGACAGTTTATCTGGAATTAAATCTTACAATGGTTATCTAAACGGAAGCTGGGTTCTGTTTGAATACGAAAATAAAACCAGAAAAATTACTCATGTTTTTGATGATGCTTTTTTGGCTGAAGGTGCAAATGATTTAAAAATAGAAGTAATTGATAATGTAGGAAATTCTACTATCTTTGAAACTCGTTTTTTTAGAAGTCAACAAAAATAAAATCCACACATTTGAATTATAGAAAGTTAATATTCGCTTTTCTTTTTTTATGCATAACTTCTGTTTCCTTTGCTCAAAATGCGCATGTTAAAGGAATTATTTTAGATGTTGAAAATCATCCGGTTTCTAATGTAAATATTTCATCTTTCGGAAAAACAGTTCAGTCAGATTCAAAAGGTTATTTTGAAATTGATATTCCTTCAAACAAAAAAGCTTCCCTGATTTTTACTCATATTGCTCTAAAAATGATGAGTCTTACGGTAAGTTTAAGACCAGAGGAAGTATTTATTTTTAATCCCGTAATGAACAACTCTCAAGAACAAATGGGAGAAGTTTTTGTATCATCAAAAAACAAAAAACGAATTCAGGGAATTACAACTGTTGATCCGGCTGTCATTAAAAAAATTCCCGGAGCAAATGCCGGAATCGAAAATATCCTGAAAACTTTACCCGGAGTAAATTCAAATAACGAACTTAGTACTCAGTATGCGGTGCGAGGCGGTAATTATGACGAAAACTTGGTTTACGTAAATGAAATCGAAGTGTATCGTCCTTTTTTAATCCGTTCCGGGCAGCAAGAAGGGTTAAGTTTTACCAATACCGATCTGGTTCATAATGTTGATTTTTCAGCTGGAGGATTTCAGGCCAAATTTGGAGATAAATTGTCCTCCGTTTTAGATATTACGTACAGAAAACCAACTGAATTTGGTGCATCATTAGAAGCAAGTCTCTTAGGAGGGAGTGCTGCTGTTGACCTCGTGTCTAAAAATAAAAAATGGTCTGCCGTTACCGGAGTTCGTTACAGAAATAATAGTCTGCTTGTAAATAGTCAGGATACGGAGACCAATTATACACCCACATTTGTGGATGTCCAGACGAATATAAATTATGATATTTCAGAAAAATGGCAGTTGAGCTTTTTAGGAAATATTTCGCAGAATAAATATTTGTATCAGCCCTTAACACGAGAGACAAAATTTGGAACTGTAGACCAGCCCATGGCGCTTGCGGTTTATTATGACGGAAAAGAAAGAGATCAATATGATACTTATTTTGGAGCTTTTAAAACCACTTATAAAGTATCTCCAAGTTTTACACTAAAGCTGATCAGTTCTTTATTTCATACAAAAGAACAAGAACATTTTGATATTTTGGCGCAGTATCGTTTAGGAAATGCAAATGCAGATGAAGCGACAACAATTGAAAATGTAGAGTTTACACGCGGTATAGGAGCACAGCTGAATCATGCGAGAAACGATTTAGATGCTTTAATTGCAAATATCGAAATTAAAGGATTTAAAGAATGGCGTGACAGCCAATTAGAATTTGGTTTAAAATATACCAGAGAATCTATTCGTGATCGGGTAGTAGAGTGGGAAGTTATAGATTCTGCAGGTTTTTCTGTAAAACCTCCAATTGTTATTCTTCCGGAAAATAATCAGCCGTACGAACCTTATACAGGACCTTTATTGCCGTATCAAGATGTGCGCGCCACCAATTTTAATACGATAAACCGATTCTCGGGTTATTCACAATGGAATCAAAAGACAGGAATAGGTTCGAGTCAGGTTTGGTACAATCTCGGTGTTCGTTTCCAGAGCTGGAATGTTTCTGGTGCATCTGTAGAAGGGAAAAATCAAATTGTTTTTAGTCCGAGAGCGCAGTTTGCCATAAAACCAGATTGGGATATGGATATGGTTTTCAGACTTTCCGGAGGGTTGTATCATCAGCCGCCTTTTTACAGAGAACTTCGGGATGTAAACGGAGTTGTAAATCCGGATGTAAAAGCGCAGGAATCGGTGCATATTGTATTGAGTAACGATTATAATTTTAAAATGTGGAATCGCCCTTTTAAATGGGTTACAGAAGTATATTACAAATCCCTTTCTGATGTAAATATCTATTCTATCGACAATGTCCGAATTCGATATGCCGCAGATAATAATGCAAAAGCATATGCACAAGGTCTTGATTTTAGATTGAATGGAGAATTTGTACCGGGGACAGAATCGTGGGTAAGCTTTGGATATTTAAAAACCGAAGAAAACTATGAGAATAAAGGTTCTATCGCAAGACCAACTGATCAGCGTTTAAAATTTGCAATGTTGTTTCAGGATTATATGCCTAATATTCCAAGTGTAAAATTATATCTCAATCTAGTTTATAATACCGGTTTGCCAGGCGGTGCGCCATCTTATTCTGATCCGTATTTATACCAAAACAGATTAAACGATTACCGCAGAGCCGATATTGGTTTTGCAAAAGTTTTTGTAGACAGCAGTACCAAAACTGCGAAAACAAACTGGCTTAAAAACTTTAAAGAATTGTCTGTCGGAGTTGAGATTTTTAATGTTTTCAACAATCAAAATGCCATTACCAATACCTGGGTTCGTGATGTGTATTCTAAAAATCAATATGCGATTCCTAATTATATGACTTCGAGAGTTTTCAATGTGAAACTGAATGCGAGGTTATGATCGTAAAACGCGAAAAGAGAAAAAGGATTTTTTATGTTCCGGGAATGATTTCTTTGGTTTTGATTCCTTTGATATTTATTATCTATTTTTATAGAACTAATGCTTTTGAGGTTTATGGCAAAATAGAATTATCTATGCCGCCTGTTGATGAAAATTATTTCGAAAAATTCAAAGTTACGACTCTTAGAAATTATAAAGAATTTGATTTCAATGAGAGGGGATTTCAAAAAACGGAATTGAGCGAAATGAAACTTTATCTTAGGAAGTTGATAGTAGAGAAGGATACTATAAATGGAATTAAAATTCACTTTGGTCCAAAATCATTTTACCAGACTTTTATAACCAGTCTTGATATTTTGTCAGAAGAGGATGCTCCCACATGGATAGTGAATGAAAATGATATTTATGTTTTAGGAAGCAGTAATACTTATAAAGAAGTTAAAGATACTACTGAGTATCGTAAAATGGATTGTGGAACTGCAGAACTGATGGAACAGAGAGCTTATTGGGAAAAAAAGAATAGAAAAGAAGAAGAAACCCGAATCTTTAAGGCTTCTTTTTTTAAACAAAAATGGATATTAATTTCTTTTGGTTATTTTGGATTAGTGCTTTTAAATATCTTCGTTTTAGTAAAATTTAATAGAAGTAAATAAATGATAAGTAAGCAAAAAAGAAAAAGGATTTTTTATGTTCCGGGAATGATTTCTTTGGTTCTGATTCCTTTGTTTTGTTTTTATCATTTCTACAAAGTTGATGCTTTTAAAGTTAATGCAGGAATCAATTTACATTTACCCAATAAAGAATCTTTTTTTGAGTATAAAATTCCAAGTCTAAGAAAATATAAAGTATTTAATTTCAATGAAAATGAAATTTCAGAAAAGAAGAAGTTACAAGATATGCAGCTTTATCTTCGGAAATTAGCAAATAATAAAGACACAATAAATGGAATTAAAATTCACTTTGGTTTAAAAACCAATTATGATGTTTTTATTAGAACTATCGATATTTTAGATGAAGAAAATGCTCCCGACTGGACAATAAATGAAAATGATATTTATATTTTGGGAAGTACTAATACGTATAAAAAAGTAAAGGATACTATTCAATATGATACAATGAATTGTGGTACATTAGAAATAATGAGACGACAGGCTTATTGGGAACAGAAAGAAAAAATAGAAGAAGAAAAACATAATTTTCAACTATCCTTTTTTAAACAAAAATGGATATTAATTTCTTTTGGTTATTTTGGATTAGTACTTTTAAATATTTTCGTTTTAGTAAAATTTAATAGAAGTAAATAAATGATAAGTAAGCAAAAGAGAAAAAGGATTTTTTATGTTCCGGGAATGATTTCTTTGGTTCTGATTCCGATAGTATTTTTGATTTATTTTTACAAGACAGATGCTTTTATTAACGAAGGATCTATTGATTTTCAATTTCCTTCAGATTCTTTAATGATAGAAAAGTTTTTATCCATTAAAAGAAAATATAAAGTTTATAGTTTTAATAATTCTGAAATTATAGAAAGTGAAAATTTAAATAATCTTCATTCAGCCATCAGAAAATTGAATCGTGAAAATGATACAATAAATGGCATACAAATTCATTTAGGAAGTAAAATGAAGTATGAAGTTTATGTTAAAATTTTAGATCTTGTTTTAGTAGAAAAAATGCCATTCTTTTTACAACACCATAATGATTTTTTTATTTTGATGATGCCCAAGCCCAAGCCAAATAAATCTTTAAAATCAATTAATTTTATTATATGTGGATATGGAGATGCTAATAAAGATATTTGGTTAGAAGAAGCAAAAGAAGCAGAGAGAAAATATGTTTTATCTTTATATAAAAAGAACTGGATTCTTTTTATGGGGTATTTAGGTCTTGTGCTTCTAAACATCTTCGTGCTAGTAAAATTCAATAAAACCAGATAATACAATCAAAAATAGTATATTTGATATTCTAATATAATTCGCAGACATGAAAAATTCCTTAAAATATATCGCCATAATAATCATCGGAACAGTAGTGAGTTGTAAGGATGATGTTCAAAAGCCAAAAGTAATTTACGATAATGCAAATAAAACAAATGTTACAGTAAAGGCAGACTCTTCTCAGATCGAAATTGCAGATCTGCCAATTCAGATGGAAGGAACCAATTATCTTATTCATCCTGTTGGAGATTTACGCGTGTTTGAGAGAGGTACAAAAGTGCGCTACGGATCTTCGAGTGTAAACGACGTGAGTTTTACAATTGCAAATTTAGGCGAATATGAAATTACAGGGTATTTACAAAACCTGAAGTTTCAAAAAGTAGATTCAGATTCTATTCATGCTTTGTCAGATAAACCGGTTTTGATTTTAACGGCTACTTACTTAAAACCGCTTGCAGATAAAATTAAAAGCCAGATAATGGTCTATACTTTGGCTGATTCTGATACGAATAAAGATGGTAAAATTGATTCCAGCGATATCAAAACCTTATATCTAAGTGATATTAGCGGAGAGCGCTTTACTAAAATTTCTGAAGATTTTCAGGAATTGGTAGATTGGAGTTTAATTGAGTCTAAAAGCCGTTTGTATTTTAGAACTATAGAAGATACCAACCAAAACGGACAATTTGATAAAAATGATGTTTTGCATTATAACTATATAGATTTGGCTTCTAAGAAATGGGAAGTTAAAGGTTATAAACCTATTTAAAAGGTTCTGAGGTACTGAGATACTAAGGTTCTAAGGTTTTTAGAATCTTTGCACATAATAAAAAGCGAATTAAAAATTAAATAATTTTTAATTCGCTTTTTCATTTTTTTGTATTTGTAAAATAAAAGAGATTCTTTTAATTTTGTGTCAGACAACAAGGAAAAAACTCAGCAACTCAGCGCCTCAGAACCTTAGCACCTTTAAATTAATATATCACTTTCCAGATCAGATTTTTCAATTTCAAAGCCAAAATCAAGACGCTCAACCAATTCGATAACCAGTTTTTTGTACCAGTTTTCAGATTTTGGGTGAATGTATATTTTCTCAATCAATTGATTGATATCTACATTGATTTTTAATCCGTCATTCAGTTTAATGGTGCTTTTTGATGTGTCTGTAATAATTCTAAGTTCGCGTTCGTATTGAAAGCTTTTTCGTTTAAATAAAAACGGAAAAAATAAATCGTCAAACGGAATATATTCCTTTTTGTAGTCAATGTAATTCACTTCGCCAATATACTGGTCAAAATTATTCTCCGGTTTTAATGCTTTTTGTAATCTTCCTATTGTTGACTGAATAGCTAAACCTTCGCTGTTTTGCGTGAATATCTGCCACATGGCAAACGATTCATATTCGTTAATATGCCAGCTGCTAATCGCAACTTTTTCGCGATGTGTTTTGTAATAATTTAAAAAGTCAGGATTGTCTGTGGCGAGTTTTTTAATCTCTTCGTAAGTGGGTTCGCTGAAAGTACCTTCATATTGATCTTCAAATTTATCAGAACGTGACATAAAAAGCTTTCGCGAAAGCAGTAAATCAAGAAATTTAGACAAATCTAAGTATTTCCAAACAACAGTATCAGGGTCATCTGGAAGCTTAATATTAGGATTATTGAGATACATGTCAGGAGAATTAAGTCTTATCTAAGTTAAAAAAATAAACCCAGATTAAAGAAATTAAAATCAATTTTAATAATTCTTTAATCTGGGTAAATGTATTGAGAAATAAGCAGCGTCTTAAGATTCGAATGACTGCATTGTTACCAGCTTATTATAAGTTCCGTTGTGTGCAATTAATTGGTCGTGAGTTCCTTGTTCAACGATTTTTCCTTTTTGCATTACGATTATTACATCAGCTTTTTGAATTGTTGAAAGACGGTGAGCAATTATGATAGAAGTTCTATTCTGCATCATATTCTCTAAAGCAACCTGAACAAATTTTTCACTTTCTGTATCTAAATTAGAAGTAGCTTCATCAAGAATCATGATCGGCGGATTCTTCAATACTGCTCTTGCAATAGATAAACGTTGTTTTTGTCCGCCCGAAAGTTTATTTCCGCTGTCTCCGATATTCGTATAAATTCCTAAATCAAGATCTTTTACAAATTCGTAAGCATTTGCAATCTTTAACGCTTCGATAATTTCGTCATCTGTTGCGTCTAATTTTCCTAAAGAAATATTTGCTTTTATAGTATCGTTAAATAAAATACTGTCCTGAGTTACTAATCCGATTAAACTACGAAGTGACTGTAAATTTATATCTTTAATATTGATTCCGTCAACAGAAATGGATCCGTCATTAACATCATAAAAACGAGTTAACAAATTTGCCATAGTACTTTTTCCGCTTCCAGACTGGCCGACAAGCGCAACAGTTTGCCCTTTTTTAATAGTAATAGAAAAATCCTTTAAAACAGTTTCTTTTTCATATTGAAAATTAATATTTTGAACTGTGATATTGTCGTCAAAAGTTGTTTTTTCTATTGCGTCGATTTTGCTTGTAATTGGGTTTTCCTGATCTAAAATCTCTAAAACACGTTCTGCTGCAGCATTTCCTCTTTTTACGCCATAAGAAGCTTTAGAAATTGCTTTTGCAGGCGTTAGGATATTATAAGCCAATCCCATATAAGCAATAAAGGAAGGACCGCTCAGCGTTTTGTCAATTAAAACCATTTGTCCGCCGTACCACAATAAAATAGCAATAACGGTAATTCCCATAAACTCACTTGCAGGAGAAGCTAAGTTTTGACGATTGCCTATACTATTTGATAAATTGAAAAAACGTTCTGTTGAGTTTTGAAAAACAGTATTAAAGTAGTTTTCAGAATTATATCCTTTTACAACCTTCAATCCGCCAATAGTTTCTTCGATTGTAGATAAAAAAGTACCTTGTTCTTCCTGCGCTTTTGTCGATTGTTTTTTAAGTTGTTTTCCAATTAATGAAATAATGTAACCTGAAATCGGAATAAAAATAAAAACAAACAACGTTAGTTTAGTGCTGATAATTAACATAGTTGTTATAGTAAAAACTATCGTTAACGGCTCTTTTACAATAAGTTCTAATATGGCTAAAAATGAATTTTGAACCTCGTTAACATCGGCAGAAATTCTGGAAATTACATCTCCTTTTCTTTTTTCAGAGTAAAAAGCCAAAGGCAGATCGAGCGTTTTTTTGTACATCGCATTTCGCATGTCTTTTAAAACCCCATTTCGTAAAAAAGTAATAAAAAACATGGCCAGATAATCGGCTAAGTTTTTTAATAAGAAAATCGAAATTATAATGGCTACCATTATAGATAAAATGTAGCCGGGATCATGGTCGCCTTTTGTTGTAGTTATATAATAACTTAAATAGTCTTCTCCGTACTGCTGAAGTTTTAAAATTCCCTTATATACCGGTTTTATTTTTCTGGCTTTTGTCTGGTCAAATAAAACCTGAAGCATAGGTATTAAAGCCACAAACGAAAGTGTACTAAAAAGAGCATATAGCACATTAAAAAAAATGTTTAAAAATGCATATTTTTTATACGGATATATAAAAGGGACTATTTTTTTGAAATTACTCATTATTAGGTTGTTATTTTTAGCTTTAAAACCCGACAGTCTTTAAATTGTCGGGTTTTGTAAAAAAGCTTATGCACTTATTTAATTCAATTGCATGTCTGCAATAATATTTTGTATTTTTTGGTCTAAGAAACTTTCTGCTTCTTCAAAATCCAAAACAGATTCAATCTCGGCATTAACGCTGATATAGAATTTAATTTTTGGTTCTGTTCCGCTTGGTCTTGCGCAAATTTTAGAGCCGTCTGCAGTATAATAAATCAATACATTAGACTTTGGTATATCCATTACCGATTCTTCATTTGTCAATAAATTCAAAGCAGTAGAAGATTGATAATCTTCTACCATAATAACGCTTTCTCCATTGATTTCTTTCAGAGGATTTTGACGTAGATTAATCATCATCTGATTAATTTCTTCCAGACCTTCCATTCCTTTTTTAGTCAGCGAAACTAAGAATTCTTTATAGAAACCATTCTCAACATAAAGCTGTAAAAGTTCTTTGTAAACAGAGCTTCCGGCTGCTTTTGCCTGAGCTGCAATTTCGCAGATCAACAAAGTAGCTGCAACTGCATCTTTATCTCTTACGGCATCGCCAACCATAAAACCAAAACTTTCTTCGCCGCCGCCAATAAACTCAAGCTCAGGAAAATCTTTGATCATTTTGGCAATCCATTTAAAACCAGTAAGGCCGACTTTGCATTCTACACCATAACTTGTTGCGAGCTCCATTATCATCGGAGTCGAAACTATAGTAGAACCAACAAATTGTTTTCCGTTAATTTTTCCGGCTTTTTTCCATTGTTTTAATAAAAATGAAGTCATTAAAACCATGGTCTGATTTCCGTTTAGTAAAATCATTTTACCATCGTTATCTCGTACTGCAACGCCTAAACGGTCGCAGTCAGGATCTGTACCCACAACAATATCAGAATTTGTTTTGTCTGCCAAAGCCAAAGCCATCGTCAGAGCTTCTGGTTCTTCTGGGTTTGGAGATTTTACAGTAGGGAAATTTCCGTCTGGTACAGCTTGTTCCGGAACAATGTGTACGTTGTTATAACCAGCCTGAGATAAAGTGTCTGGAATTGATTTTATAGAAGTTCCGTGAAGCGAAGTAAAAACAATATGTAAGTTGTCTTTAGCCGCTGCCGGAGTATTAAAACTTGCGTTTTCTATAGAAGATTGTACAAAAGCTTTGTCAATTTCTGTATCGATATACTTAATCAGGCTTTCGTTGGCATTAAATTTAATTTTGTCGTAGCTTAAATTTTCAATTACGTTAATAATAGCCGCATCTTGTGGCGGTACAATCTGTCCTCCATCTTCCCAATAGACCTTGTAGCCATTATATTCTGGCGGATTGTGCGAAGCTGTCAATACAATACCGCACTGGCATCCTAAATATTTAAGAGCAAAGGACAATTCTGGAGTTGGTCGTAAATCTGAAAATAAGTAAACTTGAATTCCGTTTGCAGAGAAAACATCTGCCACAATCTTTGCCAGTGTGTTGCTGTTGTGACGGCAGTCGTAAGCTATAACAATTTTTATAGTTTGATTAGGAAAAACTTCGTGAAGATAATCAGATAAACCCTGAGTGTTTTTTCCAAGTGTATATTTGTTAATTCTATTGTTTCCCACACCCATCACACCGCGCATTCCGCCCGTTCCGAATTCCAGGTTTTTATAAAAACTTTCTTCAAGTTCTTTTGGAGCAGTTGTCATTAATTCCTTAACAGCTGCTTGTGTTTCACTGTCAAATGCTGGTGTCAGCCATTCATTTACAGCACTCAATATATTAGGAGCTATATTCATTTAAATTTCTTTTTTAATATTTAATTAAAGATAAGTTTTTTTCAGAAGATGATCCTGCTGTCTACTATATCTTTTACGGCTTCCGATCCCGAATTTTCAGATTTGACCATCAAAAAAGGATGCCTTTCGAAGCCTGCGGATTATAAATTTCAGTGCTTTACGTTAAAAATTAACTTCTCTGGAAACCTTATAACGCGCTTCGTTGCTTTTAGTTCTCAAAATAATTTCGCCTAAAAATCCGGCCAGAAATAATTGAGTTCCTATAATCATTGATGTTATTGATAAATAAAAATGAGGTCTTTCTGTAATTAATCTGCTGGTTTTGTGAATGAATAATTTATCAATACCTAAGTATAAAGCCAGTAAAAAACCAATCATAAACATAATCGAACCCAATAGTCCAAATAAGTGCATTGGTCTTTTTCCGAATCGGGATAAAAACCAAATTGTAATCAAATCAAGAAAACCGTTTACAAAACGATCCATTCCAAATTTGGTTTCGCCGTATTTACGCGCCTGATGAATTACCACTTTCTCACCGATTTTGTTAAATCCGGCATTTTTTGCAAGCACAGGAATGTAGCGGTGCATTTCGCCCGAAACTTCTATGTTTTTTACAACCGTATTTTTATAAGCTTTTAGCCCGCAGTTAAAATCATTTAGTTCAACGCCGGATGTTTTTCTTGCGGCCCAGTTGAATAATTTTGATGGTAAATTTTTAGCTACAACAGAGTCATAACGTTTCTTTTTCCATCCTGAAACCAAATCAAATTTTTGAGCCGTAATCATCTCATACAAACCTGGAATTTCGTCAGGACTGTCTTGTAAATCTGCATCCATTGTTATGATGACATCGCCGCTGGCTTTTGCAAAACCAGCATGAAGCGCTTGAGATTTTCCGAAATTTTTCATAAATCGAATCCCTTTTACATTCGGATTTTCATTAGAGAAACTTTCAATAATATTCCAAGAATTATCGGTACTTCCATCATCTACAAAGATGATTTCATAAGAGTAATTATTAGATTGCATCACTTTAATAATCCAAGAATAAAGTTCTTGCAGTGATTCCTCTTCGTTTAGAAGTGGTATTAGTATAGATAAATTCATTTATGTTTTTATTCTTGTCTAGTTTTGCTTTTGAAAAATGCTGCCAAAATTAATCCAAAAACAGCGCTGAATACAATAGAAAAAGCGCAGCCTTTAATTAATTCAATAGTAGAGAAAGAATTATGCTCTTTCATTTTAGCAATATTCTCGTTAATAATAGAAGCAGGAGTACCCATTTTTTGCATAAATCCTGCGGTATATTTAATTAATAATTCGCTTACAGTCTCTTTTGCACCTGGATCGATAACATTAAATAAGAGAATATTAAATAATGTAGAAATAAGAATACCTATTACGGCAGCTATAAAGTAAGTTGTAAATGCTTCTTTAAAGGTATAAACTCCGTTTAGTTGTTTTTTTGTTTTAGAAAGCAGAATAATAGCTATTGTTAGATTTATAGCCAGTCCTATTAAGCCAAACCACCATGAAACAAATAAATTTAAATCAATTGCATATATACTTGCTGTAATGAATGCAGATGTAATTCCAATGATTACACCAAAATTTATCCCATTTTTCTTTATAACTTCATTAATCATATTTTCTATATGTTTAAAATTAATCCACAAATATAGCAATTACCATATATACAAAAGTCAGATGTATATTAAAAAAATTGACACAAAAGAAGTAACACTCAAAAATATTGATTAAAAGATTTGTTTATTAAAAAATAAATGTAAATTTGCACACTCAAAAATAATTAAAAGTTTTTAAACAAAAAGAGTATCATTTATTTACACCTTTTTCTAACCATGAAAAAGCTTCAAAATGAAAATGCTCCAAACAATAAATAAAAAATAAAGATGAAAAAAGGAATCCACCCAGAAAATTACAGATTAGTTGCATTTAAAGACATGTCAAATGATGACGTTTTTATCACTAAATCTACTGCAGATACAAAAGAAACAATTGAAGTTGACGGAGTTGAGTATCCAGTTGTAAAAATGGAGATTTCTAGAACATCTCACCCTTTTTATACTGGTAAATCTAAACTTATCGATACTGCAGGACGTATTGATAAATTCAAAACTAAATATGCTAAACACGCTAAAAAATAATAGCTGTTTTTATTCATATACAAAGCCTTCCAAATTTGGGAGGCTTTTTTTTGTGAAATTGTTTCTAAAACTTCAAAAATATAATCCTCAAACAAACGAATCTATGTTGGGTGATATCTTTATCTTTGAATAAAATAATTTAAAACAAATTCAAATGGAGTCACTTAAAGCTGTTTTTGAAAAACTGGAACTAGAGATGCATCATTTTGAAAAGTTTAATGATGAAGTCCAGTTTAAAATTTTAAAGAAAAAAGAATATTTAATTCAGGAAGGTGCTGTTTGTGATTTTATAGGAATAGTAAATTACGGAAAACTTCGTTCGTATGTTCAAAATGACGGAGCTGAATACAATAATGATTTTTATCTCGAAAATAGTTTTGTGACTGCTTATACCAGTTATTTAACTCAAAGTCCGACAAACTGCAACATTGAAGCTCTGGCCGAAACTGAAATTCAATACATCACTCTTAAACAGTTTAATAGATTAATAGAAGAGGATTTAGCTTTTTTAAAGCTCGCCAAATATATTTCTGATATATTTTTTATTAGAAAATGCAGACGAGAAACTTCTTTTCTGAAAAATTCTGCAGCAGAAAGACTCGAGCTGCTTTATAAAACATATCCGGGAATAGAACAGCAGGTTTCTCAATATCATATTGCGTCTTATCTTGGTATAAAACCTGAGTCTCTAAGCCGAATAAAACTCTTAACATACATCAATAAATAAGTGTTTATTTAGATTGAATTTTGTGCTTCAATAATCATAAATATTTGAAGTATGCCAGTAATTAATCTACAAGTCAGCGGTCAGGAAAATCCTGATTTGGCAAAAGAACTAGTGCAGACTATAAGCAGTCTCACGAAAGATATCTTAAATAAAAAACCAGAAGTTACCGTAATAACGGTATCGTTTATACCAGATTATCTCTGGTTTATCAATTCAAAATCTTTAGCTGAATTGAAGAAGAATAGTTTCTTTTTGACTATTAAAATTTCAGACTCCACAAATTTAAAAGATGACAAAGCAAAGTTTATAGAAGCGCTGCATAATGCGCTTGCTTCAATATTGGGCAGTCTCCACCCCGTAAGTTATGCCGCAATAGAAGAAATGAAAGCCGATGCTTATGGTTATGAGGGGCTTACAATAGAATATAAAATCATTAATAATAAAATTTCAAAAGTTTAATTAAATGAAAAAAATCAGCCTCTTGTCCTTTATAGTTTTGACTATAATGCAGTGCTATGGACAGCAAAAACAGGACGACAACAAAAAGATACTCGCCATTATTGATTCCTATTCAAAAAGCGTAATCGAAAAAGATTCTATCACATTTTACAGTTTATTTAATGATGATCATGTGGTGTGGTGCGCAGCTTATAAAGATCGGACTCAAGCCAGAGAAATTCAAGCAAAGGGCGAAGCAAAAGCCGGAAGCAGTTATTTTTCGGGTTCTTACAAAGGATTTCTAAGAGGCTTGTTTAGACATAAAACAACCGAAGATAAATTTGACACTATTAAAATTGTTCAGGACGGAACTGTTGCCTCCGTAACAATGGATTATAGTTTTTGGGCAGATAACGAAATGACAAATTGGGGAAGTAAGTATTTAAATCTGATTAAAAAAGAGGGTAAATGGAAGATTACAAGTGTAATATATTCCTTAGAATTAGTTAAATATTTTAAACAGCCAGAGCGTAAAACTAAAAAGCAGGCAAAAAATATATAAGATATATGCTGTGTTTAAATATTGTAAAAAGCTGCAGGTTTTATTGCAGCTTTTTTATGGATCAAATCTCCTGTTATTTTATTGGTTTTAATTGTATTGCTGTATTTTCTTTCATTACGATAACACATTTAATTGAACAAAATAAAATATTTGTAACTTTGGACCAGGTAACCAAATCAATATTTTAACAAACACAAATTTTTATGAACTATATTCTTTTCGACGGACCCGTTCGGAATGCTTTATTGCCTTTTACTTTTACCCGTCCGGTTGCAGATATTTTAATCGGAATAATGACAATTCGTCAAAAATGGGAAATGCGTTTAGGTTCAACCATAACAACCATAACAGAAGAATACTTATCGGAGAAATTTCCGATGGTAGAAATGGAAGAAAATGTAATGATCAATGCCGCTTATTTACCAAATGATACGCTGGCAGAGATGGTTTCTGATCTTAAGGAAAATCAGGCGATTTTTAAAGGAGAGGATGTAATTGCTTTTTTTGCCTCAGAAAATCAGGAAGAAGTAGATTTTGATACTTACGAGATAATTCAATACAATGATAACGCTCTTACTGTAGAACACACTTGGGATATTTTTTCTAAAAATGATGCCGCTATTCGTGAAGATTTTATTTATCTGACAGAAGACAGAAAATCACAGCCAATTCCAAAAAGTGTCAATGTAATTTCGCCAGAAAATATTTTTATAGAAGAAGGAGCAAAATTGGAGTTTGTGACTTTAAATGCTTCAAACGGACCTATATATGTAGGTAAGAATTCTGAAATAATGGAAGGTACAGTAATTCGCGGTCCTTTTGCTTTATGCGAGAATGCACAAGTTAAACTAAATGCAAAAATCTACGGTGCCACAACAGTTGGTGTCGGTTCCAGAATAGGAGGAGAGGTTAAGAATTCGGTTCTTTTTGCAAATTCCAACAAAGGACACGACGGATTTTTGGGTGATTCTGTTTTAGGCGAATGGTGTAATATCGGAGCAGACAGTAATAATTCTAACCTAAAGAACAATTATGAAGAGGTAAAATTGTGGAGCTATGAAACGGAAGGTTTTGCAAAAACCGGACTTCAGTTTTGTGGTTTAATGATGGGAGATCACAGTAAATGCGGTATCAATACCATGTTTAATACCGGAACTGTTGTTGGAGTAAGTGCTAATATTTTTGGATCTGGTTTTCCTCGTAATTTTGTACCAAGCTTCTCTTGGGGCGGTGCGGCAGGTTTTACAACTTATGTAACTAAAAAAGCTTTTGAAACTGCCAAATTAGTAATGGGACGAAGAAATATTGAATTTGACCAAACAGAATCTGCAATCTTAGAACATATTTTTGAAGAAACTAAAAAGTGGAGGAAAGATTGATAATTAGAAAATGTGCCAATTTGATAATTAGTCAATTAGATAATTAGAAAATGCGATAATTTTCAGCAAACCCGACAGGTTTTTTTTAAACCTGTCGGGTTTTGTGTTTTTTTTATTCTTGTCTTTAAACTGGACTGAAGTCCAGCCCTACAATATTGCCCGAACCTAAGGCTCTCTTGCTGTTCCGCAGGAACCTATTATATTGTAGAGCTGGACTTCAGTCCAGTTTAGAATGAAGATATTTTTAATTTAAAGATTTTCTAATTCTCTAATTGACTAATTATCAAATTGGCACATTCTCAGAATTATCTAATTTTCTAATTGCCGCATTTTCTAATTCTTTAATTGACACATTATCAGAATTATCCAATTATCTAATTGGCACATTATCAAAATTCTCTAATTGTCACATTCTCAAAATTATCTAATTGTCAAATTGGCACATTATCTAATTAAAATCTATCTTTGCAGCTTGAAAAAAATACTTGCTGAAAATTCTAAAATTCTAGGCAGTCTAAAATCCAAAAATCTCAATGATTACAGTTAACGATATTTCGGTTCAGTTTGGTGGAACTACATTATTTAGCGATGTTTCTTTTGCTATCAATGAAAATGATAAAATTGCCCTTATGGGTAAAAATGGTGCGGGAAAATCGACACTTTTAAAAATAATTGCAGGTCAAAGCAAACCTTCAACTGGAAGTATCTCGACTCCAAAAGATGCTGTTGTAGCTTATCTGCCTCAGCATTTATTGACAAAAGACGGATCGACTGTAATGGAAGAAGCCTCTAAAGCTTTTGGAGAGATTTTTAAAATGAAAGCTGAAATTGACGAAATCAACGAGCAGTTAACCGTTCGTACAGATTACGAAAGCGATGCTTACATGAAATTAATCGAAAGAGTTTCTGACTTAAGCGAGAAATTCTATGCGATTGAAGAAGTGAATTACGAAGCCGAAGTAGAGAAAATTTTGGTGGGTCTAGGTTTTGAGCGTGAAGATTTTACACGTCAGACTTCAGAATTTTCAGGAGGATGGAGAATGCGTATCGAATTGGCAAAAATCCTTTTGCAGAAACCAGATTTGATTTTGCTCGATGAGCCAACCAACCATATGGATATTGAAAGTATTCAGTGGTTAGAAGAGTTTTTGCTGACTTCTGCAAAAGCGGTTGTGGTAATTTCCCACGATAGGGCATTTGTAGATAATATTACAAATCGTACGATTGAAGTTACAATGGGAAGAATTTACGATTATAAAGCTAAATATTCTCATTACTTAGAACTTAGAAAAGACCGTCGTGTACACCAGCAGAAAGCATACGATGAACAGCAAAAAATGATTGCAGATAACAGAGCTTTTATTGATCGTTTTAAAGGAACTTTTTCTAAAACAGATGCCGTTCAGTCTCGTGTAAAGATGCTTGAAAAACTGGTTATTGTTCAGGTTGATGAAGTAGACAATTCAGCATTAAAATTAAAATTCCCACCCGCAGCACGTTCAGGACAATATCCTGTTGTAGTAAAAGATCTGTCTAAATCGTACGGCGATCATGTGGTTTTTAAAGATGCAAATATTGTAATTGAAAGAGGTCAGAAAGTAGCTTTCGTAGGTAAAAATGGTGAAGGAAAATCAACGATGATCAAAGCCATTATGAAGGAAATAGGTATCGATGAAGGAAGTGTTGATATTGGTCATAATTCTCAAATTGGATATTTTGCTCAAAACCAAGCTTCATTATTAGATGAAAATGCTACTATTTTTGAAACTATCGATAATATTGCTGTTGGGGATATTAGAACACAAATCAAGAATATTTTAGGAGCCTTTATGTTTCAGGGTGATGATATTACCAAAAAAGTAAAAGTACTTTCGGGTGGAGAAAAAACCCGTTTGGCTATGATCAAATTGTTGTTGGAGCCAGTTAATTTATTGATTCTGGATGAGCCTTCAAATCACTTGGATATGAAAACAAAAGATATCATTAAAGATGCCCTGCGTGATTTTGACGGAACTTTAATCCTGGTTTCTCACGATCGTGATTTCCTTGACGGATTAGCAACTAAGGTTTTTGAATTTGGAAACAAAAGAGTAAAAGAACATTTTGAAGATGTGGCAGGTTTCCTTGCTCATAAAAAAATGGATTCGATGAGAGAGATTGAAAAGTAAATTTTTATTCCTGATATAATTTAAAAGCACAAGTTTTAAACTTGTGCTTTTTTTATTTCGTTAAAAAATATATTTCTTACTAATTGTGATATAAGTTGTTTGTTTTTTACTACATTCGCTTGATCTTTGATATTGAAATATAAGCAGTTAGCTTTTTTGCTGTAAAGTAAAGAATTGATTCTAGTATCGGTTGTAACTATTAATTTTATAATACAGCTATGAAAAAATCTTTGCTTATACCAGCTGCTCTTTTCCTTTTTTTACCTCTTTTGATAAATGCTCAAACTCCCGAGAATTCAGAAAGCAGTGTGAAATATCCTCAGTTTCAATTTAAGGGACTTTTACAAGCCAGGTATTTAGAAAGTTCTGGCAAAAATGTCGACGTCATGGGCGTCCATCATTCTACAGGTGAAGCCGTCCAAAGTTCGTTTGATATTAAACGAATGCGTGTTGGCGCAAATACCAAATTAAGCGAAGCTGCAGAAGTGGTAATTCTGGTTAACCTTGCCGATTTTAAATCGGATTCTAAAGGAAAAGTACTGGAAAACGCCTATGCAAAATATACTTTCAATAAATATATTGCTTTAATCGGAGGTCAATTCCGTCCGGCTTTTGGTATCGAAGAATTAGTTCCTGTAGACATTATCAAATCATTTGATTTCTCCAATCAATATTATGAATTTGGAAAAAACGGCTGGACGAGTTTTCAAATCGGAGCTTCGGCAAGCGGTGCTTTTGAAATTGGAAAAATTCCAATTGATTATGCCTTTTCTGTTTTAAATGGAAACGGAAAAAATCAGGAAATGGATAAAGATAACGGCAAACAATATTCTTCAAGATTGGTTTTTGGGCTGTCTAAAAAGCATAAAATCAATTTAGGTTTAAACAGCGGTATCGGAAAAGTTTTTAAAGAAAAGGTTTTTGCTTTTGGAGCTGATATTACCAGTGATTTTAAACTAACAGACCAATTTACTTTTGACCTGCAGATTGAATACAAACAAGGAACAAATTCTAATTTGTATTTTTCATTACCTCCGGCGAACAGAACTCCGGATGTTGACGATTACCAAATGCGCGGGATTTATTTCCTGCCCAATTTGAGATATGTAATAAATTATAAAAAACTGACAGCATTAGAATTTTCGTGCCGTTATGAATCATTCGATTCCAATTATAAAGTTGATTCGAATGTCAGAGAGACCTACACGCCCATGATTAGTCTCGAGTTCGGAAAAGCATATACAGGAAGAATAGAAATGGGGCTGCAGATCGATGATTTTGATCGCAATATTCCAGATACATCCACTTATGACAATACCTTATTTATAATACAATTTCAATGCAGGCTTTAATTTAATTCCCATCGTTGTGAAAGAAGTAAAGATTCCTCAAACCCTGATCACACTTGTGGTCGGAATTGTAATTTGGTTCATTCCCGCTCCAAGCGGTGTAGTTCCCGAAGCGTGGCATTTGTTTGCCATTTTTGCAGCTACAATTCTCGGAATTATTCTAAAAGCGGCTCCTATGGGAACCATGTGTATGATTGCGATTGCTCTAACTGCTTTTTCGCAGGTTTTAGCTCCGGGAGATGCAGGAAAATCAATTACATTAGCATTAAAAGGTTTTGGAGATAAGGTAATCTGGCTTATCGGAATTTCATTTTTTATAGCAAGAGGATTTATTAAAACCGGTTTAGGAAACCGAATTGCTTTTTTATTCATAAAAATATTCGGCAAAAGTTCGCTTGGTCTCGCTTATGGTTTAGGTTTGGCCGATTTAGTGCTTGCGCCGGCCGTGCCAAGTAATACTGCAAGAGGCGGCGGTATTATTTATCCGATAATGAAAGCTATGGCGATGAGTTTTGGCTCAATGCCCGATCAGCCGGAAACACACCGCAAATTAGGAGCTTATCTTACGTTGAGCAGTTATAATGCCAATTTAATTGCCTCCTCTATGTTTTTGACGGGAACCGCAAGCAACCCGATGTGTCAAAAATTTGCATTGAATCTGGGGATAAAAATTACCTGGATGTCTTGGGCAGCCGCAGCGATTGTTCCGGGATTAATTTCGTTTTTTGTTATTCCTTTTGTATTGTATAAAATTTATCCGCCAGAGCTTAAAAAAACGGGAGATGCTCCACAAATAGCAAGTCAGAGGCTTATAGAAATGGGACCTATTACCAGAAACGAATGGATGATGCTTCTTACCTTTTTTATTTTATTATTCCTTTGGATGACAGGCGACTTGTTTTCTATCGATGCCACAACAACTGCTTTTATAGGTTTGGTGATTTTATTGCTCACTTCAGTTTTAACTTGGGATGATGTAAAGGCAGAAAAAGGAGCCTGGGACACCATAGTGTGGTTTTCTGTTTTAGTTATGATGGCCAGTTCGCTAAACGAATTGGGTTTTATCGGCTGGTTTAGCAATGTGGTAAAAGCAGAAATTGGCGGATTAAGCTGGCAGATGGCTTTTCCGATAATAATATTAGTATACTTTTTTAGTCATTATCTTTTTGCGAGCGCAACAGCTCACGTAGCCGCGATGTATGCCGCTTTATTAGGTGTCGGAGTTTCACTGGGGATTCCCGGACTTTTACTCGCTTTTATGCTGGGTTTTGTAGGTTCAATTTATGGAACATTAACACATTATGGCCACGGACCAGCACCAGTTTTCTTCGGAAGCGGTTACGTCGACCTGAAAAGCTGGTGGGTCAAGGGTTTAATAACCGGATTGGTTATGCTTTTTATTTATATGGCCATCGGAGGTTTATGGCTCCGACTAATTGGTGATTTTTAAATTCTGATTCCTGGAGGAAGCAATTCTTTATACTTCGGATTTTTTTTGATAAACAATGCGATTTTTGGAGAAATAGGCATTATCCTAAATTTCTTTTCGATGACAATTTCCATGATGTTTTTAAGCAGTCCGTCAATTACAGCCGGGTTGTCGTAGCCTTCTGGTGTGTTGATTTTGGTTAAGAAGATTTTTTTTTCCTGAAATGAATATTCAACACTAATCATTCCTTGTGGTACTATGGTCTCAAATTGTCTAGCAAAAGTATTGTCTTTGATTTCCATCGTTTCAATAGTTTGTTCCATAATAATTTTTTTTTAGGTCATGTTTATAAATAAATTTGAGGGTGAAATAAGTTCGAAAGAAAATTCTGTATAAGTTTTTTTATCCGAATTTATTTCAAATACAAAGGTAATCAATTGATATTCAATATTAAGTTATTTTTTCCAGATAGCCTGTAGTAAATGTAATTTTTACATTTTTTATTTTATATGAAGCATAATATTACGGTCCGAAATTTGCTTGGAGTATATTAAATAAAGTAACTTTAAACTTTGTTATTAAAAGTCGTAATTATAATTTATTTTTTGTGCAATGAGTAAAATTCCGGTTTATTTTATGCCAGGTTTGGCGGCAAGTCCTTCTATTTTTGAAAGGATTAATTTAGACGAATCTGTTTTTGAAGTATTTTTTTTAGAATGGCAGATTCCAAATCCAAAAGAATCTTTATCCGATTATGCACTTCGCATCAGCAAATATATCAAACATCCGGATCCTGTTTTAATTGGAGTTTCGTTTGGAGGAATTTTGGTACAGGAAATTACAAAACACATCAATGCACGAAAAGTAATTATTATTTCGAGTGTTCGCAGTAATGTCGAATTTCCAAGAAGAATGAAAATAGGGAAGAGAACAAAAGCCTATAAACTAATTCCGATGCAGATCTTATTAAATGTAGAAAAGCTTGCGAAATTTTCGTTTGGAGAAAAAATAAATAAACGTATTCAGCTGTACGAAAAATTTCTATCTGTACGTGATATTTATTATTTGCAGTGGGCTGTAGAAACAGTTATTCGCTGGGATCGAAATAAAGCCGATGAAAAAGTAATACACATTCATGGAGATCAGGATCATGTCTTTCCTATAAAATATATTAACAGCTGTATTGTGGTAAAAGGCGGTACGCATATTATGATTCTCAATAAATATAAATGGCTGAACGAAAATCTGCCTTCTATAATATTGGAGGATTAAAAATGATATGAGGAAATTAGCCGTAGCGGTAGTTTTAATTTTGACAGGATGTACTAATTCATCTAAAAAAGAGGTTGATTTAACTTTTTTTAAATGGAATATTCACGAATCGTATTATTTAAAATTTAATTCTTCGGACACTCTATATTATATAGATGTTTATGGTTTTAAAGAAGAAACATTCTTTACGATTTTGAATAGAGATGAAAAAGAAAGGATTCATAATATCTTAAATACAATAACTTTTCCAAAGAATCATGTTTATGAAAGCCAGGTTGATGATGGAGAAACTAACGCTTTTGTGTTAAAGGATGAAAATCAAACAAGAAAACTTAAAATTCATGGGCATAATGGACCAAATCGATTTTGGCTTTTCGCTAAATCATTAGATAATATTAAGTCCGTTCATAAATTTACAAAAACGGACAAGAAAATTGATCTGGAAGAAATGAATAAAATGGTAATAATGAAATTACCATCAAACTTTGTTGTTGATACTTTACAATAAAAAATCCCAAACTCCTTTCTGGAATTTGGGATTTAAAATATTGAAATTTAAAATCGTTAGATTTTCTTCATTTGATCTTTCATCATTGTAATCTGCTCTTTCAACATACCTTGTTTGTCTAATTTCTTAGCTTCGTTAAGCAAGTTTGTAGCCTCAAGTTTTCTGCGGCGCGACATAGCCACTCCGGCAAGGTTTAATTTAGCTACAGCCAAATCCATATCCATTGATAGTCCAAGCTCGATAGCTTTTTTAAAATGTTTCTCTGCCTGGTTGATATTGGTTTGAGATAACATGATTCCGTGTAGGTAATTAAAGTAACCTTGTTGTTTTCTTACTAAGGCCGCTTCTGGATTTTTGATATAGGCAAGCCATTTTTTTGCACCTTCAAAGTCTTGTTTTCTTAATTTAAGGAAAGCTAAAAGGATAAATTCGTTTTTAAAGTAAAGAAAAATTGGAATTGCAGTCAATAATATAAGGAATATACCATTCCCGATATTACTCTCTGTAAATTGCCAAATGCCAGCAACTACAAGAAGTCCGGCCAAAATAAGTTTAATATTTTTATGAAACATAATTAATGTAAATTTGTGATTGCAAATATAGTAAAATGAATTAAAAATATTTTTATTAAAGTGCTTGCCAGAAAAAAAAGTCTTTGTATATTTGCACTCGGTTTTGGAACAACGATATTCAAAAACGGAAAAGAGATATTAGATACCATTTTAAAGATACAAAGCAATGAGCAAAAGAACATTTCAACCATCGAAAAGAAAAAGAAGAAATAAGCACGGATTTATGGACAGAATGGCTTCTGCGAATGGAAGAAAAGTTCTAGCGCGTAGAAGAGCAAAAGGAAGACATAAATTGACTGTTTCTAGCGAACCTAGACACAAAAAATAATGTTTCTATAAACATAAATAAGGCGTTACTTTCTTAGTATCGCCTTTTTTTATACCTTGTCGGTAAAAATTTTCTCAACATTCTAGTTTATAGCGCACTAGAAATGTTTTTTAAAATACTTTTATAACTACACAATACATATACAATGCCTAAAGACACATCAATTAAATCAGTTTTAATAATAGGATCAGGACCTATTGTTATTGGTCAAGCTTGCGAATTTGATTATGCAGGATCTCAATCTGCACGTTCTATTCGTGAAGAAGGAATTGAAGTTATTCTTATTAACTCAAATCCGGCGACGATTATGACCGACCCAAGTATGGCCGATCATATTTATTTAAAACCATTAACTACAAAATCGATTATTGAAATTCTTAAAGAACATCCACAAATTGATGCTGTTTTGCCTACAATGGGAGGACAAACCGCTTTGAATTTGTGTTTGGAAGCTGAAGAAAAAGGAATCTGGCAGGATTTCGGAGTAAAATTAATTGGAGTTGATGTAAACGCGATTAATATTACAGAAGACAGAGAGCAGTTCAAACAGCTTTTAGAAAGAATCAATGTACCAACTGCACCTGCAAAAACAGCTACTTCATACCTTGAAGGGAAAGAAATTGCTCAGGAATTTGGTTTTCCGCTTGTAATTCGTCCTTCGTTTACACTTGGAGGAACAGGAGCAGCAATTGTTTATAAAAAAGAAGATTTTGATGAGCTTTTAACCCGCGGTTTAGAAGCGTCTCCAATTCATGAAGTTTTAATTGATAAAGCTTTAATGGGATGGAAAGAATACGAGTTAGAGCTTTTAAGAGATAAAAACGATAATGTTGTAATCATTTGTTCGATCGAAAATATGGACCCAATGGGAATTCATACTGGAGATTCGATTACAGTTGCACCAGCAATGACATTATCTGATACCACTTTCCAGAAATTACGTGACTACGCTATCTTAATGATGAGAAGTATCGGAAATTTTGCGGGAGGATGTAACGTACAATTTGCAGTTTCGCCAGACGAAAAAGAGGATATCGTAGCAATCGAGATTAATCCTCGTGTGTCGCGTTCATCAGCTTTAGCATCAAAAGCGACGGGTTATCCGATTGCTAAAATTGCTTCTAAACTAGCTTTAGGATACAATTTGGATGAATTGCAAAATCAAATTACAAAATCGACTTCGGCGCTTTTTGAACCGACTTTGGATTATGTAATCGTTAAAATACCACGTTGGAACTTTGATAAATTCGAAGGTGCTGACAGAACTTTAGGTCTTCAGATGAAATCTGTTGGGGAAGTAATGGGAATTGGAAGATCTTTCCAAGAAGCATTACACAAAGCAACGCAATCTTTAGAGATTAAAAGAAACGGTTTGGGTGCTGACGGAAAAGGATATAAAAACTACGAACAAATTATCGAGAAACTAACTTTTGCAAGCTGGGATCGTGTTTTTGTAATTTATGATGCAATTGCAATGGGAATTCCGTTGAGCCGTATTCATGAAATCACAAAAATCGATATGTGGTTCCTGAAACAATATGAAGAGCTTTATACTTTGGAGAAAGAAATTTCTAACTATAAAATTTCTAATCTTCCAAAAGAACTTTTGCTTGAAGCGAAACAAAAAGGTTTTGCAGACAGACAAATTGCTCACATGATGAATTGTCTGGAAAGTGAAGTACATACATTGCGTATGGATCAAAACATTAACCGTGTGTTTAAACTGGTTGATACTTGTGCTGCGGAATTTAAAGCAAAAACACCTTATTATTACTCCACTTTTGAGGCCGAAATCGAAAAAGCAAACGGCGAGCGTTATGTAGATAACGAAAGCATTGTAACCGATAAAAAGAAAATCATCGTTTTGGGTTCTGGACCAAACAGAATTGGTCAGGGAATTGAGTTTGATTATTCTTGTGTACACGGAGTTTTGGCAGCAAAAGAATGCGGTTACGAAACGATTATGATCAACTGTAATCCGGAAACAGTTTCGACTGATTTTGATACAGCGGATAAATTATACTTTGAGCCTGTTTTCTGGGAGCATATTTACGATATTATTCAGCATGAAAAACCGGAAGGTGTAATTGTTCAATTAGGTGGACAAACGGCTTTGAAACTGGCTGAGAAATTATCTAAATACGGAGTGAAAATCATCGGAACTAGTTTTGATGCACTAGATTTAGCTGAAGACAGAGGAAGATTCTCAGATCTATTGAAAGAATTACATATTCCTTTCCCACAATTCGGAATCGCTGAAACGGCAGACGAAGCTTCTGCTTTAGCAGATACTTTAGACTTCCCATTATTGATTCGTCCTTCTTATGTATTAGGAGGTCAGGGAATGAAAATTGTAATCAACAAAAAAGAATTAGAGGAACACGTGATCAATTTATTGAAAATGATTCCTGGAAATAAATTGCTTTTAGATCACTATTTAGCCGGAGCAATCGAAGCAGAAGCAGATGCAATCTGTGATGCTGATGGAAATGTGTACATCATCGGAATTATGGAGCACATTGAGCCTTGCGGAGTTCACTCTGGAGATAGTAACGCTACTTTGCCTCCTTTTAACTTAGGAGAATTTGTAATGCAACAAATTAAAGATCATACAATAAAAATTGCTAGAGCTTTAAAAACTGTTGGTTTAATCAACATTCAGTTTGCGATAAAAGACGATACGGTTTACATTATCGAAGCAAATCCTAGAGCTTCGAGAACAGTTCCGTTTATTGCAAAAGCCTACGGAGAACCTTATGTAAACTATGCTACAAAAGTAATGTTAGGACACAATAAAGTAACAGACTTCGACTTTAATCCGCAATTGAAAGGTTATGCGATTAAGCAGCCGGTTTTCTCTTTCAGTAAATTCCATAATGTAAACAAAGCATTAGGACCAGAAATGAAATCGACAGGAGAAAGCATCTTGTTTATTGATGACTTAAAAGACGATCAATTCTACGAATTGTACTCTAGAAGAAAAATGTATTTGAGTAAATAATCTCAAATCCTGATATAAAAAAAGCTCCAAGTAATTGGAGCTTTTTTGTTTTTGTGCAGTTTTTATTTAGTTTGCAACATCATACTTATAATTAAAAGTTCCCTCTGTTACTTTTGTTGTAACTGGATTAGAAGTACTTATTGTTTTTGAGTAATCTTCGACACAATTAAAAGAAAAAGTTCCTGCTACTGTTTTGGCTGTTAAGTCAACTGAAGTAATAGATAAAGTTCCTTCGGCTACATATTGAAGTTTTGCTTTACTGTTAAGAGATACTTCAATTTGGGTTTTTGTAGCGTCAAAAGTAGTTGGTGTGATAGAATAAGTTCCAACCTTAAGGTCGCTTCTTTTAATGTAAAGTCTAATTTCGTCTACTACATTTTTTCTTCCTGCTAACTGAATGTACAGCGCTGTCGGATAATAATCAAATAACGGTTTTGTTGCGTAATTTGTGTTAAACGGATTATTCATTTCCCATAAAGTCCCGTCAACTTTTGCAGTCATTGCAAATTTTGATGTTGGTAAGGTTGGATCTTCTGGAGTTTCGCTGTCACTTGAGCAGCTGTTTAAAGCAAAAATAAAAAGGAGTAAAAGAATTTTTGGTGTTTTCATTAGTGGTATTTAAAAGGTTATATTAAGCAGTAAATGTAAATGAATTTTTACTAATTTTTTCAACCTGAAATTTAAAAAAATTAGAATTTATTTTCTTATAAGTTAAATTCAGTTTTAAATAATTATGGCAATTGAGATATAAAAAAAAGCTCCATTTCTGAAGCTTTTTCGTTTAAAGTAAGATTGAATATTTATCGGCTTTGCAGGGATTAAATTCATCTTATGTTTCGTGCAGCAGGCTGTAAATCAGAAATATTATTGATTTTTATTAAATACCATATTATCTCTTGTGTTTTTTTGCACAGAAATAGCACCAAATAAGGCTAATAAAAACGCAAAAGCATAGAATCCTTTTTCACTCGGTAAAATGGTTGCATTTATTAATCCGATAATTAATAGCGCAACAGATAGAAGTGTTCCAAACCAGCAGATTCCGTAATAGATATCTGTTACAGGAAGATTTTCAAGTTTGTCTCTCACACTTTTTTGCAATGAAACTACAGCAAAAAGACCGAACATTAGAACTGTAAAATAATATCCTTTTTCATTTAGCAGCATTTCTGCTCTCGCAAGTCCTACTATAAAGCCTGTTGTTCCTGCTGCAAGTGCTACCCAAGATGCGGCTATATACGCAATCGATGTTTTTTGTACCATAATTTTATTAATTTTTTTGTTTAGGTTGATTGCAAATGTACCTAATAAATTAATTTTACGTAAGTTTTATCTTTCATTTTTATGTTCCGAAAGCATGCCATAGAAAACACGTTATATTTATAAATAAAAAAAGCTCCATTTCTGGAGCTTTCTTCGTTTTAAAGTAAGATTGAAATTATTTCATTAATTCCTGCAGCGGTTTTAATTGATCCATATTAATGTTTGATTTTTGTAAAACCGACATTAAGGTCATGATATTATTCGGATTCATATTTTTGCCTAAAACGCGGACTACCGCAAAACCATTTTCTTTTCTGTTGGCAAAAACTACAAATTCTTCTATGTTTTCATCTGTACCTACATAACTTATAGAGGCACCGTCTTTACCAGAACCAACCTTCATTAACTGCTGGTATTTTGGATTTTTCAGAATGTCTTTTACTTTTGCACGCTCTGTTTCAAATTCGGCTTGATTTTTATCATTTGCTTTGAATGCTAAAATGTTCATTTTGTCAAATGATTTTAAAGCTTCATTTTGCTCTGCAGATAGTTGTGCTTTATCCAGATTTAAAATATTAGACGAAACATCAAGTGCAATAAAATCTTTTTTCTCTGTATTTTCAACAAAATACTTTTGCAGAGAAGGTTCAGAATTACAACTTATTAAAGTTAGTAATGCTATAAGGGCTGAGGTAAAAACACTGACTTTCATATTATCTTTTACCTTTAGAGGCTTTTTTAAGATCAGTTCCGCCAGGAAGCTGCATTTTGTCTGTTAGTACAGAAATTTCGTTTAGATCAAAATTACCTGTTAAGGATAATAGAACCGTTTCGTCATTTTTAGCACCGTCTACAAACATTAGCAATTCTTTGATCTGTGTATCGCTTGCGCCAGATTTCACCATTATTCTAACATTTTTCCCGCTGTCGTTTACTCGCATTAATTCTTCTAAACCAGATGACTTGATGTATTTGTCGGCAGAAGCTTTCATGTCTGCTTCGATTTTAGGATTTTTAGTAGTAAACACTTTTAGGTAATCTAATTTTTTAATCAGATTAATGTATTGCTGTGTTTCTTTATCAGAAGCATCAACTTTTACTTTGCTCATTAAATCGAACATTTTTTTGTTTACAATTACAGAGGTCACATCGTCTTGACCGTCAAATTTATCAAAAGCATTTTGTGCATAAAAAGCTGTTGTGATCAATGTAAATACGATTGTTAGGACAAACTTCTTAACCATGCTGTTTGTATTATGTTTTCTGTATTCCTGATTTGTTGATTTCATTTTTGATTGATTTAATTATTGTTTAAATATTTTGTTTTTTGATTTCTCATATTCGTTAATGTATTGTACACTTTCGATACCAACATTAACATTGTTAGATAATAATGCTAAAGCTTTTTGCGTTGCTGCAAGGGCTTCCTCGGGATTATCATAGGTTCCTAATTCAGATTGCGCGACTACAGTAGTTGTAGTTTTTTCGCTTTCATACATATAGGTTCCAATTCCTAGTAAAACAACAATAGAGGCTGCAATAGATAACCATGCATTTCGTTTTTTATCACGAGACTTGGTGATTAATGGTATTGCTTCTTCTTTTTGATCAAAGTTCTCGAGTTCCTTGGTCGATTTTTGTTCTTTTACCTGAGAGAAATAACCAAACATTGGCTTATACTGCTCCAAATGCTGCGCAACATCTGATGAAGAAAAGTATTCTTTTAATTCTTTTTCTTCAGCAATAGAAGTTTCTCCCTGAAAGTATTTTTCTAATATATTTTCTATTTTATTTAATTCCATAACTGTGTGTGTTAACCATTGATTCTCTAATTTTTTTTCTCGCTCTCGAAAGTGCTACTCTGATAGCCGTTTCATTCATATTGACAATTTTCGCAATTTCATCAAATTCATATTGTTCAACATCGCGTAACTGAATTATTATTTGTAATTGTTCGGGCAGTTCTGCAATTATTTTTCCTACCCACTCTAAGCTGTCTGCATCTTCTAATTTTTTGTCTAATTGAGGCTGCCGGTCTGTAAAATTGTTATGCGCAATCTGAAGATTTCCTGCCCGTTTAGATTTTAACTGATCCAGACAATAATTTTTGGTCATTGTCATGGCTAGTGCTTCTACACTATTATATGCGCCTAAATTTTCTTTTTTATTCCATAACTTCACCATTACTTCCTGAGTGGCATCCTCGGCCTCTTCTGTGCTGGTAAGCAATCTTTTTGCCAGACGAAATACTTTGTCTTTAAAAGGATTTATTAATTCTATAAACACAATTTGGTTCATCTGTGGTTTATTTTGGGTTGGTTTTGGCTGCTAAGTTAACTTACATTTTAGTGCTTAATAGTCAGCTTATATAGTCAAGACGAAGCACAATTATTTTTGTTACAGGAGAATTGAATTATTTTTTATTTAAAATAATTTTAAGAAACTTATAAATGTTAAAACTAAAGGTAGTATTTTTACGTTAATAGTTTTATATAACCAGATTTATGAAGACAATATTCAAAACCATACTTATATTATTTGTTCTTGCTTTTTCTTTGCAGTCGTGTGAAGATCAGGATGATGTAGATGCACCGGCATCGTTGCAGGTAAATGATTTTATCTGGAAAGGATTACATCAGTACTATTTATGGCAGGCAGATGTACCCAATTTGGCAGACGACCGTTTTGGCAATAATCAACAAGCTCTTAACTCTTTTTTGGCAGGATATTCTAATCCAGAAGATTTGTTTCAGGATTTGCTGTATAAACCCATCAGTAAATTTCCTAAAGGACAGGCGGTAGATCGTTTCAGCTGGATTGTTGATGATTATACTGTTCTGGAACAAGAACTGCAGGGAACTTCAAAAAGTGATGGAGTTGATTTCAGGCTCAGCTATAAACCAAACAGCACTACAGAATTGTTTGGCTACGTAAGATATATCATTCCTAATTCTAATGCTTCTGCAAAAGATATAAAAAGAGGTGATATTTTTACAGCTGTAAATGGTACTCAATTAACGGTTTCTAATTATCAGTCTTTATTGGTAAATGCTGAAAGTTATACCTTAAATATGGCAACCTTAAACGGAACTACTCTAACTAGTAATGGTAAATCGGTAGAATTGTCAAAAACAACTTTGGATGAAAATCCGATTTTAATTAATAAAGTAATCACTTCTGGAAATCATAAAATTGGTTATTTGATGTATAATGGATTTTATCCAAACTATGATGCTCAGATGAACAGCGCTTTTGGCGAATTATTATCAAAAGGAGTCACAGATTTGGTTTTGGATTTAAGATATAATGGAGGAGGGTCAATCCAGACTTCTACACGTTTGGCAAGCTTAATTACAGGACAGTTTAAAGATAAGATTTTTGCAAAACAAAAATGGAATAGCAAAATTAACACTGCTTTTGAAACTGAAAATCCTGAATCATTAAACAATAGATTTGTAGATAATATTAACGGAACGCCATTAAACAGTCTTCGCCTAAATAAAATTTATATCTTGACGACAAGCGGTACGGCATCTGCAAGTGAATTAGTTATAAACGGATTGAAGCCTTATATTACGGTTGTTCAAATAGGGGATTTTACAACAGGAAAAAATGTAGGATCGGTAACTTTATATGATTCTGAAACATTCTCTAAATCAAAAGTAAATCCAAATCATAAATATGCAATGCAGCCTTTGGTATTGAAAATTGTAAATGCAAGTGATTTTGGCGAATATACAGATGGTCTAGAGCCAACTCAGAAGCAACTTGAAAGTTTATCTAATATGGGTGTTTTAGGAGAAACTTCAGAACCTTTATTAAATACGGCAATCGCTTCTATTACGGGAGCAACTGCCAAAAGAGTTCCGCAGGACAAAATAGAATTAAAGACCTTTACAGATGCTAAAGCAATAAACGGTATTAAGAATCAGATGTATCTTGAAAAAGCTCCGGAAGGACTTTTAAGATCATTAAAATAGAAATAAAAAAAGGCTTTCAGAAATGAAAGCCTTTTTTGAAAAAATCCAAAAACTAAAAACTAATTTTAAAAATTAATTGTTAAAGTAAAAACCATTTGGCGTTATACCCACTCCAAATGTGTTAGATAATGTTCCTGTTAAAGAATAGATATAAATATCTCCATCATCTGAATAGTTTACAGCATCAGCAAAATAGATCTGATTGTTTTTTACAGCAAATCCATATAAGTTTGTGACTTTAGACGCTTTGAATATTGAGGCAGCAGGCAAAGTAGTTGCGCTTACAGCTGTAGAATAAACATCTGTACCAATAGTATAATATAATTTACTGTTTTCTATATCCAAAAATCCAGGGTGTGTTTTCTCTGGGAAATTAATTGTAGAAGTAATAGTATTAGTGCTTAAATTAAGCTTAACAATTTTACCAGCAGTTTCTACGTCAGCATAATATGGTTTTCCGTCACATAAAATATATAATGTTCCATTGTCTTTTACTAACGAACTCGGTACGTCTCCAACTGTAAGGTTTGATGTAACTGTATTAGTAACAGCACTAATTATAGTTAAAGAATTACCTTGATTCCATCCGCCTTTGTGAGCAACGTATAGTTTTGCATCATTCTGAATGATTTTTTCAGGACCTTCGGCAACAGGAATTTTAGAAGTTACAGTGTTTGTCGTAAGATCAAGTACCGCTACATAATCATCTGTTGGAGAACCTGGTTCTCCCCAGTTTGTAACATATCCTTTTCCGTTTGCAAAAGCAATAAATCTAGGATTATTCAAACCAGTAGTGATTGTTGCGATACTTTTAAACGTAAAACGGTTTACAAGTTCAATTTTATTAGATCCGTTTGTAATGATGTAAGCAAAGTCACCATTGATACCAATACTTTGTGGTGTATCGCCAGAAATTTTATCTGAATTAACCAATGTAAATACGTTGTTCTCTATTTTAAGATCGCTTGATAAGAATGAAATTGTTCCGTTAGTCGTTCCGTTATTTCCTTCATTTACGATAAATAGTCCTCCGTCATAGTTTCCGCGTGCTACTGCTGGTGTATTATCGTCGTCACTGCTGCAAGATGCAAAAAATGCCGAGCTTACAATAACAGCCAAAAATAGTTTGTTCAATTTCTTCATGTTTTTTAAAAGTTAAGGTTAATATATATCGTATAATTTCTTCCAGGCATTTGTCTGCTGATCACAGGCTGATAATTTTCGTTCAAAATATTTAAGACTTGAAATCCAAGTTTGTAACTGTTTTTTGTGCCAAAGTCATAATCGACTCCAAAATTACCAACGTTATAATCTTTAATTTTTCCAGATATGCTGTTAAAAGGTGTGCTGTAGACTTCTCCGTTATATAAATATTGTAGGTAAGAAGATATTTTTTTCCAATTATAAGAAACTGCACCAGTCAATTTATGGTAAGGAACATATACCAATTGTTTATAAAGTACTTCTCCCTTAATTAACTGTTTACTTTCTGAAACCGTGTAGGCGTAAGTTCCGTTAATAGTAAAATGATGGTTGTCAATTTTAGTTTTCCATTCCAATAATACTTCGGCACCATATGCTCTCACTTTAGAAGTGTTTTCTGGTGACCAAGTGTCACCGCCGCCTTCTGAAGGAACCCAGCGCAATAAATCTTTAATAGAATTGTAATAACCCGTTACAGACAAGGAAAAGTTTTTTGTAAAAAACTCATTGCCAATTTCAGCCTGATAAGATGTTTCAGGTTTTAAATTCGGATTCCCGCTTCCTTCCCAAAACAAATCGTTGTAAGTAGGCATTCTGTAATTCTTTGAAGCATTTAATTTTACACGATAAAAATCGGCAAATTGGTATCTTGTTCCTAAAGAAAATAGAAAAGGGTTTCCGTAATTATCGGTTAATTCCTGACGAATACTAGCCGTATAATCCCATTTGTCAGTTACTAAATGGCGTAAAAGCAAACTCGCAGAACCTATTTCTCTTTTTACATTATCAATACTTGATCCGTAACCTTTATTTCTATTGTAATCAATTATAGAATTTAATTTGATTTTATCACTTACATCAAAAGCCAAATCATATTTTATGATGGCGGTTTCTACTTTTCCAAAAGTGAAAAAATCGGAAGTAATACTTGGGAAATACTTATAAGATTCGCTTATGTAAGCAGCTTTAACTTTAGAAGTAAAACGGTTCGATACATTTTCCCATTCTAAAAGACTGCGGGTATTAAAATCATTGTATTTTGTTTTTGACGCAGTAGGAGAAGTCAGAGAAAAATGTCGTTCTGAATCATAAAACTGGCTGTATATTTTTAAAGTATTATTTGAGTTTATTTTGTATCCAAAATTGGTATTCAAACTTGTATTGTAATATTCTCCGTTAATGTTTTTTTGATTGGTGTTTCCGGGATATTTAAAATCGTTTTCAGAACTGTTTCTTGAAATGTTAGCCTGAAAACTATATTTTTCTGATGATGCGGCAAGTCGATAATTTGCACTATACGTGTCATAACTTCCCGCGCTGAAAAATACCTGATTGGAGAAATTATTTTTAAAACTCAAATCATTATTAAGGTGAATACTCCCGCCAATAGCGCCGCTGCCGTACAAAATACTTCCTCCTCCGGCTTTTACAGCTATAGAATTAAAATCTCTGGTTCCGATTGTATTAAAATCGGTCTGACCTAAAAACTGCGAATTGATGTTTATTCCGTTCCAGATTACAGCAGTTTGTGATCCCGTAGTTCCTCTAAAGGAAGGTGTAGAAGTCATTCCGAGACCATTTTCTTTTAAGTAAATAACAGTATTGTAATTTAAAAGCGAAGTTAAAGAGGATTGATTTTTACTGATAACAGAATCATTCAAAACCTGAACGGACTGCGATGCAGCATACTTTTTAAGGTTAATGTCAGAAACTATAACTTCTTTAAGTTTGGTAATAGAATCTTGCTGCGCCGAAATAATCTGGCACAAAACTAGAAAGCAAAAAACAAAACATTTTTTTAAAGTCATAATTTCTACACCCTTTTTCCCGAGAGTTCGATATTTGTTATAAAGGCAGGTCTCCTGGCTTACGTCTTGTTGTTTACCTTCCCAATCGCAGGGGCGAACAGTGGCTTTGCAGCTAACAACAAGCATTCTTTTCAGAACTAAGTTTACAGTTGCGGGTACAGCTCAAGTTTTTACTTGATTCCCTTTTAATGTGTTATATAAAAATATAACCCAACCTTAAATTTCGTGCAAAGATAGAATTTAAAATATTGAATTTTCAAATTTCTTTTGCTTTTTATGTGAAATTCTAAACAAAACAGCTGTTAAAGTAAGATTTTAATTACCTCTGTGTGTTTGAGTATAAATGCTGCAAAATTTAATAAGGACAATGTCTGCAGTCGTTGCCGCAACAGCTACCTCTTTTAAGATGAAACCAGGATTTAAAAACATAATCTCCATTTTCGATATAATAATCTATGTCTTCAATCAATATTTCGGTTTTTTCTAATGTTGCAGCTTTATTATAAAGTGCTTTTTTTGGAGTTATTGTTTCTACATAAGCGTCGATTTTGTCAATGCATGCTTCTTTAAAACAAGCTGGACAAAGGCAGTCTCCGCCATCAGAGAGATTAAAAATGGGAGGGAAATCATTGCACCAGCATTTGTTCTCAACAGAAATATCTCCACAGCTGAAAAGGGATTCGCAGCTAGAGCAGATTTTTGTTTTTACGGTGTTCATAATATAAAAATGGTATTGTTGACTTTTGTAAGAATAAAATTAAACAAAAAATTTAGAAATTGCTTTACCTTTGTCATTATTCAAAAAAGAATAAATTAAATTGATTCAAGCAGTCAGTCACAATAGGTGCTGCACCTTTTAAAACCAAAAACAACACATCTGCCATATGAAATCATTATTTCCTAAATTGATTTTTATTTTATCGTTTTTTCTCCTAATCGGGTGTAAAAAGAATGAAACACAGAATAGTACCATTTCTGAAAATATTACAAATAGTGTAGAATATGCTTCTGGACTTTCTATTCTAAAATACGAGGGATATTCGGTCGTAAAAATTATAAATCCCTGGCCAAACTCCAATAAAAATTTTACTTATGTTCTAAAAGAAAAAGAAGCAAAAGTACCGGACAGCTTAGAAAAATACACTTCTATAAAAGTGCCTTTAGAATCTGTTGTGGTAACTTCTACAACAAATATTCCTTTTCTGGAAATGCTCGAAGTAGAAAATAAACTGGTTGGTTTTCCTCAAACCGATTATATTTCATCAGAAAAAACAAGAGTATTAATTGATAAAGGTTCGGTAAAAAACGTTGGACAAAACGAAAAATTAAATATCGAACAATTGATCGAGCTTGCGCCAGACTTAATTGTAACATTTGGAATTGATAATAACAATCCGATGCTGGATAATTTGAAAAAAAGCGGTTTAAATGTTTTAATTCAAGGCGACTGGATGGAACAGTCTCCGCTCGGAAAAGCAGAATGGATCAAACTTTACGGTGCCTTATTTGGGAAAGAAGATAAAGCCAAAGAACTGTTTGATAAAATTGTAGACAGTTACAAACAAGCTCAAAAATTGGTATCAGAACAGCCTGCCGCATCAAGCGTTTTGTACGGATCAATGTATGAGGATGTTTGGTACGTTGCAAAAGGAGAGAGCTGGGTTGCAGAATTTATGAAAGATGCAAAATCGAATTATTTATGGGCAGATCTTAAAGGAACAGGAAGTGAAGGGCTCTCTTTTGAAAAAGTATTGGTAAAAGCCAAAACCGCAAACTTTTGGATCGCTACAGGTTCTGTTAAAACCTTAGAAGAATTAGGAAAAAATAATCCGCATTATACAGAATTTGACGCCTTTAAAAATAAAAATGTTTATAGTTTTGAAAGTAAACTTGGCGCAACAGGAGGAACAATTTATTATGAATTATCGCCAAGCCGACCTGATTTGGTTCTGAAAGATTATATCAAAATTTTTCATCCCGATTTACTGCCAAGTTACGAATTTACTTTTGCGTCTAAACTGAACTAAATTGACAGATAAAAAACGAAATACCATTTTATTTTTAATGCTGGCTGCTGGTTTAGTTTTTATGTTTCTTGCCAGTATTAGTTTAGGATCGGTTACGATTCCCTTAAAAGAAGTTTTCACCAGTTTGACAGGCGGACAAGCCAGCAAATCGACTTGGGAATATATTATTATAAATTATAGACTTCCAAAAGCTATAACGGCTGTTTTGGTTGGCGCTGGTTTATCAATCAGTGGTTTACTTATGCAGACTTTATTTAGAAATCCGCTTGCAGGACCTTACGTTTTAGGATTAAGTTCCGGTGCCAGTCTGGGAGTTGCCTTTGTGATTTTAGGGGCAGGTTTTCTGCCTTCTTTTTTACGTACAATCGCTTTATCGCCATACGGAATAGTTATGGCTTCAACGTTAGGAAGTACATTGGTTTTGCTTCTGGTTTTAGTCGTTTCGCAGCGCTTAAAAGATACAATGGCTATTTTAATTGTTGGATTAATGTTCGGTAGTTTTACCACTGCAATTGTTTCCGTTTTAACGTATTTCAGTACAGCAGAACAGCTTCAGAAATTTACCTTTTGGTCTATGGGAAGTTTAGGAAATCTTTCCTGGTCTACAATTGGTATCTTTTCAGTTTGCGTTTTAATCGGTCTTCTTTTGAGTGCAGGCAGTATTAAACCTTTGAACGCATTGTTATTAGGCGAAAACTATGCAAAAAGTGTCGGACTGAATTTCAAGAAAGCCAGACTGATTATCATATTTGCAACCAGTATTCTGGCAGGAAGCATAACTGCTTTTGCAGGGCCGATTGCGTTTATTGGACTGGCCGTACCGCATATCGCAAAGCTGACTTTTCAAACCAGCAATCATTCGATTTTGTTTTGGAGTACTTTGTTTTTTGGAGCCGCAATTATGTTGTTTTGTGATATAGTTTCAGAAATGCCGGGGTTTGATATTACGCTTCCAATAAATGCCATTACCTCAATAATTGGAGCGCCGGTTGTAATCTGGCTTTTAGTCAGAAAAAGAAATTTTAGGTAATAACTTACAAAAGTAATATATTAGTCTTTTTTAACACATAGGAACATAGCTGTAAATCTTTTAAAAAGGCATTTCATTTTTCTATAACAATCATAGATGGTGAAATCGGCAGAGTTCTATTTTAATTAGATTAATGATTACACAAAAATATTTAGACGAGTTAAGCTATCAAGTAGTGGGTGCGTGCATAGAAGTTCATAAAAGTATAGGGAAAGGATTGCTTGAAAACATCTATCATGAATGTTTAAAAGAAGAACTAACTTATCGAAAAATAAATTTTTTTACAGAAATGAAAGTACCTTTGATTTATAGAAATAAGGAATTAAATGCTGATTTACGATGTGACTTATTTGTTGAGAATTGTTTAGTTGTAGAATTAAAGGCAACATCAGAAATAAATCCAATACATGAAGCGCAGCTCATGACTTATATGAAACTTTTAAAAGCTCCAAAAGGAATTATAGTTAATTTTAATTGCTTTAATATTTTTAAAGAAGGACAAAAGACATTTGTAAATGAATATTTTAGGCTGTTGCCAAAGTTATAAATTTAGCTATGTTTTAATTACATGTAATTTTTTAAAAAACTTTTAAAGGAAAAGAGAGAATCTATATCTCTATGTGTTAAAAATAACTTGCAATGAAAAACATTTTATCAACTTCAAATTTAAATATTGGATATAAATCCAAGAAGGCCGTTACAACTATTGCGGAACATTTAAATCTGAATTTAGCTTCTGGAAAATTGATCAGTTTAATAGGTGCAAACGGAATAGGAAAATCAACTTTGCTGAGAACCATAACCGGAATCCAGAAACCATTATCCGGAAAAGTTTATTTGAATGATAAAAACATCTCCGATTATAAACCTTTAGAATTAGCTCAAAATTTAAGTTTAGTTTTAACAGAAAAACTCCCTCCAAGTAATCTGTCTGTTTTTGAATTGGTCGCTTTAGGGCGTCAGCCGTATACCAATTGGGTAGATACTCTATCGGATGATGATATCGAAAAAGTACAGCAGGCGATGCAGCTTACACAGATCGAACATTTGGCACGAAAAAAACATTTTGAGATCAGCGACGGTCAATTACAAAAAGTTTTAATTGCGCGTGCTCTTGCGCAGGATACGCCGTTAATTATTTTAGACGAACCTACGACACATCTCGATTTACTGCACAAAGTTTCGTTATTCAAATTATTAAAAAAGCTGACTCAGGAAACCCAAAAGTGCATTTTGTTTTCTACACATGATATAGATCTTGCCATTCAGTTAAGCGATGAAATGATTGTCATGACGCCAGAAAGTATTACACAAGATCAGCCTTGTAATTTAATTTCAAACGGAACATTTAATGCCCTATTCAAAGACGAAAACATTATTTTTGATGCTGAAAAAGGAAAGTTTATTGTGACTTAAATAGTGTTTTCACTGCGGACACGATATACATGCAGTAGATTTTCCAGCTCTTTATATTTTACATCCAATTCATCAATATCGATCATTTTATCATTAAATGCCAGATAGGTTGTCGTGTTTTTTCCTCTTTTTTGTGTAAAAACTCTGTCGTTTCTTATGTTTTTCCATTTAAAAAGCTGTTGTTCGTCTTTTAATTTTATTCCTTCAGCATTAATTATGATTTGAGGTCTTTTGTCCAATATTTTCTTAATTTGATTGTAAGACATATACAGACCAACTGCCAATGGAACCAGTCCAAAGTATTCCTTTTCTAACACGAAATAAACACCTGTTATAGCTATAAATAAATATATGATTAACAGAAAGAAGATTGTAATTCTTGAGTAACGAATTATCGTTTCTTTTGGAACAGAAATATCATCGATAAAAATGTCTTTTTCCAGGAATTTTTTCTCTAATCGATTTAATTTTTGTTTTTGCTCATAATTTCTGAATTCTGTTTTTTCAAACCAGCTTCCGCTTTCCCAAATCAAATTTTCTTCGATCGCTTTTCTTTTCAATTCGTGTACGTTTCTAACATTTTCATACGCCCAGACTTTCCAGATATTTGCAAAATAACTCCATACGAGCCAGCCCAATGAAAATCCAATAACGAATCCGGCAAAAACGATCCAGCCGTCAATTTTTTTTAAATAGAAAAGAAAAATACTTATTCCAATACAACTAAAAGTCGCAATCATCGGAAGATATTTTAACTGTAATCTGCCTTTATTTAAAGCCTGCTCTACGCTTACTGTTTCTTTCATATTGTTTTATAAGTGAAATGAAAATTTACTGAATTCTACTTTGGTTTAGTTTTTTTACTTTTCTGCTGATCATTGTGAAAATTCCAACAAATAGAAGGAAAATGGAAATTTTCATTACTAGTTCAAGGAATATATTTGAGGGATAAATGCCTGAACTATGCATGGTCCAGGAACTTGGTAAATAATCTCTATGAAAAGACGTTAGAATAATTACCATTCTTTCGATTGATAGAATAAGTAGAAAACTAAAAATTAATCGCAGCAAAATATTTCTTCGGATTTTTTCCAATCGCAGCAACTGCGTTATAGAAAACCATAATAAGGGCTGAAGCCAAAAGCCGAACCAGTACGCTCCGAACATTATTCGGAGAAGATAAGTCCTGCTTTCTTCATCGCTGCTGTTAAATTCAGCAAACGTTGCCGCAATCCAGACGATAATATAAATGATTCCGATAAGTGCAATAAAACGGTTGGACTGATCGTCAACCTCTTTTAGGAAAAGTTTTTTGGTAAAAATTGAAAGGATTAGTAATAGAATGGTAGTGAATCCATAGGCTGTTAAAAAATCTACAAGTAAAAATTCGAAATTAAAAAGTAATTTTTCAATCATTTTTCTAAAATTAAAGTTTTAGCCCAATTTGTCTTTTAGCTTCTCCAACAACAAATGCAACCGAATTTGCAATATTAAAACTGCGAATAAGCGGTGACATCGGAATTGTCAAATGATTGTCAAATCTTGCCAGAAACTCTTTGCTTAAACCAACGCTTTCTTTTCCGAAAACGAGCCAGTCACCATCCTGAAATTCAGTTTCCAAATACGACTTCTCGGCGTGTGAACTCATTAAAAAAACACGCGACTGATCCGGAATCTGCTTCATCCATTCGTCTGCATTTTGATATTCGGTTACATCAAGATGCACCCAATAATCTAAACCCGAACGTTTCAGGTTTTTATCGTTAATCACAAATCCGAAAGGGTGAATTAAATGAAGCCGACTTTCGGTACCTACACACAAGCGCCCGATATTTCCGGTATTGTTTGGTATTTCTGGTTCTACAAGAACAACGTTTAGCATTATTGTTAATTTGTTTATGGGGTTAATCGTTAATTTGAGAATTATCTAATTTTCAAATTGATATATCTAATTTAAAATCAGGAACTTCGAGAACTTCTCCAGCTTTTAAGTTTTGCAAATATACATTTCCTACACGTACACGCACTAAACGAAGTGTCGGAAATCCAACAGCAGCGGTCATTTTGCGAACCTGACGAAATTTACCCTCGTTTACAGTAATAGACGCCCAGGAAGTCGGGCCATGACGCTCGTCTCTGATTTTTTTTGCTCTTAGACCAAAATCAGGAATTTCTGTAACAATAAAAGCTTTGCAGGGTTTGGTTTTATATTTCCCGCCGTCAAAACCAATTTCAACACCTTTCTGCAGTTCTTCGATCGCTTCTGGAGTAATTACCCCGTCAACTTGTACGTAATATTCTTTGTCAACTTTTTTACTTCTAATTTGTTCACTAACTTTTCCGTCGGTTGTCAGTAACAGCAATCCTTCAGAATCTTCATCGAGACGCCCGATGGCCATAGTGCCTTCAGGAAAATTATATAATTCTCCCAAAAGTTTTTTCTTTCTCTTTAATTCATATATGAACTGGCTGAGATAGCCGTAAGGTTTAAAAAGAATAAAATGTTGATGCATTCTTTATTTGTTTTGATGCAAATATACTTTTGTTACACAGTATTAAAAAGTGCAATTGCCTAATTATCCAAAAGCTATGTTAAATGCCTTACTTTTTGGCTTAAGAATTCGTAATATTATATATACAATTAAAATATAAGGTCATGGAAAATAATAATTTAGGAACAAAGAAAATAAACGGCGCACAGAAAAATATAGAAGAATCTAAAGGAAAAAATGTTTCTCACGATTCAGAATCAAAAGAACCAAAATTAAATACAGAGGTTGTAACGGATACTGACGGAAATAAGGAAACAGTAAAAAGAGCACGAAACGAAAACGAGAAAATAGAAAAAGTTCCTTCCAAAACCATGAGCAGTAATGCAAATGCAAATCGTGGTGTTTCGACAGAAGAAGAAGCCGAAAAAACAGTTGAAAACAAAGATAGAAATTCTGATGTTACGGCCAATCGTTATCCTAATTCGCATCCTGACAATCATAAAGACCGCGGTAATATGAAGTTAGACGAGGAAGATTAATGCCAATAATTCGTTCGGTATAATTATCAAAAAAAGTTAATTTAACACATAGAAACATAGGATTTAAAATGTTTAGGAAAGATAATTTTAAAAAATCTTGATTTTTTACACATAGCTATGTTTGTTAAAACAAGTGAAACGCCTTTTATAAGTTTACAATATCTATGTTTCTATGTGTTGAAAATAATTACACAATACAAAAATTTTATCTTTTTTTAGATTAGATTATGGTAAAATAACATTTGATTAGCATAAGAAGTTAATGTTATTGTAAACCTGTAATAAGAGCCGGCTTCTTGTTTAGTTCTTCGTAAATTAGAAGTATCAATTTTAAAATTTAATTAAAATGGCACTTTTAGAAAACAAAGTTGCTTTTGTATCTGGCGGAGGTTCTGGAATCGGACGCGCAGTTGCAGAACCTTACGCTCGAGAAGGAGCAAAAGTAGTAGTATCTGATATAAATGTAGAACACGGAGAGGCAACCGTACAAACAATAAAAGAAAGTGGTGGAGAAGCTTTTTTTGTAAAGGGAGATTCATCGAGTGCAAGTGATAATAAACACATGGTTGAAGTGACAGTCTCTAAATACGGTCGTCTGGATATTGCCTGTAATAATGCAGGAATGGGCGGTCCGGCTAAACCAACCGGCGAATACGAGCCAGAGTCTTGGGATAAAGTTATAGCACTTAATTTGAGTGGTGTTTTTTATGCCTGCCGCTATCAATTAGAACAAATGGAGAAAAATGGCGGTGGAAGTATTGTCAATATTGCCTCGATACACGGTCAAGTAGCGGCGCCAAACAGCGTGGCTTATACAGCGAGTAAACATGGAGTTGTAGGTTTGACAAAAAATATCGCAGTAGAATATGCACAAAAAAATATTAGATGCAATGCTGTGGGGCCTGGTTATATTGAAACAGCGCTTTTAAAAGATAATCTGAACAAAGATATGATGACCGCCGTAGCGGCGAAATCTGCAATGAATCGTTTGGGAACTGCCGAAGAAATTGCAGAGTTGGTAGTTTTCTTAAATTCTGATAAATCATCTTTCACAACAGGAAGTTATATAATAGCTGATGGTGGTTATACTGCGGTATAATAAATTACGAAAAGCTTCGATTAAAAAAAGCAGTAAGCAAATGTTTACTGCTTTTTTTTGCATTTAAAAGAGTTATTTGTAGGAAATACGGGTGTTTACGAGGTGCTTTTGTGTAATGCTTGTTTTGAATTATGTCTTATATTATGGCTTTTTGTTTAGATTTATTTTAATGTAATGAATTTAATTTTGTGTTTTATTGAATTATATTAATAAATAAACAAACATTAAGTTTATAGTTTTATAATATTAGCTTAACTTTAAAGGCTATAAATTAGACTTCTAAAAACTCTATTCTAAAACGTATGAAAAAAATTTACTTCTTACGCCATATTCTGGCTTTTTCATGTTTTTTTGGGTGCTTTTCTCAAGATATATTATCTCAGACCATGCCAGCAGTTCATAAACTGCCGTACACTCAAAATTTTGATACATTAGCGCCGACTGCCACAGCTTTTCCAAAAGGATTTCAAGGCTGGACAGCTTCTACGAGTCCAGGAGCTGCTTTTAACACCAACGCGACAGTTGGAGCTGATAGACCTCTTATAGCAAGCAGTACTGCAGCCACCAGCAGTGGTAATTTTCATAATTATAATGGTAAAATCGGTTTCTTAAATGGTTCATCTTTAGATCTAACTATCGCATTTGCTTTTTCTACCCTTAATAAAACTGGTATTCAACTTCAATACGATGCCATGACCATACGCAATCCTTATGGATTAGCGGGAAATCCTGTTTCTACACGTATTAACGAGATGGTATTACAATACCGTGTGGGAACAACTGCAGCATTTACTTTTATACCAGAAACGGTATACAAGAACACTGTCGATCAGCAGATCACGGCTGTTACAACTCCGCAGAATTTGAAGAACATAAAAATTACACTTCCTGCAGAATGCGATAATCAGGCGGTGGTTCAAATACGATGGATTTCCAGACAAGAGTCGGGTGCAGGATCAAGACCTTCTTTTGCAATTGATAATTTAAAAGTTGGCGATGATAAAGCAGCTCCGGTTAACGAATCGGGCTATCCTAAAATTGCAGAAATTTTATCAGATGGATTTGACTTTTTTAGTAAAATAAATGAAGTTGGTACAACATACTTCGTTTTAACAGCTTCTGGCAGCGCACAGCCAACAGCAGCACAAATAAAAGCAGGTTTAGACGCTTCGGGAGTTGCAGCTCTTCAGGCAGGTTCTGTAGATATTACCAATAAGTCATTAGAATATTCAAAAATTTTGACAGGCTTAACAGCAAGTACATCGTACACAGTTTATTCTGTTTCTGAAGATTTTTTTGGAAACCTTCAAACCGCAGCAGATAAATTAGATGTCACAACTGCAGCAACCCTTATTCCATCCATAAGAACAACAAGTACAGCTCTAAATTTTGGAAGCAGTGAACAAAATATTGATTCCTCAATTTTGAGTTATCAAATCAACGGAAAAAATATAAACAGTCCGGTTAATTTGACTGCAAGTGCTAATTTCAGTGTTTCAAAAGATAATATTACTTTTCAGTCGACAGTGAGTTATACGGCTGCCGAATTTGCTTCAAATGCTGTTCAAACAGTGTATGTACGTTTTAAACCAACTGCAACAGGAGTTTTTACCGGAACAATAACCCATGAAACTGCTGGGGCTTTGAGTAAAACAATTTCTGTGTATGGAATAGGGTCTAACCCTTATGTTCAGGATTTTGAAGATCCAAATGTTTTAACAAATAGCGGCTGGACACAGTATAATCTTGCAGGAACGACAAACAAATGGACTCATACTACAGTAGTGCGAAATGTAAATACAGGAACTGGAGCCGTTTTAGTAAATGGATTCTCAGATACCGGAGCAAGTAAAGACTGGCTGATTTCGCCAAAATTACGTTTAGATACATTTGATAAATTTGCTTTATTGTCATTCTATTCGCGTAAGTTTTATGGGGGACCAAGTTTAAAATTAATGGTTTCTACAAATTATGACGGAATAAGCAGTCCTGAAACTGCAACGTGGACAGCATTAGACGGAAAATTTCCAACCATAACCGGAACTTATTTTCAATCAGCCTATATAAACTTAAGCGCATTTAAAACAGATCATACTTATCTGGCATGGGTTTATGAAACTGCATCGGGAGGTACTGATAATGCTGCTGAATGGTCAATAGATGATATTGCGATTACTAATGAAGGCGGTTATGTAGATGCAAATCCTGTTTTGGATTTTGGTGCTGTTATTGCAAATACAACTTCTGCAAGTCAGTCTTTTGTTCTTAAAGCAGATGGTTATGGAGATATTACACTTACAGCGCCTTTAGATTATCAGATTTCCTTAGACAATATTACGTTTCAATCCAGTATAGTTGTTGATGCAGCAACGGCGGCGAATAAAACAATTTTCGTAAGATTTACACCATCATCAAAACAATTGGCAATAACGGGTAAATTGACCGTTTCTGGAACTTCATTAAACAAACAAATCGGATCATTAACAGGATCATCGCTTCCTAAAGCAGATACTTATGATGTGGTGAGCTACAACTTAGAATTTTTTGGGACCGCGGTAAAAGGTACAGATGGAGTTGAGTTTGGTCCTACAGATAATGTACTGCAAGTACAAAACGTTGCCAAGGTGATGAATAAACTAGACGCAGATGTGTATGTTGTACAGGAAGTTTCTGATGATGCTTCTTTGAATGATTTAATTCAGCAAATAAGCATTAACGGAAAAACATTTGATAAAACAATTTCTACATCATGGTCGTATTCGTTTCAGGCGCCAGATCCAAATTTCCCGCCTCAAAAATTGGTAGTTATTTACAATACTCAAACCACAACGGTTAAGAAAACCAGAGTAATGTTTAAAGAATTATACGATGAGGTTCGTGCCGGAACAAAAACATTACCAAATTATCCTGGTGGTAATGGCAGCAGCTTTTTCTCTTCTGGACGTTTACCATATTTAGTTACGGTAGAAACAAACCTTGGCGGTATTACAAAAGAAATTAATTTGATTGACCTGCATGCACGCGCCAACAGCGGCTCAGATATTTCGAGATATAATATGCGTAAATACGATGCACAAGTTCTTAAAGATAGTTTAGATGCGCATTATCCAGATGCTAACTTTATGATTTTAGGAGATTTTAATGACGATGTAAAAACCTCTGTTATTGCAGGACAAGGATCGTCTTATGAAAGCATTGTTACAGATACAAATCGTTATAATGCTTTAACATTAGGAATCAGCCAGGCTGGAGCATTCAGTTTTTTAAGTTCTGGAGGATTTTTAGATCATATTGTGATTTCTAATGAATTATCAGATCAATACATTCCAAATTCAATTGCGGTATACGATCCTCGTAATGACATTCCGAGTTATACAACTACAACCTCAGATCACGGTCCGGTAATTGCCCGATTCGAATTAAAACAAGATGTATTGTCGACACCAGATTTTGGTAAAAGTAATTATTTTGTAAAAGCCTATCCAAACCCGGCATCTGATCAATTAAATTTTGCGGTAAAAACAAATGCCGGCAGAAATTTGAAAATCAGATTGTACGATATAAACGGACGCGCAGTCGGCAATCCGATACAGGTAAAAGACGAATCTGAAATCAATACAGCATCAATTTCGATAAACAATTTAGCAGCAGGATTTTATATCTATACGGTAACCGAAAATAATAAGGTAATCTTCAAGGATAAGATCATTAAAAAGTAAAAAAATAAAAGCAAAAAAGCCGTTCATTTGAACGGCTTTTTTGCTAATCAGAATTTCAGTGAAGCTGTAATAATTTTTTAGCTTTATTTAAATCAACAGCATCTTGATTTGGTATGGAAAGAAAATATTCTAACTGCCACTTTTGCGTTTTTTCTGCCTGTTTATTCGTCGTTTCATCCCAAGGAGGATAAACTCTTGTGGCTCTTTTTCCTTCTTTGTTTGTTGTCGAGAAAACTCCTTTTGCCAGCAGTATTTCTTTAGGAAAAATAAATTGCCCGAAAAGATCATTTTTACGGACATTGACTAGGACAAAATCAATGGCATCAGAAAAATCAAAAGGTTCAATTATGCCATCATTATTTCGTTTCCACAACGTTACAAACTGGCCCGTTTTGGTCGGAGTAATTTTTGCTGATCTGTAACAGATTTCTTTTTTGTTTAATGTAAAACGATACGCATCATATTCTTTACTTTCGGCTTCTGGCTGAGGTTGTGTACAATCAATATCACAAAAGTCAAAAATTAGATTCTTTGCAAGAATAAGATCAGAAGGTATTGATTCCTGATTGATCCAGTTATTTTGGGTAGTCATTTTATTGTAAGTTTAAAAAGAAATATTTTTTAAACTTACAATAAACAACTTTTAAAAAGAAACATTAAGTCCGAAATTTAATCCCCATTGGAATTGATTGAAAGACTGGCTGTTCAACGGATTTATATAATAATTTACAGCAGGTTCCACAAAAACATTTGTCTTTTTATAAACCTGATACTGCAGCGTACTGCTCAGGGTAGAACCGTAGACATAATCGTTTGCATTTACATTTTGTCCGAGTGAAGTTCCATCCAGGATTACCTGATTAGAAATTAACTTACCAACAAAACCGCCCGTGTTTAAATTGATGCTGGCTTTGTTTTTATTAAATACAGAATACGAAACTTCCAACGGCATTTCGATATATCTTAAACTTTGATCTAAATTTCCAGTCTGAATATTCGAACTGCTGACCGCTTCTTTGGTGTTCGCTGGAATCAGTAAATAATTACTGTCGGTTGCAATTGGAGCTGCAGCCAAATTTTGTGCAGCATAGTTATCTCCAATAGTAAAAAAGACGTTGTTTTTTGCACTCATGTACGAGACATTAGCAACACTCTGTCCTAATTCGTTTATTTTAAAACCAGAAGCTACGGCCCATCTTTTGTTGATTTTATATTTCGTTTTTACACCGTATGTACTTGTTTGCTTAGAATCATTAACATTGCCAAGCGTTTTTTCATTTTTATAATTTTCAGAATTGGCAATCCCGGCAAAAACAGCGACAGCCCATTTTTCTCCTTTTTTGACAGCTTTAGTTTCTTTTTCTTCTTTAGTTTCAGGAACAATAATTCCTTTTTCTAAATTCTGAAGCTCAGCCAATTGCACAGAATCTTTTTTGCTTAAGACAGCATTATTAAATTTAGAGTTGTCTTTTTGAGTACTTGCAATAAATTTTTCATCTGCTGTGTTCTTACTTTTTTGTGTCGTTTTGCTTTCGCTAACAGTATTTTCAGCTCCGTTTAAAACGGGATTTGTTGTATTAAATGCGGTATTTTTATTATTTTTAGAAAGCAGCTGCTCATCAAAAATTGAATTTGAAAGCTGTTTTTTAGGAGAATTAAATTGATCTTGTTTTCCAAAAGAAATTTTCTGTTCAGCCAAAGCTTGATTTGTCTTTTTGGTTTTATTATTTGCAATTTGATTCTTAGAATCTGTATTAAACAAATTCTCTTTAGCCGGAACAAATGATTTTTCTGCTACTGTTTGGTTTACAGTTCTATTTTTACCAGTTGCAGTTTGATTATTAGAATCTGTATTAAACAAATTCTCTTTAGCCGGAACAAATGACTTTTCTGCTACTGTTTGGTTTACAGTTCTGTTTTTACCAGTTGCAGTTTGATTTTTAGAATCTATGGTAAATGAATTTTCTTTTGCCGGAACAAATGATTTTTCTGCTACTGTTTGGTTTACAGTTCTATTTTTACCAGTTGCAGTTTGATTATTAGAATCTGTATTAAACAAATTCTCTTTTGTCGGAACAAATGACTTTTCTGCCACTGTTTGGTTTACAGTTCTGTTTTTACCAGTTGCAGTCTGATTTTTAGAATCTGTATTAAACAAATTCTCTTTTGCCGGAACAAATGATTTTTCGGCCACTGCCTGATTTACAGTTCTGTTTTTACTGTTTTTTGAATCTTCATTATTCGAAGCATTTTTAATCAGGTTTTCTTTAGCCGGAGCAAATTGATGATCCGCAACAGCCTTATTTGAATTTGCTTTTTTATCTTTTAAATTTTGATATTTAGTATCTGTATTTAATGCGTTTTTGTCATCAGAAATGAAAGTTTTTTCAGCAACAGCCTGATTTTTATTTACAGCATTAGATTTAGGATCTAAAATACTTTTGTTTGATTTGTTTTTAGAGCTTTTATTGGAGTTTTCTAACTGATTTTGATCATCTGAGGAATCAGCCAATTCATTTGGACTTTCAACAATAATATTAGGATCTGATTTTAAAGTATTATCATTCTCTTTTGTCGAAATTGTGCTGTTTTTCTCCAGATTATTTTTTTTCGAATCAAGAACTACACTGTTGTTTTCTAATGAATTGCTATTTATATTTTTTATTCCAGATGTATTATTAAGATGAAAAATAGAATTAAGCATTAATCCTAATAACAAGCACGCAGCAGCCGACCACCAAAGAATAGCTCTTTTTTTCTTTTTGGGTTTTTCTAATTTCTCTTCAATCTGTGCCCATAATTCTGGCGGCGGAACACTCGAAAAGTTTTCCATTGATGAAAAGATATCTTCTATTTTTTGCTTCTTCATGCTGTTTTAAAATTTTTTATGCTCAAAATCTTTTTTTGCAAAATGTGCTTGGCTCGGTTTAAATTTGATTTTGATGTGCCTTCTGATATTTTTAGTAATTCGGCAATCTCTTTATGTTTCAATTTTTCAAAAACATATAAGTTAAAAACCGTCCGGTATTGATCGGGGAGATCTCGAATATATTCTAGTAACTTTTCTTGTTCTATCGGAATAATATCTAATTCTTCTTCTTCAACAAAATCGGTATCGGGATCAAAAACATCGAGAAAAAAACTTTCTTTTTTCTTTTTATTTAAAGTTTCGATGAGTTTGTTGATAAAAATACGTTTGAGCCAGCCTTCAAAACTTCCTTCAAATTTGTATTGGCTTATTTTCTGAAAAACAATCACAAAAGCCTCTTGAAAGACATCTTTTGCGTCATCTTCATTTTTCATATATTTCAAACAAATACCATATAAAACAGGAGAGAACAACTGATAAATTTTCAGTTGTCCCTCTCTGTCATTTTTAATGCACAGTTTGATATATTTTTCTAAATCGTTTTTCAAAAAATGGTTAAATTTGGTTTTGCAAAAATAGCGTTTATAAGATTATAAAACTATCTTTTGTAAATAGTGCGAGCGCCGTCCTGACTGTTGCATAAAATGGTTAGATTCTGATTGTCAAGACTTTCTATTACGTATGTTTTGCCTTCAAACGTGAGTAAGTCATGCTCTGCCTGATCAGAATAACCAATGCCTTTTTCCAGCTGATAAGTGCTGTTTCTAATCTCGACACCATTTTTATAAGTAATAACTCTTCCGTTATCTGTAAAGACAATTTTTTTGCTGAATCCTATAGATTTTGGAGTAGAAATATAAGGATTGCCCGCGCCTCCTACAGATTTTTCCCATGTCCAGGAATTGACAATCGAACCCTCAGTCACATTAGAGGAATCTAATGAATAAGCTGTGGTAAAAAGACCAAATACGATAAAAAAGAATAAAAACTTTTTCATGGCTTGATTATTTTAAACTGTTGATTTTATCTTGTATCGCTTTCTTAAAAAGGATAACCTCCGTATTTTGATCTGCAGTATCTGTTACATCGATGTAAACTTTTGTAACTGTTGCACCCTGACGTAATTCAAAATAAATACCACCCTGATTTGCACTGTTAGGAGTACCATAAGTTTTAGTCTGTCCTTTTAAGTTCAAAATTTCTGTTGGAACTTTTTTAAGGAAAGCATTATATTCATCTCTTTTGGTTTTTGCATCATATTTATATTGATCAAAATTATAACTTCCAGTTACTACATTTAAGTATTTTAAAGTGTTGAAGTCATTAAGTTGAAAAAAAGAATTTGCCGTACCATAACTTCCAATTACGATATTGTCTGATGTTTCTGTAGTTCTATTAAAGACAATTCCTTTTAATGTTTTTGGGATCAAAATATAATCTGCCGGATAAGTACGGGTCTGCGAAATAGTTTCTCCTGGCAAAGGGCTTTTTTCGTAAAAATTTACAACAATCTGGCATTTATTTTCTACAAGTGAAGTAATTTTTATAGCATAACCATTTGTTTCTTTAGGTCCTGCAAAAATTCCGATCAAACTGTTTTTACTAAAATCTATGGCGGCGTCAGTAGGATTTGCACAAGTATTATCGTGTTTTGTAAAAGTGGCATCCATCTTATCCTGATTGGTTACATACACTGCAGTAGCAGCACTAGGAGGCGTTTTTAAGCTGTAATTACATGGCAGGGGGAAACCTGTAAAAGCTAAATCTGCATAAGTACCGCAGTCAACATTATAATCGTCATTGTTAACAGAACAGGCACCCAATCCAAAAGCTATAAATAAGCTCAGCATTAATTTTTTCATGATAATTTTTTAATAGGTTATATTTAGTAGATTACGTTCTATTAAAAAGGTTGCGTGCTAAATTTTTATTTTTTGATTTAATTTAGAATGAGTACTAATTCGTGAAATTTCGATTTTATAAACTACGTACTACGTATAATTGCGTACTTTTACTTCAAATAAATTGTACCTATGACCGACTTTCTTCCTGCTTTGCTGGCTTTTGCAGTGGCGCTTTTTTTAGGCGTTTACTTTGGAAAATTGCTGTTTTCTGCAAAATTTCAGGCAGAAAAAATTAGTCTGGAAGAGCGATTAAATGCAGCGGTAAACCAGATGCAATTGAATCAGGGACAGTTTGAAAATGAAAGAATAAATTTTCAAAAACAACTTCAGGTTAATAATTTGGAGAAAGAAAATATTCGGACAGAAAAAGACAGTCTGGCTATTCAGCTCTCTAAAAAAGAAGTCGATTTTGAGAATCTGTGGGAACGACATAAAGAACAGAAAAGCGAAATAACAGAACTTCAGGAAAAATTCACCAAAGAATTTGAAAATCTGGCCAATAAAATACTCGAAGAAAAATCAGCTAAATTTACAGAACAGAACAGCGAAAACATGAAAAATATTCTGTTGCCGCTACAGGATAAAATTCAGGGATTTGAGCAAAAAGTAGAACAGACCCATAAAGAAAGTATTGATTATCATGCCGCACTGCGCCAGCAGATTATTGGTTTGAGCGAAATGAATGCTCAAATGAGTAAGGAAACCTTAAACTTAACCAAAGCATTAAAAGGCGATAGTAAAATGCAGGGAAATTGGGGCGAACTCGTACTGGAACGAGTATTAGAAAAATCTGGTCTGGAAAAAGGCAGAGAATACGAAGTGCAGCAGAGTTTTACAAATAGTGAAGGCGCAAGAGTTTTTCCCGATGTGGTCATTAATCTGCCCGATGGCAAAAAAATGATTGTAGATTCTAAAGTTTCCTTGGTGGCATATGAAAAATGGGTCAACGAAGAAACGGAAATTTTAAAAACTGATTTTTTAAAAGAACACGTCAGCTCTATTAGAAGGCATGTCGAACAACTCGGAAACAAAAATTACCATGATTTATATCAAATAGAAAGTCCGGATTTTGTACTGCTTTTTATCCCGATAGAACCCGCTTTTGCGATTGCATTAAATGAAGATCCTGCGTTATATAATAAAGCTTTTGATCGTAATATTGTTATCGTGACGCCGTCTACACTTTTAGCGACTTTACGAACTATTGACAGTATGTGGGCAAATCAAAAACAGCAGGAGAATGCTTTTGAAATTGCCAGACAAGCTGGTGCCTTATATGATAAATTTGAAGGCTTTGTCAGCGATCTAGTGAGAATCGGAAACAAAATTAAAGATACCAAAACCGAATATGAAAACGCCATGAACAAGCTGGTTGACGGTAAAGGAAATTTAATTTCGAGTGTAGAGCGATTAAAGAAGATGGGAGCAAAGGCAAAAAAGTCACTTCCAGAAAATATTATTGCAAGAGCCAATACTGACGAAAACGAACCATTAAACTAGAAAATAATACTTAAATTAATACCACATGACTGCCGATTATAAACCTGTTTCTTCTTCTAAAGTAAGTATTTCTGAGCTAATGCTGCCTTCGCACACCAATTTTAGCGGTAAAATTCATGGAGGTTATATTTTACTTTTACTGGATCAGATTGCTTTTGCCTGCGCTTCTAAATTCTCTGGAAATTACTGCGTTACGGCTTCTGTAGATACTGTAAATTTTCTTAAACCAATTGAAGTTGGAGAATTGGTAACCATGAAGGCTTCTGTAAACTATGTGGGAAGAAGTTCTATGATTGTAGGAATTAGAGTAGAATCTGAAAACATACAAACAGGCGCTGTAAAACATTGTAACTCCTCTTATTTTACTATGGTAGCCAAAGACAAAGAAGGAAAAAGTGTTCAGGTGCCAGGTCTTATTTTATCCAATTTAGACGAAGTCCGACGTTTTAGAAAATGCATCAAACAAATTGAATCTAAAAAAGAAGTAGAAGAACATGCTAAAACAGCCAATGTCAATTCGATTGAAGATTTGGTGAGTTTAGATCAATATAATGTACTGTTGGAAATCGGATAATATTTTTTATATAAATTATTTTGCATTAATTTTAGATACTTAAAAAATAAAAAGATGGTAAAATTCGGATACACAATTTTATATGTTGACAATGTTGAAAACTCGATTGCATTCTATGAAAATGCATTTGGATTTTCAAGAAAGTTTGTAACGCCAGAAAATGATTATGGTGAACTAATTACAGGAGAAACTACAATTTCGTTTGCTTCAAAGAAATTAGCCAATCAAAATTTAAAAGAAGGTTTCTTAGAAAGTAACTTAACCAATAAACCTTTTGGAATAGAAATAGGTTTAATAACCGATGATGTTCCGGAGACGGTACAAAAAGCAACTTCGTTTGGAGCTGTTTTGGTCGCGGAGCCAATAGAAAAACCATGGGGGCAAATTGTAGCGTATGTAAGAGATCCGGACGGTTTCTTGGTTGAAATCTGCACCGAAATATAATAATTAATACTATTTGTGAAAAGTTTTGCAAGCCTAAAACTTTTCACAAATATTTAGTACAGCATTATAAACTTTGAGGCATATAATTTCGTAACTTTAAGTAAAGGGATTTAGATTCCTGTTACTTTTTTACGGAGTACTGCCATTCAGTTTTTTTTCTTCCAAATAAATAAAAAAATCGAATGACATAATTGTTTAAATGATGACGATTATGAAAAGAACTACTTTATTTATTTTACTTTTTACCGCATTTTCTATTTTAGCTCAGGATAAATTTAAAACCAGCACGGCTATTGTAAATTTTGAAGCTTCTGTTCCTTTTTTCGAAGAGGTAAAAGCGGTAAACAAACTCGGAACAATTGTTCTGGAACCTCAAACAAGTACTTTAATCTGTACTGTTATTATCAAAGATTTTCGTTTTAAAATGGATTTAATGCAAGAACATTTTAACGATAATTATATTGAAAGCCATCGTTATCCCAAAGCTGTTTTTAAAGGTAAAATTGAAAAATTTGACTTAAAAGAAATCACTGAAACCGAAAAGGAATATGACGTGAAGGGAAAATTATACCTGCACGGAAAATCCAGAGTAATTACGGTAAAGGCTCTGATAAAAAAAGTTTCTGACGGAATACAGATTGTATCGAGTTTTCCGATTTCAACTACAGATTTTGATATTGAAATTCCGTTTATGGTTGCGAATAAAATTTCTAAAACAGTGCAGACAGATTTGAGCGGGATTATGAAATAAACGTTACTTAATGCAGTTTACAAGAGTTCGTTCTAAATCGGTAAATTGAAATTGAAAGCCAGTCTGCTGTATTTTTTCAGAAGAAACCCTTTGACCTGTTAAGATCGCTTCGCTCATTTTTCCTAAAGCAATTTTAAGTACAAAGGCAGGAACTTTTGGAATCCAGATCGAATAACCATAAATTTTTGCAAGCGTTTTTGATAATCTTGAATTGGTAGTATTGTCTGTTACAGCCGCATTATATGCGCCGTGCATTGTTGTTGATTCAATTGCAGTTAGATATATTTTGCACAAATCATCAATATGTATCCAGGGCAGATATTGTTTTCCTGTTCCAAAAACGGCACCAAAACCGGATTTAAAACTAGGAGTCAAATGTTTTAGGAAACCTTCGTCTCTTCCTAAAACAATTCCGGTTCTTATTTTTACTGTTCTTATTCCGAGAGATCCGATTTTATCGGCTGCTTTTTCCCATTCCTCACATGTTTTTCCTAAAAAATCATCTGCGGGCGGGGTTTCCTCATTGCAGATTTTATGACTTGTTTTAGCGCCATAGATGCCAACACCAGATGCAGAAACAAAAGCATCCAGAGTTTTTTTATGTTTTTCTAAAACGGTATAAATTAAATCTACTGGTTTTATACGGCTTTCTAAAATCGCTTTTCTGCGTTTTTTGGTCCATCGTTTGTCTACAATTCCTTCTCCGGCGAGATGAATAATGTAATCTGCTTTTAGAACTGCTTGTTCATCAATATAATTTTTGTTGAGATCCCATTTGTAGTAGGAAATTAACGAAGAGTCTTTATGGTCAGTCCGGCTTAGAATGGATACTGAAAAACCATTGTCAAGAAGAACATCTGTCAAATGCTTACCAATAAATCCGGTTCCGCCAGTTAGTAAAACATTTTTAATCATGAGTTTATTATTATTTTAACAATACATTCTGTTTGGGCATAAGTAAAGATAATTAAACATTCCTTACCTTTAATGCAAATTCTAAATTTAATCAAATGGAGGCTACAAATAAGACTATTACAAGAGAAGATATTGTTTCGATTTACATGAATGAAGTTTTAGAAAAAGGTGCAAAACCAAAATCTGTTTTTCATTTTGCCAAAGAAAATGATTTTGAAGAAGCCGAATTTTATTTCTTTTTTGGAAGTCTTGAAAGTCTGGAAAAAGAAATATTCAGGCTGTTTTTCGTCAATACAGTAGATCTGCTGCATAAAAATGAAGAGTATCTGGAATACGATATGAAGAATAAAATGCTGAGTTTTTATTTTACATTCTTCGAAATCCTGACTGCCAACAGAAGTTATGTAAAGCAGACTCTAAAAACAAGTCCAAATCCTTTAAAAAACTTAGTACAGCTCACTACGCTTCGCGAAAGTTTTAAAGAATATGTTTCCGAAATTTTGACAGATGATTATAGATTAGAAATAGAAAAGATTCAAAAATTTCAAGAAAAAGCCATTCAGGAATCGGCTTGGCTGCAACTCATGCTGACAATAAAATTCTGGCTGGATGATGAATCTCCTGCATTTGAAAAAACAGATATTTTTATTGAAAAATCAGTTAATGCTTCTTTCCAATTAATGAATACAGCACCGCTGAACCATCTTATAGATTTAGGAAAATTCCTTTTTAAAGAAAAAATATACAGCAGAAAATGAAAACAATTGATTATATCCCAACATCAAAAATTGAAAGAGCCGGAAAACTTGTTCAGACGGGTGCAAAAATTGGCGTAAATTACGTTAAACATTATGCCGAAAAAATAGTAAATCCAGACTTAACAAGAGATAAACTTAACGAAAACAATGCAGAAGATATTTACGACGGACTAAAAAGTCTGAAAGGAAGCGCTCTAAAAGTTGCACAGATGCTGAGCATGGATAAAAACTTTCTGCCTCAGGCTTATGTAGAGAAATTTTCTTTGTCTCAATTTTCTGTACCGCCGCTTTCTGCACCTTTGGTTTTAAAAACTTTTAAAACCAATTTTGGAAAAACGCCTTATGAAATCTTTGACGAATTTAATGCCAATTCTGTAAACGCGGCGAGTATCGGGCAAGTGCATTTGGCGGTTAAGGACAATAAAAAACTAGCAGTTAAAATTCAATATCCGGGCGTTGCCAACAGTATTTCGTCAGATCTTGCTTTGGTTAAACCTATTGCAGTTAGAATGTTTAACCTGCAGGGAAAAGATTCAGATAAATATTTTAAAGAAGTTGAAGACAAACTTATCGAAGAAACCAATTATTTGCTTGAATTAGAACAGAGTAAGGAAGTTGTTGAGGCTTGTAATAAAATCGAAAATATACTTTTCCCTAATTACTATCCAGAATTTTCGTCAGAGAAAATTATTACAATGGATTGGATGACAGGAATTCACCTTTCAGAATTTACATCAGTCAATAAAGATCAGGAGGCGGCTGATAAAATCGGTCAGGCTTTATGGGATTTTTATATGTATCAAATTCATGTGCTTAAAAAAGTACACGCAGATCCGCATCCCGGAAATTTTTTGGTTGACGATCATAACCGTTTGATCGCACTGGATTTTGGATGTATGAAAATAATTCCGGAAGATTTTTATATTCCGTATTTTGAGTTGATTAATAAAAATGTAATTACAGATCCTGTACTTTTTAATAAAAAATTATTGGAACTTGAAATTCTTCGTGCAGACGATAAACCTTCAGAAGTGATTTACTTTACCGAAATGTTTCATGATCTGCTGTCTCTTTTTACAAAACCTTTTAAAGAGGAAACTTTTGATTTTTCTGATGAAACTTTCTTTGACAGCATCGCTAAGTTAGGAGAACGTTTTTCTAACGATACTAATCTTAGAAAAATGAACGGAAATCGCGGTTCTAAGCACTTTATTTATATGAACAGAACTTTCTTTGGCTTGTATAATTTAATGTTTGATTTGAAAGCTAAAATTGTAGTCAATAATTATTTGAAGTATTAAAGGTTTATTTTGTTTCAAGTTTCAGGTTCAGAGCAGAACTTGAAACCTGAAACTTGAAACAAAAACAATCTACTTCAAAATCCCTGCCTTATAAGTTGCAATCGCGCGATCTCTTGCAAAGGCATGCTCAATCATGGGTTCGTTGTAGCCCAAATCAAATTCTGGAATCCATTTGCGAATGTAAGTTCCTTTTTCGTCAAATTTCTTTTGTTGTATTTCCGGATTGAAAACTCTAAAATAAGGAGCAGCATCACAGCCGGTTCCTGCAGCCCACTGCCAGTTTCCAACGTTTGAAGCTAATTCAAAATCTAATAATTTCTCCGCAAAATAAGCTTCGCCCCATTGCCAGTTAATTAACAAATGTTTGCATAAAAAACTTGCTACAACCATACGCACGCGATTGTGCATATAACCAGTTTCGTTGAGCTGTCTCATTCCGGCATCTACCATCGGGTAGCCCGTTGTTCCTGTGCACCAGCGTTTAAAATCTTCTTCATTATTGCGCCACTGAATTCCATCATAATTTGATTTAAAATTATGATTGACGACTTTTGGAAAGCTGAAAAGAATCTGAATAAAAAACTCACGCCAAATCAGTTCGCTTAAAAAAGTCTGATTTTTTCTATTTGCCCAATTTACTAATTTCCGAATACTGACAGTGCCAAAACGCAAGTGCGGCGAAAGATAAGAGGTGCTGTCAAGAGCTGGAAAATCTCGGGTTTCCTTGTAATTCTCAATTTGGGTTAAATTATGTTGCAGCACTTTTATTGAACTTCTCTCAAAACCAATTTCAGACAATTCCGGAAATTTAAATTCATTTTTATGGAAATTAGCAAACAAATGTTTAGTATCATATTCCGGAGCTTTACCTAAAACACGATAGTTTTCCAGCCACTTGTTTTTATAAGGAGTATAAACCGTATAAGGAAGCCCGTCTGCTTTGGTGATTTCTTTTTCTTCAAAAATTACATGATCTTTAAAAAAGGAAACCTCAATATTATTTTTCGTTAGAAAATTCGAAATTTCCTGATCTCGTTTTATAGCATAAGGTTCGTAATCTTTATTGAAGAACACATTCTGAATATCAAATTCAGTTACAAGTGATTTCCAGATTCCAGAAGTTTTTCCTTTTTTAATTAAAATCGAAGAGCCGATTTCTGCAAGCTGTTGGTTTATTTTTTGAAGTGAGTCGTATATAAAACTTACTCTCGCGTCATCTTTTGGGAGATTGTCCAGAATATCTTCATCAAAAATAAATAGTGGAATTACTGGAAAATCAGAATCTAATGCGTGAAATAATCCGATGTTATCTTCCAGCCTTAAATCACGTCGGAACCAGAAAAGAGTAACTTTTTGTTTTGTCATTATGAGAGTTTTCGCTTGACGAATATTTTAAATCTTATTTTGAATTATAACGCAGATGGTTTTAGATCTTTGTTAGTCTCTGTAATTTGAGATTTTACTTTTGAGTTGAATAATTCTTCAATTTTATTATAACGGTAATTAAAAATGGTTTTTAATTTGTCTTCAACAACCAGTTTATTCATAATACGCCCCAGATATCCAAAGGGAAGTGCATAATGTACAATGTCAGTCATTTTTACACCGTTTTCTGTTGTTTCAAAAAAGTGTTTGTGATGCCATAATTTATAGGGCCCAAAACGCTGTACATCTATAAAATATTGGTTTTCTATTGAAGCCGTAATTTCTGTAACCCATGAAATTTTGATTCCTAAAAGCGGTCGGAGTGTATACGTAATGATTTGTCCCGGATACATTCTTTTTTCGTCAAAATCCTGAATCTCAAAACTCATATTATCCAGCGTTATGGTCTGGAGGTTTTTTGGACTAGAGAAAAAATCCCAGCATTCTTCTATACTGGTGTTTACATGCTGTACGGTTTCTATTTTGTATAACTTCATATTTATTTCAATTATTATAATTTACATTTTATAATATTTAAATGGCACGAATAACATTCCGAAACATTCTCCGTGTTCTTTTCCTAAGTGTTTGTGATGCATTTTATGCGCTTTTCTTAATCCGATAAGGTATTTGTTTTTGGTATTTTTAAACCATTTAAAACGCTGATGAATTAATACATCATGAATTAAAAAATAACAGACTCCATACAAAGTAACTCCACAGGCAATAAAAAATAAATAATTGAATCCGCCTTGAACTCCTAAATAAAAAAGAATGATACTTGGAGTGGCAAAAATGACAAAGAAAATATCGTTGCGCTCAAAAGTATGTTCGTATTTTGGCTGATGATGATCGGCATGAAAATACCACATCAATCCGTGCATGATGTATTTATGCGTAAGCCAGGTTACACATTCCATGAACAAAAAAACACTTAGAAATATTAAAAAAGAAATCATTTTATGTTTTTAAATATTAAAGTTCTTAATAAAATAAATAGGGTAATAGCTGAAAAGATATAAAAGGTAACTCAAAAAGATTTAGACCAATTTGAGTTTGTAAGTAACAAAAGACTGAGCCAAAAGTCCGGCTTTAGTATAATTAGAAACTCGTATTCTCGAAGTTCCAATCTTATGGTAAGGCGTGTTTTTTAGCTTTTTTAATAATTTTCTATAATATACATAAGCAGTATAAACGCCAAATTTGGCTTCCATAGGCAATTTTATAATGCCCTGAAGTGCAATTTTAAAGTCTTCCTCGATTTCTTGTATAATAGCATTTTTTGTGTTTTCGTCAAAAGAATCTAAGTCAATACCGGGAAAATAAGTTCGGTTTAAAATCAAATTATCATCTTTTAAATCTCTTAAGAAATTTACTTTCTGAAACGCTGATCCTAAACGCATCGCTTCATTTTTTAACTGCTCGTATTTTTGTTCTTTTCCTGAAACAAAAACCTTCAAACACATTAAACCCACAACATCTGCAGAACCGTAGATATAATCTTCATATTCTGACTGCGTACTGTATGCTGATTTTGTGAGATCTTGTTTCATGCTTTTTAAAAAAGCCTGAATCAAATCGTCTGTAATATTATATTGTTTGACAGTATGCTGAAAAGAATTCAGAATTGGGTTTAGGCTTATGCCCATTTCCATGGCTTTGTAATATTCTTTTTCAAAATCATTGATGAGATTTTCTTTGTCGTAATCGTGAAACGAATCGACAATTTCGTCTGCAAAACGAACAAAACCATAAATGCTGTATATACCGTCTCGTATGCTTGGAGCAAGCATATTGACTGCAAGAGAAAATGAAGTGCTGTAACTTTTTGTAATCAGCTTGCTGCACTTAAAGGAAACGTTGTCAAATAGTGATTTCATCTTTTTTAGGTCTGATAGATTTGTGAATTAACGCAGCAACCAATTTTCCTGAAATTAAAGCAGGAGGAACACCAGGACCCGGAACAGTCAATTGTCCTGTAAAATATAAATTCTTAACTTTTTTACTCTTTAGTTTTGGTCTCAAAAAAGCAGTTTGCAATAAAGTGTTTGCCATTCCGTATGCGTTTCCTTTGTATGCATTGTAATCCTCTACAAAGTCATTTTTGCAGAATGATCTTTTAAATATAATGTTTTTTTTAATTTCCTGCTGTGTCAGTTTTTCAAAACGTGTAATTATTTTTTCGAAATATTCTTCTCTAAGTGTCTCATTATCTTCGATTCCAGGTGCTAACGGAATCAGAAAGAAAGCACTTTCCATGCCGCTTGGTGCTGCAGTTTCGTCTGTTTTTGATGGGAAATTTGCATAAAACAAAGGAGCATCCGGCCATTTTGGATTATCATAAATATCTACAGCATGCTGATTGAAATCGACATCAAAAAATAAGGCATGATGTGAAATGTTTTCTATTTTTTTATTTAAACCAACAAAAAATAGGAGAGAAGATGGCGCAAAAACTCGGCTGTTCCAATATTCTTCGGTATACGTGCGAAATGTTTTGTCTAGTAAAGTTTCTGTATGATGATAATCTGCACCGCTTACGACAATATCTGCTTCTACAAAATTACCGTTTACAATAATTCCTGCCGCCGTTTTATTTTTTACAACTATTTTTTCGATCTGAGCATTTGTTTTAATCTTCACCCCAAGTTCGACTGCCAATTTTTCGATACCTCGAACGACATCAAACATTCCGGTTTTTGGATGCCAGGTGCCGAGTCCGAAATCGGCATAATTCATAAAATTATAAAAAGATGGGGTTTTTGTTGGCTTTGCTCCGAGAAATAATACAGGAAATTCAAGAATTTGAATTAATCTTTCGTTGGTAAAATTCTTTCTGATATCACGGCTTACAGTACTGAAAAACTGATTTAGTTTTAAAGTGGTCTGAGGTGTAATTAATTCTAAAGGAGAAACTCCCGGGCGATATACAAGGTCTTTGATAGCAATGTCATAATTACTTTTTGCCTGATTAATGAAGTTTTCGAGTTTCTTGGCGCTCCCTGATTCTATTGCTTCAAAAGTAGATTTTATAGCTTCTAAGTTATCACAAATGCTGATAAAATCTTCTACGCCAAAATAAACTCTATAAGCAGGATTTAATTTTATAAGCTCGTAATAATCTGAAGTTTTTTTGTTGAAATCATGAAAGAAACGTTCAAATACATCGGGCATCCAATACCAGCTTGGTCCCATATCAAACGTAAAACCATCTTTTTTAAATTGTCTGGCACGTCCGCCAATAGTATCGTTTTTTTCGTAAATAGTAACGTGGTTTCCTTGCTGAGCCAGGTAACACGAAGCGGCCAATGCAGAAAAGCCTGATCCTATTATTAAAATTGTTTTCGTCATTTGTTTAACAAATATACAAAAACTTTAGACAAAATAATTAAATTGTATTGATTGTTTCTTCCATAGAATCGAATATTCTTATTCTTTCTGGTAAGATTTGCTGGTCAATATGTTCGACCATATTACCCATAAGCCAGATTTCGTTATTTTTTTGAAGCAGTTTGTTTGCCATAGATTTTACATATTGATTAATCACACTGCGATCTGGCTGAATTGTCATGAAAGAAACAAAGGTGATATTCTCAAAATGTTTGGTTAAATCCTGTAAATTTTCGATTGGCATACTTTCGCCAAGATAAATTGTTTTGTAGCCTTTAGATAAAATTTCGTATTGCAGATATAAAAGTCCAATCTGATGAATTTCATTTAATGGCAGTGAAAGCACAAAAATTTTATTGGTCTTTGTAGGCTTTTTTATTTGAAGACTTTCTGTGTAGATTAATATTTTTTGTTTGATCAAATGACTCATAAAATGTTCATTTGCAGGAGTAATAGTTTCAGACTGCCACAACAATCCCAATTCTTTTAGAAGCGGAAGAAAATGCTCTTTAAAAACTTCTTTAAATGTTTTTTCAGAAATCAGCCAGTCAAAAGTATTAAAGAATAATTCCTGGTCAAAATTCATCATGGCCATTTTGAAGGAAGTGATGGCGTAATTTTGAGAGTTTTTCTTAGATATAATTTCGCGGACTAACATTGGAATTTTTTCTTCTGGATAAGTCGCTATTTTAGAAATTTTATAACCGTATTCGTGTAGTAAAGTTATGTTTAAAAGTTTCTGTAGATTCTGAAGATTGTAAAGTCTTATATTGGTATCCGTTCGCATTGGTTCCAGAATGTTATATCTTTTTTCCCAGATACGAATTGTATGTGCTTTTATACCAGATAAGTTCTCAAGATCTTTAATACTGAAAACAGTTTTTATATTGTTTACCATTTTTGGGGATTAAGTGAACAAATGTAAAATAAAATCTGAAATACAATCCTAAAACAACATTAAAATGTTAAATTATGCAAAAGTGACAGTTTCAAATTGGTTTAATTTGTCCAAATGCAGTATCGTTTTTGCTCCGTCTATGCTTCTGTTGTACATAAGTTCGAATTTTGCTCCGTAAACAATTTCCTCAAAAGTATAGGAAGTTCTTGCCGCGACAGTATTACTGAACATATCATCAAAAGTGGTGATGAAAACTAAAATTTCTCCCTGTGTTTTTTTGAAATCTTCTTCTGTAAAATTATACAGCGGACTATTTTCTGTAATTGGATGCACTAAAGTCCAGCTTAGCGACAATGCGTTTATATGATCCAATTCGAGTTCCAGTGCATAAAATTTATTAATCATTTTGCCATCTTCTTCAATGCTCATTCCTAATGTTACTTTTGCGGCTGCATCTGTAAAATTGGTATTTTTAAAAGGCACAAGTCGTATCATTAATGCTTTGTTTTCTTTGTAAGGAGAAATTAAGGCATTGTGCGAAAACTTTAAAAATGCTGTGGGTTTGCTGAATCTTCCAAAAAATAAACCAGTTGCAATGGCAAAACTCAGCAATCCGATCAAAGCTTCTGCTGCCGATAAGGCGCTTGTTAAAAATCCGGTGGGACTAATGTGTCCGTAACCTACAGTAGTAAAAGTTTGTGCGCTGAAAAAATAAGTCTGCCCAAATTTTTGTAAGATATTGCCAGAAGTTTTTACACCGTCTAAATGTTCTATCCCGATAGCATAATAAATTACAGCAAAAATAAAATTGATTATGATATAAAAAGCAAATAAGATCGACATGAATTTCCAGTTTGGCATGTCGATCATAGTATGGTACCAGCTGATGCGGCGCAGTAAATGCATGCCTCTTTTTTCGATATTGGGAGTTCCGTTTTTGTTTACAAATCTTCCTCCGTAACTGTTTGCATTGGTTCCAAAACCAGAATTTTGATCTGTTTTTGCTTTGTTGTTTATGTTTTTCAGAATCACCATTTTTGTTTTGGTTTACACAGTAAATGTAATCATATCTTTATACGATAGTTTGATTAAAATCAAAAAAGCAATCTGCAGACTCCTGGCTCAGATTGCTTTTTTGTTCATTATATTGTTCTTAAATTTTACCTGCAAAAAGTCGCTCTGTTTTTTACAGCGCTCTGGCTTCCTAGTTCGATAGCTTTTGAGAAATCCTTGCAGCAATTCTTTTTGTCACCAATTTTATTATAAGCCAATCCTCTAAGATTGTAAGCAATATAATCCTTTGGGTTTAAGCCAAGAGATGAAGTGCAGTCTTCAATAGCTCCCTGGTAATTTAGTAATTTGTAGTTTACATTTGCTCTTCCTGTAAAGGCATCTGCATTCATGCTGTCCAGATCTAACGTTTTTGTAAAATCGGCAAATGCTCCTTTAAGATCGTTGATTTTAACTTTTGCAACGCCTCTGTTTTGGTAGGCTTCTACAAATTTAGAGTTCATGCTGATGGCTTTGGTATAATCTGCAATTGCACCTTTTGTGTTTCCTGCTTCGGCTTTTTTCATGGCTTTGTCAAAATATCCTGTTGCAGATTGTGCAAAACCAAAGCACGTAATCATAATAAATGATAGGGCTAATAAATGTTTCATAAAACTAATTTGGGGATTAGTAGGTTAATTAAAATTTGAAACGAATTTATGAAAGTTTTATATTCAGGAAAAATTCTTTTGTGAAATAATAGTTAGCAAAATGAAAAAATTTTATTGTACTTTTTTTGGATCTAAAATCCTGCATTTAGTTTTCTTAATGAATTGGATTAAACATTTCTAATATTGTTTGTAATGCGATTGGGGAATGCATCCATTCTGTATTATCCATTGTTTCTTTTCCAACCTCAGCAAATCTCGCAAACATTTGTTGTTCATAATGATTAATTGCAGACTTTAGATCTGTGAAGTCACTGTTTGTTAAACTTTCGCTTAATTGTAATGCATCGAGCATGGCCATATTTACGCCTTCGCCTGCATAGGGAGGCATTAAGTGCGCGGCATCTCCTATTATGGTAATGTTAGACTGCGCTTCCCAGGATTGGTCCAAAGGCATGCAGTGCAATGGTCTCGGTGTAAAAGCAGTTTCTTTATATTCAAACAATTCCTGCCAGACGTTGTTCCATTTAGAATATTCTTTTTTAAACCATTCTAAAACTTCGTCATTATTGCTGATGTTAAAACCGCTGTTTTTGTACCAGTCGGGATCTGTTTTTAAACCAATGTAAAAATCGATGCTTCCGTCTCCTTTTTGGCTGGCGCTGATTGTTTTTGAATCTCCGAAAGCCATGATTTTACCGCCTTTAAGTAATTCGTGAATTTTTGGAGCATTCTTTTCAGAATCAAAAATATTTTTTTCTAAAATGGTTACACCAGAATAAAAAGGTTTTATAGGTGTTATAAAAGGTCTGATTTTAGAATTGGCACCATCTGCTCCAATTACAATATCGGCAATCGCTGTGGTTCCGTTCTTAAAAACTATTTCCCATTTCTCATTTATATTTTTCAGCGAAATGATATGACTGTCCCAAACTACAGTTTCGGGCTTTAGAGAATCCAGCAAAAGATTTCTTAACGGTCCGCGATCAATTTCAGGTCTAAAGAATTCATCGCCAAAATCACCTTTTGGTTTTTCGTTATGTTCGTCATAGAAAATTGCTGCGTTTTCGTCAAGAATTCTAAGTCTGTCATTACCAGGTCTGTAATTTGCCTTAAAAGCATCCAGAAGATCAGCCTTTTCTAAAGCAGCTAAACCCGACTCAGTATGAAGATCTAAAGTACCGCCCTGTAATCGTACTGTGCTGTTAAGATCTCTTTCGTATACTTTTACATTTACTCCCTTTTGCTGTAGTAATCTTGCAAGTGTAAGTCCGCCCGGTCCGCCGCCGATAATGGCAGCTTGTTTGTTTTTTAGTAACATATCTTTATTTTATTAAAATTTAATTTTATGTCACAAAATTAGTTTTACTTTTATAGCTAAAATAGCAGTTTTTAATATAAAAATAGTCCTAAATGAAAATATCTGTTACCGATCACGGATCTGGAATTATGATGAAATTTGCCGAAGCTATTGGTGCAGTAGTCAAAGGCCGGTTTATCCATATTCCAGAAAATAAGGGCGGAGGTTTTATTTCTGGTTTTAATTGGGGAAACCTGCGAATGATGATTCGGAATTATTATCTCAATGAAGAAGTTTTTATTGAGCGAACAAATGAATTTGCAGAAGGTCAAGACGATGTTATTTTTTTATTGAGTGATGTATTTCCTTCTCCTTTGGAGCATAAAAAGCAATTGTCGAGAGAGCAAGCTAATGTGGTGATCTGTAAACATGCAATTTCTTCTATAATAGAAATGCCTTCAAATACTATTTTTAGAAGTTTGACCATTGCAGTTTCGCGACAGCAGCTGCGTTTGGTTTTTGGTTCAGTACAGCATCCGGTTGTAGAAAGTATATTGGAGTCTAAAGATAATTTTGTTTTTGAAACCGGCATTTCTTCTGAAATAATTAAAACCGCTGGAGAAATATTGAATCAGTCAATCCCTGAAAGTTTTGAAAGTCATTATTACAAATTAAAATGTGAAGAACTGCTTTGTTATATTTTTGCTTTAATGGTACAGCGAGAAGCAGTGCCCACCAGTACAATGCATATTGAGGATATAAGGGCTATATATACAATTAAAATGGACTTAGAAGCTCATTTAGAACAACCTCCAAATATTGCTGCGCTCGCTGTTCAAGCTGGAATGAGTGAGCCAAAACTGCGAAAACTTTTTAAACAGACATTTGATAAAGGTGTTTTTGAGTATTATCAGACGGCACGAATTCAGGAAGCCGCGAGATTACTTAAAGAAAAACGATTAACAGTTTCTGAAGTCGGTTATCAGTTAGGATTTACGAATCTGAGTCATTTTGCAAGGGTTTTTGAGCAGCAGATTGGCGTTAAACCTAAAAAATATTCTATGACTTAACGTTTTTGTAAATAAGGTTTCAAATTTCTTAATAGTCATATTTGTGTTTCGTTCTAAAATTTTCTGTCAGATTATTTTGTGTTAAAAAATTATAGCCAAGATCTATTGTTTTGTCATTAAGTAAAAAGTATCTTCCATCTGTGTACATTGTTGTTTTTTTGTCATTGTCATCCCATAATTCAATTTGATATTTCTTCTCAAATTTTTGTGTATTTTTTTTGCCTTTAACTATTTCGGTCAAAAGATAAAAACTTTCAGATTGACCTAAGTCGCAGATTTGGTTTCCTTTATTAAAGTTTAGTTGTCTTCTTGATAATAATGCTCCGTAATCTGTATTTAGAGGTTTGAGTTTTATTTGCTGATATAAAAATCTAACGGGTGTATAAGCCCAGATTAAATCAATAGGTGCTTTTCTGCCGTAGTCTGTAATTGTTTTTACTATTTTATGATTCTTGATAAATGTTATGGTAATTGTTTCATCATCTGTCCAGTCTGCGTCGTAATTATCTTCTAGATTTTGAATATTGGCTTTTTTAAAATTATTTTGAATCTTTTGATACTCGTTTTCAGTAATTTTAGATTCAAAGAATCCATTTTGAGTATTATAATGTTTTCCGTGATAAAAAATCTTTCCACTTTTGTCTATACTCACATTTGCAATCGGGCACGTACCATAACAGCCAGAAGAAGAAACTATAATTTGATCGTAACTCTCTTCAGGATTGATTTTGTATTTTGCTCTGGCATATTTTACATATAAACTATCGCCCATTTTTACAGTCATCGTATCTCCAATAATCGAATATATCTTTTGATTCTCCCATGTTTTATCTACTAAATTAAGAATCTTCAAACTGTCGTTCTCAATTTTGTAACTGGTTTTATTACCTAGAAAAATAGTTTTTCTATCTTCTCTGTTTGCTGCGTCAATACTTTTAAAGTAACCTGATTTGTTTTCACAGTTATTATTCTCTGAGAAAATATATCCTGGTATATGGGTTCCAAAAACTGTAGGCGGAATTGGCTTTAGAGTATTGTCTTTACTCTGTTTTCTCTGGTCATCAGTTCTGATATAAGTCCATTCTCCAATTATATCTTTTTTAAATTGTTTCTCATTATCACGTTGACAAGAAAATAATATAAAAACTAAAGCATAAATGATGATTGAAGGCTTCATAGATTTTTTGGAATTATAAGATTGATACTTTGTAAATATAATTGATTTTTAATTTGAAAAACAGGTCTAAAGTTGAGAGAATATTCTTTGATTTTTAAATTTAAAGTTTTGCATAAAATAATTTAATATATTCGTTATACGTTCTACAGGATACATTTTGTGTTTTTGGAATAGTAATAATAAGTAACCAACTTTAAACATTAAATATGGAAAGTAAAAAACCATTATTA
>NZ_MUHF01000008.1 GCF_002217435.1 Flavobacterium reichenbachii
AAAAAGATATATTTGTAAAAATTAATTTATCATTTTTGCTTTGAAAAAAAATCTTTTAAAAAAAATTCCATCATTTAACTTACAGGAAATGTTGATTGTTCTCGCCATTATTGGAATTTTACTCTTAATAGCTTTGCCTAATCTAATGCCTTTGATAACTAAAGCTAAAAGTGTAGAAGCACAGGTGCAGTTGAAGGCAATTTATAATGCTGAAAAGCAATATTATTTTATGTATTCTAAATACAGTCCTAATTTTACTGAAATAGATTTTGAAGCACCAAAAACTACAAAAGAAAACGGAAGTGCTAATTACAGCTATGAAATTATTCAATCTACCAATAATGAGTTTAAAGTAAAGGCAACAGCAATTACTGATTTTAACGGAAATGGAGTTTTTAATGTTTGGGAAATTGACCAAAATGGTGTTCCAAAGCAAATTGTAAATGATTAATGTGGTACCTCAAATTAATATTGGTACTGGTATTTGCTTTTGTGTTATATCAGGATTTTAAAACTAGATTAGTATATTGGTTTTTATACCCTATGATCGGAATACTGGCATTCTTACTCCAGACTAACGCCGTACCGCTATCAGTTGCTTTGATTAATTGCGGCATTAACTTATTTTTTGTATCGTCAATTTTATTCATAAGCTTTTTATATGTTAAATTCAGAAAGTTAAAATTTAAAAATACTGTAGGTATTGGTGATGTATTATTTTTTATTTTTATTGCCTGTACATTTGCAATAATTACATTTTTGGTTTTGTTTGTTTTTTCACTGCTGTTTTCTTTGATTTTGCATTTTATTTTTAGTCACAAAAAAGAACAGGATACTGTTCCTTTAGCAGGTTACATGTCGCTTTTTTTTTGTGTAGTTTATCTCGCTTCTTTTTACAACGATACATTTTTATACGCATATTAAATGGGAAGTTTTGATATTCCAATAGAATTTTTGCAGCTTGTAAAATCCGAACAGGCTTACCATTACAGAATAATACCAGTGGATAAAAATCAACACAATGTTGTTTTAAAAACTGATGCATCTGATATTTCCAGCCTGCATAATGAACTAAGCATATTACTTAGTTTTCAAGTTGAGTTAGAAAAAGATACTACAGAAAATATAAATCGTTATCTAAGTACAAATTATCGCAAGACTTCCAGCGACGTATCGGATATGCATTATACATCTGATTTCTTAGAGAAAATTGTATTAGATGCTAAGGAAATAGGAAGCAGCGATATTCATTTTGAACCGTATGAAAAAATTGCAAGGGTTCGTTTTCGTTTGGACGGCAAGCTGAAAGAACAGTTTCATATTTCGGTAGAAGAATATCCTGTTATTGTAAATAAAATTAAAATACGGGCACAACTGGATATTTCAGAAAAAAGACTTCCTCAGGATGGCCGTATTACAATGATTACAGATTACCATGATTTTGATGTTCGTGTTTCTGTACTGCCTACTTTGCATGGTGAAAAAGTCGTCTTACGTATTTTAAGTAAAGATACCAGTCATATAGATATTAATTCGCTCGGTTTTACCGATAAAGAATTAGCAGTTTATCTTGAAAACATAAAGCGCCCAAACGGTATTGTTCTTATTTCAGGTCCAACAGGATCGGGAAAAACGACAACACTTTATGCGACTTTAAAAAAATTGAATCTTCCAAATACAAATATTTTGACTGTTGAAGATCCGATCGAATATACACTTGAAGGAATTAATCAAGTACAGCTCAGAGAAAATATCGGGCTTGATTTTGCAGCAACATTGCGTACTTTTTTGAGGCAGGATCCTGATATTATAATGGTTGGAGAAATACGTGATGTTAATACTGCAAATATGGCAATTCGAGCTGCTCTGACAGGTCACTTAGTTTTATCAACGATACACACCAATTCAGCCTGGGCAACAGTATCAAGATTAATTGATATGGGAGTTCCAGCCTTTTTAATTGCCACTACACTCAATATGAGTGTCGCACAGCGTTTAGTTCGTAAATTGTGTAATTCTTGTAAAAAGGAAAATTCTGTTTCTCAGGAAATTTTTCCTAATGGTTTTGAAATTCCTAATTATCTAACATTTCATTACACTGCAGTTGGCTGTGAGCATTGTTATCATACAGGATATTCCGGCAGAAAGGCAATTTATGAAATCTTACCAATTGATCCTTCACTATCCATTTTAATAAAGAACAATCAACTGGAAATCAATAACTATCTTAATGATAAAGATGTTTTTACACTAAAACGCAACGCTCTGTTATTAATAAAAGAGGGAATTACTTCTGTTGATGAAGTTTTTTCACTACTCTTGTAGCATCATAAAACAAATAAAATCTTACAATACAATATAGGTTCATGAAAAATATAATTACGCTTTTTTTTATACTAATTTTTCAGATTTCATTTTCACAGGAGAATCGGATTTTGCAGCTCAAAAATAATATCGAATCGATTTCTGCCGACGCTCCAGGTTTAAATGAAAAGGTCAATATTAATATAAAAGAAGCATCATTGTCTAGTTTTTTACTGGCTGTTTCTCAAATTCATAAACTAAACTTTAGTGTAGCACCAAATTTAAATCAAATAAATATCGTAAATAATTTCTCTAATGTAACTGTTGGAGATCTGCTTATATTTTTATGCAAAGAATACAATCTTACAATTGATTTTACAGGAAATATTCTGGCAATAAAATCATATACGAAACCTGCTGAAATTCAAAAAACAAGAAATATTGATACAGCATACGACTTATCTAATAATCTACTTTCTTTGAATTTGAAAGATGATAAATTATATGATGTGTTTATAAAAATCATGGACGAAAGCGGTAAAAACTTAGTATTTGCTCCAGGTTTGGAAAATCAATTATTGACAGCTTACATTAAAAATATGCCATTTGATGCAGCGCTTAATAAATTGGCATTTTCTAATAATTTGAGTGTAACCAGATCGCGAGATAATTTTTATATTTTTGATAAACTTGAAGGAAACTATACTGCAGAAGGAACTACTGATTCTAATGGAACTATAAGGCAAAATAAACCGCAGCGTCCACGAAAATCGAACTTTTTCTTTACTATAGTCGATACTGATAAAAAGTTATTGAATGTTGATTTTGAAAACACTCCTATTTCAAGTATCGTTTACGATATAGGACATGAACTAGATATAGACATGTTTATATCAAGCCCTTTAGAAAGTGCAGGCAACGGGACTGTTAAAGCAAAAAATATAACCTTTGATGATCTTTTGGTAAAACTTTTTGAAATAAAAACTGATAATAATTCCCCTTCTCAAACTAATAATTCACAATCTTTTAATAATAATAGTTCCTCCCAATCACTATCTTCCGGCGGTAATTATACTTTCAAGAAAAGCGGAACTGTATACTACTTTGGCACAAAAGATCAATTAGTGGTTAGAAATATAAAATCGATTCCATTAATGTATCGATCGATAGAAATTTTAAGTGATCCATCAAAAGAAGGAAGAAGCGCGGGCAGATTAAACAATCCTAATAATTTTTCAAATTACAGCTCTTTTGACAGCAATAACAATAGATCAGTCTCTAACTCCAATTATTCTAATCAGAATAACAATTTTGGCAATAATGGTAATTCTAATTATTCTTCATCTTCAGGCGCAAGCAGCAGTAATCCTTCAGAATCTATACTCACTATTATTCCTGATGAGATAAAAAAAGATTTAGACATCAAAATTGACAAGGAATTAAATAGCTTTTTAGTAAACGGTCCAGCTGCTAATATTGAACGATTTGAATCTTTTATAAATTATATTGATAAAGCAGTTCCTGTTATTTTGATCGAAGTAATGCTGTTAGAGGTTAATCGAAGTAGTACTGTAGAAACGGGAATTAAAGCAGGAATAGGAGAAAAACCTGTAACAACAACAGGAACAGTTTTTCCTAATGCTGATATTAATTTAGGCGCTTCTACAATCAATAAAATTATTGACGGTTTCAGCGGATTTGGTTCTTTAAATATTGGACAGGTAGTTCCTAATTTTTATTTAAGCATAAAAGCTTTGGAAACAAACGGTAATCTTAAAGTACGCTCCTCCCCTAGATTATCCACTTTAAATGGACATAAAGCTTATTTGTCTATTGGAGAAACAACTTATTATGTTGTTACAAATCAGAATTATTACGGATCACAGATTCCGCAGGCTTCTGAAGTTAAAAATTATCAGCCCATAGATGCAGAACTTTCTGTAACTATAATGCCTTTGGTTTCTGGCAACGGGCAGATTACTATGGATATCAAAGTAATACAATCTAGTTTTAATGGCCAGAAAGTAGATAAAGATGCTCCTCCCGGAATTAATTCCCGAGAATTTACATCAATTATCAGAGTTAAAGATCAAGACTTAATTGTTTTAGGAGGACTGGAAGAATCTATAAAAAATGATTCCGGATCAGGAACACCTTTATTATCAAGAATTCCCATTATAAAATGGATATTTAGCTCTCGTAAACGAGAAGACTCAAAGAAAAAATTAAGTGTACTAATTAAACCTACTGTTATTTATTAATGGCTTTATTATTCTTAAATACTTTTTTGTTAGGAAGACACTATATCGGCGTTGAACACTTCAGCTTAAATAATGAAGATAAGACTGCAATATTATTAGTAGAAAAAAACAAAGAGGGACTGATAATTTTAAAAAAAGACAGAGTTAGTTATAGTAGAAAAATTGCTGAAAAATGGAATTCTAAATTACCTTTTTTCTTAATTATCAATTCAAATCAGATTATTCAAAAAGAAATTTTAGGAATTGATGGATCAGATGAAAAACTACTTCATAAATCTTTTCCGAATTCCGATTGGGATGAATTTTATTATGAAATCTGGAGATTAAAAACAAAATCTGTAATTGCAATTGCAAGAAAGTCTTATGTCGATGGAATATTAAAAAATTATAATAATCAAAATATAAAAGTTGCCGGAATCAGTCTTGGCATTTGTTCTTTAGCTGATATTATTGAATATACAGATGAGCATGAATTATATACCAATCATCAGCTCATATCAAAAGAGGAAGATCTAATAATCTCTACCAATTCTTTAGAATCTGCAGTAACTTATAATATTAATGATCTTGAGATTGAAAATAGACAATTATTGGCTTTTTCAGGTGTTTTGCGATTGATTTTGAATAAGACGCGGAATACTGGTTCTATATTATCTTTCAGTAATTTACTTTACGATGATTATAATCAAAAGATGTTTTTCAATAAAGGCATTAAAATTATGGTTAGTGTTCTCCTTGGAATATTACTCCTGAATTTTGTGTTTTTTTCTCATTATTACAAACTTGCTCAGGAATCATCAGAAACATTGTTAGTTAACAAGTCTTCAGTTAAAGATCTTAATAAAATAAAACAAAGAATTATTGTAAAAGAAGAAAAAGTTAAAGACATTGACGATAGAATGATGTCCCAGAGTTCTCTCATTATCAATGAAATTACAAATAGAGTTCCATCCTCTATTCTATTGACTGAATTAATTTACAATCCGTTAGAAAAGAAAATAAAAATTGACGAGCCCATACTAACCAAAGATAAAACTATTGTTATTTCAGGAACAGCTATTGTGAATCAAGACTTTACAAAATGGGTCGAGAATATCGAAAAACTCAAATGGGTCGACAAAGTTCTAATTACACATTTTGGCAAAAATGAAGAGAATGAAACTACGTTTTCTATAAATTTAACATTAAAATGAATCTAAACAGAACAAATAAATTGCTGCTTGTTGGTTTCTGCATCGTACTTTACATTTGTTATTCTTTTGCAATTTCAAATACAATAATGTACTATACTCAATATAAAAAAAAACAACAGGAGATAGCCACAGACAGTTCTATGCCAAAACTGACTATGCAATTAGTCCAAAAAGAAAAACAGCTGGATGAAATATTATCTAATTATGATATAAACATATCAGAATCTTTTCAGAATGACTTATTGAAGCAGTTGACATTATACAGTAATAATTATAGTCTCAAGATTGTTGATTTTAAAGAACCGCATATTGTATCGCAAAAAGGATTTACTGTTACCAGTTATACGTTTTCTCTTGAAGGTTCCTTTAACGGCTGTCTGGCATTGATTAACCAAGTAGAAAATAACCCAATGCTGGGAAATATTAAGCATTTAAACTTTAGTAAGAAGCGAAATTATAAAACCAATACGGACCAATTATTTTTAGAAGTTGTAATGCAAAAAAATAAAGGTATTTAAAGTAAACTCACTGAAATTATAAAATAAAATGAATTTAGGGGAAATGAAATTGTTACAAAAAATTGAAGTACTTACTCTTTATACAATTGAACTAGAAAATAAAAATAGGATTTAATATCAAGAAATAGATTTGTTAAAAAAAGAATAATCAAAAATTTGAATTAATTCTTGAAAGAACTATTAAATTAAAAATCAATCAAAATAAAATTTTACCATATGAAAAATATATTTATAATTATCGTGATAATAACATTTTCATTATCAATAAATGCTCAAATTTATACGCCCGCCGGTATAATTCAAGGCGCGTCAATAAATGATAATATAGGAATTGGAACTAGTAATACAATAGCAAAACTTACTATTCAAGCAGGACCAAATAATTATCCCACTCCTCTAAAAGCTATTAGTATTTGGGGACCGACTTCGCCTGCAAATTCAAATTCAGCTCAGGATATAAGTTGGGATTTTGCAGCTGCAGGCTCGGCAGTAATTCGGAGCTTTAGAGGTTCACATTGGGATACTTATTTACAATTTTTAACTAATAGCAGCTTAGGTGGAAATGCACCACAGGTTCGTATGCAGATTAATGATAACGGAAATGTTGGGATTGGTACAGAATATCCATCCCAAAAATTAGATGTAAATGGTAATGCATTATTTCAAGGAACACTTAGTAGTTCTATATCAGGAGTTATAGGAGGTCAGTTGCAACTAAAAAATCCTGCAAAAACAGCTAGTGGTTCTGCAAGTTCTTGGAATATTTATAATATGACTGAAGGTTATGGAAACAGCTTACAATTTTGGGCTTATGATAATTTAGGTTGTGGAACGGGATTATGTAATAATCGTTTTACCATCATGGACAATGGAAATGTTGGTATTGGGGCTGTAAATCCTCAAAATAAATTAGATGTAAACGGAATAATTCATTCCAAAGAAGTAAAAGTTGATATGAGCGGCTGGTCTGACTTTGTATTTAAAAAAGAATATAATTTACCAACACTTGAAGACGTTGAAAAATATATAACTGAGAAAGGACATCTGGAAAATATTCCTAATGAAGAAGAAGTTTTAAAAAATGGAATCAATTTAGGTGAAATGAATGCTAAACTTTTACAGAAAATTGAAGAATTAACCTTATATGTAATTGAGATAAAAAAGGAAAATTCTAAAATGAAAATTAAACAAAAACAGCTAGATAAAAAAATTTTACAACTTTCAAATAGATATAAATCATGAATAAAACATTTTTCACATCAATTATTGCAATATTCTGTGTGTTAAGTTTAAAAGCTCAAACATTATCAGATCTTCAGTTACAGAATGCCAGAGCTACTGGTTATGCAGTTATGGCTGCTAGAAATCCCGGCAAAAATTTTACAGTGTACATGATAAAATGGGATGGTGTAAATAGCTTAGAATACAATGCAAACAGCCAAATTAATTCACTTTGGCATGCTCAAGCAGTTGTTAAAGGAAATTACTTTGACCAAACCTTTAATAACAATAATTTTTCTACTTACAGCAGTGTAATCGTAAGCCAGTCAGAATTTGATATTTATAAATCTACTGGCACAGATTGGTGGATTGTATGTTCAACATTGCCTTCTTTTAGTAATTTGGGACCTTATGTTTTAGACAATGGAAATGTAGGCATTGGTACTACTAATCCACAAAATAAATTAGATGTAAACGGAATAATTCATTCTCAAGGAGTGAAAGTTGATATGAGCGGCTGGTCGGACTTTGTATTTAAAAAAGAATACAATTTACCCAATCTTGATCAAGTCGAAAAACATATTATAAATAAAGGACACTTGCAAAATATTCCTAATGAAGAAGAAGTTTTAAAAAATGGAATCAATTTAGGTGAAATGAATGCTAAACTGCTTCAAAAAATTGAAGAACTAACGTTATACATGATAGATATAAATAAAAAAGTCAACAAATTGGAGATTAATAATATAAGACTTGTAGAAGATAATAAAATACTTCAAGCTAAAATTAAAAGTTTAAGCGCAAAATAATTATTACAATCTATACCATTAAATTAAAATTGGAAAGAGTATTTAAAAAACATAGTTTATTAATGCTAAGTTAAATAATTACCAATAAAACTTATAGATATTTCGGTAAAATAAAAATTAAATTTAACAATATATTACATCTATTTTGTTAGATTTGTTAAAATTAATTAAAAAAAATAACACACTAAAACTGATGATTTTGTTAAAAAAATTGTTTGGTAAAATTAAAAAAGGAGATATGTTAAAAAAAATTGTTATCCTCACAATATTAACATCCATCTCCTGCCAAACCACCAAAATTAAAAATGACAACTATAAATTTTCTTCTTCAACAGTAGAATTAGGAAGCATAGGAACCTCTAAATTATCATTCAATCAAAATACTTTTGAATCAAGGGGTTTAGCTAATCTTGAAAACAATATTCGTTTAGAAATTGGAATCATTCCGTACAACAAAAAACTGAACAAAATTTATAAATCCAAAGCTAAATATAATCAAACGCAAAGAAATATTACTTATACAGACAGTTTGCCCATAAAACCGGAATTAGTTACTATAAAAATTTCAGATATTACCAGTCTTGTTCAAGAAATAAATTCAGATCATAATACCCCTATTTTAAAGTTATTGACAGATACTCAAAATTTAAAAATAATTTCAAGTCTGGCCGTTAATTTGCCTGCTGATGATATTACAAAGATAAGACAGTCTGATGCTTATTATTTAACTAATACTCAATACAAAAAATATACAATTGCACTATACAAAGCAGGAAAAAAGACAGATATAATAGATGTAAATCCAGAAACAATTGTAGCCTATCAAGTCAGCTCATTCTGCTGGGTAAAATCAATAAAAAGCAATTGGTATGTTGCTGATATTGTAAACGAAAACAATACGTGTTCTGGAATAACAGAAAGAAAAATTAAAGAAAAGAAAAACGATAAGGATCTCTTTGATATGTAATTTAACCGACAATTCTTTTACAATTATAAATTAAGCATATTCTAAAATCATGAATAAAATTACTATTACATTCTTCTATCTTCTAATAGCTTTATGTTTTATTTCCTGCGAAGAAATATTAATAGTCGATGACATCTCCGAGAAAGAGGTTTCTCTGACTGCTCCTGCAAATAATGCTGTTTTATCATTCTCTGGAGTAACATTTTCATGGGAAACAATAGATGGTGCAGACAAATATCAATTGCAAATTGCTGCTCCTTCTTTTGAAAATCCCCAGCAAATAATTCTTGATACAATAATTACGAAAAATTCATACACACAGCAATTAAATATTGGGAAATATGAATGGCGGATTAAAGCTGTTAACAGTGCTTATGAGTCTCCATATAAGAAAAGAAGTTTTGAAATTTTAAATCATGATAATTTTCAGAATAATACTGTTGTTTTACTAACTCCAAGCAATAATCTAACTACTAAAACAGCTTTACAAAAATTATCTTGGGACGCGATTATTGGTACGGTAAATTATCAGCTTCAAATTTTAGACGAAAACAATACTCTTGTAAAAGAGCAAACTTTAGAAACAACTTTTACTAACTTATCTTTTGATGAAGGAAAGTATACTTGGAAAGTTAGAGCTAATAACGGAACCGCACAAACTCTATATACTTCAAGATCAATTTTGATAGATACAAAAGTGCCAAACACGCCTACTCTATCCAGTCCAACTCAGGCAAGTACAACTACAAATACTAACATCAATTTTCAATGGACTAGAACTCCTATTACTGGAACTGCTGAAAAAGACAGCTTATATGTCTATAATGAGAGTGACTTATCAAATTTGAATTTTAAAGATAAAGGAACCAGTCCATACAATAAGACTTTAACAAAAGGAACTTATTACTGGTTTGTAAAATCATTTGATGATGCTGGAAATCAAAGCTTAAGAAGTACTGTATTTAATTTTACCATAAATTAAAACGTTACAAAACAGTAATATCCCAATATTGGCATGCTAATTTGAAATTCAATAGTAGCAATTCTTATAAATAATTATCAATTTTTGGAAATGAATTTAAAACTTTTACAGAAAACAGAAGATATGACACTCTATATAAATTGAAATATCAAAAGAATTAAGTAATCAAAAATGAAGATAAAATTGAATAAAAATTATATCCCAAGAAATTAAAATTAAAAAGTTAGGAAAGGAAAAAGATGAATCTAAATCTTTATCTATAAGGCTGAATAAAATTGAACAACATCTAAAATAATAAATTATATCAATGGAAAAAAAAATAATCTTTACGTTTCTAACACTTTTCTTATCTAATATTTTTTATGCTCAAAGTTCTTCTTTACTGATTATTAATGATACGAGAGCAACAAACGATCTTCCAAATTTTACTGAACATTCTATTAGGGCAGACTTTAAAGAACGGGCAGTAATTGGACTTCCTGGAGGTGGATTACATTCAGCTACTCTAACAATAGCACCATGGGAAGATACCGATAATTCAGGAGGAGTTAATCATCAGTTAAATTTTAATAACGATGGTCTCTTCTATAGAAATGCTTACCCACTGGATTCTCAATGGGGAAACTGGAAACAAATATTGATGGCTAATTCTAATGGAAATGTTGGTATTGGAGTATTAAATCCAAATGCAAGATTTGAAGTTTCTAACTCATTAAACACGAATCAAAATGAAGTTATTGCTTCATTAACAAGATTTGGCACAGCAACTGGAGGCAGCAGTATTGTGCGTTTCGGTTATCATAGTTCAGCTGATTTTGAAGTAAATTCAGGATATACAAATGATGGTAATAGATTCGGAAGTTATTTTGATCTTAATATTGTAAATAATCATAACGATGGAATTAATGGAGGGATAAATTTTGCTGCAAATTCCAGCGTTAAAATGGCAATTAAAGCAAATGGAAATGTTGGGATTGGAATAACTAATCCGAAAAACAAGTTAGATGTAAAAGGAACAGTGCATTCGCAAGAAGTATTGGTAGATATGAAAGACTGGTCAGATTTTGTGTTCAAAAAAGAATATAATCTCCCAACACTTGAAGAAGTTGAAAAACATATCGCTGAGAAAGGACATTTAGAAAATATGCCAAGTGAAGAAGAAGTTTTGAATAATGGAATTAATGTGGGTGAAATGAATGCTAAACTCCTTCAAAAAATTGAGGAGCTAACTTTGTATATGATTGAAATGAAAAAAGAAAATGAAAGAATAAAAAATGACATTTTAAAATTAAAAAATAAATAAAATGAAAAAAAACTTATCTATCCTAGCGTTAATTATTTTATTCTGTTTAAAGGCTTCAGCCAAAATAATACATATTGATACTACAATAGATGTAAATGAATACGAAAGCAGTGTCACTTTTCCTGCAGGATATAACATTGGGGATTATATTGAATTTGTAAGAGTGAATCCATTATCTGCTGGAGCAAGTGGTAATTATCAAATTTCTATACATTATACTGAAGATGGAATTGCCTCAGCCGCGACACATTTAGCATCGATATCACATTCGAACCCTCCATTGTGGAGAGAAGTTGGACGAGTAAATAATAATGCATACGTAGGAGTATATACAAACTTTACAGTTGATTGTAATACAGAGTTTGGAAATTCTCGATTTAGAATAAGAACAGTTGGTACTCATGCTTCAAATAGGTCTATTACAGTTTACATAAGGATTACCTCGATAAACTCTAACGGTTCTTTTACAGCCTTAAATTCAAAAGGAAATGATTCTACTGTTTTAAATTTTCTACCAATGACGTGTGAGTGGGATTTGTACGTTGGAAATAATTTTACTTCAACTGGAGCTTCTCTTGCAATTAAGGCAATCCAAAATGGAAATGTTGGTATAGGAATATCTAATCCTAAAAATAAATTAGATGTAAACGGAATAATCCACTCCAAAGAAGTAAAAGTCGATATGGATGGCTGGTCTGATTTTGTTTTCAAAAAAGAATATAATTTACCAACACTTGAAGAAGTTGAAAAACATATCGCTGAAAAAGGACATTTAGAAAATATCCCAAGTGAAGAAGAAGTTTTGAATAATGGAATTAATGTGGGTGAAATGAATGCTAAACTCCTTCAAAAAATTGAGGAGCTAACTTTGTATATGATTGAAATGAACAAAGAAAATGAAAGAATGAAAAAAGAAAATGAAAGAATAAAAAAAGACATTTTAAAATTAAAAAATAAATAAAATGAAAAAGAACTTATATATCCTAGCGTTAATTATTTTATTCTGTGTAAAGGCTTCAGCCAAAATAATAAAGATTGGTACAATAGATGTAAATGAATACGAAAGCAGTGTCACTTTTCCTGCAGGATATAACATTGGGGATTATATTGAATTTGTAAGAGTGAATCCATTATCTGCTGGAGCAAGTGGTAATTATCAAATTTCTATACATTATCTTGAAGATGGAATTGCCTCAGCCGCGACACATTTAGCATCGATATCACATTCGAACCCTCCATTGTGGAGAGAAGTTGGACGAGTAAATAATAATGCATACGTAGGAGTATATACAAACTTTACAGTTGATTGTAATACGGAATATGGAAATTCTCGATTTAGAATAAGAACAGTTGGTACACATGCTTCAAATAGGTCTATTACAGTTTACATAAGGATTACCTCGATAAACTCTAACGGTTCTTTTACAGCCTTAAATTCAAAAGGAAATGATTCTACTGTTTTGAATTTTCTACCAATGACCTGTGAGTGGGATTTGTACGTTGGAAATAATTTCACTTCAACTGGAGCTTCTCTTGCAATTAAGGCAATCCAAAATGGAAATGTTGGTATAGGAATATCTAATCCTAAAAATAAATTAGATGTAAACGGAATAATCCATTCCAAAGAAGTAAAAGTCGATATGGATGGCTGGTCTGATTTTGTTTTCACAAAAGAATATAATTTACCAACACTTCAAGAAGTTGAAAAACACATTAATGAAAAAGGACATTTAGAAAATATACCTAGTGAAGATGAGGTCTTGAAAAATGGAATTAATCTGGGTGAGATGAATTCTAAACTTCTTCAAAAAATTGAAGAGATGACACTTTATATTATTGAGCAGAATAAAAGATCTAATGAATTAATGAAGCGATTAGAAAAATTAGAAATTAAAAAATGAAACTAAATAAATTGACAATATTTATTCTTTTAGAACTTTTAATAACAGTAATTGTAAAAGCACAATCCTTAAATCAGACTCACAGTATACAGGCAATCGGATCAGCAAATACTTTTAACCAGGGTTATACTTTTTCATATGCTTCAGCTGGAACACCTTGGAACGGTGCATTAATAAGTTTTGGCGGGATGGATAATAGATATGATTGTCAAATTAGTGCTGATTACGCACCTGATGGAGGTAATAGAATTTCTTTTAGGACTAAGAATGGGGATTTTAATAATGGAACAGGGGCGTGGAATCCATGGAATGAATTGGCAACAAAAGGATCAAACAGCTACGTTGGAAATCAATTCATTAATGGCAACGTTGGTATTGGGACGTCTAGTCCTAATTCAAGACTAGATTTAGGATCTGGATACGGAGTCAAAGAGGCAAAGTTTCTTATATATAATGATGATTCAACTTCGGAATTATCAGGAACTAAATGTGGCTTTTATATGGATAATTTCACATCTAATAATTTGAATTTAGTTTTTCCTGAAGCATCTTCTTATCCTGGATTGTTTACTGTATCTGCAAAAAACACAGCCGATGATATTTTAAAACCCTATTTTTCTATTGTGGGATTAACCGGCAATGTAGGTATTGGGAAAACAAAGCCAGATTCAAAACTAACCGTTGCTGGAAACATTTCTTCACGAGAAGTAAAAGTGACTGTAGATGCAGGAGCAGATTTTGTTTTTGAAGATGATTACAATTTACCTTCTTTGGAATTTGTAGATAAATTCATTAAAGAAAAAAAACACTTACCAGAAATTGCTTCTGCCAAACAAATGCAAGAAGATGGAATTAATTTATCTGAAATGAATATTAGACTGCTTCAAAAAATTGAAGAACTGACACTTTATTCTATTCAACAAAACAAAAAAATTGAAGAACAGTCTAAAGAAATTGAATCACTAAAAAGTTTAGTCTTGAGAGTTGGTAAAATTGAGAAAGAATTAAGCAAGAAATAATAAAATGAAAAATAAAAAAAACATATACATTCTGCTGCCAATCGTTCTATTGGTTTGGGGAGCTGTTCTGTTTCAGGTCTTTTCATTTACCAATCGTGATGACATTTTACCAGAAAACAATCAAGAATTCATTATTAAAGCCGTAAAAGTTACTAAAAGAGAAAAAATTGCTATAAACGTGAATTACAGAGATCCTTTTTTAGGAAAAACATATGCTTCACAAACAGCTTTAAAGACTAAAAATACAAATCCTAAAATATCTACAGTTAAAAAACCTGAAGCTGTAGTATGGCCAAATATTTTTTATAAAGGCTTAATTGCCGACTCAAAAGGAGGCAGTAAGATCTATATGATCATTATAGACAATAAAAACTACTATATGAAAATAGGAGATACAGAAAGTGAAATTTTTTTAAAATCGGGTGATAAAGAGTCTATATACGTAAGGTATAAAGGTAATCTTAATATTATAATGCTTCAGGATTGATAAAAAAAATTAAATCTGGGGCTTTACAATTTACAGTATTCATTTCTGTATTGATTGCTTTGCTTTTAGCCGGCCTCATTTTGTATGCCTACACTTTTCTTTATATGAAAGAACAGTCAAAGGGAGCGATTGAAAATATTCAGATTGCTGATATTGGAATGCAGTCTCTTTTAGAACAAAAAGAACTTAATCTTGATACTGCTCAAATTGACTTCTTTAAAAAAGAAAATCAAATCATCAAAACTTACTTATCTCAGTGGGGAGTATTTCAAAAAGGAATCACAATAACTCAATTTAGAAAAAAGAAATTTAGTAAAGCTGCTATAATTGGATCTGTTCTCATTGCAGATAAATCCCCTACTCTTTATTTGCAGGATACTCACAATGCCTTAACTGTTGTAGGGAATACTAAAATCCAAGGTATTGCTTACCTGCCTTCACAAGGTGCAAACTCGGGTTATATAGCCGGAAATAGTTATTATGGTTCACAATTAATTTATGGTCCAATAGAAAAAAGTACTTCCGAACTTCCTAAACCAGAAAAAAGTTTCCTTGATGCTGTCAATTTTTATCTTAAGGAATATAAAATAAACGATGAGAAAGATTATATTAATTTAAATACTGGTCTAAAAATCATAAATTCTTTTAAAGAAAAAACAAAAGGATTCTATTCTCAAAACTCGATTACAATAGAGAATAAAATCCTTTCTGGAAATATTATAATTAAATCCGAAACCTCAATTATAATAAAAAAAACTGCTTTGATTAAAGATTTGATTCTTATTGCTCCCATTATTCAAATCGAAGACCAGACTATAGGCTGCTTTCAGGCAATTGCTTCAAAAAAAATAATATTAGGTAAAAAGTGTAATCTATCTTATCCTTCGGCTCTATTATTATTTCAAGATAATAAAAACACTCAAGACTATACCAATTACAGCAATTTAAAGGACAATCAAATTTTTATAGATACTGGAAGCACTGTTAGAGGTACCATAACTTATATACAGACAAAACAAACGCCCGATTTTCAGACTCAGATTGTATTAGAAAAAGATTCAAAAATTAAGGGACAGGTATACTGCAATGGTAATTTTGAAATAAAAGGAACCGTATCAGGATCAGTTTTAACCAAACAATTTACAGCGAATCAGGCAGGTTCTATATTTGTAAATCATGTTTACAATGCGTCTATAAATACTGATAATATTCCTCAAGTTTACGGCGGTATAATATTAGAACAACAACCAAAAACTATTCTAAAATGGCTGTATTAAAAAAAATCAGATCAGCGACATTAATTGAAGCAGTGGTTGCTACAGTTTTAGTAGTTATAATATTTATAATTTCAAGTTTAATACTGAACAATTTGGTTTTTAATACTTTCTCAAAAAATACTCATCAAATTGAAACTAGAATAAACGAATTGGAATATCAGGTACAAAATAAGATAATAGAACTGCCCTATCAGGAAAATTTTAAAGACTGGAATATTCAGATTGAATTAGAAACAATCTCAGTAAAAAAAATTATCTCAATTTATGCAGTAAACAATATTTCTAAAAAAGAAATTATAAAAAAACAAGTACTATGGCAGCCGGAAAATTAAAATCATTTACACTATCAGAATTAATAGTTGTTATGATCATAACTGCTATTGTGGTTGGCATGGCATTTAGTGTTTTAAGGATTGTTCAGAAACAAATTCATGCGATTCAAACCAATTTTGAAAAATCAAGCACATTAGCTCTTTTCGAACAAAAACTCTGGCAGGATTTTAACGAGCAGCATACTGTTATTTATGAAAATGATAAACAAATATTGACCATGATCTCAGAAATTGATACCATAACCTACTCCTTTCAGGAAAAATTCAGCATGAGAAATCTTGATACTATAAAATTGAAAATCACTCCAAATGAAGTTTTTTTTGGCGGAAAGAAAATAAGCTCAGGTCCTATTGATGCTCTATCACTTTTTGCAGAAACAGAATTACCGGGTTATCAAATTTTTGTTTCAAAAAAAAACGATTTAACCTTTTTTATGAATCAGGAAGATGGCCTTTAAAATAGAAAATACACCAAATATAAAGACTGTTCAGCCTAAAGGCTCGAACAGTATAGAAAGCTTACTAAAAAAAGAAATCACTTTTTTTGGAGAAAGTTTTAATAATAAAAAGAAGCAGGCATTTTATCTTGAACTGGCGGTACTGCTTAAAGCTGGAGTTAGTTTTAAAGAAGGATTATCACTAATTATTGAATCACTTAAAAAAAGTGCCGATAAAGATTTGATCCAGACTATCCTCAATGATGTTGTAAATGGAAAACCATTTTCAGAAGCAATGCGAGTTTCGAAATCGTTTACAGAATACGAATATTATTCTATTCAAATTGGGGAAGAAACAGGAACTACCGCTCAGGTATGTAAGGAACTTGGTCATTTTTTTGAACGCAAAAATGAGCAGAAAAGAATTATAACTGCTGCCCTTACCTATCCTTCTATCGTATTAAGTACAGCCGTTTTGGTCGTGATATTTATGTTGAGTTACGTTGTACCAATGTTTCAGGACATCTTTAAGCAAAACAATATGGAACTCCCAATTTTAACACAATTTATTGTAAAACTTTCTGTCTGGACAAAGAGTTATGGTTTATACTTTTTATTGGTTACCATGAGTTTTATTTTTTCAACTCAATTTTTTAAGGATAATGTTAGTTACAAAAGAGCGCTTCACTATTTTTTAGTTAAGATTCCTATTCTGGGGCCTTTTATGGTCAAGGTTTATCTCGCACAATTTACGCAGGCAGTTACGCTGCTGACCACCGCTAAAGTTCCATTGTTAAACAGTATTCAAATGGTAAAAAAAATGATTCAGTTTGTACCCCTACAAGAGGCATTAGAGCAGGTGGAAAACAGCATAATGAAAGGAAACAGCTTAAGTTCAAGCTTAAAAAATACTCCTCTCTTTGATAACCGAATTATATCGCTCGTAAAAGTAGCAGAAGAAACTAATCAAACAGAATATGTTTTTAAACAGCTCAGTGAACAATACAACCAGGAAGTTGTACAGCAGTCTAAAGTTATGACTACCGTGCTTGAGCCCTTTATAATTCTATTTGTGGGAGTTTTGGTGGCTATTTTATTGGTTGCAATGTATTTACCTATGTTTCAATTGAGCAGTGCAATTGGGTAGGATTTTATATTGCAATAAAAGATGGTAGTGTTACAGATTAGGTGTTTTTATAATATAATCCGATCGCTTAGATTTGTAAACAACAATAGCGCGGAAATTCTTTCCGTACCCACAAAGAGCATCAACATCAACGAAGAATAAAACAAAAACCTCGCCAGTTGGCGAGGTTTTTGTTTTATTCTTCGTTAAGTTGGCTTGTTTTTTCTGGAAAAATGCTGTCTTTATATTTTCAACTGGAAAAAAAAGTACTGGGCATTTATACAGTAAAAACAAGCATAGCCCTTGTGCTACTTGACAAAATAAAAAAACTTACCTAGTGCGTCGGCAGAAGTGGTGGCTGGAAGCGGATATTTTACATGATAAATTATTGTGNNCACAATAATTTATCATGTAACATTGCTTAAGAAAAGTGTAGGCTGGGCTTCGGCTTTGGAATCCTTTATTTTTCTTTTGATAGCTTAGAAACCGAAAAGACGTCAAAAAAACTTTAAGATCTTTGTTCATTATTCAGAAAATGCTTTTTTTAGCTTTAAAATTTTGAATATATGTATCGATCAAATTAAAGAGAATACTTTATATGTCGTTATCAAGATTTTGAATATCATTAATGCGTTTTATTACTCTTTTATCAAAGGTTGTATTTTGTCCATCACCGACAATTGCATCCGATGAAACTTCAAAAGCGTCAGCTATTTTTTAGCTACTTCAATAAACTGAGAAGTGTCACTCTTTGATATTTACCATCACTTGAGAAATACCTACTTTCAGAGCTAGTTCAGACTTAGATAATTTACTTTTTTCCCAAGTAAATTAATTTTTACAAATATATCTTTTTATTGAGAAAACGCAGAATACAAATATAAGATTTAAATTGTTAAAAAAAATACAAATTATAAGATTTTTTTTACTATTATTGCTCCTTAATTCTAATATACAAAACACTAATAAATAACTAACCTTACTTTTAATTTAAATCTTTCTAGCCAAATGAAAATTAATTTTACAATCTTCTTTTTTATAAACTCTTTATTTGCTTTTAGCCAGAATAATGAAACGCCGTTACTTCCACAAATTATTTCTGCATCTCCCGAAGCATCAAGTCTCGGACAATATGGTAGTGTCCCAGTTAATTTATCTGCAGGTCAAATAAATTATACAATACCTATTTACACTATAAAATCTGGAGATTTTGAATATCCCCTAACTCTTTCTTACAGTTATAACGGTTTTAAACCTGAAAATGATCCAACTATGGTAGGAATGGGCTGGGTCGCTAATTTTGGAGGAGCAGTAATTAGGCAATTACAAGGTGCTGCCGACGAAGATATGGCAATTGGTTATCTAAAAACTGGAAAAACATACGAAAATTTAGCTTCTCTATCAATATCAGATAAGGTTTATGCCCTTAAAAATGCCGTTGACCATGGTTTCGATACTCAGCCAGATAACTTTATTATAAATACCTCGACTATAAACGGAAATTTTAGGTTTAACACTGATAAAATACCTATATTCTCTGAGCACAGAAATTACAAAGTTAATCTAGCTAATGACAGCTTTAAAATTACAGACGATAAAGGAGTTCAGTATAATTTTAATGATACTGAATATACTGAAACACAAGTTTGGTTAAATGGTGGTTCTGAAACTTCATATTTGAGTTCTTTCATGTTAAGTAATATATTGTTACCCTCAAATAGCTCTCTTAATTTTGAATATGACTACTACTCCACTAGTCATATTTACAATACGGTGAGTAAAGAAGTTAAAACATTTCGTCGATTCTACAATGGCCCTGGTTCTGGAGCAGGAACAGGTGGGGAGGATCAGGGAGTTTTTTATTCCCATATAACTGATGACAAAACACTCTCGAAAATTATTAAAAAAATCACCTTTCCCAATGGGTATATATTATTTGAACAAAAAAAAGAAGTATTTTCAGGAAATACAGTCGGAATAAATATAAATTTTGGAGCCACAGATAGAATAAAATTACAATCTGTAAGTGTTTATAATTTAGATGATAAATTAGTAGAAAAATTTATTTTTAATTATTATGATTGTGGGTATTACTATTTCCTAAAATCGATTAAGAAAGTTACAAATAATGGAGATCAAATAGATTACTATACATTTGAGTATTCAAATTTATCTGACATTCCATATAATAGAATATCAAGCAATCAAATTGATTTATGGGGATTTTATAATGGTATTATATTAAATGAAGCTAACCCACAGTCTTCATTAGATCCTATATTTGATAAAGGAAAAATCGGTGCCTTAACAAAAATAACTTATCCTACTAAAGGGACAACAGAAATTCAATATGAGAATAATGAAATCAATAGAACTAATTATTACAATCCATCTAATCAAATCTATAATGTTTCAGAATCTTTGAAATTTTCTGCTGAGGAAACAATTCATGAATGTGATAGCAGAGAAAAACTTATTACAATTCCTTTTGATCAAATTGTGCGAGTTACACTTGAAGTAAATGTTACCGCAGAAAAAAGTTGGGCAAGAAGTACTTTTTTCAGCACTACAAATCAAGAGCTAGCTTCAATCTCAAGATCTGAAGAAACTTTAAGATTGTATGGAGGAAGCACTTATGTGACGCAAGAATTTTCTTTAGATTTAAAAGCAGGCACTTATAAGTTATTCGCTGATCTTTGTGAAGATAGGACTAGGAATAGGAACACATTATGCAAAAACAACTATAGATTATAGAAATACGCCATATTATGACAATTCCAATCCAATTGAAATAAATGAAAATATTCAAATTGGAGGAATTAGAGTAGCTAAAACTACAGATTGTCCTAACCACTTAGACAATAACTGTATTATAAAACAATATAAATATGTAGATAATTCTAATAATCTAATTTCTAGTGGATATCTAACTCAGTCTCATCCAAGATTTATAAGTAAACGAATTGCAAAATTAAATATAAGAGGGCAATTCGCTGAAACTTTAGGCGGATCACTTTTAATATACAATCAAGCTGGCTGGGAAAGTTACATTTCTCATACAGAAAGCTTTAGACCTCTCACTTCTTTAACTTCTTTAGGAAGCCACATTCTTTATAAAAATGTCAAAATTATCAATCAAGATGAGAGTCTGGGTAAATCTGAGAATGAATATTCTATTGCTGAGAGATCTGTCTACAGTGATGATTTCCCTACTCTATATACTGATGTCGATTTCGCAATTGGAAAAGTCCTTTCTCAAAATTTATTTGAAAATAAATCTGGTAATCTGTCTCTTAAACAGACACAGCAAAATATTTATGTTGAAACAATTATTAATCCTTCAAATTATGCCAGCGATTATCAAATTAAAAGAGCTCCTGAAGAAATTACTGTCACTGACCCTTGGACTGGAAGTGTAGGAAAAGAAAGTGCACCTAATACGTTTCTTATAGGCTCAGTAAAACATTTTGCGAAAGAATATCAAGTAAACTCGACAGAAACAAAACTTATACAAGAAGGTCAAACAATAAATACTAAAACAGATTATAAATACGACCCTTCAACAGGCTATAAAGTCGAAACTAAAATACTAAATAGTAATGGCAGTGAAGTAATTAACAAAACCTATTATCCAATAATTCTTCCAGAATTTATCCAGATGGCAAAAGGTACAAACAATCTCGATGACCGCATACAATTTCACGATTATTATTCGAATGGAAATTTAAAAGAAGTTTCATTAAAAAATGGAACACATACTATTTATTTATGGGGATATAACAAACAATATCCTATTGCTAAAATAGAAAACTGTAGTAATTCACAAGTTATTTTGGCATTGGACGTTTCTAGCCTTGAAAATGTAAATGAAAATAATTTAAATGCTATAAATAATTTAAGGAATTCCCTTCCAGATGCCATGGTCTCCACTTTTTCCTATATTCCACTCGTTGGTATAAGCACGATGACAGACCCTAAAGGACAAACCACAACTTATACATATGATTCATTAGGAAGGTTAGAATTTGTAAAAGATGCACAGGGAAACTTACTATCACAAAATCAATATCACTACAAAAACTAATAATCTAATGAGAAAAATCATAAATAAAACAGTAATATTATTGGTATTTAGTGCAACAAGTGTTTATTCACAAACACCAGTAGTTATTAACAAACCCGAACCTTCTGCAACAGATTACATTGTAACGGGAAATGAAACTTTAACAGCCACCCAAACAATTAATCTCAAACCTGGCACTTGGATTAAGTCCGGAAGCACATTTTTGGCCAGAATTACTGCTGACGTTTACATTCCGGTTACCATGAGCAATGAAAACTATATTTTCACAAGAGTCTTTCAAAGTCCTATTACAGATACCAACCGTATTGTCAATAACAAAGATGTAATAGAAAGTATTTCCTATTTTGACGGACTCGGAAGACCTATGCAGAACATAGCCATAAAAGCATCTCCAAACAAAGAAGATCTTATAACCCATATCGCTTATGACGGATTCGGAAGACAAGATAAAGATTATCTTCCTTTTATGATGCAAACAGGAGCCATAGCTTCTTATAGAAGCGGTGCAGATGCGAGTACCAGCAATTATTATACTACCAATTATCCTTTAGACATCAATCCCAATGCTCCTAACCCCTTCTCTCAGAAAAAATTTGAAGATTCTCCGCTTAACCGTCTCCTTCAGCAGGCTGCTCCAGGAAAAGATTGGGCTTTAGGTGCAGGACATGAAATAAACATTGACTACATGACCAATCAAAATAATGACATTAAATTATTTAATGCCTTGTCTTCATGGAATAATACAACCAAAATTTATGACATATCACTTGAAAACGCTCAAGGAAATGTTTTCTATCCTGCAAATGAACTTTACATAACGATAACCCAAGATGAAAACCGAGCCAATACAACACAGGAAGTAAAAGACAAAGAAGGCCGTGTAATTCTTAAAAGGACATATGGGACTTCGATTGTTAATTCAATTCCCATTGAAACCTACCACGATACTTATTATGTCTATGATAGTTACGGAAACTTAATCTATGTCATTCCGCCAAAAGCTGATGGAGCAATTACAGCATCGGTATTGAATGATTTGTGCTATCAATACAAATACGACCATCGCAATCGGCTGGCTGAGAAAAAACTCCCTGGAAAAGACTGGGAATATATTGTTTATGACAAACTCGACAGACCTGTACTTACCCAGGATGCAAATTTAAGGGCACAGAATAAATGGCTGTTTGCCAAATACGATGCCTTTGGAAGGCCCGTATATACAGGAGAATACAGTGTTTCCAGCTCACGTAAAGAGGCGCAGGATAATGCAGACAATTCTGCAATTTTCGAAAACCGTTCTGCTGTGCGAGACATTGGAGGAACCAATACATATTATAGCAATAATGCATTTCCTAATTCTAATATCAATCTTTTTACCATAAATTATTATGACAATTACAATAACATTGAACTGGAAGGCGCAAACCTTTCTGTTACTTACATATCAAATGCAAAAGGGCTTATTACAGTTTCAAAAGTTCGTATTTTAGGTACTTTAGACTGGAGTACTGACGTAAATTACTATGACAATAAAGGAAGAATCGTATATACCCATAACAAAAATAATTATTTGAAAGCGATAACTACTGCTCAGAATACACTTGATTTTGCAGGAAAGGTACTGGAAACTGTTTCTATACATAAAAAAGGCGCTTATCCTGTGATTAATTTAATCAATACCTTTACTTATGACCATATGGGAAGGATGCTCTCACAAAAGCAAAAAATCAACCAGCAGCCTCAGGAAACCATTGCTTCTAACACTTATGATAATCTGGGACAGCTGGTCTCAAAAGCAGTCGGTGGCGGTATCCAAAACATTAATTACAAATACAACATCCGCGGATGGCTTAAAAACATTAATGATGTCAATAATTTAGGAAACAATCTTTTTGCTTTTCAGCTCAACTATAATACAGCCGATTTAGGAACACCGCTTTATAACGGAAACATCAGCCAGACATATTGGAGGACTGCCAATAAAGACAATACTTTGAAAAGCTATACATATCACTATGATGAACTAAACAGACTTATTGATGCCCTAGGTGAATCAGCGGATCAGCAGGAAAAACCATCCTATGATAAAAATGGTAACATAATGAGTCTTTACCGAACAGGAATAAGACCCAAAAATACAGGAACTTCAAAGTTGGTTATGCAGATCTGGGACAATTTGACCTACCACTACGACCAAGGCAACAAGCTTATCAAAGTAGAGGACAGTTCAGACAATTCTGATGGCTTTACAAACAAGGCCAATCTTCCAATAGAATATACATATGATGCAAACGGTAATATGAAAACTGATGCCAACAAAGCCATTAGCAGTATAACATATAATCATCTAAATCTGCCTACAACTGTGACGCTTTCTGGCGGAACGATTTCTTATGCCTATGATGCCACGGGTGTAAAACAACGTAAAACAGTATCAGGGATCACAACAGACTACACAGCAGGTTTTCAATATGAAAACGATATACTGCAGTTTTTCCCGCAGTCTGAAGGTTATGTGAGTTATAATAACGGAAATTATGAGTATATTTACCAATACAAAGACCATTTGGGCAATGTTCGCCTAACCTATAATAAAAACCTGAGCATTATTGAAGAAAACAATTATTATCCTTTTGGGCTAAAACAATTAGATAGAAATAATGTCATAAATTTCCTAGGAAACTCCTCTGCTAATAAATATAAATACAACGGCAAAGAACTCCAAGACGAGTTACAGCTTAATGTTTACGACTATGGAGCACGTAATTATGACCCTGCTTTAGGGCGTTGGATGAACATTGATCCTCTCGCTGAAAAGATGAGAGGGTTTAGTCCTTACAATTATACTTTTAATAATCCGATGAGGTATACCGATCCAGATGGGATGTCGCCTTATGATGTAACATTAACAGGAGATAAAAGTAAAGAAGCATTAGCAGAACTACAAAAAGCTGTTGGTGATGGAATTAAATTATCTATGAATCATAAAGGAAATGTATCCTATGAAAGAAATGGACAAGGTGCTCTTAATAAAGATGCAAGTGATTTAGTAAATGCAATTGATGATCATTCTGTAATAGCAAGTGTTAATTCTTCGGATAAGGATTATGCATCAAACGGAGATCCGTTAATAGGTAATCAAATGGGAGCTACCGTAAATGATAATGGTACTGCAACAGGAAATCAGGAAATAAATCCAAATGCCTTAAGCAATATGGATGCTATTAATGGCAAACCTGGACAAACGACATTGCATGAAACTATGGAAGCGTTTACAGTGGGGAAAACTGCTTTGAATTCAGGTCAGAATATAGCACCAGCAACTTGGGCAGATGGTCAAAATTCAAAAAGTCCTTATAGATTAGCTCACGACAATGTAATTCCTCAGTCGGGGGAGAATTATATTCTAAATCAAAATAATCAGCCTTTAAAGAGTGTAAGCCCTTCAAATAAAGCAGAATGGCAGAAAGAGAAAGGTGGCGTATCAACTCTTAAATATGTCACTAGGCCTTATGGAAGTAATGGTCCAGTTACTCCTTACCACACAATAAAAGTTAAATAAAATGAAAAAGATATTCTTAATTACATTTTTAATTTTTAGTATTAAAAGTTTTGCTCAATTAACTATTTCATTAGACACTACATATGTTAAGATGTCTAAAGAAGAATATGTTAAGCTTAAAAAATATAACGATAGTATTTCTAAAATTAAAATAAGCCGAGATACAACTTCATACTATGAAATATTAAAAATTGAAGATTTAAAAACTTTTTATATAATTTATGCAAAAGGCATGGCAATTGATAAGAAGGAATATTTTTACAGAATAAAAAGTTTAAAAGTAAAAAATAAAAATGATTGTAAAGATTTAATAAAATCTGGTAAAAGTTATCAATTTGATTTAAGGGATTATAAAAACCATAATCAAAGAATACATTTTATCCCAGGTGTTGCCTTAAATCTTATTACACATGGAGGATTTAGTCCTTTTGATATTGTCATACATTTAGATGAAAAATTAACCAAAGATGAATTTAATATAGCTCTTAATTTACGAGGACTTTGTATAGTGAAGTAGAGATAAAATAACGTAGATCACATTATTAAGTATATACACCACCGGCAAGCAACTCCAAGACGGTCTGGGGCTTAATATGTATGATTACGGAGCGAGAAATTATGAACCTGCACTTGGTCGCTGGATGAACATTGATCCTCTTGCTGAAAAGATGAGAAGATTTAGTCCTTACAATTATGCTTTTAATAATCCGATGAGGTTTATCGATCCAGATGGGATGTCGCCTTATGATGTAACATTAACAGGAGATAAAAGTAAAGAAGCATTAGCAGAACTACAAAAAGCTGTTGGTGATGGAATTAAATCATCTATGAATAGTCCCCGCCTGCAATCATAGGTATTGACAATGTTGTTTAAAACGAAGGGATGTAAATTCTCCTAGAGGACAAGCAGCAGACCAAGTAACCTACTGAAAAAGGACAATTTGAAGTACCTCTTTCTGGTGTTACAGTAAAATAGTCTTATTTATATTACCAATGCTGGTATGGTGCTAATTACGAAATAACTAGAACTAAGAGATTTTAAAAAGAAGATTATGAGAAAATATATTTTATTATGTATTTATTTGAATTTATTTTCGTGTAGTCCTACTTATAATTGTGATGGACTAGCAGAAAATTATAAAACAGATGAATGTCTTTTAATTGTTAAAAAATTAACAGATAAATATAGTCGATTTAATTACATAGGAATTAATCCTGTTACTAAAAAAGAATGTAATTGTAACTCTGCTAGAAGCAGTAGATGGTGGGCTGACTACTCTGGCAACATTGAAATTGGCGATACCATTGTCAAAAAGAAAAGTGAACTTGTTTTTAGTATTCATAAAAAAGATACCGTTTTGAGTTTTAATTTTGAGTGTGATGGTAAGGTGTATAAATAAATCCGTTCTCAGAAGTGTTCTCATGAAAAGTTGCACAAATGTCTCTGACTTTGGTGGTTTTTTATTATTATAATTTATAAAATTTCAATCTCTCCATAAATTTTATGATAATTATGTAAACCAAACTCTCCAATTTGTAAAATGATATAATACTTTACTTATAATTTTACTTTATTGCTAATCAACTGTTTTTTAGCTGGAACAAATTATAAATACTATCAACATTTTATACTACTATTATGGAAAACTTAATCAATCAGGAGAATCTGGAAGATATCAGAGAATTTATTGAAAATAAAATAGCTAACGTACCGGCAAGCTATATTTTATGTGGGGCATTAGGCTCTCTAGCCTTGGCTGGTTACTTAAATAAAATAGGAAAAAAAGACGCTGCATCGGCTATTGGTAAACTTTCGATTCCGATAGTAGCAATAGGTTTAGCAAAATACAAAGACCTCTTAAAATCTGATGGTGAGTTTTCGTCTGAGTCTTTTCAACAAAATGCATAATTAGTTATTAATCTTATTTTGCATTTAAAGGAATAAAAAATTATAAACGTCTCACTATTGAGGCGTTTTTTAATTCAGGCCATGAGCAGAAAAACAGTTTTCTTTATTTAAATTCTGCTATGCGTTATTAATCTCTCCAGACTCTTTACAAGAGGTAAAAAAATCGTAAGCTCTTTTCTCTGCATACGAATGCATCGAATCACGCAATGGAAAAGCGCAGTGGCCGCCATATTTTGGGGTTTCAAGATAAACATAGGCACTGTCATGAGCTATAGCTCTCGGATAGCATCTTTCGCCTAAAAAAGGATCGTCAAGAGAATTAATAATTAAAACCGGAGTCGTAATATCTTTTAGTGAAAATTCTGGAGAAACGCGCTGATAATAGTCATCTCTACTGGCAAATCCATGCAGCGGTGCTGTAAAATAATGATCTACTTCATCAAAAGAAGAAATTTTATCAATCTGATCCCGGTTTATAAAATCAGGAAATTGTGCTGCTTTGTATTTCAGCTTTTTTTTAATATCAATTGTAAAGTTCTTCAAATAGACTCTGTTAAAACCTTGTTTGAGTACGGCTGCGCTTGTAGCGATGTGAGTGGGAACAGATATGCAGACTCCTGCTTTTACACGCTCATCAATTTTGGTCCAGCCAAAATAATTCAAAAGCTGTACACCTCCCATAGAATATCCGATTAAATAAACATCTTCGAATCCTTTTTTCAAAACAAACTGAACTACCTCATCCAGATCATCAACCGCTCCGTGATGGTAAAGTCTTGGCAGACGGTTCATTTCTCCTCCACAGGTGCGATTGTTCCATGCAAAAACTGAAAAACCTTTTTCCTGAAAATAAGCCGCACAGCTGTTATTGTAAGTTCTGCGGGAATCTCCTTCTAAACCATGACATAAAATAACTGCCTTTTTAGGATCGTTTATAATAAAATCAATAGTAATAAAATCTCCATCGTTCAGCTCTTTTTTTTCTCTTGTGTATCCTGGAACTTCAAACTTTTTAAACAAAGCTGCATATATTGTAGAAACGTGCCTGTTACGATGAATAATAGAAGGGAAATTATAATCTGATTGTTCAATTACAGGCATAATAAGAAAATTTTGTTTGTGTGTGTTCTACAAATTTAAGAAATGAATCAATATGTAATGTAAAACTGTCTTTTTTATTTCATTTAAATCACTATTCTGATTTTTTCTACGATATTTTAACAATTTAACAGATAATATTAAAACTATTAAATAAAACTTGTTTTCGCTTTCTTTAATAAAAACAATATCGTAATATTGCAATATAAAAATATTAATAATGGGAGCAACAAAAACAGATCATTTTACAGATAATCAAAACGAGCTTGCTGTCTTAGCAAAAGCTTTGGGTCATCCAGCCCGAATAGCTATCATGGAATACTTATTAAAAGTAGATACCTGCATCTGCGGCGATATTGTAAATGAATTACCGCTTTCTCAACCTACTGTATCACAACACTTAAAGGAACTTAAAAATGCGGGTTTAATTAAAGGAAATATAGACGGAAATTCTATCTGTTACTGCATTAACGAGCCGGGATTAGAAAAAATAAAAGGATTTTTTGAACACATTACTGTTCATCTTCAAAAAAAGAGAAACGAGTGCTGCTAATCTTAGAACTATGGAAATCAGAAATCTATTAACTTCTGACTGGGAACACGTCAGGTTAATTTACGAAAAAGGAATCACTACCGGAAATGCAACATTTCAAACTACTGCACCTTCTTGGGATGATTGGAATAATTCACACCTTGAAAGCTGTAGAATTGTCAGCGAAGGCGATGGTGCAATTACAGGCTGGGCTGCTCTTACACCGGTTTCTTCACGATGCGTGTATGCCGGAGTTGCCGAAGTTAGTGTATATGTTGATCCAGAACATTCTGGAAAAGGAATTGGTCTCGCACTTTTGAATAGACTTGTAAATTTAAGTGAGACTGAAGGCATATGGACACTTCAAGCCGGGATTTTTCCTGAAAACACAGCAAGTCTTCGCATTCACGAAAAAGCAGGCTTCAGGATTTTAGGTGTTCGGGAAAAAATTGGCAGACAGTACGGAATTTGGAGAGATACTGTTCTGCTCGAAAGAAGAAGCAAACTTTTGATCTAATTACAATTTTCAAAAAACATATTTAGATAACTAAAAAATTAAAAATCATGAAACTTTCAGAAATTAAACAAATACTAACTGCAGTTGAAACTGTCAATTTTGAACTCCCAAACGGAATTTTTGTTCCCGAATATTTCCACGTAACTGAAGTCGGCCTGATTACTAAAAACTTTATTGATTGCGGCGGAGTCGTCAGAAAGGAAACTGTGGTCAATTTTCAGCTTTGGGACGCCAATGATTATGAGCACAGATTAAAACCTCAAAAACTAATTCACATCATTGAACTTTCAGAAAAAGTATTAGGGATTGAAGATCATGAAATTGAAGTAGAATATCAGGATACGACTATTGGTAAATACGATTTAGGGTTTAATGGTAAAAATTTCATTTTAATAAATAAACAAACTGCCTGTCTGGCTCAGGATCAATGCGGAATTCCATCAAACAAACCTAAGGTGCAATTTTCTCAGTTAAACGCAGACAATTCAAACTCATGCACACCTGGCGGAGGATGTTGTTAATTTTCGTAATCAAATGACCAATAACGTTTTAGAACTATGTTGTATCCTAAAATAGAAAATACAATCAGCTCATTTAATTTTGAGCAGATTTCTGAAGAACGTAAAAGTATATTGCAGCCTTTGGTTGACTTTATTCAAAACAAAGCAAATAATAAAAAGGAAATCAGATTGAACTTAATCTGCACACACAATTCCAGAAGGAGCCATTTATCTCAGGTTTGGGCGCAGACTGCTGCTTTTCATTATAATATAAAAAATGTTTTCTGCTATTCTGGCGGTACAGAAGCCACTGCTTTGTTCCCGATAGCTGCCGAAACTTTAGTGTATTCTGGATTTAAGATCGTAAAAATTTCAGAAGGCAAAAATCCTGTATATTCCATAAAATTTTCATCGAACGAAGCACCTATTATCGGCTTCTCTAAAACTTATGATGATGATTTTAATCCTGAAAGTGAGTTTGCAGCAATCATGACCTGCTCACAAGCTGACGGAGGCTGTCCGTTTATTGCAGGTGCTATAAAACGAATTCCGATTACTTTTGAAGATCCAAAAGTTTCAGATGGAACTCCGCAGCAAAAAGAAATATACTTGCAGCGGAGTCTTCAAATTGGAACTGAAATGTTTTATGTATTCTCACAAATCAAACGATAAAATGCTCACCGATAATGCTGTACCGTTATCTGAAATATAGTTCAAAACAGTCATAAACTAATAAATAGCATTCATTTGAGCTAATTTTTTCAATTTCCTATTTCAACGACTGATTTTGCCTGTTTACCGAAAACCAAATATTCTGGAGAAGTTTTCTAATGACCTTTACATAAGAAAACAAAGCAATCCTGCTTATAAATTAAAACTCTAGATTATGAAAGCAACCATAGGTCTTACAGAAAAAAACACAGACGCAGTTTCTAATGAATTGGCAAAATTATTGGCCGATGAATTTGTACTTTATACCAAAACCAGAAATGCGCACTGGAATGTTACAGGTGATAATTTTCATGCAAATCACATTTTCTTTGAAAATCAGTACAAACAATTAGATGAGATCATTGACAGCGTTGCCGAACGTATGCGAAAAATTGGCCATTACGCACCAGCAACTCTAAAATCGTATCTTGAACTTACGCATCTTACAGAATACAGCGATAGAACAAATGACGGATTGGGTTTCATGAAAGATTTATTGAATGATCATGAAAGCATTATAGAGTTTATTCGCGGTAACATCACTCCTTTTGCCAACGATTACAAAGATTATGGTTCTAGCGATTTTATTACAGGTTTAATAGAAGTGCACGAAGAAATGGCCTGGATGATCCGTTCTTACTTTAGATAAAATAAATAGGAATAAGTATATTTGTCTAAACCCAAAACCAAATACCATGAAAGCGTTGATCGTTGATGACAATGATATTGCAAGAACCACTTTGTCTCATTTGGCAAAACAAATTCCGAATCTTATAGTTGTAAATGAATATTGTAATGCCATTGAGGCGTATCATCATTTACAGGAAAATCATGTAGACTTGATCTTTTTGGATATTGAAATGCCGGAAATGACTGGAATAGAATTGACAAAAAATCTATCAGGCAAAGATGTCATCATCATTTTTACGTCTTCTAAAAAGGAATATGCGCTGGAAGCTTTTGAATTGAATATCGCAGATTACATCCTAAAACCAGTTACTCCATCACGATTTTTACAGGCGATAAGTAAAGCGCAGTCTATAATAGAAAGCCGAAAAGAGAATGTGCAATTTGGAAAAGAAGAATTTTTATTTGTTAGAGATTCCAATATTACAAGACGCTTAAAACTGGATGATATTTTTTATGCAGAAGCAATGGGCGATTATGTAAAGTTTTACACCAAAGAAAAAATGTTTGCCATACACGGCAAAATGAAAACTGCCGAAGAACGTCTGCCAAAAGATGATTTCATTAGAGTGCATCGTTCTTATATTGTTTCACTGAGTAAAATTGACACTTTACAAGATGGCGGTATTATGATTAATAAAAAATTTATTCCCGTTGCCGATGCTTATCGAAAAGCGCTTAACACGAGAATGAATGTTTTTTAAACAGCATTATTTCAGCTGAAACTTCTGCCCCATTTAAATTAAAATGATCCATTGTTTGTATTTAGCAAAAAATAAACACATAGAAACATAGATTTTTTTTATATAAAAAGGATACAAAAAGAAACTCGTTTCTCACACATAGCAAAGTATGTGCGTTAAAATAAGTGAAACGCCTTTTTTTTAAAGTTTCCAAATCTATGCTTCTATGTGTTAGAATTAATTTCACTCAACGAGTTAAGATAATACAATTTCATTTACACTTATTTTATGATAAATACGTCTACCGTAATGGGCAACAAACGCTTTAGCTATTTTATAATAAGCAGCTTTATTTTGTGCAGCGTTTTATTGATCGCTGTACAAATTAATTCGGCCAGAAATACTAAAGAGCTCATACGAAACAACAATACACTTTTAAGCGAGCTGCGTTCAAGCAATCATTTAAGAGAAATCGACCGTGATATTTTGGGAGTTGAAAGCAGAATCAGAGCTTCTATTGCTACCAATGACACCACTCATCTGGAAGGAATTGATCAGAAGATTAAGCAGATTCGAAATTTTCTCGATTCCTTATCCGTAGACAATTCAGATCCTGAAGAAGAAAACTTAATTCAGAGACTGGGAGTTCTTGCGCAAGATAAAATGATTACAAAAGGAAAGCTTCTGCATCGCTATGATTCTGTGGGAAATATGGATGATAATACCTCTATAGCCAATCCGCGTGCGCGAATGATCTCTAATGAAATTACTGATATTACGGCAAAAATTTATCATAAGCGTCAAGTGCGGATGGTTGAACTCAGCAATCTAAGTAACGAAATGGGCGAACGAGCAAAACTCTATGACATTTCTCTATTAATATTATTGGTAATAAGCGGTGCTGTAATTGGTTATCATATCATGCGCCAATTTAGAAGACAGCATTTTTTGATTAAGGAATTGGATATTGCAGAGAAAAAAGCATCTGTTGCAGCACAAACCAAAGAAAACTTTCTGGCCAATATGAGTCATGAAATAAGAACGCCGTTAAGTGGTATTTTAGGATTTACCAATTTATTGCAGAAAAGACCTTTAGATGAAACAGCAACGGAATTTGTAAGTTCCATTCAGCGGTCCGGAGAAAACTTAATGACCATTATTAATGACATACTCGATTTATCTAAAATCGAAGCAGGAATGATGCGCATTACACCCGGAATATTCAGCATCAATGGATTATTAGACTCGGTTGAAACGCTTTTTTCAGAACGTGTAAAAGAAAAAAAACTAACGATTTCGAGTAAGATTGAAACTTCAATTCCCGATACTTTAATTGGTGATGCCACCAGATTGACGCAAATATTAGTAAACCTTATTGGCAACGCAATAAAGTTTACGCATCAGGGATCAGTAAGTATCGAAGTTTATAACAAAGAACAAAACGAAAATCAGGTTGCTCTGGGTTTTAAAATTATAGATACAGGTATCGGAATTGATAAAGAAAAACTAGACGAAGTTTTCGAAAGATTCAATCAGGGCGAAGATTCTACAACCAGAAATTATGGTGGAACAGGGTTAGGTTTATCAATTGTAAAAAGGCTGATTTTATTGCAGGACGGCGATATCGAAGTAAGCAGTGAACGTGGAAAAGGAACGACTTTCAGTTTTTATATTCCGTATGAAATTGCTAAAGAACAGCTTAATGCAGTTCCGGTTGCAAATGTGGATCACTTTAAAGATATTTCCAATACGGCTTTGAGAGTTTTAGTTGTAGACGACAATGCCATAAACCAAAGTTTGATGAAACATTTATTATCGCAATGGAATATTGATTTTGATATGGTATCTAATGGTTTAGAAGCCGTTGAATATCTAAGAAAAAAAGATTGTGATCTTGTTCTGATGGATTTACAAATGCCTCAAATGGACGGATATACGGCAACGCAGCAAATCCGTGAAATCTTAAAATTAGATATTCCGATAATTGCTATGACGGCGCATGCACTGCCTGGTGAAAGAGAAAAATGTCTGAGCCGCGGTATGAATGAATACCTCTCTAAACCTATTAAAGAAGAAGAGCTTTTTAAATTAATTGCTAGTTTCGGACTGAAAGAATCTAAATCAGAAGAAATAAACGTAAGAGAAACTAATCCAGTTTTTGAATACATTGATCTTACTTACATGAAGTCAGTTAGCAGTGGTAACAAAGCTTTTGAAGAAACCGTGACCAAGCAATTTATTGACAATGTGCCACGGCATTTGGAACAACTAAAAAAAGCTTATCAAAATCAGGATTTTAAAATGACAAAACTAACTGCTCACGATTTAAAATCTAGCGTCGCAATAATGGGTTTGTTACCGCTTTTAGAAGAAAAACTCGACATTCTTGAAACGGCTTCAGAGCAAAATACAACTTTACAACAAATTTTAGACGATGTAGAAAGCATTCTCAATTTATCACTTGTTGAAGCAAAAATATTCTTAGAATCTCTGTAAAAAAACAAATAGTTTTCAATTCAAAAAAATCATCTTACTATATATTATTCACTAAGAGACTGTTCGAAAAAGCAGTCTCTTTTTTTATTTTTTCCTATCTTCAAACATAGCCCGAGGTTTCAACCTCGGGAAACGCATTCTATGCAAATTATGATCCTAATTGTGCTTTAATAATTGTGATGTGATCATCATTGCGTCCCACTCCCAGTGGTTGAAACCACTGGCTATGTTTCCCTATTATTGAGATTTATTATTCTTGTTTTTTTTTTCATTCCTATTTTCAAACACAGCCCGAGGTTTCAACCTCGGGAAACGTATTCTATGCAAATTATGATCCTAATTGTGCTTTAATAATTGTGATGTTATCATCATTACGTCCCAGTCCCAGTAGTTGAAACCACTGGCTATGTTTTCCTATTATTGAGATTTATTATTCTTGTTTTTTTCCATTCCTATTTTCAAACACAGCCCGAGATTTCAACCTCGGGAAACGCATTCTATGCAAATTATGATAACAACAAACGATAGATTTTGCTATTTAAACGAGTGTTTCTGCCCATTCGATGAATAGTCTAATGCAGGCTGAATGTAAGGAGGTAAATTTACTTCAGTTAAACATTTAAAACCAAAGAAATTATGGAAATCATTCAAACCAAAGAAAACGCATTATCACATTCAGCAGTAACTGCAGTTATCAATGCTCCAATTGAAAAAGTAAATATCGCAGACTGGCTTTTAAATCTTCCTGATGCAGAATACCAACGCTGTTCGACACAACATATTGGCGCGGGAATTACCAGCACTTATGACGGCCAGCCAATGTCTATCAATGTAGAAACAATAGGCGACGCATTAATGGTGCAGCATTATGTTGCAACTGTTTATCGCCCAGATTATTGCCGTATGTTATCAATCTCAGATTCTATTACCCAAAACGGACGTACCAAAGTGCAGGTTTTATGGGAACTTAAAGTAACCAAAATCGACGAAAACACTTGTCTTTATACTAACGAAATTCATGCAACTGCCACACCGCAAATGTTTGAATATCTAAAAGAACACGGAGTAAATCTAGCCGGTGCAGCCGCTTCAAGACAAGCTGCTTCTGATGCTCACAATCACGAAGAAACGCCTAACTTTGCTAAAAGCATCGAAAACAAAGCTTTAACAGGTAAATACAATCAGCCTTTTTAATGATAATAAAAACAGAGCGTGCTAATGTACGCTCACTTTATTTTTGGGCATCATGAAAAAAAACTTATTTGAAATACTAATCGGATCTTGGACTTTGGTTGAATTGATTGAAGTACCTTTAGATGGCGGAGAAATCATATATCCGATGGGCAACAAACCGAAAGGCCTCATAATTTATAGTGGCGATGGTTATATGTCGGCACAAATAATGAATACTGATTTTGAAAATTTGGATTCAAAAAACAATGCCGCTTATCTCGCCTATTCTGGACCTTTTCAAACTGATGATGAAAAACAAACAGTCAGCCATACGATGTACGTTTCGCTTTTTGAAAATTGGAGAGACCAAACACAAAACAGGAAAGTTATTTTTAAAGACGGATTGCTGCATTTAGAAACCGATAAACCTTTTACGAGTAATTCACAATTAGTAATTCATAAACTCACTTGGAAAAGAATTGAACAATCTAACAAAAACCATTAATCAAAAATCAAATGAAAGCAATAGTTATAACCCAGCCTGGAGCTCCGGAAGTACTGAAACTACAAGAATATCCAATGCCGGAAATAAAAGGTGATGAACTTTTAATTGAAGTAAAAGCTGCAGGCTTAAATCGTTCTGATATTTTTCAGCGTGAAGGTAATTATCCGGCACCGCCTGGCGTTTCTTCAGAAATCCTAGGTTTAGAAGTATCTGGAATTGTAATCGAATGCGGACCAGATGTTACTGATTTTAAAATTGGTGATAAAGTTTGTGCAATTCTTGCAGGCGGCGGTTATGCAGAATATGTCATCGTGCGCGAAGGTCAGTGCCTTCCAATTCCTTCTGGACTGACTTTTGCCGAAGCTGCAAGTCTGCCGGAAACCGTTTTTACAGTGTGGTCAAATATTTTTCAAAGAGGGCAACTTACATCTGGAGAAACGCTTTTGATTCACGGCGGCAATAGCGGTATTGGCATTACAGGAATTCAGATTGCTCATGCTTTGGGTATTCGCGTAATCGTAACGGTCGGTTCTGATGAAAAAGGACAAAATTGCCTTGAACTTGGTGCCGATTCGTTTATAAATTACAAGACTCAGGATTTCGAAATCATTTTGCAGGAAGAAGGAGTTGATGTTATTTTAGATATGATCGGTGGTGATTACCTCAGCAAAAATGTCAACATCCTTAAACCAGAAGGCAGATTAATACATATTAACGCCGTAAGCGGAAGTCATGTAGATCTTGATCTTTGGAAAGTGATGACAAAACGTTTAACTATTACCGGAAGTACATTAAGAAGCAGAGATTATGAGTTTAAAAAACAATTGGCTAAAGAAGTGCAAAAAAATGTCTGGCCTTTAATAGAATCCAAACAATTCAAACCCATTATTTTTAAAACATTTCCTTTTACAGAAGCTCCTGAAGCACACCGATTGTTAGAAGAAAGCAGACATACAGGCAAAATTATACTAGTTAGATAATTTTTAATCTGATACAATAATCGAAACCAACTTTTATCAACCTAAAACAAATAGTAATATGGAAAATCAAGGCGCATCTGTTGTAATAACCCACCATATTTTGGATGGTAAAGAACAACAATATGAAAAATGGCTGGATGAAATCGTTCCCATTACCAAAAATTCAAATGGTTTTATCGATTTGCAGATTGTGCGTCCGATTCCGCATTTAACGTTTGTTTACACTGTTATTATCCGATTTGATACTATCGAAAATCTTAAAATCTGGATGGAATCTGACGACCGAAAAATGCTGATTAAAAAAGCAAATCCTTTCTTTAGAAAAAATGATAAGTACCAAATAAAATCAGGTTTAGATTTTCTTTTTAATGCAGAAAATGAAGGAAATAAAATTCCCGTTCGCTGGAAACAATTCTTGGTAACCTGGTCGGCCATTTATCCATTATCGCTCGTGATTCCATTACTGGCACTCCCCTTTTTAAGGTTTTTACAAATTCCGGCATATCATTATTTTGATGCTTTGGTAAACTCCGGTTTTATCGTCTTTTTGATGGTATTTGCCGTAATGCCAAATTATACCAAACTGATCAAGAAATGGCTTTATAAATAATAAAACACATAACTGCTGGGTGTAAATTAATGTTCTTTAAACACATAGAAACATAGAATTTATTTATAAAAAAGTGAATAAAAAGAAACGAGTTTCTAACACATAGTTAACTATGTTTATTTTAAAAAAGTGAAACGCCTTTTTTAAGTATTCTAAATCTATGTTTCTATGTGTTAGAATAATTGACAACTGGTTAAATACATCTTTATAATTTACGAAATCACTGTCTTACGCAGTGATTTTTTTTATTTAAACACTAATAAACAAATATTTACCACTTTAAAATCTATCGAGATCTCTAAATGATTTCCTAAAGTTTCTCTTACTAAATTCAACGACTCATTTTGCCCATCTAACGAATTCAAAACATACTCCGATCATATCTTCAATAGCTTTACAATAGAATTAAAAACCAATGTTTGAGATACAACAAGGAGAGCTTCTTTAAAAGATTTTTCCGATTGTGGTAGCAAACCAAAAAAACTAAACCTTAAAAAATAAATCTTATGCTGCAGAAAAATGAAGTTGCGCCAGATTTTACATTATACGCAACACCCGACCAAAAAATCACTTTATCAGAATTCAAAGGAAAAAATGTGATTTTAGCCTTTTATCCTGCCGACTGGAGTCCGGTCTGCAGTGATCAAATGGCACTTTACAATGAGATGCTTAAATTTTTCAAGAAATACGATGCCGAAATTTTTGGTATTTCTGTAGACAGCAAATGGTGCCACACGGCTTTTTCTCAATCTAGAAACCTGCACTTTCCTTTATTGGCTGATTTTGAAAGTAAAGGAGAAATCGCAAAAAAATACGGCGTTTATAATGAAAAGGAAGGCGAATGCAATCGCGCACTCTTTGTAATTGATAAAAACGGAATCATACAATGGAGTTATCTGTCGCCAATGGCTATAAACCCCGGAGCAGATGGAATCTTAGAAGCTTTAGAAAAACTTTAAAACTAACATGTTGAGTTTTTTTTAAACACATAGAAACATAGTTTGATAGATTTAAAAAAAGGCGTTTCACTTGCATTAATGCGCATAGTTCTCTGTGTGAGAAACGAGTTTCTTTTTATATTCTTTTCACCAGGAAAATAAAATCTATCCCGAAGCTTCGGGACTATGTGTTAAAAATCTACTATCAACAAATTAAAACCAATTAATTATGTCACTAAAACCAGCAGTCAGTAAAACTGACCATATCCAAGGAAAAAAAGATTCAGATATCGTAATTGTAGAATACGGAGATTATCAATGTCCGTATTGCGGAGCAGCGTATCCTGTTCTTAAAGAAATGATGAAAAAATACGGAAGTAAGATCCAATTTGTATTTAGAAACTTTCCGTTATCTGAAATGCACCAATACGCACGCCCGGCGGCAATTGCGGCAGAAGCTGCAGCATTACAGGGAAAATTCTGGGAAATGCACGACGCTATTTACGAAAATCAGGAATATTTGAGTGAAGCTTTTTTATTAGAATTAGCAGAGAAATTGGAGCTTGACCCTCATCAATTTAATACGGATATCAAAAAGTTAGAAGTAGCTACTAAAATAGATTCTGATTTTGAAAGTGGTATTATGAGCGGCGTAAATGGGACTCCTTCCCTATTTGTTAACGGAAGAAAATTTAACGGAAGTCCGGAAGATTTGTTACAGCTGATGAGCGAAATCGCCAAATAAATACAGACGGATGCGCCGTTTTAAAATCAAATAAAAGCCTTTAATTATAGAGGAAAGTCTATTTTCTGATGTTATTTTTAATTAAATTTACGTAGCAAACTCAATTACAATCTTATGGAAATAAATTATTCGGAATTAGTTTCCATTAAACATGTAAACATTCAAAGAATAGACGGAACTAAAATTTCAGAGCTTTTAGATACACTTTCAATTGAAGAACCTCTTGAGATCAGAATATCCTATGGTACTGATAAAGAGCGAATCCAAAAGAATATTTCGGTTACCATGCGCACTCCGGGCAATGATATAGAACTGGCAATTGGTTTTTTGTTTACAGAAGGAATTATTACTTCTTTTGAAGATATAAAAGAAGCTTATCCCATCAAAATGAATTGTTTGTCGCAAAAACAAAATATTGTTCAGATTGATCTAAAAGAGAATTTCAGTCCAAATTTGATGCAGACCGATCGCAATTTTTATACTACTTCAAGTTGCGGTGTATGCGGGAAAAGTTCTATTCAGTCTATAAAAACGGTAAGTCCGTTTGGGAATCTAGTGAGACCTAAAGTTAAAATTGAAGCTTCTGTATTTTATCACTTACCTAAAAAATTAAGAATGGCTCAAAGTGACTTTGCTTCTACCGGAGGTTTGCATGCTTCTGGACTTTTTACTACCAAAGGTGATCTGATTCTTTTAAGCGAAGATGTAGGAAGACACAATGCCTTAGACAAATTAATTGGACAATCACTGATGAATAAATCGCTGCCTTTAAATGAGCATATTTTACTTCTCAGCGGAAGAGCCAGTTTTGAATTGATTCAAAAAGCCGCAATGGCAGGGATTTCTATAATTGCTTCCATTGGTGCTCCGTCCAGTCTTGCGGTAGAACTTGCACAAGAATTTAATATCACGCTTTTGGGATTTCTAAAAGAAGACAGATTAAATATCTACAGTGCTTCTGATCAAACTGTTATAGTGACTCCCTGAAAATAATTTACGCCGATAGCAAAATCGTACTACCAATTAAACAAAAATGCAATGAAGGAAGATAAAGAACAAAACACAGATAGTTTGGCAAATAAATTAACCGAAGCCGAAAATCCATACCAGCTTTCAAAACTTAAAATCACAAAAGTAGAAAAATGGGCTGCAGGCGTTCCTGCTGTTCTGGCTGCAGTGAATGATCTTATTGAAGATAAAGCAGTTCTTAGAGGTGGTAAAGCTTTGTTTAAGATGAATCAAAAAGGCGGTTTTGACTGTTCCAGCTGTGCATGGCCGGATCCTGATGACGATCGATCTCCTTTGGGTGAATATTGCGAAAACGGTGCAAAAGCTTTGGCAGAAGAAGCCACGACCAAAAAAGTTACGGCAGCTTTCTTTAAAGAAAACTCTGTTTATAGCCTTTCAAAATTAGACGATTATCAAATTGGAAAAATGGGAAGGCTGACCGAGCCGATGTATTTACCAGTTGGCGGTACACATTATCAGCCAATAAGTTGGAATGATGCTTTTGCAAAAATTGCTTCACACTTAAATGCACTTGAATCGCCAAATGAAGCTGCGTTTTATACTTCGGGAAGAACCAGCAATGAAGCTTCTTTTTTGTATCAGCTTTTTGCAAAAGAATTCGGAACCAACAATATGCCGGATTGTTCTAATATGTGTCACGAAACTTCTGGAACTGCTTTGAAAACCACAATCGGAATCGGAAAAGGAACCGTTACTTTAGAAGATTTTTATGATACCGATGTGATTGTAATCATCGGACAAAATCCGGGAACTAATGCTCCGCGAATGCTGAGCGCTTTAGAAAAAGGCAAGAAAAACGGAGCGAAAATTATTGCTGTTAATCCGTTGCCCGAAGCTGGTTTAATGGGATTTCATAATCCGCAGGCCATAAAAGGAATTATAGGTTCAGGCGGAAAACTTGCTGATCTTTTTCTTCCAATAAAAATAAACGGCGATATGGCATTTTTAAAAGCCATTGAACTTTTATTAATCGAATTAGAAAAGAAAAATCCGGGTGAAGTTTTTGATCATGAATTCATCAAGGATAAAACAACTGGTTTTGAAAATTTCCAGAAACAATTTGAAAATTTAGATTTAGATCATCTTGCCTTTCTTTCTGGTGTTCCTAAAGATTTAATTATTGAAGCCGCAGAAATAATCGCCTTTAAAAAACGAATCATTGTTTGCTGGGGAATGGGACTCACACAACAGCCAAACGGTGTTGACATGATCCGAGAAATCGTCAATATTTTATTGATCAAAGGAAGTATTGGAAAACCAGGCGCCGGAGTATGCCCCGTTCGTGGGCACAGCAATGTTCAGGGAAACCGAACCATGATGATTGATGAGAAACCTACCAATGAACAATTGGACCGACTACAGAAATATTTTGGTTTTAATCCGCCACGAGAACATGGTTATGATGTTGTTGAAACCATAAAAGCAATCCACGAGGAGAAAGTGAAATTTCTTTTTTGTATGGGAGGAAATTTTCTATCAGCAGCACCAGATACCACTTACACCGCAGAAGCATTCAGAAAACTGAAACTTCTTGTATGTGTATCTACAAAACTTAACAGAGGTCATTTAGTACACGGGAAAGAATCTATTATACTGCCTACCCTTTCGCGAAGTGATATGGATGTTGTAAATAACGAAATACAGATTATCAGCACCGAAAATTCTATGGGTGTCGTGCAGTCTTCAAAAGGCGTGCTTAAACCAATATCAGATCAATTTATAAACGAAATGCAAATTGTCTGCCGTATGGCAATGGCAACGCTTGGTGCTAAATCAGTTGTAGATTGGAAACGTTATCACGACAGTTATGATGACGTGAGAGAAGCCATAGAAAATTGCATTCCGGGTTTTGAAAATTACAATAACAGAGTTCGGGAAAAAGGCGGTTTTTATCTCCCAAATGCGCCGCGTCATGGTGAATTTAAAGCTAAAGAATCGGCTGACAGAGCTTCTTTTACGATAACTGAAATTCCTGATAACGAACTGGAACCAGATGAATACATGATGGCCACAACACGCACGCATGACCAGTTTAACACCACTATTTATGGTATGGACGATCGTTATCGCGGTATTAAAAATGAACGCAGAGTAATTTTCATGAATCAGAAAGACATTGAAAAAGCGGGACTTAAACCTGGAGAAAAAGTAGATTTATTTAATTATAATGATGGAATCGAAAGAATTGCACCTTTATTTATTATCGTTTCTTATGAAATTCCAGAGCGAAATACAGTCACTTATTTTCCCGAAACGAATGTTTTAGTTTCTGTAAATAATGTGGTCAAAGAAAGCAACATGCCGGCATCTAAATATGTCAAAATAAAAGTAAAGAAACACGATCCAGCTATTTATGAAAGGATAAATCGAATGTAATTCTTTCAATACGAATATTTAGCAGAAGACTTTAAGGCACTTATTTTAGATTAAAAAAAGTAATAGCGCTGTTACAATTCATTAGTTAATCTAGGTTAATCGAAACGTCTTCGCTTCATATATACATTTGTAAAAGAAATCTAAGTCAAATAAAACAAAGAAACACTTAGATATTAATTACAATACAAATTAGGATACCTCCTAAATTTATTAATCTTAAAACCAAAGAAATGAGTACAATTACAGTAAAAGACGGAACACAAATTTATTATAAAGATTGGGGAACAGGACAACCGATAGTTTTTCACCACGGATGGCCTTTATCTGGAGATGATTGGGATGCACAAATGATGTTTTTCCTGAAACAAGGATATAGAGTTATTGCTCATGACAGACGCGGACACGGTCGTTCTGGTCAAAGCTCAGAAGGAAATGATATGGAAACTTACGCAGCAGACGTAGCAGAATTGACAGAAGCACTTGACTTAAAAGATGCAATACATATTGGTCACTCCACTGGTGGAGGAGAAGTGATACGTTATGCTTCAAAATATGGAAAAGGACGTGTTTCAAAAGCAATTATAATTAGTGCAGTAACGCCGATAATGATTCAAAACGAATCAAATCCAGAAGGTGTTCCATTATCTGTTTTTGATGAAATAAGACAAGGTACAGGTTTTAACAGAGCACAATATTTTTACGATTTCCCTATTCCGTTTTACGGATGGAACCGCGAAGGAACAACTGTTCACGAAGGTATTAAACACAATTGGTGGCGTCAGGGAATGATGGGTTCTGTATTGGCTCATTATGAAGGAATTAAAGCGTTCTCTGAATCAGATTTCACAGAAGATCTTAAAAGTTTAGATATTCCCGTTTTGGTATTGCACGGAGAAGACGATCAAATCGTTCCTTTTAATCAGGCACCAAGAGCTGCAAAACTTCTAAAAGATGGAAAACTAATTTCGTATCCAGGATTTCCTCACGGAATGCCAACTACTGAGGCTGAAACTATTAATAAGGATATTTTAGATTTTCTTAAATCTTAAGCAAGATCCAGTTACATTTTGAGTTGTTCTAAAAAAGAGGAACAATTTGTACTACTAAAATTAGATAAATCGGGACAGAATTAGTTTTGTTCCGATTTCTTTTTTTCTGTTTTTTAGGTTTGATTTTTATTTTGAAATTATTCTTTTCTTTATTTTCTGAACGTATTAAATCTTCATTGGAATCTTGCTGAATTGAATCAATTTTTAAAGTAATATACTTAACTTTGGGAAACTTAAATCATAATGAAAATTAAAATTTTTATTTTATTCATAGTAATTTTTTCTATTAATCTTGTTTTATCTCAAGACAAAAAGAAGGAAATTATTGATTGTCTGAAAAAAGAAATGGATGAAAAAAAAATTCCAGGCTGTCAGCTGGTGGTACTTAGAGATAATAAAATTTTATTATCTGAAGTACTTGGAACTGCTTCTCTGCCATTTTCAATACCTGTTAAAAAAAACACCATTTTTTCTATAAATTCTATTTCTAAAGTTTTTACTTCTGTTGCCGTAATGCAATTACAAGAACAAAATAAAATCAATATAAACGAACCTATTTCCCATTATATCGATTCTATCCCCGAAAATTGGAAAAAAATAACCATTAAACAATTGATGAGCCACACATCTGGACTTCCAGACATCGAAGATGATAAAGGTTTGATTGGAAATAAGGGACAAGATTCTGCATGGTCCATTGTGAAAAAATTACCCATGCAATATAAAGTGGGAGAAAAGTTTAATTATAATGCGACCAACTATTTTATTTTACAACGTATTATTGAAAAGTACAGCGGGACAACATTTGAAAAATTTGTTCGCAGAAATCAGTTTGATCCATTGGGAATAAAGCAGTTGTACTATGGAAATTCTTATGATGTAATTACCAACAAATGTCCCACTTATTCCTATTATAATCAGGATCTTATAACCAATGAATATATAAAAGGCACCAAATTAAAGGAAACATATGAAGAATTCCCATCAAAAATGATCAGTGATGCCGGTGCTTTTACAACAGCCGAAGAAATGGCAAAATGGATAATTGGTCTTCAGTCTGGTAAACTTCTTAAAACAAATGAAGAAGTGGAGACCATTTGGGAACCTGTAAAACTGAACGATGGATCTTTTGATGGTTTTGGCGGACTTTTAAATGCGTATGCGTTGGGCTGGCCCGTAATTGTCCGTAAAAATCATCCAGCAGCTGCCTCTGTCGGCGGAGGCCGTGCAGCTTTTATTATTTATCCAAAAGATAATCTTACGATCATTCTTTTTTCTAATCTTACCGGTATTTTTCCAGAAGAAATCATTGAAAAAATAGCAAAAATTTACGTTCCGGATATAGGCAATTAACTTTATCCTTTTACGATCTCATCTACTATACGCTCAGAAGCCGCTTCACAGAAATCCAAACCAGAATAATCGGGATTAAAACCGCCTATATAAGGTACCGCCATAATATATATGTTTTTATTATAGGCACCGTATTGATCAATAATTTGGTAATTGTCATTAATTGCTATTCCGGATACATGAAGAAAATAATCACCCTGAATATCTTTCTCGACAATTTTATTATTTTGTGTGAATGCATTCTGACCAGCTTCATCGGATTTAAATTTCAACCGAGCCGGACTAATGGCTTTCTGGGACAATAAACTTTTAAAAGGAAAATCATTATAGGACAAATGCGGCTGTCCAGCACAATCGATAAATGTTTTATAAAAAACAGAATGATTTTCATTAGCATCGTCTGAGAATTTATAGAGAATACCTCCTTCATTTTGCGGTTCAATGGTACTATCTTCTCCAACCGGAATAAGATCTAATACTCCAGCTTGATGAAGCGCAAGAAGTTCCTCGCAGGATTTCTGAGGAACAAATGCAATTACAATAGAAATTAAAGGCATAAGAACTTTTTGAAGCCGCTGCATATCTTCTGCGGCAAAATATTTAGCCGGATGGTTCATTGCAAAACTAAGAACGGCAAGCATTTCTTTCCAATAAATTGACTCTTGTCTTCTAATTGATTTTTCTGCCTGAGTGTATTCTGCTCTTAAAAGCTGAAATGGATCAAGGCGTTCACGAAGTTCCATCATATCAGCAACAAATTCTTCAATTGAAAAATCTTTAATACGCTGATAAAATTCAGGATCCTTTTGGCGGAAGATTTCTTTAAAATCTTTTTCAAAAAGAAAATCAAGCGACAAAAATCCGTTGTTGTTTTTTTTGTGTATTTCTATTTCTTCCTGCGTCAATAAAAATTTATTAGAAAGATGTGAATCCTCCAGATGAAAACGCACTGCAGGAAGCAGACCGCTTCTGGAATGCATCATGATTTTAAACTCTGTACTTTCTGGAAACAATTCAAAATAAAGGTTTCCATCTGTTCCTTTTTCAAATACCCCGTTATGTCTTGCAAGTGTTCTTACGGCATCTATCGCAGTTAAGGATGAACCTTTTACAGCAATAGCATGATTGATTTTCTGCAAAAGTTTCTGAGGCGGATAAGGCGCGTCAAAATAACCGGGTATAATGCCTTCATAACGTATCGGCCAGTTATGCCCCGTGCAGATAATGGCATAATCAAATTCTTTATTAATCTCATTTGAGGTTTCAATTCTTACAACAGCATTTTCTGTATCGTAACTAATATCGGTAACTGCAGTCTCAAAATGCACCGTCGTATTGATTTCTGCATCTTCGGCCATTTTTCGCAGCAAATCAAATTGTCCTGCAAGGTAATATCCAAAGAGTAACCTCGGAAGTACCTTATATTCGTTAAATTGATCGGGATCAATTTTAAATCTTTGTAATAATTCAACAGGAGCAGTTTTTATCCATTCTGATATTGGTGTCACAATATGAGGCACTTCATTATCAGACACATTGGTTATATGCTCATCATTTGCTCCTTCCCTGCTGTAAGGCATTCCGGAGCCCAGTTCTGTTTTTCTCTCAAAAATATCAATCTCAAAATCATTTGCTCCAGATTCAATTAATCTTTTATAAGCAAAAAGTCCGCTTGGACCGCCGCCTAAAATTGCAATTCGTTTTATTTTACTTTTGATATTCATTAAATTGAAAATTAAAATTTTCAATAAAAGTACACACTGCTTTTATGCCCGGCTTACATAATATTTTCTAAAAGTTATAAAATACCTTTGATAAACTAATATTGTAAAGTTTAAATAACATCGTAATTCTATTCTTGATTTTCTTCTAAATCGGCTGCACTTTCAAATTTCTTAATAATCACTTTCCTCAAACGTTCCTGATTACCATCTCCCCAGCTTCCTAAAGCGCCTATTACAGGAATCAGACTTTCGCCAAATTCAGTAAGACTATATTCAACTTTTGGCGGTACTACAGGATATATCTTCTTGACAACCAGTTCATGTTGTTCTAGTTCGTTCAACTGAATATTCAAAACCCTGCGAGAAGCGTCTGGTATTTTACGCTGTAATTGGCTTGGTCTTTTATGACCATCATTAATAAACCAAAGCAAACGTATCTTCCACTTTCCGTAAAGTACTTCACCAATCAGGTCAAGTCCGCAATTTAAGTTCGGTATTGTTTTTCTTTCATACATATTGTAAAAGTAAACGTATGCTCTGATTTATGCAATAGGGGAATAATTTATCCCTATCTGAATCGTAATTCCGTACTTGTGAGAAAGTTGCATACTTCTCAAATTTGTACAAAAGAAATCAATTATGGAACATACACAAAATTATCAGAATGAGTTATCAGGTAAAATTGCTTTGGTAACTGGCGGAACAAAAGGAGCTGGAAGAGCCATTGCCGAACGTTTAAAAAATGCGGGAGCTAAAGTAATTATCAGCGCAAGAACACAACCCGAAAAACCAGATGAGGATTTGTATTTTATTTCGGCAAATCTAAGTAAACCAAAAGATGCCGATAAAGTTGCTTCAGAAATATATGAGAAATTCTGTAAGCTGGATATTCTTGTAAACAATCTTGGAAGCTCTGAAACTCCCGGCGGAGGATTTGCTGTACTGACGAATCAGGATTGGGAACAAACCATACAAACCAATCTTCTGGCTCCAGTTCGGCTGGATAAGGTTTTTCTTCCTCAGATGATTGAAAGCAAAAGTGGAGTAATCATTCATATTGAATCGATTCAGGGAAAACTGCCTTTGTATGATTCTACTCTGCCCTATGCTGCCGCAAAAGCCGGATTAATCAATTACAGTAAAGGTTTATCAAAAGAAGTATCTTCAAAAGGCGTACGTGTGCTAACCGTTTCTCCAGGCTGGATTATGACCGAAGCATCACAAAGAATGGTGGAACGCATTTCTCAAAGCAGTAATATATCTGTTGACGAGGCTGAAAAAAGCGTTATGGATGCCTTAGGCGGAATACCTTTCGGAAGGCCTGCCCAACCAGAAGAAGTCGCTGAACTTGTCGGATTTCTGGTTTCTCCAAGAGCAGGTTATCTGACCGGAACGGAGTTTATCATTGATGGAGGAACAGTTCCAACAGTATAATTTTATTACAAGCAAAAAAAACAAAAGACTGATCTTAAACATACATCAGAGAATCAACAAGAAATTATTAATAATAAAACAGACAAATTATGAACTTACCAGAAGTAATAAAAGAGTTAGTAAACGCTCAGAACGATTTTAACAGTACCGATTTTGCCAATTGTTTTTCTGAAACTGCAAAAGTATTTGATGAAGGCAAAAACTACACGGGCAAATCAGAAATAAAAACCTGGATAGAAAAAGCCACCAAAGAATATAATTCAGTAATGAAACCAATAGTTTTTGAAGGAAATACAGAGCAAGGCAGTTTAAAAACAGAAGTGTCAGGAACTTTTCCCGGAAGTCCTATTGTACTCACCTATAATTTGAAATTTGAAGATGGGCGCATTCAGTCCCTTAAGATTGACTAATGAGTGCAAAAATTGCCAGTGCTTATTAATTTGAAAAGAAAAAAAAAGAGCTGTGTTAAACAGCTCTTTAGGTCTTTCAATTCTACAAACTAACTAATTCAAAAGTTTTAAAATAAAAATTTATGAAAAACCACTATTATAATGCATTAAAAACCATTACTTTCCTTTTGGTTTCATAACAACTTCTACTACATTCGGATCAGCAAAAATATTTTTTGCATAATTCCTGATATCTTCAGCCGAAATACTGTTTACAACTTTTTCGTATGCTGTTTCATCGATTATTTTTTGGTTGTAAAAGGAATTATTAATCAGGGCGCTCAACCAGAAATTGTTTTTATTAATATTTTCTTTGTTGAGTTTCAAAACCGTATTTTTTATTGCTTTGATGTCTTCGGCACTACTTGGATTTTTTTGGATTAATGCAATTTGATCGTATATAATTTTCAACAATTTAGCTGCTTTTTCAGGATCGCTGTCAAAACTAATTTCCATTGAAAAATTAGACGTTGGAAGTCTTTTAAACGAACTCGAAACATTTACGCCATAACTTCCGCCTTCTGATTCCCTGATGATCTCAAGGTATTTTTTAGACAATAATTCTTTTATAAAATACAACTTTAGATTATCTTCTAAACTATACGGAATTTCTTTGGTCATTCTGAGATAAATAGAAGCTTTTGGCACTGCCATATCACGTAAAATGGTGCTTTTGCTAATTCCGTTTTTTGGTGCAATCGGAATAGTTTTATACGACTCTAATTTATTTTTATCTGATGAAATGCTTCCAATATACTGCTGTACTAATTCAAGCATATTATCCGGAAAATTCCCTACGAAGAAAAAATTAAAATCGGCAGCATTCTGAAAACGCTCTTTATAAATCTGACGTGCTTTATTAAAGTCTAACTGACTCATGAATTTTTGATCAAAAATTGGCACTCTCACATTGCGATTGCTGTTAAGAAGCGAGATCGTATCTGTAAATATTTTGTAATCATTTGTCAGGTTATTATCCAGCGAATTCTGAAGTTTTGTTACAATTTTTGCATATTGATTTTCATCAAATCTTGGATGTTCAAACTGAAGATACAGCAATTGTAATAACGTTTCTACATCTTGTTTGCTGCTGTTTCCCTGAAATCCTTCCTGAATAGAATTGAGAGTTGGTTTTATAGCCGCATTTTTTCCCGTCAATTTATCCGTTAAAGCTTCAACATCAAAATTGCCAATTCCGGAATTATCAGATAAACTGATTGCGATTTGAGACGACGGAATATCTTCGGTTTTTATCAAAGAACTGCCTCCGTTACTGTATGCAGAAAATAAAACCTCGTCCTGAGATAAAGCCGTTTTGTATAAAACCACCGTCGCTCCGTTTTCTAAAACATATTTTTTTGCGTTCGGAAGATCTTCTATTGCAGCTTCTTTTACTATTTTAGAACCTTTCAGCGTTTCTGAAATTAAGTTCTCTTCTACAGAACTTTCTTTGTAAGGTTCTAACGGAATTGTTTTTACAGCGGCAAGTATCTTTTCAAAAGCGGACTGCGTTGGGTAAACCACATTTTCTTTATCAGAACCTGTTACCGATAAAAATACATTTTCGTTGGTTTGCAATTCTTTTACGGCCGCATTGATCTGCTCTAAAGTTATGGTGTTTAAACGTTTTTTAGTCTCTTCAAAACTTACTTTATCTTCTAGAAAAGGATCTGCTTTTAAGAAATAATAAGCCAATCCCATAGATAAATCATCGCTGTTTAGTTTGTCCTGATTTCGAAGTAAATTTTCATAATAGCTTATGATTTCCTTTTTGTTTCTTTCGAATTCACTTTCAACAAAACCAAATCTTTTTGCTCTTTCAAATTCTGTCATCATTTCCAGAAAAGCCGCTTCCGTTTGTCCGTTTTTAGGCGACACATACAATCCAAAAGTATACTCTAATCTTGAAATTCCAGATTCTCCGGTTTGAATCGATAATGCTGCTTTATCTCCGTTTTTTAAATAATTCTGATAACGCCTGTTAAGCATATTAGCACATAAAGAATTAATTAATTGTTTTCGCTGCCAGGCATCGTCTTTTACTAACGGATATTTCTTTTTGAATGCCAAAGCAACATTCATCTGTCCTACTTCTTTATCTTTTGCAATTACAAAATCTAATTTTTTGTTTTCAGGAATTGACACATAATAACGTTCTGCAGGATTTGCAGGCAGCTGAATGTCTGAGAACATGGCCGTAATTTTATTTTCGATCACTTTTGGATCAACATCTCCAACTACAACAATAGCCTGTAAATCTGGTCGATACCATTTTTTATAATATTCTTTAAGAGCATTATATTTGAAATTATTAATGATATTCAAATCTCCTATAACATCTCTGTCTGCATATTTTGAACCTTTGTAAAGTACTTTGTCCGTTTGAAGTCTTAATCTAAAATCAGCCGTTCTTCTGGTTCTCCATTCTTCACGAATGACTCCTCTTTCTGCATCAATTTCTTTGTTATTTAAAGATAAAAAACCAGACCAGTCGTGTAAAACCAGTAAACAGGAATCTATTAATTTTTCGTCTTTTGCAGGAACATTACTCAGGTTATAAACCGTTTCATCTACATCTGTATAAGCATTTATATCGTCGCCAAAACGAACGCCTTTTTTCTCCAGCATGTTAATTATGCCTTTATCCGGAAAATTTTTAGTTCCGTTAAAAGCCATATGTTCCAGAAAATGAGCCAATCCGTTTTGATTGTCGTTTTCTAAAATGGCTCCAACATTCTGAACAAAATAAAAACAGGCACGTTCTTTTGGCCATTCATTATGCAGTACATAATATTTCATTCCGTTTTTTAATTTTCCCGAGACAACCTCTTTATTCAGCGGAATTGTCGTCGAAAATTGGGCGGCGCTTTTAAATCCGATGAAAAGGAGAAAAAGCCAATATTTTGATTGAGAGATTTTCATTTGATAATTATTATTGTTGAATTTTATTTTTTAAACACATAGTATGATAGGATTTAGATGCTCTAGAAAAGGCATTTGGAGTTATATTTAATTTTAACCGCAAAGTTCGCTAAGGTTTAATTTTACCTTACGCATCGAAAACACATCCCGAAGTCTCGGGACGCAAAGCTAGATCAACACAAAGATTTGCGAACTTTATCAAACTTTGTCAAAGTTCAAAACTTTGACAAAGCTGACATTAACGTAAAGCTATGTGCGAAGAAACGAGTTTCTTTTTTATACTCTTCTTATTAAGAAAAAAAACCTATGCCTCTATGTGTTTAAAAAACTTATTTTTTTTCAATTTGGGCTAAATTCTACACGCGGATTTATAGACCTTAAGGATTCTCAAACTTTGTCAAAGTTCAAAACTTTGACAAAGCTGAAATTAACGTAAAGCTATGTGTGGAGAAACGAGTTTCTCTTTTATACTCTTCTTACTAAGAAAAAAAACTATGCCTCTATGTGTTTAAAAAACTTATTTTTTTCAATTTAATCTAAATTTTTACACGCGGATGAAAACTGATTCGCTATCACGAAAACGCGGATTTATGCAGTTTTAATGTTTATAGAAAAATCCGTTTTTATCAGCGTCTTTACGAAGTAAATCCGTTTCATACGTGTCCCAAATTATTTTTTAAAGTTCCCTATTCCTTCCTGAAGCCACTCATAATATCCATTAATATCTGGATTATAAGCCGATGGCGTATTTAAATCTTTTTCGTTATGATCCATTAAAACATAATAAGGCTGTGCATTTGTTTTATATTTCAGGATTTGAAGTTCGCTCCACTTCTGCCCTGTATATTTTAAAACCTTTCCTGTAATTTTAGAAACAACTTTTTCATTTTCAGGTAATTCACGCTTATCATCTACATACAACGAAATAAGTACGACTTCATTATTTAATAAAGCAGAAACTCCTGCATCGGGCCAGACACGTTCTTCCATTTTACGGCAGTTTACGCAGGCGTATCCTGTAAAATCGATCATTACAGGTTTGTTTACTTTTTTGGCGTACGCCAAACCCTGATTATAATCATGAAAAGTCGGAATTCCGTTTGGACCGCTTTCTGCACCTTCCGGTAATGCTGTTTTTTCGCTGTTTATTGCGGTTGCATTTCCAAAACCATTTGGCGATTCACTATATTGTTTTGCCGGCGGAAAACCACTAATATATTGCAAAGGCGCACCCCAAAGCCCCGGAATCATATAGATTACAAAAGACAGGACCACAATTCCCAAACTGAGTCTTCCGACAGAAATATGGGTTATGGGAGAATCGTGCGACAGCTGTATTTTTCCGAATAAATACAAAGCCAAAACAGAGAAAATAGCGATCCAGATGGCGAGAAATACTTCTCTTTCTAGTAAGTGTAATTGCAAAACTAAATCGGCGTTGCTTAAGAATTTTAAGGCTAAAGCTAGTTCTAAAAATCCTAAAACAACTTTTACCGAATTTAACCACCCGCCCGATTTTGGCAGTGAATTTAACCAGCCCGGAAAAGCGGCAAATAAGGTAAACGGCAAAGCAATTGCCAATGAGAATCCAAACATTCCGATGATTGGCGCGATTCCTGCCTGACTTGCTGCCTGAACTAATAAAGTCCCAACAATTGGTCCTGTACAAGAAAAAGAAACTACGGCTAAGGCCAAGGCCATAAAAAAGATTCCGAATATCCCTCCTAATTCTGATTTCTGGTCTACTTTGGTTAACCAAGAACTCGGAAGTACAATTTCGAACGCTCCTAAAAAAGATAAAGCAAAAACCAAAAGAAGTAAGAAAAAAACAATGTTAAAGACCACATTTGTTGCTAAGGCGTTGAGCGCATCGGCACCAAAAACGGCAGTTACCAAACTTCCTAAAATAACATAGATTACAATAATAAAGAATCCGTAAAGCATGGCATTTCTTATTCCTGCTGCTTTTGTTTTGCTTTGTTTGGTAAAGAAACTAACGGTCATTGGAATCATTGGGAAAACACAAGGCGTTAACAAAGCGGCAAGGCCTCCTAAAAAACTCAAGAAAAACAATGTCCATAAATTTTCATCAGAAGTTTTAGTTTCTGTAACGGTTTTTGATGTTTTTACTGGTTTTTCAGGAGTTGCCTCAGCACTTTTACTAACAGGATTTGTTGTGTTGTTTAGGCTTTCCTGTTTAGTAATAGATTCGGCTGTAACCAAATCTTTAGTATTTTCCTCTTTTGAAACTGCTGTTTCTTCTATTGTATTTTGAACTGAAACTGATGTTTTTTTAAACGTAAACTGTACTTCTTTTTCAGTTGGCGGGAGACAGCTGTTGTCATTACAAACCATAAAAAATACGGTTGCATTGATTTTAAACGCATCTCCAGATTTACGTTCTATATTTTGTGTAAAAACCGCTTTGTCTGCAAAATATTTAATTCGCATCTGAAAAACCGGATCATCTACTTCATGTCCTTCAGGTTCTGCAACTGTTCCTGTTTTTTTATAATTTTTAGAAGATGAAAAAGTAAAACTCGTTGGCACGGGTCCGCCTTTTGGAACGCTTTGAGAATAAATATGCCAGCCTTTATCAATCTTGGCGGTAATAATTAATGTGTATTTATTCTCACCAATTTCTTTGACAGAACCTGTAAACGAAACCGGATCATAAATTTGGGCAGTAAGGTTACTTATCGCAAAGAAAATTGCAATAAAAAGAAATATTTTTTTCATGATGTTAGAGAAATATACTTATTGTATTTTTTTTATCTAAATGCTTTTAAACACATAGAATCATAGGATTTTAAAGCTTAAAAAGCATTTTATTTGTTTAAATAAACATAGACCTTAAGAATCTCAAGCTTTGTCAAAGTTTTGAACTTTGACAAAGCTGACATAACGTAAAGCTATGTGTGGAGAAATGAGTTTCTCTTTTATACTCTTCTTACTAAGAAAGAAAAACCTATGATTCTATGTGTTAAAAAAAATCTTGCAGTCTGTAAATCCTTGACAAAAGCTGAAACTTTGACAAGATGCTTATGTTATTATTTTTTATACTGGGACAGAATCCACTTAGAAACATCTTCCAGAACTTCCGGCGCAAAAACCTCATCTATATTTTTGACTTCTGCACTGGTGCACAGCGTGCAATGCTGGTACATATGATTGAGTCCGGGATATATTTTGGTGGTGACATCTTTGCTTTTTAGGTATTTCTTAAAATTATCCAGATTTTCTTTTGCCGGAACCTGAATATCTTTATCTCCGTTTATTGCCAAAACCGGAATGGTAATTTTTGGAAGATAGTCCTGCGGATTATAATGAATGGTATAACGATACCATTTACGCTCTGCATCTTTAGAATAACGGTACAAAAAAGTCTGATCGCGTCCGTCCCACATTTGAACTTCTTTTAATGTAGTTGAATCCTGCAGTTTCATCCAGTTTTTTAGTTTTTCTGCCAATACAGGTTTTACCGAATCTGTGGCTTTTAAATTGTAAACCGCCTTAAACATAATGTTGTACATTTCCATTTGTTTGGTGACTACTTTTTCTGAAAAACCAAAACTTTTTAATATTGCCGTGTTCTGAAGGTTCAGCATTTCCAGACCGCTCACGCCAACGCCAGACATGCTAACCATGAATTTTACGTCTTTGTTTCTCGAACTCACGATTGAGGCAATCATCCCGCCTTCGCTGTGTCCGATTAAACCAATTTGTGAAGCGTCTATGTTTTTATCCGTTTTTAAATGGGCAATCTGTTCGTCTACATCATCTGCAAAATCTCCTGTTGTAGAAGTTTCAAAATTTCCTGTTGTTTTACCCATACCACGGTCGTCTACGCGTAAAGACGCGATTCCTTGTCTTGCCAAATAATCTGCTAAAACGGTAAACGATTCTCTGCCCATAAAGGTATAATTACGATCGTGCTGTCCGGTTCCGGAAATAAGTATGGCTAAGGGATATTTCTTTTTGCCGTTCGGAATTGTTAAGGTTCCTCCGTATGTTAGTTTTGTGGTTTTTCCTAAAAAAGTCATATCAATAACCTGATAAGGATATGGCTTTTTGGGATGCTGTGCAAAATATAACGGCTGAATAGTTTTTTCTTTCTTGAAAACAACAGCGGCGTTTGGAATGGAGTAATAATTAAAAACACCCGATATTTCTGTTTTATCTGAATTGTATTTTCCTTTAAAAGTAAAACCATACATTTCATTCTTAAAAGAAACACTATCTGATACAACTTTAATAACCGCGCGGACAGAATCCATTCCAAGTTCTGGAAAACTCACTTTAATCGAATCTAATTTTTTGCTTTCTAAATCGCCAGACAAAATAATTCGATACGAATGATGTTGTCCCTGCCAGATAATTTGTGCAAAACTATACTGGCAAGTCATCATCAGGAAACTTAAAAATCCTAAAAGAATTCTGTTTCTCTTTATATGTTTTATGAATGAAGTTTTCATTATTTATTTTCTTCTTTTAAATAAGAAACGATGATTGAAATTTCATCCAAAAGTTCGCTTGGGCTTCCAAAATAACCATTAGACATCCATCTTAATTTTCCATTTTGGTCGATGATCATTTTTTCTGGAATTCCCGAAAATTTGAATGCTTTAGAATATTTATAATACACTTGGTCTAACTTTCCGGTTTTTGGATTTTTTCCATCATACAGAATTGTAAAGTCAAATCCTTTTTCTTTAATAAAGGCTTGTGTCTGAGCTTTAAAATCTTTAATATATTCCTGCGTATCTACAAAGTAAAATTTTACGTTATCATCATTCTGATATTTTTTTACTGCCATCTGCATTCCCGGCATTGCATTTTTGCACGGTCCACACCACATTGCCCAGAAATCAAGCACTACGATTTTTCCTTTTTGATCGGCTAATTTTACTTTACCGCCTTTACTGCTTTCTAATTCAAATCCTTCTATTGGCAGATTGATTAGTTCAGAAATCAGTTTCTTTTTATGATCCTGAATATTACTTTCTGATTTTAAAGATTGTAAATAAGCCTCAAAACCAACTTCGTTCCCACCTTCTTTTAAATAAATTGCTTTTAAAGAAGCTAATATTTCCGGAGTTACCTGATTTTCTTTTACTGCAGCTGCTATATATTCTTTAGCTTCGACTGTTTTACCTTTTCTCAATAACATTCTGGTGTAAACTTCATTGTAAGAAGCATCTTTATAACCAAAGAACGGTTTGATTTTGGCTAAATATTTTTCTTCTAAATCATATGCTTTTGTCGCTTCCAGAAGTTTAGCACGAGTAAAATATTCTCTTGCTGCATAATCCAGAACCTTTGCCTGCCACTCTTTTAGTGATAATTTTCCGGCATACATTTTTGGCACATATGCTTCTCTGCTTTCCATTTCTGCAATAATGGCATCCGAGTATTTTCTCAGCGTTTCTATGTTTGCTTTTTCAATTCCGTCACTATCTCTGTTAAAAGGAATTGAAACCAAATGCCAGTGATAATCTAATAAATTGGTAAACGAAACTTTCTTGACGCTGTTAATGGCGTAATTGTAGTCTTTGTTGTTTACGATGTAAGTGTATGCAATTGCTTTAAACATTTTATCATAAAACAAACTCTCTGTGTCGGTATAAACATCTTCAAAACTGCTTTGAGGAAAATTCTTTTCAAAAGCTTCGTACAGTTTTACTTTTTTATCAAAAGCAGACTCCATAAAAACCTTTCTGATTTCCTGATCGCGGGCTAAAACTCCTTTTGGGTATTTTGCCAATAAAACGGTTTGTACAGAATCTACAAAAGCTTTGTTTGCTTCTAATGGCAGCAATGCAAGCGATTTCTGAATGCTGTATTGTGCTGTATTATCTAAATTATTATCTGCCAATACGAAGCGTAATTCTCTCTTAATCAGTTTAGCTTCATCTTGTCCTGTTACAAGCTGCTTTAATTTTAATCCTTCAAAAAAGATACGCTTGCGTGATTCCGGATGGTATTTTAGTTCATAATTCGCCCACATTAACCCAACTTCATTTTTTATGTATGCGCTGTCATGTACAATATTGGGTACCTGATCCTGAAAAGGTTTGCTTCGTAATAATCCCCAGCCTATATAGGCTCCGGGTACTTTTTCGAACATCCAGGCGTGAGGCATTTTTTCTCCTTTATCAACTAAAGTGTCTGATTTGAAAACACAGGAAATAAAAGACGCATGATCTGAAAGTTTCATTTTGGTCTGCCATTTTTTATCGCCTGCAGGCTGCATTGTAATGTCATTTGCCAGCCACTTAAAATTATCAAACGTATATACAACTCCAGTTACATTCTTTGCATTTTGTAATGGACTATCTGAAGCAATGTAGGTAATCGTTATTTCGTCTCCAGGATTAGGATGTTCCGGAGAAAGTGAAAATTTTTGTACAGGTGCGGCCTCTTGTGCCAATATAGCATTAGTGATACTGAACAAAAACAGTATCCATTTCATTTTTTTCATTTTTCTTTTTTTTGAAATTTAGTGCACCCAGAAATTCGGGTGCACTTTGATAATTAACCTAATTATGGATTTTTTTGTAAGTTTGGTGCGTACTCAAAATAAATAGGCGCATACGGCATTTGGTAACGATCACTGTTTGGTGCAAGTGTAAAAGTCTGTCCTCCAAAAACATGAGTAATAGTTTTGGCAAATTCCGGCTCTTTATTTAAACGTTTCAAATCAAACCATCTAAAACCGCCCTGCCCCATTAATTCTCTTCTTCTTTCTGCTAAAACTTTGATTAGAGCATCTTTACTATCTGTTGCAGTCATCGCAGTATATTGTGAAGCTCTAAATCTTTTTTGTCTTAATTTATTTATTTCAGCCATTGCCAATTCACCAGAACCTGCTCTTGCTTGACATTCAGCTTTTATCAACATCATTTCAGATACCGTTGGACCTCCATTTCTGCTTTCTCCAGTTATACCTTCTTTAGCGAAGGTTCTTCCTACTGTATATTCAGAATTAAAATTACTGGATGGCTGTGTTAACAATACATATCGTAAATCATTTGTATCAAACGAGTTAATTAATTCATTACTTAACGAGAGAATTTGAGGTGCATAAGAAAAAGAAGTATATCCATTCCATTTTGACAAAATTAGTTCTGCATCTAGTCTTCTGGTAGGAAAAGCATTAAACTCAAAATCTTGATAATTATTTAATGTACTTTGAATAGCCAATGCTTTTTGTGCATTTTCTAAAGCCAAAGGATAGTTACGCATATACAAATAGGTTCTTGCTAAAAGTGCATAAGCGGATGCTCTGGATGGAAATGCTACATTGTTACCAGAATTGATTGGTTTTAAACCTGAATTTACGGCATCATTTAAATCACTTAGAATAATATCATAAGCATTTTGAACTGTAGATCTCTTTATGTCTTCTGAAACTGTTGGAGTTGTAAAAAGCACAATTCCAAGATCTGTTGCGGCCGTTGTGGCATCATACGCTTTTCCAAATGTGTTAACTAAGGTTAAAAAGATGTAAGCTCTATGTACTTGTGCTTCTCCTTTTATCGCTAGTTTTTCAGCTTCTGTTCCGTTTTTACTTTTCATTACTTCATTGATTACAATATTTGTGTTGTACAATGACGTATACATACCATTCATATTATAATCTATCTCAGCATCAAAATAAATTTGATCTGCCCATTTGTAAAAATTAACAAAAGGACGATAGTAATCTGATGCTCCTAGTGCAGTGGTCTGCGCTTCATTCTGAAAACTTATATCATCTGAGGCAACATCTGCAGCACCATAGGTAAGATCATATACATATGAATTCTGCAAAAGATATCTATAGTTTTCGGTTTCTTCGGGTATTAATCTACCTTCGGTTTTAATATCGACATAATTATCGCAGCTTAAAACAATTGCTCCTAAAGCAATGATCGTGATGTATTTTAAATATTTTTTCATCTTTAAAAATTAAAAATTAACATTAAAACCAATTGAGTAGATTGCCATTGCCGGCAGCTTCATGTTAGTTCCTGTGTAAGGCAGAAAGTCAGGATCTAAACCGTCTTTATTTTTTCTCCAGAAGAAGCCAAGATTTCTTGCTGTAAAGGTTACAGACGCGCCTGTTATTGAACCTCTGTCAATTAGTTCTTTCAAATCATATTTTAGTGAAAGTTCTCTAAAACGAATATGATCTCCGTCGAAGATTTGATCTTCTCCATTTATATATCTTATGTAGCTTAGTCCTGTTGAACCTTGTATTCCCGGTACAGAAGTGGTAGCTTCATCTCCTGGATTTCTCCATCTTTGGTCTATGTCTGTATTCAAATCATATTGGTTAAATCTTCCTTGTCTGTTGACATAACCTCCGTAAGTTGGCTTAAACAATACGTAATCAAATTTGTAAGTTGCCAAGATGTACAATGAAACTTTTTTATAAGTGAAAGTGTGACTAAAACTTCCAAAATAAGAAGGAATATTGGTTCCCATATATTTCATATCATCAATTTCTTTAAGAGAAGTGAAAGAATTAACGATATTACCTGATTTATCATAAACCTGAGTTCTTCCTGTTGCATCTAATCCTGCAGATCTAAAAGCAAATACACTGTTTAGTGGATAGCCTTTAACGGGTGTTGTTCCGCCAGATCCATTTAAATATTGGCTGAAATTTTGAAAACGTGAATCGGTTACTTCTGAAGTATTATAAGAAACTACAAGACCTGAATCCCATGTAAAATCCTTACTTTTAAGAATGGTAGCATTTAAGCTTACATCTACTCCTTTTCCAGATATCGTTGCTGCATTCTGCTTTAAACTGTTATTTTGAACACCGTAAAATGGCGAAATTGGAAAATCTACAATTAGATCTTTACTATCCTTTGTGTAATATTCTATAGTACCGCCTAATCTATTGTTTAAGATAGAGAAATCTACTCCAAAATTTAAAATTGCTGTTTTTTCCCAACGCAGATTAGGATTTGCCGGCGCAGTAATAAATGCAAAAGGCTGCTGTGAAAAAGTATCTAAATTACTCAAACTAATGTTTGTAAAAGGGAAAACATCCAAATTGATATTCCCATTGTAACCGTAACTTGCGCGCAAAGACAGACTATTAAATAATTCGGATTCTTTAAGAAATGATTCTTCTTTAATATTCCATTTTGCCCCTGTAGACCATAGTGGAGTTCTTCTTAATCTTTTATCTACTCCAAAATTATTGTAGTCGTCTAAACGTGCACTTCCTGTAATGGTGTATTTATTTTTATAAGTATAACCAGCATTTCCATAGTAAGATAAAAATCTTCTGCGGACATCTTTATGATCGTTACCGTATTGAAGTGTATAGTTATATCCGTTCACATCAATATAATTCATTGAAGGAATATCGACAGAAGTTTGCGTTTTTGGATTATATCCAAACAATGTTCTGCTGTCTTGACTTTCTCTGGTCTCTCTGGCTTCAATACCTCCCATTGCATTAATCAAATGGTCTTGGCCTATTATCCCATCGTAATTTAATTGTCCTCTTACGGTGTAACTGCTTGTTCCAAATTCATTGTTTTGATAAATACCTCCTTTTGGAATTGCATTTACCAGATCGCCATTATTATTTATAGAAGTTGTCGAGTTGATTCTGTCACGCGCAAAAAATGTATCTTGGTTGTACATATTATCATTTGAGGTGCGTGAATCTTCTATAGAATACGTACCTACTGCGTCTAAACCTTTTAATATTGGTGCTGTAGCCGAAATAGTAGCACCAAAATTCAGTTCATTTGATGACTTATCGCTGTTTTTTAATTCATCGATATAATTGTAAGTCCATGGTAAATATCCGGCTTGCTCCAACGGAATAGTTTGCGCACTATAATAACGCTGATAATAATTTACTGAATTCCCGTCATCTCCAACAATTTGATCATAAGGCAGTAATGTATTCGCTGAAATACCCAACGGTTTAATTCCTAAACCATTATCCGCATATTTAAATATAGAACCTCTTAAACTTGTTGACATTTTTAAATAATTGAAGAGTTTAAAGTCCTGATTAGATAATAATGTCAAACGTTGTCCGCTATTTCCTTTTGCTTGAGTTTCTTCCTTAGAATACGATCCTGACATGAAATACGAATAATCGTTTTCTGCACCGCTGAATGATAAATTGTAATTTTGAGTAGTCGCAGCTTGCAGCAAATACTTTTCTGCTTGTCCATACGTGTTACGATTACGTAAAACATCTAAACCAGCATTTTTCTGAGCTTCTGTAATATCACCGCGTTTGTATTGAAACATCAAATCCATTCCCTGACTTACAGGAGTTGTCAGCATATAACTAATACTTGCCGGATCTGATACTAGGTTTTTATCTACAAATTCCTGCTCTAAATTCAGCACCTGAGACGAATTCATCAAAGGTAATTTTGACAAAGAAGGTTTGTTGGAAAAACCATAATTTTGAGAAAAATTGATTCTTGTTTTCCCTTGTTTTCCTTTTTTAGTATCAATTACCATAACTCCATTTGCCGCTCTTGCTCCATAAATAGAAGCTGATGCTGCATCTTTTAGAAACGTAATTTTCTCAATATCATTTGGGTTGATGGTTCTGATATCTAATTCTGTTGGTGTTCCGTCTAATACTATCAATGGCATTGCATTGGTTTCTAATGTAGATTTTCCTCTAATGGCAACATTATAACTATTTCTACCCTGACCGTCTCCATAGGTAGTTCCGTATACAAAAGTGTTGTCAGAATCTAAAATATTCAGCTGCAGACCCGCAACCTGACCTTCTAATCTATGAAGTACGTTGTTTACCGGAACTTTTTCTAAATCTTTAGCCGTAATTGCAACAAAAGATCCCGTAGAACGCTCCCTGTCAATTTTTTGATAACCTGTAGATACGATTTTTACTTCATCAAGTTTACTTACATCCTCCAATAAAATGGGATTAATAATTAAGCTGTCTGTAACTGTTACTTCTAATTTTTTGTATCCCAAATACTCAAAAATTAAAACGTCTCCTTTTTTGGCCATGATCTCATAAGAACCATCAAAGTTGGTAATCGCACCGTCTTTGGTACCTTTTACCCAAACGGTAGCCCCAATTAAAAATTCCTTTTTAACGTTTGTTACTACCCCTTTAATTTTAACTCTTTCTTCTGTAAGAGAAGATTTAATTGTTTTTGCTTTTTGGGTTAATGCAATAACAATCAATTTATTATTTACCAATTCGGCTTTATAATCATCGCCGATTAGTTCTTTTATAACATTCATTATATCAGCATTATTTACTGATATGTTTACTCGTCTCTGCGCATCGAAAACGTCATCACTGTAAAAAAACTCGACATTCGTTTTTTTCGTAATTGTTTTTAACACATTCGATACAGACTGGTTTTTCGCATTTATGCTTACTTTTTGGGAATAAGCAAATGCAACTATGTTAAAAAGAAAGATGGTTAATATTAGGGATTTCTTCATAATGTCAAGAAATTTATCCCAAAGAGCGGATTTTACCCCACAATCTTTTGCGGATAGTTTTTTTTTCATACTTTTAAATGTTTTGGTTGGTTAATAGATTTTAGACTCTCTTGTCGACTGAACAAATACTCGCCGGGAAATACGCCAATATTTTCCGGTTTTTTTTACTTAATTAAGGTTACTTCATACGTCTGGTTTACTTGGGTTATTTTATATTTAATATTGGATGTTTTAGTGATAATATCGAGCAGTCGATCTATTGGTTCTTCTTTGAGCACAATACCCGTAAACTTAATCTGCTCTAAAGATTTGTTCTCAAACTTTACATTAAAATTGTACCATCTCGACATTTTGGTCAGAATGCTTTTTAGGTCTTCATTTTCAAAATAAAACTTGCCGTCTTTCCAAGCTGTGTAAACAGACGGATCAACTTCTGCCACTTCTACACCTTGCTTTTTATGATATATTCTCCCTTGCTGTCCCGGTTTTAAAACAACAGTATTTTTATCTGAGGCATTTGCAGTTTCAGAAACGCTAACTTTTCCTTCGGCCAGAGTCGCTGCAAATACTTGATCTTCTATATACGAACTAATGTTAAAATGGGTTCCTAACACGGTTACATTACCTGATTTTGTTTTGACGGTAAATGGACTATGCGGATTTTTTGCTACTTCAAAATAAGCTTCTCCTTCTAAAACAACCGTTCTTTTGTTTCCGCTAAATTCTACTGGATATCGCAAAGATGATTTTGAGTTTAACCAAACTTTTGTTCCGTCAGAAAGATTTACGGCATAAATACCGCCAACAGGAACTATTAAAGTATTTTCTCCCGTTGAAGTACCTTGTAAATCTTTGGCATCATAAACCAAAACTTTATTTACGTTGGAGATCACACCATTTTTAGAAACAATCTTTTCTTTTTTAGGTTCTAAGGAAACCACTGTGCCATCTGCCAAAACTAAAGTTGGATTATTGTATTTTGGAGAAATACTGCTTACTACAATTTCTTGTTTTTGATTTTCTTTATTATTTCTAAAAATAAAAGCAGCAGAAAGTCCTGCTAAGACCAAAAAAACCGCTGCATATTTTAGCAGCTGTTTGTACCTGAATAAAGGAACAACAAGTGTATCTTTCTGATTGATCTTTTCTCTAATTTTTTCGAATGCAATATTGGTATTTATACCGCTGTAAAATGCTTCTTTTGATTTTAAGGTTTCGAAATTGATAACCTTTTGGTAATATTCCTGATTTTCGGACACAGAAAGCCATTCTTGCAAAAAAGCATTTTCTTCTATCGATAACTCTCCTACAAGCAATTCTTTCCTTATAAGATCAGCAACTATAAATTCTTTCTTTTCTGCAGCCATATTTTTGATATTAAGTATCGGTTATTAACACTTTAAGTAAATGTTATATAACTAAGAGTACGAAACATTAAAAATGGGTGGAAAGATTTTTGAAAAATTTTAAAGAAAAAGCAAAATAAATAAAAGTTCAGAGTGATTCTTAAGTTTTTCCTTTAATAATTCTATAGCGCGGGCACGCTGTGACTTGACCGTATTTACAGAAATAGCAAGCTGTTCGGCGATATCTTTGTATTTCATTCCCTCTAAACAAGAAAGTTCAAAAACTTCTTTACATTTTTCCGGCAGAGAATTTAAAGCTTCAATTAAGACAGAATATACTTCTTCTTCCAAAATATTAAAATCAAATTCTAATACCTCTTCAGAAATGGACTCATCAAGCTTAACGTTTTTTTGTTTCTGTTTTAATGCGCTTACAGAACCATTTTTTACCATTGTATACAAATAGGATTTGACATCGTTTACTTTTTCAAATTTTAAACGATTCTCCCATAACTGCAGCATAACATTTTCTACCACTTCTTCTGCAGCAAAATTATCCTTCAAATAGTTAAAACTATAGCTTACGAGTCTTGGATATAAGGAATAAAAAAGTTCCTTATAGTACACTTCATCGATTTTAATATTTTCTTGATCCGGATTAATTTCTCTATGCTTTTATATGCACAAATATAATTTTTAAATGAATAAAACTGTAATATCAGAACACAATTAGCATTAAATATCTAATATCATTAAAAAAAATGTAGGAAATAAACACTTTTTAGGAATTTATCCCAATGAATAATTATAAATCAAGGTCATTAAAAAATAATATGCTGCAGCGGGTATCTTATGAAGCACTATTAGAGGTATACTCTAAAATTATTTAAGTAAATATTTCTCTTATGATATTTTAACATTAATAACTTCTAAGAATAAGCAAGTTATAGCTTGCATTATTAGGTCTTAAAATGTTAAAATTTAGTTAAAGCAAAGTTATCGCTAAAAACACTTAAACAATAAACAAAATACTGATTTATAGCAATTTAAAACTTTAAAAAGTAAGTTTTACTTTAAGTAAATCTGCTCTTATTTATAAATTAATTATTATAAATGTAAAAAAAATACTATTACTAAATCATAAATAACTATTTTTACACAGTCTAAATAAGAATAGTATTCATTATTCTGTATAGAAAATTTACAATAAATAATTAATGAAAAATATAAGCTTTCCGCTGCCGATCACAAAAGCAATGATTACAATTTTGGTTTTAATACACGCTAACTTAATTCAAGCTCAAAATAAAACAGTTATAAGTGGAGTAATCAATAGTTCCGGCAGACCAATACCAAAAGCCGTAATTACATTGGAGCCTTCTGGTAAAACTATACTTTCTGATGATCAAGGCTTTTTCTCATTTTCTGGAATATCCAACGGAAGTTATACGATCAGAATTACGAATATGGGTTTTAAAGAATACATACAAGAAATCAGTTTAAACGGGCATTCACTGCAGCCGCTGCGTATTGAAATGGAACCCGGCATTGACCTGAAGGAAGTCAATGTAACCAGCCGCATTACAAAAAGCAATCCCGAAAACCTCGTTAATGCGCAGTACAGCGCAATGCCTGTCACTATTATAGACCGAAGAACTATAGAACTTATGGGCAGCCGCAGACTGGACGAAATATTAAAAGAACAAACCGGAATAGCCATCGTGAACAACATTGGCGGAGGCGCAAGATCTGTTGGAGTTCAAATGCAGGGTTTTGGCAGTGAATACATTATGGTGCTGATAGACGGCCAGCCTATGGTAGGAAGAAACAATGGAAATTTTGATTTATCGAGAATCAGCGTTTCTAATATTGAACGAATAGAGATTATAAAAGGTGCCTCTTCCAGCCTTTACGGAAGCGAAGCTCTTGGAGGAACAATTAATATTATTACGCGTCACGGCGTGGTAGATCCGCAGATGCAGGCAACTCTCAATTATGGTTCATTAAATATAATTGATGCCACTGTAGAAGGAGAAACTCCTTTTTTACAAAATAAAGGAACTGCCAATATTGCCGCAAATTATTACAGAACAGACGGCTTTAATACCAATTCAAAATACATTCAAGGTACAACTTCACCTCCTTACGACAATTACAGCCTGCAGGGACGTTCTCGTTATCAGGTAAGTGAAAATAGTTTTTTGGCGTTAAGCGGCCGTTACGGACTCAGACGTTCGTTTATGCAGAAAGATTTTGGGCTCGGTCACATATCCGGCGATCATCAGGACGAACAGGATCTTAATCTTTCTGTTTCTTTTGATCATCGTTTCAGCAGTAATTTAAGAAGTATTACCCGATACTATTTAACGCATTATTCGGCAGATATGAGTGTGGCATGGCAGCAAAATAATAGTGCTGTGAGTCAGGATGTTTTTAAACAAACATTGCATCGCGCTGAACAGCAGTTTTCATACAGCAGCAATAATTCCTATCAGCTTGTTGGTGGTTTTGGAGGCAGTATCGAGAATATGAACGATGATGCGTTGACCGGAGCAAACTCATTAGAAACACTATTCTCTTATGTTCAGGGAGAATGGACACCTTTTAAGAAAATAAAAGCGGTCGGCGGTTTACGATACGATTATACTAATAATTTTGGAGGAAGATTGAATCCAAGTTTTGGACTGCAGTATTTTATTACTCCAAAAATAACCTTTAAAACAGGAATAGGAACCGGTTTTAAAGCACCAGACTTCAAAACAAATTATCTTGTTTTTTATAATTCTAATGGAAATTATCTCGTAATCGGAAACGCTGTTTTGGCTCCCACGCTCCAACAGCTTCAGCAAGACGGACAAATAAGTGAAATCAGGCAGTACGTATTAAATCAGACGGCAGGAAACCTGCAGGCTGAGAAAAGCACTTCGTACAATGCGGGATTAATTTATGAGCCTTCTAAATCTTTAAAAATAGAAGGAAATGCTTTTTATCATAAAATAACCAATCAGATAAACAGCATACAAGTTGCTACGGGTGCGGGTAACAGAATTATTTATACGTACCAAAACCTGCCTGAAGCGGTAAACAAAGGTTTTGAGCTTGCCATAAAATTAAGTCCGCTCAAGAATCTGGAAATAAGTGCAGGTTATCAATATTTAATTGCTCAGGATCTCAGCGTTAAAGACAGCATCAGAGCAGGAAAATGGCCTTACAACCAAAACATACACGATCCTGCAACGGGAAATTCGTATAAACCCCGCCCTTCTGATTATTGGGGAATCGAAAACCGTTCTCGTCATATGGCCAATGCATCGATCTTTTACCGCCATGATCCTTGGAAAATCAACGCAAATGTCAGGGTGAATTTTAGAGGAAAATATCCGTTTGGAGATCGCAACGGAAACCAGTTTATAGACAAATACGACATTTTTGTCAAGGATTACGTTCTCACAAATGCCAGCATCGAAAAACAGATTTTAAAAGATCATCTCACCATTCGGTTTACCGCCGACAATATTTTTAATTACACCGATCCCTTAATGCCGGGACAGCCGGGAAGAATTCTCCTTGCAGGGGTAAGTTATCGTTTCTTTAAAAATAAATAGAAAATTTAAAAACTAAATAGTACCAAATGACAACAATTCAAACCATTAGAAAAAGCTCTATACTCCTACTTACATTGGCTGTGATGAGCTTTATTTCCTGCAGCAGTAATGAAGAAGATACAGCAGCCTCGCTTACAGACGGAAAAAGTAATGTTATTACAGATCTTGCGGGAGATACAGGAGCTTCTATGGGAAGCGGAACTGACGGAAAAGAGCAAAGAAGCTTTCATACTTTTTTATTTCGCTTCAGCGATCAAAAACAATTCTGGCTGCACACAAAAGCAGATTCTCTCCAATACATGAAAACAACCGACTGGGATCTTGCTTTTACGGGACCGTATAACAGTGAGGTTTTTGTAAACAATGCCAAATACCAATACAATCCAGGTTATGGCGGTCCAGCAGAAACTACGGCTGTTATACTCTTAAAAGAAGCCTATAAAAATGTAACACAGGCTCCTTCTGATGCTGATTTTAATACCAGCGAAATAACCAAAATTGGATGGTCCTCTTCTGAAAGTTCTGCCGGCTGGTTTTATTATAGTTTAAGCAGTCACATCATGCAGGCTATTCCGGATCGCACGTATGCTATACGACTTCCAAGTGGAAAATATGCCAAGTTACAGCTTGTAAATGCTTATAAAGGAAATCCTCCGGCGGTTACAGATCTTAACTGGCCTGCTCCCTATTTTACCTTTAGATATTTTGTACAAACTGACGGAACTAAAAATTTAAGCACAAACTAATACTGCACTATGAAAAAAATGAAAGCCCTAATGAATAAAATACCCTCTGGAATAATGATGGTGTTTTTTATCGCTGCACTATCTACAGCATGTTCTTCTGATGAAAAAACTGCCGAAGAAAATGGAAGCGAAGAAAATCCAGGTACCGAAATACCAGATCCAAATCTTTATAATAAAGTTATTCATGTAAAAAATTATCAGGGAAGTACTTCAGATGCAAATCCAACCGCTCCTTCAGCAACATTATATTACAGTCTTGAAGAAAATAAAGCGGTAGAGGGTTCTTATAAAAAAACTAAAAAATGGGATTTAGCTTTTGGCGGACTTTATGCAAGTTTCTTATCGGGAAATAACAGCAGTAATATGCAGAATAACGGTTACTTGGGAGGCGGCGCTGGCGGTATTACGATTGTTGCTAAACATTTTAATGATGTAGTCGATGTTCCTGCTGACAGTGAGTTTAAAACGGGTATCGACCTTATTGGAACAGATGACGCGGGTTCTTTTGGCAACGGAATCGGATGGTATTTATACGATTTTGGAGGTGAAGTGGTAACCGATGGAACTAATCCGCAGAAAGCTCACGTGGCTTATGCGCTTGGAGAGCCTCTTAAAATTAACAACGGAACTGTTATTCCGGCCAGAACTATTATTCTTAAAACCGCAAACGGAAATTATGCTAAAATTAAAATGATTTCTGTTTACAAAGATATTTATACTCCGGCAGAATGGTTTAAAGATACCCCACATATGTACTACACTTTTGATTACGTGATGGTTCCAAGCGGAAGTACCAAATTTGAAATTAAATAACCAATCCAAATAATAATCAATGAATACTAAAATCATTACATTAAAAACGCTTTTGTTTTTTACTGCTTTTGCATTCTTCGGTCTCTTAACTTCATGCGATAATGAAGAGGAAAGATGGACAGATGTAAAAGAAGATCCTGTTACAGAAATCATCACCGATCTGGATGCCAGAAGAATTATATCTTTTAAAGTAACAAATCCCGGTGAAGCTCAGGCTATATACAGTGCTGTAAATAATCTTGAAAAAACAATTACTGTTTATCTGCCGTCTTATTATGAATATCAATATCTGGAAACAGCAATAGCACTTCCTGAAAAAACGACTATTTCTCCTGCAGCAACAGAGCTGATTCCTGTATTCAGCAAAACTCCTGTTACGTATACAACTAAAGCCGCAGACGGAACAACAGCAGTTTACACCGTCAAAATTGTGATACAACAGCCTAAAATAATTTTAAATGAATTATCGACTGCGACATCTACGTATACCGTTCAGGCAGGAGGTTCTATAACAGTGAAGGGAGAAAATTTTGTGCCGTCGTACGAAGTAACCAAAATGTTTATTGTAGATGCACAGGGAAATAAGAAACTTCAAATGAAGCAATATAATGATGGACTTGATATTGCAAGTTTTTACATTACATACTCTTTTGGAGCTATTGATACAGGACTTCAAACCGATACTGATTATTGGATACTCATAGAAAGTTATAACCTGTCTGCTACTATGAAACTCCCTTTTAGAATAAGATAATAAATAAAATTTAGAAAATATAAATGCCTGTATTGAATGTTGAGGTAATGAAAGAAGCCAACTAATCTATTAATATAAATAATTATGAAAAAATTAATTTTATCAATTGTAGCATTGGCTGCTATTTCACTTACATCTTGCAGCTCTGACGAACAAACTAACGATTTACAAGGGCAGGCTCAAGAACAACAAGTTTCAAATAATACGCGTAAAGCAGCTTTAGCAGAATTATGCTCAGTTACCTCAACATCTATAACGGTAACAAGATGGCAGGCACCATCATCTGTCGATTCTAACTGGACACCAGTATCTGCCGCTATCGGCGGTGTTAATGTACAGTGGGAAGGTATTTATGGTGCTTCTATTCGTCCAACTGGCAACGCAGCACAATGGTATGTAGGTACAATAGCTTTAAACAGCAGCTGTGATGAGTGGGATATCTGGAAAGCAAACATTCTGGTTAAAAATGCATCTGCAAATTTAGGAACCGCTCCAACAGATCCGTACAATGTATTAGGATATCATGGAACTATCTCAGGATCAAATTATGGATTAGGATATTATTCTTATGATATTTCTACACATATAATGACTCCGGCAAGAGCAATAGTAATCTGGAAAACATCTGGAACAAATTCTCAATCGGTTACTAGTCCTTCATCAGCTACAGAAGCTTATCTGGTTAAAGTAACGGCTGTTACTCCTGGAACTTCAAGCAGTACTATAAGCTATAATTGGACACAAGTATTGTAATTAATAACAACGTAAAAAGAACATGGGATCACGAAATAGACAAAGGTAATTGCAGCAAAAGCTGACCGGCAATCTCTGCAGGCACCCAGCCCCATATCATTCTCCCATGATTATCAAACGGCTTTATAATTACCGTAAGCATTGAATATACAGGCATTTTAAAATATAAAAGCCCTTTTCAATAAGTGGCAAAAGTAACAATAAATAAAATTATTTAAAAATTAAATAACGAATAAAATCATGAATAAAAAAAACAATCTGAATACCTTTCTATATGCCATTGGAGCACTTTTTTTATCAGCATTATTTTTTTCTTGTGATACCGAATATATTGATAAGGTCAATTCTGTTCCCGGCGACGTAATAAAAGTCTCCGGATATACCCATATTGAATCCTTTATTATAAAAGATACAGAAAATAACGCCATAAGTGCTGCGCTTACGACAGACAATATCGTAGTTACATGGAGCAATTATATGGCTCTTCCGGCAACTATTAAACCCGAGATTGTTCTGGGTACCGATGCTGTGATTTCTCCAGCATCTGGTCAAGAAGTTCCTTTTAAGGATGGTACTGTTTATACTGTTACCTCAAAAGCCGGTACAAAAAAACAGTATACGCTAAAAATAGACCTCAGACAAAAAGAACCTAAAGCATGGAATTATAATGGAGGGGATGTTTTAAGCAAAGGAGCATTGCTGAAAATGACAAACGATGCTCAAACAAATGCTATATCCGATTTATGGCTGAATATAAATGAAACAAGAGTCTATTTTGTATCTGCAACTGACCAGACGGAATACACCGCAGAAACAGTTTATGTGGGCAGCGGAGAAACTACAGGACCGTTTAATACTTATGGAATTTATTATTTTCTTCCAGAAAACATAGCAGTAGGAATGTATGATATGCGCATAAAAAATGGTGCCTATACATTGCAGAATGCAAGTGTCGAAAACAGATTTAAAATAGAAATCATCGAGCCGGTTAATTTTTCAGCCACATTATATGGTTCTCCTGCGACAAAACAAATAGGAGAAACACTAGAAATAAGAGGTGCATTATTAAATACTACTACATCTGTAGAAATGTATGATAGCAGTAACAGTGCTGTAATTTACCCTGTAGAAATTGTCAGCCTTACACCATACAGAGCTGTATTAAAAATCCCTGCCGGAACGCCCGCCGGAATATACAATAGAATGAGATTTAGAAGAGGCACTTCCAGTACACTTACCGCTTACACGGTAACTGTAAAATAATAATATTTGAGGTTAAGAAAATTGTTTAAAAAAGCCTTTAGATTCTTATATCCAAAGGCTTTTTATATGAAATTTTATATTCTGAAAACTAATTTACACAGCCAAAGAATACTATTTCTAAAGCTGGTTTTATTTATTCAGCAGAAAGAGAATTCATGTCAATTACAAATCTGTATTTTACATCACCTCTTTCTAAACGTTCAAAAGCTGCGTTTACATCCTGAATATTAATAATCTCACTTTCAGCAGTAATATTATGCTCAAAGCAGAAATCAAGCATTTCCTGAGTTTCAGCTATTCCTCCTATATTAGAACCCGAAAAACTTTTTCTGCCCATAACAACATTAAATGCCCCTATTTCTAAAGCTTCTGGAGGCAGACCCACAAGCACAACACTTCCATCGTGACGAAGCAGGTTAAGATATATATTGACATCATGCTTTGCCGAGACAGTATCTAGTATAAAATGAAGGCTTCGAGCATATTGCTGCATTTTTTCATTGTCTGATGACAAAACAGCTTCGTCTGCTCCTAATCGTATAGCATCTTCTACTTTTGATGGCGAAGTGGTAAAAACGGTTACATGCGCACCCATCGCTTTGGCAATTTTAACAGCCAAATGTCCAAGACCGCCAATTCCTAATATTCCTATTTTTTTTCCGGGTCCTGCCTGCCAGTGTTTCAATGGAGAATAAACTGTGATTCCCGCACAAAGTAAAGGTGCAGACGCAGCCAAATCTTGGAACTCGGGCATGTGCAATACATATCGCTCATGACATACATATGTTTTTGAAAAACCTCCTAAAGTTGCTCCTCCAAGATATTTATCCGGACTGTTAAACGAATACGTTGTTCCCTCATCACAGAATTGTTCTATACCGTCATTACAATATTCGCAATGATCACAGCTATCTACGATACAACCAACTGCTGCAAGCTCACCAACTTTAAAATTCTTTACATGGTTTCCTACTGCTGTTACTCTGCCTACCATTTCGTGGCCGGGAACAATAGGAAACATAGTTCCTCCAAAATCATCTTTAATCTGATGCAGATCAGAATGACAGATCCCGCAGTATAAAATTTCAAATTCTACATCATGAGCCTGAATTTCCCTGCGGTCAATTAACATTTCTTTTAGTGGTTCTGCTGCAGACGTTGTTCCGTATGCTTTTGTTTGTTTTGTTTGTTTTGTTTGCATGCTATTATTTATATATTTTATTCGTATTTAATATGTATTGTATTCTTCGTCGCTTACAGGCTGCAACCATTCTGTTTTATCCTTATCGTATTCAGGAACAATTGCAATATGACGCATCATGCTGTCGTTTGAAGCTCCATGCCAATGCTCTGTATTTTTTGGAATTTTAACCACATCACCTTTTTGTATTAACTGAATAGGCTTGCCTTTTTCCTGATAATACCCAATTCCTTCAATTACAAATAATAACTGACCGCTTGAGTGTTTGTGCCAATTGGTTCTGGCTTTGGGTTCAAAAGTTACCGTTCCAGCATTGATGTTATAACCTTCCTCTGGTTTTACATTCATATTTACCCAGACAGTTCCTGTAAAATTTGCTGCGGGTGCCGCGTTTCCTTTATCTGTAAATGATGTCATTTTTTGATTTTTATAATTACTATTAACTTGTGCTTTTACTGCAGCTATTCCTATAAAAAGAAAACCAAGCAACGTTAGTAAAAGTCTTATTTTCTTTTCTCTAAGATTTGAATTTATCATTAGCTGCTTTTAATTTTTAGACGTTATAATAATAGTTTTACTTACCCACTCTATCCTGTAATTGCTGCGGATAACGTGCGCCGACAATTTCTATATCTTTAAGTGCCAAATCGATATTATCCAATTCGTCTTTGCTTAAATGAACAGCTGCTCCTCCAATGTTCTCCTCTAGACGATGTACTTTCGTCGTTCCCGGAATTGGCACAATCCAAGGTTTTTGTGCAAGTAACCAAGCTAATGCAATCTGCGACGGCGCTGCTGTTTTTTCTGCCGCGATAGATTTTATTAAATCTACTAATGCCTGATTCGCTTTTCTATTTTCTTCAGAAAATCTGGGTACGATGTTTCGAAAATCAGAAGCTTCAAATTTTGTTTCTTCGTTTATGGCTCCGGTCAGAAAACCTTTTCCTAATGGACTGAAAGGCACAAAACCAATTCCTAATTCTTCTAAAGTCGGAATAATCTCTTTTTCAGGTTCCCGATAGAATAATGAATATTCGCTTTGCAGTGCAGCAACCGGCTGAATTTTATGAGCTCTGCGAATCGTTTCTGAACCTGCTTCAGAAAGACCAAAATGTTTTACTTTACCTTCCTGAATTAATTCTTTTACCGTTCCTGCAACCTCTTCTATAGGTACATTAGGATCGACCCTATGCTGATAAAGCAAATCAATATAATCTGTTTTCAACCTTTTAAGTGAAGCTTCTACAACTTCTCTAATTCTGGCAGGACTGCTGTCTAAACCTTTGGTAGAATCACCACCCTGAAAACCAAATTTGGTTGCAATAACTGTTTCCTTTCTAAACGGTTCTAAAGCTTCGCCTACTATTTCTTCATTTGTAAAAGGCCCATAACATTCTGCAGTATCAAAAAAAGTGATGCCTTGTTCAAATGCTTTTCTTATCAAGGTAACGGCTTCTTGCTTTTCTGTTGGTTTACCATATCCGAAACTTAATCCCATACAACCCAATCCAAGAGCCGAAACTTCTAATCCATTTTGTCCTAATATTCTCTTTTCCATAATTTCAATTTTTATTATTTTTATCTGTTGGGTGTAATTATTTTCAACACATAGAAACATAGTTTTTTGAAGATTAAAAAAAGGCGTTTCACTAATCTAAATGCACATAGTCTATCTAGGTGTGGAAACTGGTTTCTTTTGATCTCTTTTTCGACACAATCCCGTCCAGATGCTTCGGGATCTTTACTATGTTTCTATGTGTTAAAGTATATTCTTATAATTTTTTCCAACAGGTTATTTTTAAAATATAACAGCTGTAGATTTTAGAATAACCCAGCTCTTATTTTGTTTTTCAAGAAGCATTGTCTGCTGCAGACGCCAGGTATTCCGTGTACCCCAGATTCTCGCATCCAAAAGATTTTGGCCAACAAATGTGGCTTTGTCGCCCTCAATTGTAACAGAAGTTTTTACCTCCTGATAGTAGTAATATTTCATTCGTTCGCTTTCAATTTCTGCAAACCATTCCTCTTTAGACTGAACATAACCTGTAATGTGTGTGAGTGTAAAATTTACATCTACTATCTTATTCATTCCTGCCGTATTCTGGTCAATCATAAAATCTGTGAGCTGACGCGTTACATCAAGAATTTGTGTTTTATTATCTGTAGCAGCCGATTCCATATTTACTTTTGGTTTTGATTGTGATTGATTTAATAATTACATACTGCCAATCCATTTTACAATCTCGGGATCACGATGATCAAAGAATGCGCTCTTTTTGGTATCTAAAATGGAAATTACATCCATGTCTTCCAAGCTTAACTCAAAATCAAAAATGTCAATATTTTCTATAATTCTTTCTTTTTTAGCCGATTTAGGAATAGATACAACATCTCTTTGTACCAGCCAGCGCAAAATAATCTGAGCCACACTTTTTTCGTATTTTTCTGCTATTGAAACCAATAATTTATTGGTAAACATATCATTTCTACCTTCTGCAAACGGTCCCCAGCTTTCGATCTGAACATTGATTCCTTTTAAAAAATTTTGGGTTTCCATCTGCTGGCAGAATGGATGTGTTTCAATTTGGTTTACCGCAGGTACGACTTTATTATGAATAATTAAATCCATCAAACGATCGGGTTGAAAATTACTCACACCAATTGCTTTAGTCTTTCCTTGGGCATACAATTCTTCCATCGCGCGCCACGAACTGTAAACATCTCCGTATGGCTGATGGATGAGGTATAAATCAAGGTAATCTAACTGCAATTTTTTAAGCGAAGTTTCAAATGCTTTTTTTGTTTTTTCAAAACCTGTATCCGAAACCCAAAGTTTTGTTGTTACAAACAATTCTTCTCTTTTTATGCCGCTTTTTTTAATAGCTCTTCCTACTGCTTCTTCATTTCCATAAGCAGCCGCGGTGTCAATTAATCTGTAACCTGCTTCGATGGCATTTATTACACTTTTTTCACATTCATCTGCGTTTGAAATCTGGTAAACACCAAATCCGAGAATAGGCATTTCGATTCCGTTATTTAAAATAATATTTTTCATTTTTTTTATTTAAAAATTGATAATAAACTGCCTCTTTATTCTTCTGACAAACCAAGCAATTCGTCGTTAAGTCTAGCTCCCTGAAAAGTTATTTTTGCTAATCCTTCTTCAATTTCCTGTAAGTCTTTTGCAGCAAGCTCAACAGCTACAGATTTAATATTATCCTCTAGGAATTCGATTTTATCCATTCCCGGAATCGGCACAATAAACGTTTTTTGAGCCAATAACCAAGCCAGTGCAATTTGTACCGGTGTAGCATTTTTTCTGTCAGCAATTTTCGTAAGCAGTTCTACAACAGGCATGTTGGCTCTAATTGCTTCTGGTGTAAATCGCGGAAAAGCAGCACGAAGATCTGTATCACTGTCAAATTTGGTATCAGGAGTAATTTTACCCGTTAAAAAACCCGTTCCAATTGGCGCCCAAGGCACAAAACCAATTCCTAATTTTTCGCAAATTGGTAAAACGCTGGTTTCCGGTTCTCTCGTCCAGATTGAATATTGATTCTGAACCGCTGAAACAGGCTGAATATTGTGAGCACGCTGAATCGTTTCGGCACCCGCTTCTGAAAGTCCAAAATATTTTACTTTTCCTTCCTGAATTAAATCTCTAATAGTTCCTGCCACATCTTCAATAGGTACATTTGGATCTACACGATGCTGATACAATAAATCTATATAATCTGTTTGCAGTCTTTTTAAAGACGCTTCGACTACCTTGCGTATGTGTTCCGGTTTACTGTTTATTCCAGTGTCTGAAATCATTCCGAATTTTGTAGCAATAATGACATCTTTACGAAAAGGTTTCAACGATTCGCCAACTAATTCTTCATTTGTATAAGGTCCATAAGCTTCTGCAGTATCAAAAAAAGTAATGCCTTTTTCATAAGCAGAACGGATTACTTTAATTCCATCATTTACAGCCGCAGCTTTTCCTGTTCCGAAACTTAAATTCATACATCCCATTCCTAATGCTGAAACTTCTAAACCCTGCGTGCCTAATATTCTTGTCTTCATTTTTAAATATTTTATAATTCTTTATATAATGATCTTGCCAGCATTTTGATACTACAAAGTTCTTTCAATAATATTGTCGGGTTATTATACATATTACTGTTGTTATTACCATTTTTACTGATTTGAACATGCTTGCTAACTAATTAGCAATCTGAGTAGTATATTTGTATACTCATTTGAACTGCTCATGTTATGGAACATATTATAAAACTTGAAAAAATTGCTGCTTATAATAAATTGAAAGGTGTTGAAACCCAGCATCCTTTAATAAGTGTATACGATAATTCAAATTCCAAAGCGCTGCCCAACAACAATCGTATGCATTTTGGTTTTTATGCAGTATTTCTAAAAGCCGGAAACTGCGGCGAATTAAAATATGGACGTAATAACTATGATTACGACGATGGTACAATGGTTTTTGTAGCTCCTGGACAAGTACTAGAGGTTAAAAATGAAGATAATTACCAGCCAACAGGAATGGGACTTCTTTTTCATCCTGATCTGATAAAAGGGACTTCGCTGGCAAAATTAATGAGTCAGTATTCTTTTTTCTCGTATGAATTTCACGAGGCTCTTCATTTGTCTTTAAAAGAACAGCAGATTATAAAAGATTTGTTTAATAAATTACAATACGAACTCAGCCAGTCTATTGATAAACACAGCAAAAGTATTATAGCAAATAATATCGAACTGATGCTGAATTATTGTGTGCGCTTTTATGACAGACAGTTTATAACCCGCGAAAACATCAATACAGATATCTTATCAAAATTCGAAAATCTGCTTAATGACTATTTTCAATCAGAAAATGCGCAGCATATTGGTCTGCCTACAGTTGGATATTTTGCAGATCTATTGCATCTTTCTCCTAATTATTTTGGCGATCTGATTAAAAAGGAAACAGGAAAATCTGCTCAGGAAAATATTCAGTTAAAGTTAATTAATCTGGCAAAAGAGCGAATTTTTGATACCGAGAAATCAATCAGCCAGATCGCATTTGAACTTGGATTCAAATATCCACAGCATTTTAATCGAATGTTTAAAAAGAATACAGGATATACTCCGATTGAATATCGAAGTTTAAACTAAAAAAGTTAGAGATTACGGCCCATAATAATTACTCACGAATATCCTTTATAACTATACACTTTTAGTATAAAGGTGTAATTTATAAAATAACCGTATTTTTGTATTTCTACAAAACGATTTATTCATGCATATTTTAATTATTGAAGACGATAAACGCGTGGCCGAACTTATTCAAAGAGGTTTAGAGGAGCAGGATTTTCAAACTTCTGTGGCTTATGATGGTGTTTCGGGTTTAAAAATGGTTTTGCATAATGAATTCGATTTTGTGATTACCGATATCATTCTTCCTAAAATGGACGGTCTGGATTTATCTCGGGAAATTAGAAGTTTAAAACCAGATTTACCTATTATTATGCTTACCGCTCTGGGAACAACTGATGATAAAATTGATGGTTTTGATGCCGGAGCAGATGATTACATGGTAAAGCCATTTGAAATTCGGGAATTGGTAGTACGCATCAAAACATTATTAAAAAGATATCAATACCGAAGTTCAAATCCTGGTTTTATTTTGCGTTTCAGCGATCTTGAAATGAATTTGAATACCAAAATTGTAAAGAGAAATAATATAGAAATAAGCCTGACACCAAAAGAGTTTAAGCTTTTAGAATACATGATGCAAAACTCAGAAAGAGTACTTTCCCGCAATGAAATTTCTGAAAAAGTATGGGAAACAAATTTTGACACAGGTACCAATTTTATTGATGTATACATTAACTATCTTCGAAAGAAAATAGACAAGAACTTTGATAATAAACTGATTCACACAAAATCAGGAATGGGTTTTATTCTAAAAAATGAAGAATGAAAATTACCTTAAAACTTACCATTCTTTTTACCATAATTACAGCCGGAATCTTATTTCTGTTTGCTTTTATCATTTTTCAATACGCCAAAAATGACCGCGAAAATGAATTTTATGACCGCATAAAAATCAAGTCTTATGTAAAAGGAGAATTGTTTTTTGATGCAAAAGCCTCGCCATCTACACTTCAGGATATTCATATGAATAATCTTAAAGTTATGAATGAAGCCGAGATTGCCATTTATGATGCTGATTTTAATTTGCTTTTTCACGATAACAAAGCGGCAGACAGAATCAAAGAAACACCAGAAATGTTACAAAACATTCTTAAAAATGGTGAACTAAAATCTTATATAGGCGATTGGCAGATGGTAGGTGAAGTATATCATTTTGGAGAAAAAAAATACATCATTACAGCTATAGCCTACGATCATTACGGGTATAACAAAATTGACGATATGTATACGCATATGGTTTATGCTTACATACTTTCAATTGTAGTAATTTGTCTTTCGGGATTGTTTTTTTCTAAAAAAGCTTTTGAACCTGTGAAAGACATGACCCGAAAAGTAAATAAAATTACAGCCAGTAAATTTAACGTAAGACTGGATGTTAAAAACAGCAAAGATGAATTGTCTGCTTTAGCCATTACTTTTAATGAAATGCTCGACAGATTAGAAAATTCTTTTGAAACCCAAAAAAGCTTTGTTTCTAATATTTCGCACGAACTTCGAACTCCGCTCTCTGCTATTATTGCAGAACTTGAACTTTCTCTTTCAAAAAATCACAAGGAAGAAGAATACAGACAGGCTATTGAAAATACAATGCTTGATGCCCAGCGATTGGTGAGATTATCATCAAGTCTGCTGGATCTTGCCAAAGCAAGTTATGATCCTTCTGAAATTTCTTTTAAAGAAATACGAATTGATGAAATTTTACTCGATGCCCGTCAGATGGAACAAAGACTAAATTCTGAGAATAAAATCGACATTCATTTTGATGTTGATTTCGAAAACGATCAGGAAATGCTAATCTCCGGCAATGAATATTTATTGAAAGTAGCATTTGCCAATATTTTTAATAATGGCTGTAAATATTCCTTTGATAAAAGATGCAGTGTCGCAGTATCTTTTGAAAATAATAAGATCATTTTACTTTTCTCTAATAAAGGAATCGGAATTAATCCCGAAGAATTGGATTCGATTTTTAAACCCTTTTTCCGTGGAGAAAATAAGCAGATTGCTCACGGTAACGGAATTGGACTTTCGCTAACGCAAAAAATAATTGCACTTCACAAAGGAACTATTTCTGTTACTTCTGAAATTAATAAAGAAACCAGCTTTAAAGTTATTCTCCCTTTGGCTGCTTTCTAATGAAATTCTAATTTTTTTCTATAACCTTTCTAATGGCTGTCATTGCTGTTTTGGAGGAAATTTGTAACGTCTTTAAGGACTGATACTTTAATCAGTTTTTTAAAAACTTCAATAAATTACAAATAGAAAAAGTTAGTTAAAATGACACTTAAAAAGTTTAATCTTTTGTTGATAATTGGTGTTTTGAGCATTTTTAAAAGTAATGCGCAAAATACCGATTTCAAAAATCCCGCTTTAAAATATTATTTAAATCCAGAGAAAACCCGTTTTATTCAGTTTAGCGGTTATATGGAGTTTTGGGCAAGATATTCTGAACTCAATCCGGGAAGTTTGGTTAACGATCAGCACGAGACAGAAGTTTACGATTTTTCGATCAGAAGAATACGTGCCAAAATGACCATGCGTCCTACCGAAAAACTTACTGTGGTTTTGCAGATTGGACCTTCAAATGTCAATGTAAATTCTAAATCTAATACTTATATGGATTTACTTGATGCTTACGCAGAATACAAATTCTCAGATTACATTTCTGTCGGCGGAGGCCGCTCAACTTGGACAGGTTTATCAAGATTTTCAACAGGTCCAATGGCAACACTGCTTTATGACATGCCCGCTTTTGCAACAGCAAATGCTGGAAATACAGATGTAACGGTTAGAAAATTGGGTGTTTATATAAAAGGACAAATTGGAAAATTAGATTACCGAATGACTTTGGCAGATCCTTACACAGACGGAGCTTCAACACCAAAATTAAATACCGCAGTTTTTAATACCGATGGCGCGCACCAACTCGTAAGCGGGTATTTTAAATACCAATTTTTGGATAAAGAAAGTAATGAAACTCCTTTCAGCCCGGGAACTTATTTAGGAAAAAAGAAAGTATTCAATATCGGAATTGGAGCTGAATACATGGCTGATGCACTTTGGCATACGACCAATTCTGGAGAAGTAGTTCATGATGCTATGAAAAATATGGCGGTCGATATTTTTTATGACACTCCAATAGATAAAGAAAGAGGAACTTCATTTAGTGCCTATGCAATTGCTTTAAAAAATGATTACGGACCAAATTTTATCAGAAACATTGGAACTAATAATCCTGCAACAGGAGTTGATGCGACCGCTGTTTCTTTTAACGGAGCAGGAAATGCTTACCCGGTTGTTGGAACAGGAAATACCTATTACGCACAAATTGGAGGAACCCTTCCCTACTTCGATCATGAAAAAAAAGGCATGCAGTTAATGCCCGCGGCTTCTGTACAGTATTCAACATTTGACAGACTTGCAGATCCGGTGGTGGTTTATGATGCCGGAGTTACTTTATTATTCAACGGACATTCTTCTAAAATGACTTTTGATGCGCAGCGCCGTCCCATTTTTGGCAATGTTGCGAGTCTGGAAGATCAGCCTGCGGTGACAGCACATAGAATGACTTATCTTTTAAAATACAGAATCGATTTTAATTAAAAACAAATACAATGGAAAGAAGAAAATTTATAGTAAGTACTGCAATAGCCGCTATTTCGACTGGTGCAATGGCAAACGTTTTAGGAAGTGAACCTTTAGTAAATACAGAAAAAAAATTCTACAATCATTATCTATTATTCTGGCTGAAGAAAGACCTTTCTGAGAAACAAGTAGAAGATTTTGCTCAGTTTTTTAGAGACTTAAGCAAGCTTCCTTACTTAAAATCGATTCATTATGGCAAACCGGCCAACTCTTCGCCGCGTGCCGTTTTGGATAACAGTTTCAGTTATAATGTCGTAATGACTTTTGATAGTCTGGATGATCTTGAAACTTATGGAAAACTGCCTGAACACTTAGCAATTGTAAAAAAATACAGTGTCTTTTGGGATAAAATGCAGGTTCACGATTCTGTTTTAATTTAAATATTTAATAATTATAATAATTTTTCAAAAATGAAAAAAACTCTTTTAATTCTAGTTTTAGCGATGTTAACAGGAATAAATTCTAACGCAAAAAATAATGTAGACGGCAGCAGCAAGAAAAAGTCTAAAAAAGAAAAAACTAAAGCAGTAGAACACGATCACTATATTAAGGCCATCCGATTATATAATACCGAAGATGGAAAATGTACTTTTGAGATTGGAAAAATTCCAAACAAAACTACTATTGACTCTAAAGGTTTTTTTGCTCAAACTCACGTTGATGCTTATGAAAAAGTAGCACACGCAGCACCAAGAAAACAATATGTAGTTACTCTAAAAGGTAAATTAAAATTTAAAGTAAGTAATGGCGACACTTTTATTATTGAGCCGGGAGTTATCTTAATTGCAGAAGACACAAAAGGATCAGGACACACTTGGGATCTTGTAAAAGGAGACAAATGGGAACGTTTGTATATTCCGTTGACAGAAGATGGATCTGATCAGTTTATTAAAGATTAATTTCTTTCAAAAAAGCAATTAATCCTATTTATTTATAATACACAAAAGTCCGATTCAGAAGAGTCGGACTTTTGTGTAATTTACAAATTCGAATTTAAACGCTCTATAATTTTTTTTCCATGTTCATTATTTGGATTCAACTCAATTGATTTTTTATACATTTCTATTGCTTTATCTTTATTCCCTGTTTTCAAAAGGATTTCGCCATAACTATCAAAAGTATTCCAGCTCTCTGGAAATAAATAGGCGTTTAATTTTAAAATCTCCAAAGCTTCTTTATTTTGTTCTTTAGACATCATACGGTACGCCCATTCATTCAGTTCAAATTCATCGGGTGTAAAAGATGGGTTATTTTCCATTTCTTTTTTTGAAAACGGAATGGCATTCTCAAAACCAATTTTGCGCAATGTCGTACGAAGATTTGTTATCGGGTCAGCTTTTGGGATTCCCGCATTATATACTCCTGCTATTTCTTCTAGAAAATCTTCTGGATAACTTCCTCCCAAATTAGTAAGAACAATAACCGCCAGATCATCATCAGGATATATTAAAAAAGCAGATCTTCCGCCTCCAGACATTCCAACGGCGCGATGTTTTTTTCTATATTTATTCATTCCCCAGCCCAATGACCAAGGTGTAGATTTGCCATTATTAAAAACAGAAGGCGACCACATTTTCTCAAGTAAACTTAAATCATTCAGTAATTTACCTCCCTGCAGCGCAATCACCCAATGTGCCATATCTTCTGCCGTACTATTTAAACCCGCCGCAGTTCTTCTAAAATAAGGAAATTCATAGTAATTATTGATCAGCTTAGAATTTTCAAATGATTGTCCGTCTATATTTTTTCTCCAGAAATAAGTAGGAGCAAAATTTGGAATTACATCACGAGAATCTCCAAAAACAGTATGTTTCATTTCAGCTGGTTTAAACTGCAAATCCTCAAAATTTTGTGTAAAAGGCTTTTCGGAATATTTATCTATTAGTTTTCCCAATAAATATGCATTCGTTTGATTATAGGCAAACTTCTCTCCCGGAATAAAATCCATCGGCATTGTTTTGAGTTTTTCCCAAACGGCTTCCTCCGTTTTTAAGATGCCTACTCCGCCTGTAATTGGATCAAGAACCTTGAGTAGATCTGGAAGTCCTGAAGTATGTGTAAGTAAATGTTTAATTGTAATAGAGGCATTCCAGTTCTTTGGAAGTATATCCAAATAATGAGATACAGGTATTGAAAGATCTAATTTCCCTTTTTCTACTAACTGCATTACAGCTACACCAGTAAAAACTTTTGTAATTGAGTTTAAGGCAAATACAGACTGGCTGTTTACCGCAATACTATCCTGTATATTTGCGAAACCATAACTTTTGCTTACGGCAATTTTTCCATGCTGAATAATAGCAAGCTGCAGTCCTGGTATCTTTCTTTCCTGCATTTCCCGTCGAACAATAGCGTCTGCATCTTTTATTTTCTGCTGAGCATTTATCTGTGAACTAAATAATAGAACGATTATCGTAGAAAATAACTTCTTCATTTATTGCTAATTTTAAAGTTCGTACTTACAATTAGATAAATAAAGAAATAAAAGGTTTAATAACAGGTACTTTACAATATTTATGCTACTGTTCGAAATAACCTTAAAACCCAGCAGCTTCTTAAAAAAACAAAGAAGAATCAAAAAATTAGCAGATTTATAAATCGGCTAAAAAATTAATTTTCTGATACAAATTGTCCTTTTTCACTAACAACCTGATTTCCCCAATTGGTTATTGCTTCCAGAGCCGGAATAAAAGTTTTTCCAAAATCTGTCATTTCGTAAATTACTTTAATAGGCGGTTTTTCGCCATACACTTTTCGTGTTATCAATCCATCTTTCTCCAATTGTTTCAACTGCAGGCTTAAAGTCATTTCGGTTACCATTGGAATTTCCTTTCTCAATTCGCTAAATCTTTTTTCAGCATCTTTTAAGTGATACAGAATTACCGCTTTCCATTTTCCTCCAATTAAATCCATTGCCAGGCTTACTGTACAAGGATAAATCTTGCCATCTACTTTCACATAATTCCCTACACATTCTTTTCCCTCTTTTCCCACTTTACTCTTTTTTAGAAGACTATCTAATTCGATAGGTATTGCAAAATTATTAAACTATCAATAATTTTGCAACTATAATTTTTATAGTACCAAGATGAAAAAAATATTCGTGATAAACGGAGGAAAGAAATTCGCCCATTCCAAAGGGAAATTAAATGAAACCATAACACAATGGGATAAAGATTTTTTTAATGTTCAAAACGGTTTCGAACTTCAGTTTACTGAATTAAGCATTCCTTATGAAACGAATGTTGAAATCGAAAAATTCTTATGGGCAGATGTTATCATTTACCACTTCCCGATATGGTGGATGTATATTCCGTTTCAGCTAAAAGAATATCTTGACAATGTGCTTACGGCAGGGCATCGAAAAGGAATGTATTACAGCGACGGACGCAAGGCAGAAAATCCGCAGCGTAATTACGGGCACTGGAGGATTAATGCAGGACACAAAATATATGGTTACGACGACATGGAATGCACCAGAAATGGCTTTTATACTGCCCGAAGAATTCTTTCAGGGACGCAGTGTAGATGATGGAATACTATTTCCTTTTCATCGCATGAATGCGTTTTGCGGTATGCAGCAACTTGAGAGTATTCATTTTCATGATGTCGAAAAAAATGGTTCTCCAGAATTGATTGCTTCTTTTAAAGAGGAATATTTGAGCCATCTAAATAAAACTTTTATACTTAATAAATAAAAAACATGACACAAAATGCAATTATATGGCCGGAAAAATACCTTCCGGGCACAACAGACAATTATTGCTCGAATGAGGTAATTGTTGCCGGTTTAACGACAAATGAAGTTTGGCCTTACTTAAGTAATCCTTTTTTCTGGCCAAAATATTACAGCAATTCTTCTGATATAGAATTTATTAATAGAGAATCTCAATTATTAAATCAAGACGTTCGCTTTCGTTTTAAGACTTTTGGTTTTCCAATAGAAGCTCAAATAACCGAATTTGTCAAACCAGAATCAGGTCAGCCCGCAAGATTAGCATGGCACGGCTGGGCCGAAGGTGATGCAGAAACAAGATTAGATGTTATTCATGCATGGCTTATTGAGGATTTACCAGGCGGAAGAGTTCGAATCTTAACTCAGGAATCTCAAATTGGCAAACCAGCAACAACATTGGCAAATACAAAACCAAACCCAATGATAAACGGACATCAGGATTGGCTGGATGGTTTGGTAAAAGCTGTGAAAGAAAATGTGAAAATTGACTGATCTTAAAAGTTTTAAAAACTATATTTGATATTATACCATAGCAATGAAATTCTTAAAACACACTTCGGTAATCATTTCGCTTATTATTTATAATTTCTCTTTCGGACAAAGCAAAAACTATATTTTGATTTTGGCTAAAGCCGAAAAGAAAATGATTGTTTTAGATTATACTACTCTGGATACAATTGCGAAGATTCCGGCTGGAGAAGATCCGCACGAAATAGTCACAAACGATGACAATTCTCTTGCGTATATCTCTAATCCTGTAATGAATGGAAACGGGCACGAGATTCATGTGATAAATTTAAAAACATTAAAACCTGAAAATGTTATTGACACTAAACCTTTTGTGATTCCGCACGGATTGGTTTATCAAAATGACAAATTATGGTTTACGGCACAAGGTTCTAAAAGTGTGGTATTGTACGATATAAAAGAAAAGAAGATTGATCAGGTTTTTGGAACAGGACAAGATTTTACGCATCTTATTCAGGTTGCTCCTGACGGAAATCGTTTTTACACCACAAATGTTGAATCTGGTACGTTAAGCATTTACGAGAAAAAAGAGATTCCGCCCTATATGCCGCCAACCGGAGTTTTACCTGCAAATGCTAAACCTCGCCTTGAGTGGCGACAGGATTTGATTAATGTTGGTTTTGGAAGCGAAGGATTTGATATTTCAAAAGACGGTACAGAACTCTGGACAGCCAGACCAGACGGTTATATTGTTATTGTAGATTTGGTAAAAAAAGAAATTAAAGCCAAAATCGATTCGAAAGTTTTAGGACTGCACCGTCTTAAAATAACACCAGACGGAAAAACAGTTTGCATTGTAAGTGTCAAAACAGGCGATCTTTTATTTTATAATGCACAAACGCGAAAATTAGAGCAAAAAATAAACATTGGTCAGGGAGCTGGAATTTATATGGATGCGAAAAGCAACCGAATGTTTATTTCCTGTACACCAAACAATTATGTAGTAGTTATAGATTTAGCAACGAGAAAAGAAATCAAACGTATCACTGTTGGAAGACCTGATAATATAACAAGTGTCACTATAAAATAATAAGTCACCCGGATATGAAATAGTGTCTGTAAGAGATTTCAGAAACTTTATATGGATCATGTCAATGCTGTTAAAATAAAAAACGGTGTAAAAAGAGCAGCTATTTTATTTAAAGGTCTATAGTTTTTCTACTGATTCTTTAAAAAAGCTTTTATTTTTTATTTAATAATACTATTATTCTTAGTAAAACGGGAGTTAAGCTGTAATTATTTAATTACACATTGGTCCGGCAAGAAAGATTTATGCAAAACGCAGGCTTAAATTTTTATAATTCCATATTATAAAGCCCGCTAATTATCAAAATGGCATTTTTAGGGCAGATATAAAATAAAATATCCAGCTTTAAAAAAATTTAAATAATATTGCTTAACAATTTATTTTTGCAAATGGCTGTTAATTCTACTTTTGATGAAACTAAACTTATTCGTGAGTTATCTCAGGGAAGTGAGCCAGCGTTTACAAGTTTATACAATCACTACAAAAATGCTGTTTATGCAACGGCTTTAAAAATTACAAAGTCAAAAAATCTTGCAGAAGAAACAGTTCAGGATGTCTTCTTGAAAATTTGGCAAAATCATGAAAATTTAGGCGAAATAGCCAATTTCGAAAATTATCTTTTTATTATTTCTCGCAATCACATTTTTGATATGCTGAAAAAAATAGCAAGAGATACGAGTCTAATTTCAGACATTAAGTACAAAAACACTTCTTCCAGTGATACTGATACGGCTATTAAAGATGCCCAATATGCCGTAATTTTAAATCAGATCGTAGAACAGCTGCCTCCACAACAGCAGAAAATCTACAAAATGGCCAAATGGGAAGGTTTAAGTCATCAAAAAATTGGTGAAAACTTAGGCATTTCTACAGAAACCGTCAAAAAACATATGGCGCAGGCTTTAAAGTTTGTGCGTCATAAAATTTCTCCTTACATGAATATGTTTATGAGTCTGTTTTTGTTTTTTAATCTCTAGAGCTGCAGACTTTTCTTTCAAAACAAAACACAGAAACATTTCTTTACGTTTTTTTTACATTTTTTTTACTTTTCACTACTCCCTCCTGTTTTTTTAATCGTCTTTATATAAAAGAGCAGCATTTAAATGGGCTTAACCCCTATTTTTTTGATGATTTGAAAAAAAAAAAAAAAAAAACTAGCCCCCAATTTATCATTACAAACAAGTACTAACTTAATTTACGAGCAAATGCAGCAAAAAAAATTCGAAGAATTATTTGAAAGTTATCTGCAAAATAATCTATCAGAAGTCGAGCAGCAAAAAATGATGGAGATTATTGCACAAGGCGCACATGATGATTTCATAAAAGAAAAAATTCATATGATGCTGAAAGGAAATCATACTACAGAAGCAATAGACAGCGAGCAGGGAGAATTCATTTTAAATTATATTTTATCTAAACCAGAAAATGAACCAAAAGTGATTACACTGGAACCGGTAAGAAGAAACAAAAAAATCGTGCGTTTTGTTTTTGCTGCCGCTAGTGTTATTGTTTTAGCATTTGTTGGGAGTACTTTCTTTTTCAAATCAAGTCCTGTGGTTCCTGAGACGGTTATAGAACAACCAGCCGCTGCAGAAAGTGCTTTAATTGCTTTTAGCGGAAAACAATTGGTTCATCTCCCAGACGGAAGTACGGTTCTCTTAAATGATAACAGCAGCTTAAAATACAATCAGGATTATTTTGGCGGTACAACCCGCGAAGTTACTTTGACCGGAGAAGCTTATTTTGATATTAAAAGAAACGAGCAAAAACCTTTTATCGTACATACTGGTAAAGTGCAGACCAAAGTTTTGGGTACAGCATTTAATATCAATGCCCGCAGTTCGTCTGACAATATTGAAGTTACCGTTGCCCGAGGAAAAGTTCAGGTTGGAGATACCGAAAAAATATACGGCGTAATTACGCCAAATCAGCAGATTAAAGTAAATAAAAACACTTTGAACTTTGAACAGAATAAAATAAACGCAGCTGTGGTAACAGAATGGAAAAGCAATTACCTGATTCTGGATGATATCAATATGCAGGAAGCAGTTGCTTTAATTTCTCAGAAATATAAAGCACAGATTTTACTATCAAATGAAAAAATCAAGAATTGCAGAATAACAGCGAGTTTCTTAAATGAAGAAGATTTAGATCATGTTCTAAAGGTAATCTGCAGTGTTATTGAAACTGAATATCATTATAACAAAGCCGGTACTATTGTTTTAGAAGGAAAAGGCTGTGAATAAAATTTAAATAAAGAAATAAGGCCGACTAACCTCCTACTTAGAAAGCTGAAAAAAAAGAATATTAACCTTTAAAAACAAATACAACTAACCAAAAACTAAAATAAAAAAGCCATCCAGCTCCTACACCAGATGGCCAAGATTCCTAATAATTAATCCAGTAACCATTAAAAAACATGCAAATTTATGAAATTACGCTGTAAAACAACCATGTTTGACAGGGAAAAGAAATCATCTTTTTTCCATTTGTCAAAAAAAACAATTATGATTATGCGAATCAGTTTATTCCACATTTTCTTACTGACCTGCGGCACTCATATGGTCTTTGCTACCGAAATGAACGGCCAAAATTTAGAATCAATATCTGTTGACATTGAACTTCACAATCAAGATATTAAGACTTTATTTAAAACAATAGAAAATAAAACGGGATTACTGTTTGCTTATCAGCCGCAAACCATAAAAGATTTTCCAAAGGTAACTACACAAAGAGGACGCCGCAGTGTGAGTGAGCTTTTGAATTCTGTATTTCAAGGCAGTAATTTAGTCTACAAACAAGTAGATAAAAATGTTGTGATTTACAAAAAAGAGATTGCCAAAACTGCTGAAAAAACAGAAAATAACAGTGAAGCAAACTATATGCTTAACGGAAAAGTTCTGGACGAAAACGGACAACCTTTGCCTGGTGTTTCTATTGCAGTTGCAGGCGGAAACAAACAAGGGATTTCAGATTTTGACGGACAATTTTATATTGAATTACCAACGGGAAAACACGTCTTGAAAGTATCTTATTTAGGATATAAATCACAAGAAGTTACGGTCGAAAATCAGACTTCGATTATCATAAAAATGCAGCCCGATTTGGCAAAATTAGATGAGGTTGTCGTTATTGGTTATGGTACTACTACCAGAAGAACTTCTACCGGATCTGTAGTTAAAATTACTGCTGAAGATATTGAAAAACAACCCGTAACTAATATTTTGCAAACTTTGCAGGGAAGAACTCCGGGAGTTTTTGTTTCTCAGACTTCTGGTTATGCAGGAAGCAACATTAATATCAATATTCGTGGTTTAAACTCTATTTTATCTAATAATTTACCTCTTTATGTAGTCGATGGTATTCCTTACATCTCCAATGACATCAAAGAGCAGGTTCAGGGAGACCGTGTTATCAGAGGTGCACAAAAATCAACAAGCCCATTAAATATCATCAATCCAAATGATATAGAAAGCATCGAAATTCTTAAAGATGCAGATGCTACGGCTATTTACGGTTCTAGAGCTGCAAATGGTGTTGTACTTATTACAACCAAAAAAGGAGAATCAGGAAAAACAGTATTTACTGTAAATACAAATTCTGGAATCTCAGAGGTTGGGCACATGATCAAAACGCTGGATACGCCTACTTATCTTAATATGCTGCGTACGGCATTAAACACGACAAATACTGCCCCTACAGGATTTAGCAACGGAATTGCCTTAACAGCATTTGACCAAAATGCTTATACCAACTGGCAGGAAAAATTAATTGGAGGCGCTGCTAATTTTAATGACTTTTCTGGAAGTTTAAAAGGCGGAAATGACACTACAAATTTTCTTTTAAGCAGCAGTTATCACAAAGAAAGTACTGTTTTGCCGGGAGATTTTGGTTATAATAAATTTTCTACCAACTTTAATATTACTCACAGCACATTAAACAAAAAACTAAAGGTAGGAGCTTCAGTTTTGTATTCTGCTGACAATAATAAACTGCCATTTTACGACATTACCAATTATGCTGTTGTTACGGCACCAAATCATCCTATATATAATCAAGATGGATCTTATTATTGGTCACCAACTTATTTTAGTGATGTAAACCCAGTTGCCGCTTTAGACAGAAGAGTTGAAGACAAAGGGAATAATTTGATTACCAGTTTTAATTTTCAATTTGAACTTGCAAAAGGCTTGTCTTTTAAAACCGATTTAGGATACGGAAAAGCAGAAATGATTACAAAGCAGATTTTGCCTGCGTCGGGTATGAATAATGTGTATTATACAGCGAGTAACCTTTCGCTAAACCTTTCAAGATCTTACACGGTTTCAAACAATAATACCAACAACTTTACTATAGATCCGCAGTTAAACTATACAACTCCTTTATGGAAAGGTAATCTTTCTGTTTTGGTTGGTGGCTCCTGGCAGAACAGAAAATCAGAAATGCCGTCTTATGTAAGTACATCTGGCTACAGTGCAGATAACTTAATAGGTATTACAGGTTCTGCAACCAATATCACTTCGTACAATGGTACTTCAGAATATAAGTATGCTTCTCTTTTCAGCAGGGTAAACTATAATATTTTAAGTAAATATATCTTGAATGCCAATTTTAGAAGAGATGGATCGTCTCGTTTTGGCGCCAACAAAAAATATGGAAATTTTGGATCTCTTGGTGCTGCCTGGATTTTTTCTGCAGAAGATTTCTTAAAAGACAGCTCTGTTTTAAGCTTTGGTAAACTTCGTTCCAGCTATGGAGAAGTTGGTAATGATCCGTCTGAAGAATATGGATATGCTGACACTTACAGTTCTAGTACTTATGGTGTTGGAAACTCTGCTTTGGCTACAACCCGTATTGCAAATCCAAATTACAGATGGGAAGTTACTAAGAAATTTGAAGCTGCAATAGATCTTGGTTTTCTTAATGATCGTTTATCATTTAGTGCTGCTTTTTACAGAAATACTTCTGGAAACCAATTGGTTACTGCAACTCTTAGCCCTCAGGCAGGTTTTACAGGTTATATAGCAAATTTAGGTGCATTAGTTGAAAATAAAGGATGGGAATTTACACTTAATTCAACCAACATTCATACTAAAAACTTAAACTGGTCGACATCGCTTAATTTTTCTACAAACTCAAATAAACTTTTAGAATTCGAAAACTTACAAAATTCAGCATATTACTCTCAATATGTTGTAGGAAATTCAATATCTGCAAGGTATTTATACAACTATACTGGTGTAGTAAATGGAATTGCTCAGTTTGAAGATACTAATGGAGACGGAAGAATTAGTACTGGTTTTGCTCAGACGGGTGCTGGTGACAGAAAATATTATGGTTCTACCGCTCCTAAATATTACGGAGGAGTTTTAAACTCTGTAAGTTATAAAGCATTTTCATTAGACTTTTTATTTCAATTTGTAAAACAAGACGGAAGAAGCATGTTGGCTTCTACTGCAGTACAGCCGGGTTACCCATACGGTTTAGCCAATTATCAGGTTGATGAATACAATGAATACATTGCTCAGGGAAATATTTTGAGTACAGCGTATCAGCCAAGTTTCTTAAACTATGCAGGTTCTACTGCTACGATTGTTGATGCTTCTTACATTAAATTAAAAAATGTAAGCGCGACTTATACTATTCCCCTGGATCAAAAAACGCAAAAATTCATTCAGAAGATTCGTCTTTCCTTACAAGGACAAAACTTGGTGACTTTTACTAAATACAAAGGATTTGACCCTGAAACTCAAGGTTTAGCTTTACCTCCACTACGTACGATAACTCTTGGAACTCAGTTTACATTTTAAATCTAAAAATCATGAAAAATAATTCTATAAAATACTCGTATATATTTTCGTTTTTTCTTTTAGTAGGACTAACGAGCTGCGAAAGCTTACTTGAAGTTGAACTTCCGAGCAGTGAATTATCATCTGCTACGGTATATGCTTCTGACGCTACTGCTGAAGCTGCTGTAAACGGAATTTACCAAAGTATGGTAACACTTACTTATTATAATTCACTGCATATTATTCCCGGACAAACATCTGATGAACTTTTACCGGTGTCATTGATTGAAAATGTTTACACTACAAATGAAATTCCGATCACAGACGGTACCAATGGAAGTATGTGGACAGAATTTTATAAAACCATTTACAATGCTAATGCCGTTATAGAAGGTATAACTGCAAGCAAAACTCTTACTGAAGCCAAAAGCACGCGTTTTGTTGCTGAAGCAAAATTTATAAGAGCTTTCTGTTATTTTTATCTGACCAATTTATATGGCGATGTTCCTTTAGTTTTAAGTACAAGTGTAGAAAAGTCTTCTCTGGCTCCCCGCAATACTCAAACTGAAGTTTACAATCAAATTAATATTGATCTTGAAGATGCTTCAAACAATCTTCCTGTTAATTACAGCAATTATACCAATCAGCGTATCAGAGCTACAAAATGGACTGCACAAGCTTTATTAGCAAGAGTGAATCTTTATTTAGGAAAATGGACTGAGGCATCAACTTATGCAAGTGCAGTAATAAGCCAGAATGGGACTTATAAAATGATCAACGGACTAACAGCAACAAACAGCCCTTTTATCGCAGATAATACAGAAGCAATCTGGCAGATTCCTTACTTTAATACGGCTTATACGTATGAAGGAGGCGCTACTTTTACAGCACCAAATGCTGCTACACAAATTGGTGGTACTTTTATTCTTAGAAAAAGTGCAACGTTATTTGAAACCGATGACGCCAGAAAAACAAACTGGACTGTTCCTATTAAATCATCTGCAGGAGTTTCTATAGGAATTGGTCCTAGAAAATACAAAAACTCGTATACTACAGCTCCTGTAGAACGCTCGACAGTATTGAGATTGGCAGAACTTTATTTAATTAGAGCAGAAGCCAGAGCAAAACTAAATGATATAACCGGAGCGCAGCAAGATATTAACGTAATCAGAAACAGAGCGTTATTAGCATCTACTACATTGACAGATCCAAATCAATTGTTAGACTTAATCGCTTTAGAAAGACAACGTGAATTTTTTGGAGAATTTGGCCACAGATGGTTTGATCTTAAAAGAACTGGAAAAGCTGATGAAGTATTAGGAATAATACCTGCAAAAATCTGGGCAGCTACAGATAAACTCTATCCTATACCAGAAACGGCTACTCGTTCTAATCCTTTTTTAACTCAAAACGAAGGATATTACTAAAATAATAAAAATGATGCAGGAATGTATTTTCAATAAAAATACATTTCTGCAATTTTAAAAAACACTATGGAAACAACAATTGTAAGAGTTGAGGATTTGTCACATCAATACAGCAAGGATTGGGCAATACAAAATATAAATTTTGAAATTAAAACAAATAGGATTTTAGGTCTTTTAGGATCTAATGGCGCAGGAAAATCAACCACAATGAATATACTTTGCGGTGTTTTAAACCAAACCAGCGGTAATATTTTTATTGACGGAATTAATCTGAAAGAAAATCCTGTTGAAGCCAAAAAACTAATTGGTTTTTTACCGCAGACACCGCCTTTACATTTAGACTTAACTGTAAATGAATATTTGATTCACTGTGCAGAATTACGTCATGTAAAAAAAGAAGATTTAAAAAATGCTTTAGAGAAAGCCAAAGAACAATGCGGTATTTCACATTTCAGCCACCGATTAATTCGAAACTTATCTGGAGGTTACAGACAACGTGTGGGTATTGCGCAAGCTATTATTCACGAACCTAAATTAGTAGTTTTAGATGAACCGACGAACGGACTTGACCCAAACCAAATTCTAGAAGTTAGAAAATTAATCAAAAAAATATCAAAAGATAAAGCGGTTATTTTCTCTTCACACATTCTTTCTGAGGTTCAGGCTACATGTCAGGATATCAGAATGATAGAAAACGGACATATGGTTTTTTCTGATACGCTGGATGCATTCAACAATTATATTGAAGCTGATAAACTAACGGTAAGTTTTGAAAATCCGCCGCAACTTACTTCTTTAACTGATATTCCAGAAATTACGGACGCCGTTTTTATTTCGCCTAAAAAAATGCAGATCACTTTTACAGGAACACAGGAAATTGCTGAAAAAATTGTATCGCTCAGCGTTAACAACAATTGGAAATTACGTGAGATTCAATTTGAAAAAGTATCACTAGACGAAATTTTTGCTCAATTATCTAAAAAAGCGCCATCTAAAAACGCTATTCTTTCTTAAAAAACAAACAAATGAAAACAATATATAGAATTGCTAAAACAGAGCTTAACACTATGTTTTACTCCCCTGTCGCGTGGGTAGTTTTGGTAATATTTTCGATCCAGTCCAGCTGGAAATTCTTCGGTACAATTGAACGTTTTGAAAAATCACAAAAAATTGGGCAGCACATGGACAATCTGTCTCAAGTTATTTTTTCTGGTTTCAGCGGTTTATATACCGAAATGCAGAGTTACTTATATCTTTATGTACCACTTTTAACAATGGGATTGGTAAGCCGTGAAATCAACAGCGGTTCTATTAAACTCTTACTTTCTTCACCAATTAAAATTAAAGATATTGTATTGGGCAAATATTTAGCTATTGCCGTTTACTGCCTTTTATTCATTGCAGTATTGGGCTTACAAGTTGCTATCGCCTACTTCTCTATTGAAAATTTAGATTTAAAATTTGCAATATCAGGACTTATTGGTTTGTATTTATTGGTTTGCACCTATGCTGCTATTGGTCTTTTTATGTCTTGTTTAACATCTTATCAAGTGGTTGCTGCGATCAGTACTTTGGTGGTTTTGGCAGGTTTAAATTTCATCGGAAAACTTTGGCAGGATGTAGAAGTTGTAAAAGACATTACCTATTTCCTTTCGATTGCAGGACGTGCCGATGAAATGCTGGAAGGACTTATTATCAGCAAAGATGTATTTTACTTCGTTTTAGTAAGCAGTCTTTTTATTGTATTGAGTATCTACAAATTACAAACAGGAAGAGATGCACAAAGTATCTCAAAAAGAGTTCTAAAATATACTTTATTGATTACGATTGTATTATCATTGGGATACATTACCTCAAGAGCTTCTCTGACATCATATTATGATATGACTCGTACAAAAGACAGAACGCTGACAAAAAACAGTTTAGCTATTGTTAAAAAAATAGACGGGCCAATAAAGTTAACAACATATGTAAACTTATTAGATATTAATTATTACATGGTAATGCCTTATTCTCAAAACCAGGATATTTCCAGTTTTGAAAAATATACACGTTTTTTACCTCAAATGGAAATGGAATATGTGTATTACTATGACACGTCAAACAATACAGCTTTGTATGCTCAAAACCCAGGATTGAATGACAAACAGCTTGCAGAGAAAATGATCGAAACACAGAGCATGAAACTCAAAAAGTTATATTCTCCTGCAGAAATCAACAAAATTATTGACCTTAAATCAGAGCAGAACAGAGTTGTAAGAACAGTTGAATACAACGGGAAGAAAACATATTTAAGAATGTTTGATGATATGTTTAAAGTTCCGATGGAGAAAGAAATTTCAGCAGCTTTAAAACGAGTAGTTGTCACAGCGCCAAAAATTGTTTTTGTAACCGGAAACATGGAAAGAAGCGTTGATAAAATTGGAGATAAAAATTATAAAACAGGATTTAACGAAATTTCTTTTAGATACTCACTTATTAATCAAGGATTTGATGTTTCTTCTGTAGATATTAATGCACATAATATTCCCAAAGAAACGACCATTCTGATCATTGCCGATCCGAAAACGCAATTGAGCCAAGGTGCTGTAGACCGAATCAATAAATATATTGACGAAGGGAAAAATCTAATGCTTTTGGCAGAACCAGAAACCAACTCAGCTTTGGCGGCAGTAACAGACAAATTAGGATTGAGCTTTACGAAACAAGCACTGGTTCAGGAAAGTGAAACCAATTCTCCTGATTATTTAGTAACCGAAGTTTCAAAAAACATAGACTCAACAGTTATTAAATTAAGTAAAAACAGAAATGAGAGTCCAATTCCGTTTTTAGGAAGCTGCGGTATCAAAACAGTAAAAGATACAGGATTTAAAGTTACACCGCTTTTAAAAACAAATCAGCATCCGGCTTGGGAATCACAGACTGGAATCACTTCAATTACTGAAGATTTAAAAAAACAGCCTTCCGTGACTTCTGTTCCACTTGCTGTTGCTTTAACAAGAAATGTAAATGGAAAATCGCAAAAAATAATTGTAGCCGGAGATGCCGATTTTATGGGTAACGCCGAGTTAAGCCGAAGCGGATCTGGAACATTTCAGTTTGTAACCGATATTTTCAGCTGGTTCAGCAATTATGAGTTTCCTATTGATACCACTCGTCCAGAGCATATTGACAGCGGCATAACAATAAATGCGAATCAGGTTTTCATCAATAAAATTGTATTTATTGCTTTGTTTCCTTTATTGATTATTCTGAGCGCTGCTTTTATCCTAATTAGAAGAAACAGAAGATAAAAAACATCAAAATGTATACTAAAAAAACTATCATTATTGGGATTATGGCCTTGTCTTTTCAAGGCGCATTTTCTCAATTTAAAACCAACATTCCGCTGGATAAAAACGTGACGACCGGAAAATTAAAAAACGGACTTACGTATTATATTCTGCATAATGAAGAACCCAAAGACAGAGCCAGTTTTTACTTTGTTCAAAACGTTGGTGCCATTCTAGAAGATGACAACCAAAACGGATTGGCACATTTTCTGGAACACATGGCTTTTAACGGAACAGAACATTTTAAAGGAAAAGGAATCATTAAAATGCTGGAAAAAAACGGAGTAAGTTTTGGTAAAGATATCAACGCTTATACTGCTCAGGATGAAACTGTTTACAATATCAGCACTGTTCCGGCTACCAACCAAAAACTAATTGATTCTACGCTTTGGGTTTTACACGACTGGTCTGGCTCTTTATCTTTGACAGATGCCGAAATTGATGCTGAAAGAGGCGTAATCAGAGAAGAATGGAGAACCCGCAGAACAAGTGGTTTTCGTTTAAAAATGCAGACGGATCCAGTTCTCTATAAAGGTTCAAAATACAGTAAACGCGACGTTATTGGTGATTTAAATATCATCAATAACTTCAAATATCCTGAATTGCGAAACTATTATAAAAAATGGTACAGACCAGATTTACAAGCTGTAATTATTGTTGGTGATATTGATGTTAAAGTAATGGAACAAAAAGTCAAAGCTATATTTTCTGGTATTCCTTTGGCAAAAAAAGTTGCTGCGAGAACCTATACCGAGATTCCAAAACATGATGAATTGTATTTTGGAACTGCCTCTGATAAAGAAGCTTCTTCCACCTCAATTACATTGCAATATGTTCTGGATGAACCTTTGTTAAAAGACAGCATCGTTACGCGCAAAAATGTAATGAACTCTTTTTATACCAGTATTTTAAACAATCGTTTTAAAGAATTAATACTAAAAAATCAAGGTCTGGCATTAAATTTAAAAACCTATTTCGAACCCATTTCAAGATTAAATACTTCGTTTAATATTTCGGCTTTAGCCAAAAAAGGAAAAACAATCGAAGCTTTTGAAGAAGCCTACACAGAAGCGGAACGTTTGAAGCGTTTTGGCGCTGCACAAGCCGAATTAGACCGAACCAAAAAGCTTTTCATCAGTTCATACGATGATTTTATCAGCAACAAAGATAAAGTTCTTAATGACAGCTGGGCAGATAAACTGACGAACTACTTTTTGAAAGCAAAACCCTTTCTTGCCCCACAAGAAGATTATAATTTAATTGTTGGTATTATAAAAAACATCACTTTAGAGGAGTTAAACGCTTACGCGAAAACCATTCAAAAGCCAACAAATCAAGTAGTTTTGGTTACAGGTTCAGATCAGGACAAAAATAATTTTCCAACAAAAGAAGCGGTTGTTAGTGTAATGAAAAAAGTCGAAAACATGACTTTAGAACCTTACACAAAAAAAGAAAACAATGCGCCTTTGATAGATAAAGACTTAAAACCTGCTGCGATTAAAAAAACATTTGAAGTCGCTGGAATAAAAGATGCAAAAGGTTATATTTTAGAAAATGATGCTAAGATAATTGTGCTTCCTACAACCTATTCTCAGGATCAGATTGTATTTTCTGCTTTTTCAAAAGGTGGTAAATCGCTGCTAAAAACAGAAGATTTGGCTTCTGCCGAAATTACAACTACAATTGCAAGATCCTCAGGTTTAGGGAATTTTGACAATATTGGTTTAAAAGAAAAACTGACAGGAAAAGTAGCGTCTGCTGTTCCTTTTATTGGCGAAAATACACAAGGTTTTCAGGGAAGTTCTAACAAAGCCGATTTAGAAACGATGCTGCAATTGGTTTATCTTTCTTTTGAAGCGCCTCGTTTTGATTCTAATATTTTTAATATTCTAAAAGAGCAATATAAAAATCGCTTAGAAACCATTAAAAAAGACAATGGAAGTGCTTTTAAAGATTCTATAGATTTAGCCAGTTCAAATCATAATCCGAGAACTTTTATATTCAACGAAAAATTTCTTGAAACAATTGATCTGAAAAAAGCAGAAAGTATTTATCGTGACCGCATTAAAAATGCGTCTGATTTTACTTTTATTTTCGTTGGAAATATTCCAGAATCAGCATTAGAATTGATTCAGAAATACATCGGAAATATAAAATCAAATCCAGCTTTAAAAGAGAATTTCGTCGATCATAATATCGAACCTAAAAAAGGAAAAACGGCAGTTCATTTTAAACGTCCAATGGAAGTTGCAAAATCAACTGTTTATTTGAGTTTGACTGGAAAAGTAGAATATACAAAAGAGAATGCACTGCAAATGTACATGATCGGAGAAATATTGTCTAAACGTTTTTTACAGACTATTCGAGAAGAAGAAGGCGGCAGTTACGGCGTAAATGTAGGCGGTAATCTGGAATTGATTCCGAAACCTTCTTTTAAACTTGCATTGACTTTTGACTGTAATCCTGAAAAACAGGAAAAATTAATGCAGATTGTCTGGAAAGAAATCAATGACTTAAAAACGAATCCTGTTAATGCAAATGATTTAGAAGACATTAAAAAAGCACTTCTTAAAAACAGAGAAGAATCGCTTAAAACCAATTCTTTTTGGAACAGCACAATTTACAATAACAGCTTAAATCAGATTCCGTTTTTGCAGGATGAAGAATATAAAAACTTAATTTCTAAAATTAATCAGAAAACTATTCAGCAGTTTAGTAAGCACGTTTTGGATAGTTCTAGTAGTGTCGAAGTTATTATGAGCCCTGAAAATACAGGAAAGTAAGAACTTTAGAATACATTTTTTTTATTTTATTAGTCATTAAAGGTTGTCTTTGCCAAGACAGCCTTTTTTGTTTTCAAAAAACAGTATGAAATCTCGTTTTTATAAATCATAACAAGCTAATTTAAAAATCATTAACTAAAAAAACAACGTGTAATTCAGTAAGTGACTTTCATCAAAGAAAGGCTGCTTCACAAATAGGAAGCAGCCTCTTATTATATTTTGTAAAGAGAACTCTAATTCAACTTCTAGTATAAATAATTTAGAGCTGTAACATCATTTCCATTAAAAGCTCCTGTCTCGCTAGAACTGAAACATGCTCTCATGTAAGAAGTTGCATCATATCCTGAAGGTGTTCCCGGAATAAGAACTGCTCCAACACCAGCTGTGCCTTCATTTGAATTCTGTCCGCAACTTTGACGGCTGAACCAGTCTGTATGACGTAAACCAATACAGTGGCCTATCTCGTGTGCTGCTACGTGCGCATTTACACCTGTTGAATAACTATCTAATCCAGAATATAGTGTAACTGAATTATAAGGTGCCCCTCCAGAAGGGAAACCTGCTACTCCGCCGGCAGAACCAGTCTGTCTTCTTACAACAATGTTTGCACCAGAAGTACTTGAACTAAAGGTTAGTGTAAAGTTAATAGACAATCCTAAATTATTGTATCTATTTATTGCCGCCTGCAATCCAGCGCGCATATTTGTAGATAAAGCTGTTGTACCAGTTCCTGTTAATCCAACAACTCTTATAGTTCTTGGAGCAGATACCAGATTAGTGGTACGGTATTGTTCTGTAGTAATACCTCCGTGAAGATCCATTTTGTTTAATTGATCTTGCGTAATGATGATATCTCCTTCTATCAGGAAAGCATCCTCAACGGTACCATCTAAGTTAGTATTCTTAATCACCTGAACATCTGTTGTATTAAGTGAAAGAGCACTGATTTTATTTAACACCTCTGGTGTTACTTTAAGAGAAGCTTGATCTGCTTGATTTGACTCGTCTTCTTTGCTACAAGACAAAATTGTTAGCGCTATAAAGGACAAGGCTAAAATTGATTTAATTTTTTTCATAATAGGTTTTTTTCGGTTATTAAAATAAGTTGATAAATAGGGGTCTTTACAAAATATTAATAATATTTGTAATCAAATTTAGATAATTTTAATCTTAAAATAACTACAAGACAGTTATTTAACATTTTTTCTTACATTATTTTTTGTGATTTTTTAATAATATAAATCTGATTATTAACGCAAGCCCAGTAAAATCAATAACTGAATACAAATCAGGTTGTTATGTGAAATATTTATAATTTTAATGCATTATAGTGCTTAAAAAGTTCCAAAACGACGTTTTTGCGGTTTTTTATAACATTTAAATAGAATAAAATGACAAAAAAGAATATTACTCGTACAGATTTTAAAATTCAATAATATAAAAACTCATAAAATTTTTACAAATATTTTAATAACTTTGAAATACCTGCAAAAGAAAAATATTTCAATTAGAAATAATTACCACGAATTTCATCTTTTGCGTTATCTAAATTAAAATGTGACAAACAGCTGCAACAGTCAATTTTTGCACTACTAATAAGAATGTTATAATTGCCCTAACCTCTATAGTAAATGAAGACACAAATTACATTTCTACTTTTTATGATAACTACAATCAGTTTTTCACAAAGTTCTGAAAGATGGAAACAGTACATAAAAAAGGAAAAAGAAAGAAAATTTGAGAAATACTACTTTACATCTTTAGAAAATGCACATCAAAATAAATACAAGGTTGTAAAAAAACTGGACAGTACTTTTTGTATTGTTGAAAAGGAAGGTTTAACCTCTAGTACGTCTTTAGAAAAAATTGTCCTGGTTAATAATTTATGGAAATTACCCTTAAATTTTTCAAATCATAAAGAAGACAAACAGTATATAATAGCTACCGATACTCTCAACAGGTTAATTGCGGACTTGAAATCAATAAACATTTCTGACATCAAAATACTGGATAATCATCTTGTAGTCATAAAAAGTGATTCCCAAAAAATCATTGATCATATTATAGTTTTGAACAGTGTCACTTCTATCTCGCAGGAATCGCTGCAGCCAAAAAGTGAATCAAAAATAATTGATCAAAATTTTAGTATCAATTATATTAATAAAGCCAATGCTGATTTTCCTCTTTTAACAGGCGAAAATGAAATTGCAGCCATCAAAGATGATTTTTTTGATGTAAATGATATTGATCTGCTAAACAAGCACATTCCTTCGCCAACACAATCTTCTATTGTAGCGAGCCACGCAACTGCTATGGCAACTATAGTTTCTGGATTAGGAAATAGTTCTGTATTAGGAAAAGGAGTTGCTCAAAAAGCTAAAATACAATCGTCTGATTTTTTGAACATCTATCCTGATGAGATCGTAACTTTACAAGGTGCTTCTACTCAAAATCATTCCTACGGCACTGTGATTGAGAACTTTTATGGTTCGCTCGCTAATGCCTATGACGCTCAATTATTCTTAAATACTAATTTGACTCATTGTTTTTCTTCTGGAAATAGCGGTCTTCAGGGTTATAAATCTATTACTGGTAATTTTAAACAATCCAAAAACAGCATCGCAGTGGGATGTGTTGACCAAAACGAGGTAATTCTACCGTTTTCTTCTAAAGGTCCGGCATACGACGGCCGAATAAAACCCGAGTTAGTTGCCTATAGCACACAAGGAACTTCAAACTCTACAGCATTGGCAACGGGAATTATTACGCTTATGAAACAGCTTTATAAAACGACAAACAATACTCCTTTGACTAATGCGCTGACCAAAGCAATCTTAATAAACAGCGCTAAAGATTTGGGCAATACAGGCCCGGATTACACTTATGGTTATGGGAATATCAATGCTGACAAAAGTTTAAAAACGATCAGCGAAAATAGAATTATATCGGGTAATCTTGCATCTGGCCAGACCAATCTTCATGTTATTACGCTTCCGGAAAATGCGAAAAACTTAAAAATCACATTAGTTTGGAACGATTTGCCCGCTGCAATCAACAGCAATATAAGTTTGGTAAATGATTTAGATCTGGAAGTTACTTCGGCTGACAACACTACTTTTTTACCGTGGATTCTTAATCCTGATACTCCTGAAGAACAAGCTGTAAGAGGAAAAGATAAAATCAATACTATAGAGCAGGTGACTATAGAGAATCCTGCATCTGGATCTTACACGATCCATATTATTGGTTCTTACGTCTCAAATGTATCTCAGGAATACAGCATTGCTTATGAATATGAATTGAAAAATCAATTTGAATGGAATTACCCTGTCAGCAATGATAATTTTCCTTATGATGGTAAGAATACTTCACCTTTTAAATGGAATTCTTCATTTTCTAATATCCCCGGACAATTGTCTATTAGTTACAATAATGGACAGACTTGGGAAATTGTTGCGAATGATATCAATCTAGACAGCGAACAATTTACTTATGCGCCAGTGGAAAAAAAATTTTCAAAAGCAAAATTAAAAATGACGATTGACAATATCGATTATATCTCTGACAGCTTTACAATTTCTTATGATTTGAATATCAATACGAGCTTAGTTTGTGACGGCACAACAGAAATTAACTGGGACAAACCTGCCGATGTCACTTCTTTTAATATTTATCAGCTGGCAGGAGATCATTTAGAATTTAAAGAACAAATAACAAACGCAAATTATACTTATGCAGATGGAAAAATTTACACTGTTATTCCTGTATTCGACAATAGTGAAGGAATAAAAAGCGAATCAGCATTGCAGTATGCTCAAAATTCAAATTGTTATTTTGAACTGGCTTTGGCAGAAGTTTATGAAGAGAATAAAGTAAAGATTAGTGCGAGTCTATTCAGTTTATATAACATCAAAACAATTGAGTTAGTGAAAATAATAAATAATGGCGAATCTATTATCAGCAGTACAAACGATATTAATTCAAAAACATTTTCTTTTTTAGATGAAGCGCCGTTAAAGGGAAGCAATAAATATAAAATAAATATAATTTTAGAAAGCAATAATGTCGTAAGTTCTCTAATTCTTAATACTAATTATTTAGGCGATGATTTGTTTTTTGTTCATCCTACTTTATTAAGAAAAAATGAGGAATTGAATATTGAAGCAAAAAAAGAAGAAAATGCTATTTTTTATTTGTACAACATCAGCGGACAAAATACTATTACTTCGCCTTTACTTTCTAAAACCAATAATATCAATCTAAAAAATACTGCTTCAGGAATTTACATTTATAAAATAATTACAAGCTTAGGTGAAATTCAAACAGGAAAAATTGCGGTTTATTGATCAATTGTTGTATTAATTTTCAATTATTTTATTTCTAACATCAACAAAAAATCTCAAATTCAGAGTGAGAGCGACAACTTCTTTTGCTTAATTTTTATCGATATTCTAAAGTGATTCTCCAAACTAATCTGAGGCCGTTTTTGAGTACTTCTATTTTTATGCTTTGTAAATAAAAAGTCTTATTACAACATTTTTTTAACTTTTGGCAGTCACAGAATAAATAATATATATTTAAGTTTACACGAAAAATTAACCTACAAAAACGAAAAGATTTTTAATATCGTTTTCAAATTAATTTTTACCAACTAAAACCATATAACTATTTATCAGCCAAAATGAAAAACAAATTACTAATCATCGAAGAGCTTGCTATTGAGAAAAAACTTCGAAAAAAACCTTTATTAATTCCTCTCTTCACACTTTTTTTTTCCACGCTTTTATTAATTGCAATTTGGTATTGCATGAGTTTATATGAAAAAGGCTTCTTATGGGCATTTATTCCAGCAGCTTTTTGCACCCATTCTTTTTTAATACTCACTGTTCATGACGGCTCACATAAAACAATAACAAAAACTAAATTTGATCGCTTTATTGTAAATTTTTCTTCAGCTTTAGTCTTTTTACCGTTCTATGGTGAACATTACAGAAAATATCATTTAATTCATCATGGTTATACAAATACAGATTTAGATCCGCTTGCTTCTCCAAAGTCACAAAAAATATATCAAAAAAATCGCTTTTTATATATCTTTTTAGAATCAGTTCCTGTATTATATACATTCTATTTAATTTTTGATTTTAACAAAAGAGAAAGTACTCAAAAGGTAAACAATACACTAAAAATCAATAAAATATACTTTGCTTTATCTATTTGTATTAGTGTAATTTGGTTTTTTATTATTGATCCGCCGATTTATTTTGTTTTGCTTACACTTTTATTCTTAAACATTATTTCTGCAGTAAGAAGCTGGTGTGAACATATGGGAACTTCTCTGGAACATAAAACAAACACTTATTGGTTTCCCATGGGATTTGGTATTGGTAATCATCATATACATCATGAACATCCAAATTTGTCCTGGCTTACGTTGACAATTGGCTTACTAAAACGCGAAAAAAATTCTAATCCTATAAAAACGTTAAAAGGCATTTTCTTTGATAAAGCATTTACTTTTTATAAAATAAAATAAAAGACTCTCTCCCCTGCTGTCTCTGATTTTCTGGCATTGCAAACAAATATCATTAAAAACGAAAAAAGATTCGTAAAGTCAGAGACTTTTACGCATCTTTTTATGAGGGAATACTCTTTAATCACTGGTATAAAAAGCCCGCGGAATCGAAGTGATTTCCGCAAGGCTTGCTTTTTTTTACTGTCAGAAGATTAAAAAAGTATCTTCTTGGTTATTGTACTTCCATTCTCTAATGTTGTTTTAATTAATAAAATTGGAGTGCCGGACTGAATACTGCTAATCTCAAACTGAGCGGTTCCGATTTTCTGCTTGCTGTAAACCAGTTTTCCAGTAATATCGAAAACACTAACTTCTCTTAAAGAGCTGTGAGCCGATTGTAAAGTGATCGTTTTGTCTTTTGAACTCACAATTAAATCCTTCGAGTCCGGTTTAAATTTATCAACCCCTAGCTTTTCATCGGTATTGTATCTGATTACAAAACGATTGGTATAAGTACCAGTTGTGGTCGAAAAGGTATAAGCGCCATGTTTCAGGTTGTGGATAATACCAGTCTGATTGTCCTGCAAATAAATATCTGTGTTGGATAAATCGCCATCTGCATCATCAATGGATATCTTAAGATCGCCCTTTATATTGGATCTATATCCCAAAGGTATAGTGTCAGATGGATCAAATGGAACAGCACGTCCCTGAATAACTAGTTTTCTGTCTTCGTTAATGCTGTAAAAATCTGCATATGTATTGGCACCTATTGTCACCGCATCATAATTATGATCCCATCCATTAGTTGCTCCAGCTACATAAGCTATCAGAATTTGTTTAAAAAGTCCCTCATCATTTGTCAAATTAAGCCATACGCGGTGTCTATCTTGTTCGGCTTCTAAATAGGATTTTGAAAACGGACTAGCAAGCTTAAAAGTGTAAAAGTGGCTGCGTACTGGTGCGGGTGCACACTGAACATTCATTGGATTAAACAAAAGAATCCATAAAATGGTATAAAAAAATATTGGTGAAACGAAAAGTTTTTTCATTATTTAATGATTTAAAATTATTAAAGGTTTACGCGCCGGCGCTTGTTCTCTTTAAATTTTAAATAACATCAATAGAAAGACAGGGGCATTATAAATGCCCTAAAAAACAAATAACATTATGGATATAATTATGAGTAGTTTTTTCCTATTGCTGATCTTTAAAATTTAAAAATTGCATTGGATCGGCTGAAGTAAAAAACATTTAATAGAGTGGCCATTCTCAACAAAACTTAAAATGCAGATGCCTTTTGCAAGGTATTACATCGGTGTTTTTTGCTTTTCAACGATCAAATACTATATTAAGTTAAGAATTTATGTATAATTAAAAAAGATTTTTAAGAAGAAATAAACCGAATTTATACTGCTTTCAGATTAATCCATGCTAACGATTTATTTTTAAATTATTCATTACGGTAAAGAATCTAAATGCTTAACACTTGGCTGAACTGGCGATATTAATAATTCAAAATCTCTTTTGTTAAAAATGTAATAACGATATAAAACAAAAAAACCACTCCGTTATGGAATGGCTTTTAGATTTTGATGCCGGCACTGATTGCAAAGCTGCGCTATACACATATCCGAGCGGTCGGATTATAATAGATATAAAATGAAATTTAACAGCTTAGTGTAAAATCAGCTGTTTCGTAAAATGGATGTCAGTTGTAGTTTCTTAAAGTTTTCCTTCATCTATTAACACATCTGCAATTGCATTTGCCTTTTTAAAAGCTTCGCCCGATCCTAAGTTTGTAAGTACAACAATAGCAGCTTTTTGGTCTGGAAAACGAATTAATTGAGTACTAATTCCATAATCACCGTCGTCCCACGCAACATAGTTATAACTTCGATATCTCTATAATAGGTGCACTTCTAAGATGCTTTCACAATCTTACAAAACTGCTATCATAATTATTAATATCTTGGCTTGAGTCTTTTAATTATGTAATTGATTTTTGAGTGCGTAAAGCTTGCTTCTAAGGTTTCTCAACATTAACGGATCGGAAACTTTTCCTCTAACCCTTTCTAAAGAAATGGTTTTTCCGATAGTCATCTTCAAAGTATGTCCTTGTTTATTAAACAATTCCGAAATTAGTTTAGAGGTTTGGAGCATTGGATGAATTGATTTTAACATACTAAAGAAAAAACCATTATTTCCATGAAAATATATTGGCAGCACCGGCACATCTGCTTTGCAGATAATTTTTCCCACCACAGGATGCCATTCCGGATCTGTGATTTCACTGGTCTTAAAATTATAAGATGATACTTCTCCTGCAGGAAATATAGCAACTGGAGTACCTTCTGATAAAGCTTTAAGAGTCATTTTTAATCCCGTGATGCTGGCAGAATTCTGTATATTTTCAAATGGATTCACTGCAATAATGCACTTTTCAAGATTTGGAATTTCCTTTAATAAAAAATTTCCCATATACATTGTATCAGGGCGCCTTTTCGCAATTGTACTTAATAAAGCTAATGATTCGATTCCTCCATAAGGATGATTGGCAACCACTATAAATGCTCCTTCACTAGGAATATTTAGTAATTCAGCGGCATCAAATTCGACTTTTACACCAATGTTCGTTAAAACATAATCGGCAAATTCTGCACCTTCAAGATTACCTGCTTCTTTTACAATAGCATTTAAATTATTAATTTTCATTACTTTCATTAAATAAGAGGATAATCCGGGTATTGGAATTTTAGAAAGGCCGGCCGCTTCAGAAAATTTTTCCTTGGATATCAATGTCATATGCTATATTTGTTAAGTTTGGATTTGAAAACTAATAAAAAACCTGAAATGAATTGGAATTAGCAATGGTATTATTATACTGCTTTTGGTAAGGAAATAAGCTTTGTTATCTTCATATTCTTTAGCACAATATGGGGTAAAGATAGTCTGATTTTATATGCAAGCATTCAATATTTCAAATAAAACAAATATAAATAGTAAGGATGTTTTTCTTATATTGCGAATCTGCCGTTTTAGTGAATGTCTAAATTCAATAAACATAAGGATTTATTAATCAATCAAAACCATAAAAAACTTTAATCAATAAATTGCAGACTTATATTCTTGTAAACCTAAGATTACATAAAAGATTATACCTCAAGCAGAATCACTCAAAATTCTTTACAGCACCGTCTTATAACTATAAAGTTTTAGAGGTATTGACTACTCTTCTTAAAATCAGTTTTATAAATATTTAATGAGATTAGCAGATTGAGAGTAAAATAGATTCATAATCCAAAATTATCAAGATTAAGATTTTTATTTCCTCATGCTTTCTTTGATTTTCTCTCTATGCATTTTGCCCCAGTTACTAAGCTCATATATTACATTTTTTAAGGTTCGGCTGTAATCAGTTGCTTCGTAGATAATAGTAACAGGAATGGTTGGATTTACAGTACGTTTAATAAAATCATTCAATTCCAGGTCTTTGAGTTCTTTTGCTAAAATCTTTGGTGATATTCCTTCGATTTCTTTTTTTATTTCGTTAAAACGTTTTGGAGATTGAATGAGACTAAGAATTAAAGCAATCTTCCATTTTCCATTTAAAACATATAGTGCATCTATAATATTCCTTAGTGATCCTGCGCATTCATCTTTAGTGGGAAGCTCCTGTTTTTCAAGTGTTTTCATAAAAACAAAGATACAAACTTTCCTAAAAGTAACTAGTTTCCTTTAGGAAACTGCACTCTTTTAAACAGCTTGGAACTGTAACTTTGCTCAAAATAAATGCTATATCTCTAGATATTATTCTTAATTGTTAAATAAATATTAGAGTATAAAAATAAACTTAAAAACCTATAAGCTATGAAACACATTCTTCATTTAATGTCAAGCATTCAGCCAAAAGATTCATACAGTATTAAGCTGGGAAAAGCCGTTATCGAAAAGATTCAGGAAAAGTACCCAAACAGCACATTGGAGGAATCAAATCTCGTTGATCTTGAGATACCGCATCTTAATTCTGAATCACTTCGAAAATTATTCACTCCTGCAGATTTTCTAAGCGAAGAAGAAAAAAAATCGAATGCGTTTTCTAATAATTTACTGCAACAATTACAAGCTGCAGATATCATTGTTATTGGTGCTCCACTTTACAATTTCACAATCCATTCTGCACTAAAAGCATGGATCGACCATATTACAAGACCTGGAGTAACTTTTGGATACGGTGAGGATGGACGGCCAATCGGGTTGGTGACGGGAAAAAAAATATATGTAGCAATGTCTTCCGGAGGTGTTTATTCAGAAGGTCCCGGTCAGGTCAATGATTTTGTAGTTCCTTATTTAAAGGCTTTCCTCGGATTCTTAGGCATGACAGATCTTACAGCATTTCGGGCAGAAGGATTAAAAGTCTCAGAATTAAAGGAACATGCTCTAAGTAAAGCAATTGACAGTATAGTGATTGATTAAACTATTTATAGGATGAGACAATTTTGCTTGTAATGAAAACCGTCCACATAATTGGTGTAAGGTTATATTGTTTTCAAAAGCCACTCCGTTATGAAATGGCTTTTGAATTTTGATTATCTTTGTCGGCACAGATTGCAAATCTGCGCTATTGCTACGCATATCCGAGCGGTTGGGTATCAAATATCTTCCAGTACAGTACTTATATACATGCGGGAATTAAAACTTTATATTTCAGTAAAAAAGTATAAATCAAAGACTTAAAAATAATGCTAATTTGACTCATCTTTCTAATCATTTACCAGTATTATTCCATTACCGACAGAAATTAACTTTCCTTATTTAAAATGCTTAGCGCTGTCGAGGTACAAATAATACAACTAAATCTTAAAAAAATCGTTTGTATTGTATCCTGTAATGCAGATTTTTTATTTAAAATTGAACATGAAAATAAAATTTTATTCCCGATTATTGCCCCTTCATTATGCGGTATAAAGTCTTCAACAATGTTTTTATTTACACAATTTTTAGCGTATTGACCATTGTTGTCCTCCACTATTCAATATAGCATTGTTTGATTCAATCCATTTGATTGCAGATTCAGAACAATAATAGTTCTTAGAATATTTTTTTTAATCTTTCGAAATATCACCAACACATCTGAAACACCTTGTCTGGTTTGACTCCATTTTTTTTGATTTACGGCATTATAATATAAAAAAACAGCCTAAAGGCTGTTTTAATTTTCATGCGATATTAATATAAATATCTGATTTTCTGTGAATTTGAGAGGCAATAATTAACCACCAACACATCTGATACATTACCGGTATTAACCAGATGAAAAAATATTTCTTTAACTACTTTATTTTAAATTTCTTCTTGAAAACACTATAATATTTATCATCTTTAAATTCGACAAATTTTTTTTTAAATATTTTTCTGGCTAGGTAAATATGTGTTCCAAAATGACACACTGGTCAGTAGAATTTGAAAAACTGTAGAGTTTTCACTTGGAACACGGATGGTATCGGTTGGTATAAGTACACAATTTTATAGTACGGGGAGGTAATTTGAACCTAAAATCTCGGTCTCTGATATCAAAACAGCCGATACAGGGAGGGAGGATATTCTAAATACTATTTTTCAAATTTATTTAGATACCGTAGCAGATGCAGGCTAACATGAATTCTATTTTAGCAGTTTAGTACACTTTGAAACGCTATAAAAGCAAAAGCCACTCCGTAATGGAATGGCTGTGCTATAAATTAAATAATTTCTATTTTGAAAGTATCCTTATTAAAAAGGAGATTAGTCCTATTACTATACCAAATATAACAACTCCGATAAATACTTTAAACATAATTTCGAAATCAAAATAAACAAAACCTGCAATTGTCAATAATATAACTCCGAGCAATATATTTATTACATCAGGGTTTTCATCAATATATTTTTTTATTTTTTTCATCATTTCTTCTCTACTTCTTTTTTTATTTTATTTGCAACTGTCGATGCAGTACCAGATGAAACGGCAGCTGATACCGCAGCTCTTTTTCCGACATAACTTTCCTATTTCTTTGTTGCCCCACTGACATTTGCTTTCGCTTTAGAAGCCACATTAGATTTTCCGCGAGCTATATTCTTTTCAGTGTTAACTGCAGCTGTCAATTTTTTACCTGTTGAAGAGTTTAGCACTTTCTTTTCTATTTTACCAGCAATTCCAGCCGCTAACCTTCCTGCTCCAACGTCAACAAGTGTACTCCCTACTGAGATTTTGCCATCTTTAATTGCTTGACTTGCGACACTAACTCCCGTATCTGTAGCTACATCAACAGCTATTTTCACTCCTCTAGCAGCATTTTTATACTGATTTAGAGATGAGATTCCTCCACTCAAAGCTCCTGCACCAGCTGAAACTGCTATAGAGGTTAAACTTACATCAGTCCAAGCACGAGAACCAGATTTACCTCCTGCATAGTTAACAGCTACTTGTAATCCATAATCAACAGCAGCTCCAATTACTGCTCCCCATATACAAGAAGGACATCTTCCATCTGGGTCATCAAAGCTTACAGGATTATTATATCCATAACCGTAAGGATTTAAATTGTCTGTATTATATATACCACCACCAACTTCGAAGTCATTGATAATAGACATATACACTGCTTCCTTATCATCTTCATCTACATCATTAATATCGTGAGCAAATTTTAAATCATTTAATAATGGGTCAGATTGTGACCAACGTCCAATATCTGGCATGTAATTCCTCCAGCCATAATCATACATGTTCAGTCCCAGCTCATCTTGGAGCTCTTTGCCGTTGTACTTATACTTATTATTAGTCCCTTCATAAACACTGTATCCATTGTGTTTTAATCCAAAAGGATAATAATTGTTCTCATCAATAATTTCCAGAACGTTTAAGGCGTTTTTAGTATAACTGACCCTGATGTTTCCTAAATGATCCTTGTACTGAAAGACATAGGAAAGCGCACCGTTGTCGTTTTTCACATAACCTTCTGCCGTGGGGAAAAACTCCAGAACATTTTCCTTGTACTGATAACCGTCCACATAATTGGTGTGTAAGGTTATATTGTTTTCGGTTACATTTTTCTCCAGTTTCTGCCCCGAGGCATTGTAAATATACTCAATACTGCCTGATGGTTATATTTAATCTAGTATAGATCACATAAATTTATTGCTGTGAATTTCTTGATTATATTTCTTGGCAGAATATAATTTTTCAACTTATTTTATATAAAGAATTTCTAACAGCAATTTTTTATAAGCAACACTTCACAGAACGGGCGATATTAATAATTCAAAATCTGTTTGCTAAAAATGCAATAACTATATAAAATCCAAAAACCACTCCCTTATGGAATGGCTTTTGGCTTTTGATTCTCTTTGTCGGCAAAGATTGCAAATCTGCGCTATCGTTACGCATATCCTAGCGGTCGGGGTTCTCTACAAGAACACAGAAAAATCTAAAATTTAATATAAAATGCTGTTTTATTTAAATCATTATCATACATAAGTAGCATATTAAAGTAACATCCTATCAAGTAAACATCTTTTTCTAAAACAGGATTGTCTTCAGATTTATTTCGTACAAATTTTATTTTATTTTTAATTAAAACAAAGTCTTGATCGTAACCTATAGGGTCACCTAAATAACTACCCCCACTATAACTCCATCCTGCTTTAAGCCTATATTCCATAAACAATAATCTATCAAATAATAGAATAAAAAGTAATAAACTGCAAATGATTAAAATCTTCTTTTTCATCTTATCTTTTCGTACCTGGTTGGTGTGAATATCCCGTAAATTTACTTGATATATTGACAAATTCTCAATTTTAATAATTATGTTCTAAACAAGATTCTTCATAAACCTATTTACCTTTTTCTTCTCCATTATCTAAATAGCTCTTAATTGGATTATAATTTATATTTTAAAAGTTTTTCTATAGATTCAACACCATTTTATAAAAACCTAATCTGAAACACTATTATTCATTAATAGACTTAATTAAACCAATTACTCCAAAATGGTGGTGGATTATTCAACTCTCCTAAAATTATAATTAAAAAAAGAAAACCAAATATTGAAATTATCACATAAATACCAGCAATAAAATTTAATTTCTTAACTAGATTTCGATCTTTATTGTTAAGTGAATCTTCTATTTCTTCAATATTTACATATTTATTATATCTAATAATAACTAATAACAATACAGGCAATGACACAAATAGTGTATTCCATTTATTATCAAAAAAAGATAATTTAAATATTTCTTGAATTAAAATTATAATAGTTACTAAATTTAATGATAGGCATACCGAAGTAAGAGCTTGTCCTGAAAACTCATTTAAATCCTTTTCATTTCTTCTATAAAATGCGTAGCAATTATAGTAAACTAAATCAATAAAATATATTTTTTTATTCTCCATCTATTTGTTCTTGTATGTTTTTTTCCTACATCTTTACTTGTAGTTAATTGCGAAATCGAATTTACTAAAAAATAATTCGTACAGAAAACAACTATAATAATTAATAATATTAACGCACTTAATCTTAGCAATTTTTCTTTATTTTTTATCATTTTATTTTATTTTATTTAAAAGTCCCATACCCTTGTTTTTTTGTTTTTCGAAACCATATTATCTATCTGAACTTTAGGAGATGAACCGCTTAATATCTAAATATAAACCTCAGATCTTTCAAATTAGAATTATCGACATTTTGTAATAGAATTAAACCACAGAACTCACCAGCTGTCTAGCCGGCAAGCTCTGTGGTTTAAATATGTTTGAAAACCAGCCTTTATTTGATTATAATGTGATTTTGAAATTTCTGGTAGAATTTTCACGTTACGGAATTATTTGATCGTTTCTTAAAAGTGTAAACAAATCAAAAAACGAATCTTTTGTACTTTTATAAACCGAAAACCCTAGCTGTCTGCTCTTGGACATGTCGGTCATAACCTCTAATGGGCGTCCAAGATCAAGATCTGTGTGCCATGCAGATGCTAACGTATATAAATTGGTTTCTACTAATTGGTTTTCTTTTGCAATTTCTGTCCAAATTGACTGTTTTTCATTTAGTATTCCTTCCAAAGGTCTAATTTCACCATTATACCCTTCAAAATCAATGTCAAACCACTGTGCTATTTGGGGCCATAACCATTTCCAGCGGAAAACATCTCCATTTGTAATATTGAAAGCTTCTTTCCACGCATTTGGTGTTGTAGCAGCCCAAATTATTTGTTCTGCTAAAATCCCAGCATCTGTAACATCAGACAGCCCATTCCATTGTGCCTCTGAACCCGGCCAGATCAAAGGCAGACCTTCTTTTTTACAAATACTGGCATAAACTGCCAATGTTGTTCCCATATTCATTGCGTTCCCTATCGTTTTGCCAATAACGGTATGCGGTCTGTGTACATTCCATGTAAATCCATCTCTTAATGCAACCTTATAAATCTCATCTTCCTGCGAATAATAAAAATTAGGCAGATCTAATCTCGGCATTTCTTCTCTTAATGGTGTTTCAGGAAGTGTTCCGGCCTTTGCATAGGCATCAAACGGCCCTAAATAATGCTTTAAACCCGTGACCAAAGAAACGTGCTGCACGGTTTTTTTGAAGGACAAAATATGCAGTAGGTTATGGATCATAGCACTGTTAATCCTGATATTTTCTTCTTCCGTATCATTTCGCATCCATGTAGTAAAGAAAACATGGGTGGGCGAAATATCTTTTAAAGCAGCTGCTAAAGATTCTTCATTAAGTAAATCTGCCGCAATTGGATGTAACCCTTCAACATTATTATTTGGATTACGCGAAAGTCCAAAAACAGTCCATTGTTTTTCTATAAGTTTTAAAGCGAGATTGCTTCCTGTAATACCAGTTGCTCCTACTACTAAAGCAATATTGCCTGCAGCAGCTGATGTATTTAATTGCTGAGATACCATATAATTTTATTTTTCCACAAAATTAAATTAAACCCAGTTTCTTAAAGATGATCTAGAACAAGGAAACAGCTTGATCTAGATCAATTATTTCAATTCAGGTTGGTTATATGTTCTTTTTAAGACGACTTAAAGTCTCTGCAGAAAGACCAAGGTAAGAAGCCAATAAATTCTGGGGAACACGTTTTATTAAATCAGCATTATTTTTTAAAATGTGTCGGTACTTCTCTTCTGCATTATGAGTATTAGAACTTATTAATCTGCGTTCTTTTGTAATTAAACTATTTTGAAAAAGCAGCCTAAAATAACGGTCCATAATAGGAATTTGCAATGTTAAATTTTCAAAATCCGTACTAGTAATCACCAGAATATCCGAGTCCTCCATGGCATCAATACTGTAAAATGAAATTTCTTCGCTGAAAAAACTATTCATATCTGACGTCCACCAGCCTTCAGGTGCAAACTGATTGATATGTTCATTGCCCTTTTCATCAATATTATAAGCTTTTAAAAGACCTTTTGAAACAAACGCCATAAAAGTACAAGGATGGCCTTCAACAACTAAGAACTGCCTTTTCTTAAGCTTTTTAGGCAAAAAAAAGGACTTAATCAGTTCCTTTTCAGATTCATTTAACTGAATCTTTTTTTCAAGATGATTAAAAAAGATATCGTACATAACCTTATAATTTCCTTTAATATTTGAGAATCATTACAAAGGTATCATATTTTGAAGTTGGTTCATTTAGTATAAAAATATTTAAACACAGTTTGAATTCAAAACTGGAAATCAAAAAAGAATAAGCGACTTCGAATTATAACATTCACAAAACTTTTTATTGAAAATAAGTTTCGTTTTAATAACCGTTACTTTATTAATAAAGCTTTAAGCAGCTTTTACTTTTGGATATAACTTTATAATTAATCCTTTTAACCGGTTTTGATAATCTTCCATCAGCCATTCTTTGTAATTCTTGCTTGCATTATCGAGACATTTTACATACTGCTTAACACGCCAGTCGATTTCAGGCTGTAGAGCTTCTGCCAATAAAATGGCCTGCGATAATGTTTCAGCATTATCCATACACATTTTTGCCTGCTGTCTGATAGATTGCTGTATCACTGTTTTCGGTTTTTTTTCTGTGTCAACCGCTTCATGATAGTTTGTTTCTATATCAAAAGTCATCTCAAGAGTATTGGGAAACTGGGCACGCAGCTCAGCTGAGAGTCCATGAGATTGTATTGATGAACCAGCAGTAGAGTGATGCTGAAGTTGCTTGGCAAATGCATCAGGATGCTCAAATACAAACTTCCAGTCTACTGGTTCTTCCCATGCTCCAAAACGCTGTATGTTATTACCCAGGTCTATAATAGAAAAAGTTCTTTTGGAAGGAAGTTTTCTAGACCCGCGCCCTACCATTTGATGATAAAGCGTAATAGATGTAGTAGCGCGATTAAGAATAACACTTTGCACCGCCGGCTCATCAAATCCCGTAGTTAAGATCGAAACAGAGGTTATAATCGCATCCTTAGTTTTCTTAAACCACTTCAGGATATCTCTGCGGTCTTCATCTGACGTTTTATTATCGAGATGTCTGATTGGAAAACCAGCTGCAGTAAAGGTATCATATACTTTCTCTGAAGCTTTTATTCCATGATTAAAAATTAATGTTTTTTTTCCTTTGGAATTTTCCACATATGCTTTTAGCAGCAAATCCTGCATTGCTGCAGAACTATAAAGTTCATTAGATGAACTTACTGTATAATCACCATGAAGTCCTGTTTTCAGAGAATTCAATTCTACTTCGTAACCATTTGATTTGGGTCTGGCTAGAAATCCGCCGGCAATAAGATCCGCAATATTTTCTCCTGTAATCAATGTATCATAATGCCTTTTCATCGGTTTGGAAACATCAGAACTAAAAGGTGTGGCCGTAACACCAATAATAACTGACTTTTTAAAATGGCTCATTAATTTCCTAAAAGAATTATGATGTGCTTCGTCTACAATAACAAGCCCAACATCATTTACTCTTATTTTTTTAGATTTGATCCTGTTTCGCAGTGTCTCTACCATCGCTACGTAGCAGTCGCAGCCTGATTTGAAGTTTCCGCTAGCACTGCTTATGATTTGATTTTTTACCTCAATTCTATTTAATGTTGACGATGTCTGTGTGCATAATTCTTTACGGTGCGTCAGGATAACTACCTTTTTGCCATATTGTGCCATAAATCTCTTGGCTATTTCAGAGAAAATAACAGTTTTTCCTCCGCCAGTCGGCAATTGATACAAGAGTTTCTTTTCTGCTGCACATTCTATTTCATCAAAAATAATTTGAATATCCCTTTGCTGATATTCATAAAATGCATTTTTAGGCTGTATATTAGTTTTCATTTTGATTTTTTATTATACCAATTTAATTAACGGAATATTACGATTGTATCTTGTTCATATTCCCATTGCTTGATCATGTCATCTATTAGTCAGGTTCAAAACCAATAACTTTCATAAACTGATTACTGAATTCCTACTGTAGAATTTACACCTTCCTACACATAACTTGGTAATTTACATTGATAAGAATTTTATTCTCTTTACACCTTATTTGAAGTAATTTTAAAAATCAAATATTAAGTTATTATCTGTGTAAAAGTAATTTGTGCTTAAAATAGTTTCTTACATCATTATGCCGAATTATTATAATATTACCTGCTTGTTTTCTAAAAACATCATGTTATTAATAATTAAAAATCTACTGGCAATGACCTGCCTTTTAAAAAGAAAACTTATGAAAATCTGAATTTTTTGTCAGTGCAGTCACATAAAAAACCTTTCTACAATGCATATTTTTTCAAAACTAATTTTCCTGTCCTGCCTCTTAAAGAAAAGTTATAGTTTGAATATTTATTTTTAAATGAATATAATTTCATTTAACTTTACTATATGAGACCATTAGATCCTGATAAAAGAGAGAAAATTTTAAATTCTGTATTCGTACTTACGGGCAAACAGGGATTAGCAAGTGTTACCGTTTCAGGTATAAGTAAAACCGCCGGAATTGCCACTGGCACTCTGTACATTTATTTTAAAAATAAGGAAGAGATAGTACAGCTGGCTTATGCAGCCGTAGAAGATAAAATGACACAGGCAATGTACCGCGACTTTGATATTAATATACCAATAAAACAATCGCTTAAGCAGATTTATATCAATATGCTCAACTACAGGCTAAAGAATTATGACGAAACTGTATTTATTGACCAGTATCAACAGTCCGGCTACATACAGTTAAATTTCTCAAAACAATTAGCCGAGTATGAAAAACAGAATAAACCACTATATGATCTTTTACAAAAAGGACAGCAGGAAGGAATCATAAAAGCACTGGATGCAATTATACTTATCAGCTTTTTTGATGGTGCGGTACGCTCCTGCTCTACAGGTATCATCCAAAAGCTATTTCCATTAAGCCAGCAACTCTTAGATGACTGCTTTGATATGATATGGAGGGGCATGAGCTAATAATTTAAATTTTAAATGAATAATTTTTCAACTAATACATTTTAATACTATATATCATGAGCATTTTTAAAGACAAAACAATTATTATTACCGGAGCAGCGATGGGCCTCGGACTTGCAGCAAGTAAAGCAGTAGCTCTAAAAGGAGCCAATCTGTCTATTGTAGATTACAATGCCGAGGCACTAGAAAAAGCAAAAGCAGAAATTCAGTCAGTTGCACCAGCTGCAAAAATCATAACTGTAGTAGCTGACGTTTCAGATGAACAGGCAGTAAAAAATTATGTAGACAAAACAGTTGAAGAGTTTGGTCGTATCGATGGATTCTACAATAATGCAGGTATCGAAGGAAAACAGGCACCACTAGTCGACTATGACATCCATATATTTAAAAAAGTAATTGACATCAATCTTATGGGGGTATATTACGGTTTAAAATATGTGATTCCGGTAATGCAGAAACACGGCGGAGGGAAAATTGTAAACGTAGCTTCTGTAGGTGGAATCAGAGGCGTTGTTAATCAGATGCCGTATGTAGCAAGTAAACATGCCGTTTCTGGTATGACCAAAAACGCGGCCATCGAGTATGGTAAAGATGGGATATATACCAATGCAATCGCGCCAGGAGCTATCCTTACTCCAATGGTTGCAGAAGCATTTAAACAAGTAAATCCGGCCGACCCGAAAGCAGCTGAAACAACATATGCACAAAGAAATCCTACTAGAAGGTTAGGGAAACCTGAAGATGTTGGTAACCTTGTGGCCTTTCTGCTTAGCGATGAATGCCAATACGTAAATGGGCAGACCATTGCAATTGATGGAGGCGAATCAAACCTTTATGGTAATTCATAAATTTAGAAACTTTTTCAAAACGGATTATGGCATATGCTGTGATCTTAATATTTATAAAATAAAAAATCCTGCAGATAATTATAGCTGCGGGATTTTTTTGACATGAAAGTTATTAGATATTGCATTGATGAGATTATAAACTCACTTATTCGGCTTTTTAAATGTTCTTCTTCATAATATTTAAAATCATCATGCAGCGGAATCAATAATATTCCATTTTCCAAAATTAAAATTCAATTTGTTTTTCACCCCTTAGAAATTGAAATTTTATTTTTTTGGATGGATACATTTTTCTTTTTACTCTAACAGAATATTTTTACTGCAGTTTGCTTTGAAATGCAAGCTCCTTTTTTGCGTATTCATTGTTTGATCTATTTTTTGGATTATTTTCATCAAGAAGAGTCATTTTAACTCCTTTAATAAATCCATAGGCGTTACTGTCAAAATCGTTCCTGTCAAAGTTCCTTTGTAAATCAGCTTTTGGCTTCTGTGGATTTATAAATATCCTAATTTTCTGGTTCGCACCTTTTATTAGAAAAAAAATACCTCTTATTAGTATTGCTGCCAATTACCATCTCTATTATCCAAAATAAAAAAAAGACTTCAAATATAGTACTGAAAAAGATCAAACATTCTTACTGTCTGATCTACTATATTCCAAACATAAAAAGTCTTTATAAAACAAAACACCCAGTTTCAGAAGAAACAGGGTG
>NZ_MUHF01000009.1 GCF_002217435.1 Flavobacterium reichenbachii
TACGAACGTGTTTCAATTTTGTTTCGCTTGTGTTTCAAAGCGGGTGCAAAAGTACAACCTTTATTGACTTCTCCAAGCTTTTTTTTTAACTATTTTGAAAGTTTTTTTGAATTTATTCTTAACTTTCTGATAATAAAAAATTTAGATGTTGAAGTTTTAAAATCAAATGGTAAGAATTTTCCTTTATAGGTATGTTTTCAGTAAGTTTAACATTAAAAAAAGTAATGTTTTTGCGAAATATTCCATTAAATCAATGTCAATGTATAAAAATTCTAAAATACAGCAATCAAAGTTATTTGAAATAACTATATAATATATAAGAGAAGGGAGTTTTCTGGTTTAGGAAAATATCTGATGCGCAATATTCTGGATGTTAACGTGAGAACCTGCGAAAATGGAACTATATAATTGGTTTTTGAAAAACAAAAATAAGAATGACGCTAAAGGAAGAAGCAAGAATAGAAGAAGCAAGAATAATAATTACTTCTTCTAAACAGCGTTACAGAAGCCGACGTTTTTAACGCATAGCTTATTATCAATTTGCAATGTATTGACGTTCCTATTTACCAATGCAGAAATTAGCAAAGATATTTCCAAGTAATTCGTCGTTTGTAACTTGTCCCGTAATAAGGCCAAATTGGTACAAAGCCTCGCGAATATCTAATGCCATAAGATCGCTGGAAAGATTAGATTCTAAACCAAATTTTACTTTCTGAATTTCATCTAAGGCTTTTAACAGAGAATCATAATGCCTGGTATTCGTAACAATTGTTTCATTATTACGAAGTGCCCCCGTATTTACAAAAGATAGTAATTGATTTTTTAGATCTTCAACACCTTCTTTATTTTTAGCACTCAAAAAGATTTGTTTTAAATTTAATATTTCAAGTTCTGTTTGAATATTTTGAAGTTCTGTTTGATTCAACTGATCAATTTTATTACAAACAATCAAAATTTGCTTTAAAGGATATTTGTTTTTTATTTTCTCAATTTCAACAATAAAAGATTCGCTTGAAACCTGAAATTTCAAGCTGTCCATTAAGTAAATTACAAGCTGTGCCTGTTCTATTTTTTCAAAAGTTTTTTTGATTCCGATACTTTCTACAACATCCTTTGTTTCGCGAATTCCTGCAGTATCTATAAATCTAAAACCAATGCCGCCAATTACCAGTTCATCTTCAATTGTGTCGCGTGTTGTTCCAGCAATGTCAGAAACGATGGCGCGTTCTTCATTCAATAAAGCATTTAATAATGTCGATTTTCCAACATTCGGCTCTCCGACAATAGCAACCGGAATTCCATTTTTAATAACATTTCCAACAGAAAATGAGTCGATTAATCGTTTCAAAACAAATTCTATACGGTTTAACAAATCATTAAACTGAGATCGGTCTGCAAATTCCACATCTTCTTCTGCAAAATCCAATTCTAACTCTATTAGAGAAGCAAAATTTAATAATTCTTCACGCAGTTTGGCAATTTCATTACTAAAACCGCCGCGCATTTGCTGCATTGCTATTTGATGAGAAGCTTCATTATCAGAAGAAATTAAATCAGCAACAGCTTCTGCCTGAGATAAATCTAGTTTTCCGTTCAGGAATGCTCTCAGGGTAAATTCTCCTGCATCTGCCATACGACAGCCTTTGCGCAGCAATAACTGAATAATTTGCTGCTGAATATAGGTTGAACCATGGCACGAAATTTCTATGGTATCTTCGCCTGTATACGAGTTTGGCCCTTTAAACAATGATACCAAAACTTCATCCAGGGTTTTAGCATCATCAACAATATGACCTAAATGGAGTGTATGTGTTTTTTGTTTGGTTAAATCTTTTCCTTTAATGGATTTAAAAACCGAATTTCCAATAGAAATAGCTTCTGCTCCAGAAATTCGAATAATGGCAATTGCTCCTGCTCCAGACGGAGTAGCCAGCGCAACTATAGAATCGTGATTTATCATAATGCAAAGGTATTAAAAAAGCGATAAAGTTGACAAACAGAAAGCGAATAGAAAATGCAGATTAAGCACCAATTTGCTATTAGATTAACAATTCATTAAGTGTTAAATAACTGATAATTATCAGCTTGTTTCTTATAAGTAATCAGTAAATTTGAGAAACAAACTTAAATTCTCAGTAAAATGAAAAAGATATTATTCCCAACCGATTTCTCTGACGCTGCAACAAATGCTTTTGTTCATGCGCTTGAATTTGCGAAAGTTGTCAATGCCGAACTTATTTTGCTTCACACCTTTGAAATTCCAGTTTACGACAGTCAGTTTTTCCCGGAAAACTACGCTTCAATATACAGCTCGATTGAGTTAGCTAAATTTGAAACTTTTAAAGATGAGATTCCAAAATTAAGAACGATTGCTTTAGAAAGAAATCTGGAAGATATTGTCATTAAACACCGTCTGATGGATGGTGATTTAATTTACAACCTGAAAAATGCGGTTAAAGAAGACCAAATAGATTTTGTTATTATGGGAACAAGCGGTGTCTCTGACTGGACTAAATTCTTTACCGGATCTAACAGCAACTCGGTAATTGCAGATGTTGACGTTCCTGTTTTATGTGTTCCCGTTTATGCAAAATACAAAAAGATTAAAACAATCGGTTTTACTACACGTTACCGCGATAAAGATAAAAAAGAATTGAAAAAAGTTCTTAAAATTGCTAAAAAAACCAATGCCAGAGTTAAAAGCCTATATGTAAAAACATCTGATTCTGATGTTTCTGCTCAAACCATAAAAGAATGGGAAAACGAATTTGCAGCAGAAGATGTAGACTTTTTAGTATTACCAAGCGATGAAGTAAAAGAAACAATTCTTGATTTTGTCTTATATAAAGATATTGATGTACTGACAACTATAACGCACAAAAGATCCTTTTTTGCCAGCATTTTTGAGTCTAGTTTTTCGCAAAAAATCTCAAAAGAAGTAGAAATCCCTGTTTTGGTAATGCATGAAGATTAATCTGCTTTTGAATGATAATTTTCTGTCTTAAAACCTATATTTGTATTTCATCAAATTTACACAATGAAAGCATATCAGGAAAAGACATTACAATATACAGAACAATTTAATAAGATCAACAAACGATACAACAGCATAAGTCTTTTACGTCTTTTAAGCATTTTTTTAGTTTTGTTTTTTATGTTTTATTACATTAAAACAAATGAAATCTTAAACGTAATTTTTGCTTTTTTATCCTTTGTTGGTTTTATTTTTTTAATGAAAATTCATTCGCGTTTGTCGTTTCGAAAACTAATTACAAATGCCCTTCTTCAAATTAATAAAGATGAAATTTCTTTTCTTAAAAGAGAAAAAAATTCTTTTGAAAATGGTAGTGAATTCAATGATTTTCATCATCCTTACGCTTACGATTTGGATATTTTTGGAGAACATTCTTTATTTCAAAATCTAAACAGAACGGCTACCTTTATCGGAAAGAAAACACTTGCCGACCAGCTTTTGATAACAAATTCAAATGATGTTATTTTAGAAAATCAGGAAGCCGTAAACGAACTTAAAAGCAAAATCGACTGGAGACAGGAATTTCACGCACTTGCAAAAATAAGCAATGATTCTAAAGCTTCTTTTGATTCTATAATCTATTGGAATTCTTCTAAAAACAATGAATTACCTAAAGTTATAATTGCACTTTCAATTATACTGCCGTCTTTATTTCTAGGTGTATTAACAGCGTATTTCATAACATCAAAAACTATTTTACTTTCGTACCTGACTTACGTTTTCATTGCCAATTTAATAGTCTTAGGAAAATCATTTAAAAGAATTCAATCCGAAATTGCCAAAGCCGACCACATAGATAAAATCATTAAACACTACAGTTTATTAGTTCAAAAAATTGAAAAAGAAAACTTTCAGTCCAAAAAGCTAACTGATTTACAAAAAGAACTTAGTTCGAAAAATACAAATGCCAGTACTCATTTAAAACAATTGTCTGAGTTATTTTCAAGAATGGACACCATAAATAATCTTGTAACAGCAGTTTTATTTAATGGAACATTTTTATTTAATCTTCATGTTCTTAAGGCTCTTTTAAAATGGAAAGATAGTCATTCTAAAGATCTGGAAAGATGGATTTTGGTTATTGGTGAATTTGAAGCCTTAAGCAGTCTTGCCAATTTAGCGTATAATAATCCTGATTTTGTTTTTCCTGAAATTAATTCAGAATACAAAATCAGATTTTCAAATCTAAGTCATCCTCTTTTAAATCCTGAAACACGCGTTGGAAATGACACTCATTTTTATCCCGAATCTTTTATGATTTTAACAGGATCAAATATGTCAGGAAAGAGTACTTTTTTAAGAAGTTTAGGCATCAATATGGTATTGGGCGGAATTGGGTCAGTTGTTTGTGCTTCAAGTGCTAATATTCATCCACTTCCTGTATTGGTTTCAATGCGATTATCGGATTCTTTATCTGATAGTGAATCTTACTTTTTTGCAGAAATCAAGCGTTTAAAGCAGATTATGGATGCACTCGAAGAGCGTCCTGCTTTTGTTTTGCTGGATGAAATATTAAGAGGAACAAACTCTGATGATAAACGCAACGGAACAATTGAAGTTGTCAAAAAAATCATTGGCAAAAAAGCAATTGGAGCAATTGCAACTCATGATATAGAAGTTTGTCTCACAACGAACGAATATCCTGAAATTTTAACCAATCAATGTTTTGAGGTTGAAATTCAGAATAATGAATTACACTTTGATTATAAACTGCGTAATGGCATCTGCAAAAATAAAAGCGCCACTTTCTTAATGCAGAAAATGGGAGTTATTTAGAATATTGTAAAAGAGCAAAACAATAATATATGGAAAATAAAAGACTAGCGTACCTGCAAAGCTTTGTAGGCAGGCACTTTAGCAACAGCCCCTCGCCTTTTGCTAATTGGTTAAACGGAAAAGTAATTTCTGTTGAAGAAAGCGGTGTTGAATTTCAATTTGAAATTAGAAAGGAAATGACCAACCCAATCGGAATACTTCACGGCGGTGTAACTGCAGGAATGATTGACGATTGCATGGGCGTAAATTTTATGGTTTTGGGTTTAGAGAAATTTTATCCAACCATAAATCTTTACGTTGATTATTTTAATCCAGCAGTAGAAGGTCAGACGGTTTTAGTAAAAACCAGAATAGAAAAATTAGGCAAAACCATCATCAATATAAAAGCAGAAGTTTTTAATGAGACTACGTCCAAAATTGTGGCGCAGGCAACTGCCAATCTAGCTGTCAGTGAAATTAAAATACCTGATTAATATCATATAAATCAATAACATAAATAGATTCAACTAAAGAGATTATCTCAATAAAAATCTCTTTAGTTTTTTACTTCTTTTGAGTATTAATCTTCATACATTTCCATCCAAAGACGTGTTTCTTCCAGATCAAGTTCTTTTTCTATTTTGCGAAAAATCTCTTCATTGACAGAACCAGATTTATGCATGGCTTCTAGTTTACTTCTTTCAACATTTAATAAATCGATTTGCAATTTGGTAAAATCATTAAAAATCTCACCTCCCATTACATTGCCTTTTCCAAAAAAATTAGCCGGAAGTTCTGTTTTTTGAAGTCGATTAAATTTTACCTCATATTTGCTTTTAATATTATGCAGCAAATCATCATTTAATAATGAAAAATTATCTTCGATATGCGTAATCGTTTCAGAAACAATTATATTCCTTATATCATATTCTTCTGCAATTATCGAGTAAGGCTGTAATTTTAATTTTTTAATTATCCACGGAAGTGTTAATCCCTGAATAACCAATGTAGATAGTATAACGCAGAAAACTAAGTAGATTATTAGATCTCTAAAAGGGAACTCCTCTGTATTATTTATAGTTAGCGGCAGTGCCAATGCTGCAGCCATAGAAACTACACCACGCATTCCGGACCAGCCAAAGATGATCATATTTCTATAATCAAATTCTTCTTTTTCTCTTATTTTAGAACTCAAAAACCTCGGCAGCATAGTCGCAGGAATTACCCATAAAAAACGAACTAAAATAACCACCATACTCACCACGGCACCCCAGATAAATAGTGACATTCCAGAATAGGTGCTGATTCCCGTAATGATCTGACGCAATTGCAGACCAATTAAAATAAAAATTAATCCGTTTAAGATATTAGTCAAAACGTTCCATATAGTTCCTGTCATGATACGGCTTTCATGTGTAAAAATAGTTCCGGTGCGTGCTGAAAGGAACAAACCAGTAGCTACAACAGCCAAAACTCCAGAACCTTCAAAATGTTCTGCAAGCAGATAAGATGCAAAAGGCGTCAATAAGGTCAGGGTAACTTCTATTACATCGTCATTAACAAATTTCTTATGAATATAGCTCATTACAAAACCTATGGCGACACCAATAGCAATTCCGATAAGAGACATTAAAACAAAATTTATTCCGGCCTCCCAAAGCACAAAATTACCCGCAGTAATTGCAGTAAGCGCATATTTGTAAGCCACAAGTCCGCTTGCATCGTTTACCAGACTTTCGCCTTCAAGAATAGCAATCAGTCTTGGGTTTAATCCTAATCCTTTGGTTATAGATGCGGCAGAAACTGCATCTGGAGGCGATACAATTGCTCCAAGTAAAAATGCCAGCGGCCATGAAATATCATCTATAAGTTCATGTGCCACAACAGCCACGGCAAAGGTCGTAAAGAATACCAATCCTACAGCAGCCAGCGTGATAGGACGAATCGCATGCTTAAAATCGGACCAGCTCGTGTACCACGCAGAATGATACAAAAGCGGTGGTAAAAACACAATAAATACTACTTCTGGACTTAGCGCAATGACCGGAAGACCTGGTATAACACTTATAATTACACCACAAAGAACAAGTACAATAGGAATTGGAAAATTATATTTTTTACTAATAAGGCTTAAAAATGCTACGCCAAAAAGCAGCATTATTATTACTGAGACATTCTCCATTTTGGGTTGTTTTTGGGATGGTAAATTGTAATTTCTACGACTGCTAAATTAACATTTTACAATAATTTATACTGCGTTTTTTTCTTTTTTAAAGAAAAAATCAAAATGTCTTTTAAACATAAAAAGCCGGAAAATAATTCCGGCTTTTAAAAAAAATATAATTTTATTTAAGACTCACAACTGCTGCAAGAGACAAGACTTGTAACCAATTCTTTAGAAACACTTTGACTTCTTTGGTAATACAAACTTTTTATTCCGAGCTGCCATGCTTCAATCAAAAGACGATTTACTTCTTTAATTGGCAGATCTGAAGGAATATTAAGATTGATACTTTGCCCTTGATCTACATATTTTTGTCTAATAGAAGCTTGCTGTACAATCTCTAACTGACTTATTTCTTTGAATGTTTTAAAAACATCTTTTTCTTCCTGAGAAAGTTCACTCATATGCTGCACGCTTCCGCCGTTCAGCATAATTCCTCTCCAAACTTCTTCGTTATCCAAACCTTTTTGTTCTAATAAGGTTTTAAGATATTTGTTTTTACGCATAAAATTACCTTTGCTCAATCCGGCTTTGTAGTAATTACTGCTAAAAGGTTCGATACCCGGCGAAGTCTGTCCTAAAATAGCCGAAGATGAAGTTGTAGGTGCAATTGCCATTGTGGTCGTGTTACGTCTTCCGTAACCTTTTAACAATTCCGGCTCACCGTAGATTCTTGCAAGATCCTGCGTTGCTTTGTCAGCTTTGTCGCTTATATGTTTAAAAATTTCTGTTGTTTTCATTTTAGCTTCTAAACCTTCAAACGGAATCATATTTTTTTGAAGATACGAATGCCATCCTAAAACGCCTAAGCCTAATGCACGGTGTCTTTTGGCAAATTTATTTGCAGCTGCTAAATAGTAGTTTCCTTCTGTTTTTTCTATAAATTCCTGCAAAACTGCATCTAAGAAAAATATCGCCAATTTTACAGCTTCAGTATCTTTCCATTCTTCATACAATTCTAAATTCATAGAAGAAAGACAGCAGATAAATGATTCGTCACTCGTTGACGGAAGCATAATTTCGCTGCATAAATTACTTGCATTAATTCGCAGATTCTGATCTTTATATACCTGAGGTTTATTTTTGTTTACGTTGTCACTAAAGAAAATATAAGGAAGTCCTTTTTGCTGACGGCTTTCTAATACTTTTGCCCAAATTTGTCTTTTTTCTGCATCTCCATCTATCATTTCCTGCATCCAATAATCTGGTACACAGATTCCTGTAAACAAATTCTGAATAGGATTTCCGATACTTTTAATCTTTAAAAATTCTTCGATATCCGGATGATCCACATCTAAGTAAGCGGCAAATGCACCACGACGCACACCACCTTGTGAAATGGTATCCATTGCTGTGTCAAAAAGTTTCATAAAACTTACTGCCCCGCTGCTTTTTCCGTTATCGGTTACAGCGCTTCCTCTTTCGCGAAGCTCACCAAAATAACCCGAAGTTCCGCCGCCAATTTTGGTCTGCATGATAACTTCGCCCAATTTATGGGTAATACCTTCAATTTTATCCGGCACGTGCACATTAAAACAAGAAATCGGCAGACCACGTTCTGTTCCCATATTTGCCCACACAGGAGAACTAATGCTCATCCATCCTCTTTCTATCATCTCTACAAAAGATTCTTTTAATTCTGGTTTGTAAAGTCTTTTTGCAGCAGCGGTACAAATTCTATCAATTGCACCTTCTACAGTTTCACCTTTAAGGAGATAACCACGATTTAAAATTTGTTCGCTTTCAGAGTTTTTCCACCACATTTTTGTATCAGGCTGTCCTGGTGCAATACTATTATGCTGGTTTGTATCGATTGTATTCATAATTCTTTTGTGCTTGTATTAAAAAAGGTCGTTGGCTGTTATGCTTTTATCGTGTTTGGTATATTCTACGGGACGTTTTGCAAAGAAATCATCAAGACTATTGGCAAAAACTTCTTCTTCAAACCATGCCATTGCTTTATAATCTTCCGGAGAAACATTAAAAATTGTGTCTATATTAATTTGTTTCAGACTTTCGTCGATTCTAAATTTCATAAAATTGACCAAATCTGCTTTTTTAATGCTTTCGATTTCACCGTCTTCAAAGATCCAATCCAAAATATCTGCTTCTACAGCAATTGATTCTCTTACTGTATTTCGAACTAAGTCTAAAGTTTCGGCATCAAAATAATCTGGAAATTCTTCACGGATTTTATTGATAATGTAAATCCCTCCATTTGCGTGAATCTGCTCATCTATAGAAGTCCAGGCGATAATGTTGCTCACATTTTTCATATAACCTTTAAATCTTGTAAAAGATAATAAAATGGCAAATTGACTGAATAAGGAAACATTTTCGATTAGAATACTAAACAATATTAAGGAAACTACATATTTTTTGTTGTCCTGCGATTTGGTGTCTTTTAGAACATTCGTCAAATAATCGACACGTTTGCGGACTACAGGAATATCTAACAATTTTTCGAACTCATCGTTATAACCCAAAACTTCCAGAAGGCGCGAATAGGCTTCTGAATGTCTGAACTCACATTCGGCAAAAGTTGACCCTAATCCGTTGAATTCCGGTTTTGGAAAATGATCATAAATATTTCCCCAAAAGCTTTTTACTGCAACTTCAATCTGCGCGATTGCCAGCAGGCTGTTTTTGATTGCTGTTTTTTCGGCAGGATTTAAGTGTGCATGAAAATCTTGTGTATCTGCGGTAAAATCTACCTCACTATGAACCCAGTACGCTTTGTTTATAGCTTCTGTAAATTGGAGAACTTCCGGATATTCGAAAGGTTTATAATTGATTCTTTTATCAAAAATGGACATATATATAGAATTTTAAGTGACTAAAAAAAGAATAGAAATATATAAGATCCGGGGGTGGTATTGAACGCTTTTCTATTACTACAAATTTAACCTGCTAATCTGCTTTTGTCTATTTTTTGATGTTAAAAATCCAAGCAATTATCAACAGTTGGAAAACTTTCGCGAAGGCGAAAAACTGACAATTTATGAACAGCTCCTGAGTAGTTCGTAATTATCATTCAGCTAGTACTTTCAATATAAATTAAGGTAAGTTATCAACAGGAAAAATAGACGTAATCTTCTTGAATCTAAAAACAGTTATCAACAATGATTTAGATTTTTTGAATTTTAATCGCCAAATAAATGAGTAAAAAATGTGCTTTATTTATAATTATTCTAATTAAAAAATCAGAGTACAAACATTCGTTTTAACACATAAACATTTATTAAACAAATAGATAAGAAAAATAAAAATTTTATTAGGGTTATAAATCGATGCTTTTTGATTGAAATTAAGCTTTGTTTAAGAAAACAGATATGATGCTTGGCGGTGAATCGCTTAAAAGTTCAAAAAACGAATAAACTAATGGATAACGCTTGAAAAAAATGATCCCAAAAGTTTTTTTAAGCAAAAATTAAGATTGATTTAATGATATTAATATTTACATTTGCGTTATTTTTATTTATTCTAAATAATAGAATTCAATTCAAACCTAAAACAACTTAATAAACAATAAATATCTCAATATGAAAAAGAATGTTTTTCTTTCTTTTGCATTAGCCGCTACTTTATTTGTTAGTGCCCAGCAAAAAAACTCGTTATTAGAGCAGTCCTTTTGGAAAGCTTCTCCAGATATAAATGCTGTTAAAGCCGAAATTGCAAAAGGAAACGATCCTTCTCAGGCCAATCAAAATGCTTTTGATCCTGTAGTTCTGGCAATTAATAATGAAGCTCCGATTGCAACGATCAAATTTCTTCTGGAACAGCCGGGAAATACGGTTGGTAAAATGACACACGATAATCGTATTTATCTGCACTGGGCTGCATATAAAGGAAATACAGAACTTGCTGAATATTTAATAGCTAAGGGATCTGATATTAATTTAGAAGACAGTCACGCGACTACACCAATTGCATTTGCTGCAAGTAACGGCGCTGTGAATACAGCATTGTACGAAGCGTTTTTTAAAGCAGGAATCGATCCTAAGAAAAAGTACAAAGATGGAGCAAACTTATTGCTTATGGCGGCGCCTTCTGATAAAGATTTAAAGCTTTCTGAATATTTTGCAACTAAAGGAATGTCGCTAAAAGATGTAGATAATGACGGAAATACAGTATTTAATTATGCTGCAAGATCAGGAAATATTTCGCTGTTAAAGAAACTTATAGAAAAAGGAATAAAATATAACGATAATGCGATTCTTATTGCTGCACAGGGAAGCCGCAGAGAAAGTGCACCTCTTGAAACTTATAAATATTTAGTTGAAGATTTAAAATTAAAACCGGCAGTTGTAAACAAATCGGGAGAAAATGTACTTCATATCTTAGCTGGAAAACCAAATCAAACAGAAATAATCAAATATTTTCTTTCTAAAGGTGTTGATGCAAATAAAGCTTCAAAAGAAGGAACGACTCCTGTAATGATTGCAGCTTCAAGAGAAAATACTGCGCTTGAGCAGTTGCTCCCAACAGTAAAAAACATTAAAATGCAAAACCTTAAAGGAGAATCGGCTTTGAGTTTTGCAGTGAGATCCGGAACTCCGGAAGCGGTGGCTGTTCTTTTAGAAAAAGGTGCAGATGTTAATGTAAAAGACAAAGACGGAAACAATTTGGGTGTATATTTAGTACAATCGTATCGCCCGGGTGCTGGAGCAAAAGATCCTTTTGAAACTAAAGCCAAACTACTTCAGGATAAAGGTTTAAATTTAGCTGCTTCGCAAAAAGACGGAAGCACGCTTTACCTTATTGCTATTACTAAAAATGATTTAGAGTTATTAAAAAAACTGGCTTCTTTAAATATTGATGTGAATGCCAAAAACAAAGATGGCATGACTGCACTTCATAAAGCGGCAATGATTTCTAAAGACGATTCTATTTTAAAATACTTATTATCAATTGGTGCAAAAAAAGAAATAAAAACCGAATTTGACGAGAGTGCTTATGCTTTAGCAAAAGAAAATGAAACGTTGACAAAAAATAATATATCTGTTGAATTTTTAAAATAATAGTTTGAACTTGCCGTGATTTTAAATCATAAATAAAACGATCATTGGCAGTATCATATTCCAATAAAAACAAATGAAATCTAATATGAAATCAATATTTAAAATTGCTCTTACGGGCGCACTTATATGCCTAATTTCTTTTCAGGCCTCTGCACAGGCAAGTAAATACAAATGTATGCTTCAAATGTCTAATTACATGGGCGAAGGTGCGTACATTGTTGTTTCTCTGCTTAATGCTAAAGGAGAATACGAAAAAACACTTTATGTAATGGGCGATGACAAAAAATGGTACACTTCTCTAAAAGAATGGCATAAATTTCATTCTAAAAAACCTTCTGACGATATCAGCGCAAAAACCGGTGCTTCTGTAACGGGCGGTGACAGAAGTATGACCACTATAGAAATTGACGATTCTAAAATTAATGCCGGATATAAATTAAGATTTGAAAGTGCTGTAGAAGATCAAAAATATTATGTAACCGACTTAGAAATTCCGCTTACTACCGAAGGCCTTGCTGATAAAACAGAAGGAAAAGGTTATATTCGTTACGTAAGATTAAATAAAATATAACAGGATTACATAATGACTCTTTCTTTTTGGCGTTACTCTCACTTGGCTCTGGCTTTGTTTTCTTCTGCATTTCTATTATTAGCATCTATAACCGGAACTATTTTGGCTGTTGATGCCGTTCAGGAAAAAACACTGCCGTATCGTGCTGCAAATTTTGATCAGATAACTCTGGAACAAACTCTGCCGATTTTAAAAAAGGCATATCCTGAAATTACAGAGCTGAGTGTAGATCACAATCAATTTGTAACACTGCAGGCCATAGATAAAGAGGGCAATGATGTCAATGCGTACATTGATCCGCTGACAGGCAAAAAGCTAGGAAAACCGATTAAAAAAAATGAATTTATACAGTGGGTTACGAGTTTTCATCGTTCGCTGTTTTTAAAAGAAGCAGGACGTTTTACCGTTGGTGTAATTTCTTTTTTATTACTGCTGATTTCTATTTCGGGCTTTGTTTTGGTTCTAAAAAGACAGCAGGGAATTCGTAATTTCTTTTCAAAAGTCATAAAAGAGTATTTCGCTCAATATTACCACGTTGTTTTAGGACGCCTTGCTTTAATTCCGATTCTCGTTATTGCGCTTACCGGAACGTATTTGTCTCTGGAAAGGTTTAATTTTTTTATGGCTAAAGAAAAGGAAAAACAGGAAAAATCAGCTGCTGTTTCGGTGCCAAAAAATCCTGTTTCACTATTCAAAAAAACCTATTTGTCTCAGGTAAAGAAAATTGAATTTCCTTTTACAGATGACCCGGAGGAATACTATATTATTGAATTGACCGATCGCGAGGTCGAAGTCAATCAGGTTACCGGAGCAGTAATTACAGAAAAAATTTCGCCGTTAAGAGCACAAATAGCCGCATTAAGCCTTGATCTTCATACTGGGAGAATTAATGCATTTTGGGCTGTAATTTTAGGGTTTGCTTCCTTAAATATCTTGTTTTTTATCTATTCTGGTTTTGCTATTACTTTAAAAAGAAGATCTAGCCGTATTAAAAATAAATTTAAAGCCGACGAGAGTAAATTTATATTGCTGGCCGGTTCTGAAAACGGAAGCTCTCTGCGATTTGCCAATGCAATTGGAAAACAATTGATGGCGCACGGTGAAAAGGTTTTCTTAACCGAATTGAATAGTTTTAAAACTTTCCCGAAAGCGGAACATATTATTATTTTTACTTCGACACACGGATTGGGAGATGCACCTTCTAACGGAAATAAGTTTGTTTCGTTGATAAAAAAACATAGCCAGGATCATAAAGTACAATTTTCTGTGGTGGGGTTTGGTTCAAGATCTTATCCGGATTTCTGCAAGTTTTCTTTTGAAATTGATTCTTTACTTGAAAATCAAAATTGGGCCGAACGTTTGTTGGAAGTACAAACCGTAAATGATAAATCTGCAGAAGAATTTGTAAAATGGGTTAGATTATGGAGCGATAAAACAGGAATACCGTTATCACCGACACCTTCTTTATACAATGAAATCCCAAAAGGATTAGAGAAATTAATGGTTTTAGACAAAACCGCTGTTACAGACACAGAACACACTTATATATTGACGCTTCGCGCAGGCAGCAGAACTAAGTTTGCTTCTGGAGATTTACTGGCAGTTTATCCTGCAAATGACAATCGGGAACGCCTCTACTCTATTGGTAATCATTCTGGAAATATACAATTGGTTGTCAAACTGCATCAGCCGGGTTTAGGGTCTGGATATTTGTATAATCTGGAACCTGGAGATACTATAAAAGCAAGAATTCTTAAAAATCCTGCTTTTCATTTTCCTAAAAAAACTCCAAAAGCAGCTTTTATCTCAAACGGAACTGGTATTGCGCCTTTCCTCGGAATGATCGAGCAGAATAAAGCTAAAACAGAAATACATTTATACAGCGGTTTTAGAATGGAAACTCCCACACTTTTGGCGTATAATAAGTTTGCCGGAGTTATGATTCATAAACATCATCTGGAAAATTTTCATGTAGCCTTATCACGAGAAGCACAGCATATTTATGTAATGGATCTCATCAAACGTGATGCTGTGTTTTTTATTGATTTATTACAGCAAGGTGGTGTTATCATGATCTGCGGTTCGCTGCAAATGCAAAATGATGTAGAAAATATTCTGGAGGAACTCTGCCTGACTTCTAATTCTAAAAACATAACGGAATATAAACGTAATGGCCAGATTTTGACGGATTGTTATTAAGATACTAATTGTATAAACCGTTGAGTGTATTTTAAAAAAAGTATTTTAACACATAGAATCATAGGTTTTTAAATATTTAGAAAAAGGTAATTTTAAAAAATCTAGATTTTCACACATAGCTCTGTTTGTTAAAACAAGTAAAACGCCTTTTATAAGTATGCAAAATCTATCCTGAAGCTTCGGGACTATGAGTTAAAAATAATTACAACTAACGGGGTTAATTCTGTAATTTAAGACGCTGATTCTACGGATCGCTATCTCGAAGACGCTGAAAAAAACGGATTTTTTTTAATCTCTATAATCGTGTTTTCGCGATAGGGAATAAATTTCATCTGTTTTTTTTTAATTATTTTTAGAAATTATATTACTGCTCCACTAGCACTTAATTGTATTCTTTAAAAAGATTCTTATGGCTAAATTACTATCTTATAAATTCTTATATCTATTTATCCTTGTCTGCTGCTTTTCAGCAAATTCTCAGGTATTGCGAAAAAAAACAACGCTTTTAATGGGCGGTCGTTTTGATATTTCTATTGTAGCTAAAGATTCTGCGACAGCAAGTCAGAAAATTGAAGAAGTGATTGCCGAAATTACCAGAATCGAGAATTTAATTTCAGATTGGAAATCAGATTCGCAGGTTTCTGAGGTGAACCAGAATTCCGGAATACGTCCTGTAAAAGTAGATCGTGAAGTTTTTGAATTGACACAAAGAGCCATTCAATTATCTAAAATTACAAATGGCGGTTTTGATGTGAGTTTTGCCGCAATGGACAGAATCTGGAAATTTGACGGATCGATGACCGAGATGCCTTCGGCGGAAGCCATAAAAAAATCGGTTGAAAAAGTTGGATACCAAAACATTATTTTAGACAGTGTACAATCTACTATTTTTCTTAAACTTAAGGGAATGAAAATAGGTTTTGGTGCTTTGGGCGAAGGATACGCAGCCGATAAATGCCGCGATATGATGATCGCAAAAGGGATTGAAGCAGGAATCATAAACGGTTCCGGCGATATGAGTACCTGGGGCAAACAACCAAATGGATCTCCGTGGAAAATAGGCATAACAAATCCTTTTAATCCTGAAAAACTACTGGCTGTTGTACCTCTTGAACAAGAAGCTGTAACAACTTCTGGCAGTTATGAAAAATTTGTAGTTTTTGACGGGAAACGTTATTCTCACATTATAAATCCCGCAACCGGATATCCTGCCACAGGTTTGTGCAGTGTTACGGTATTTGGACCAAATGCTGAAACGGCCAATGGCTTAAGTACTTCTTTGATGGTTTTAGGTAAAACAGAAGGACTGCTTCTGCTTAAGAAATTTCCTGATTACAGCTGTATTATGATCACAGATAACGGAAAGGTTGTTAAATCTGATAACTTTAAAATTAAAAAGTTCAAAGCTAAATTCTAAATTTCTAAAATCTTATTCTTTCCCTATAATTAATTCTCCTATATTAGAATTGATAAATAAATTATGGATTCTAAATTCATAATTAGTCTTCACATTAAAATCTCTAATGCAAATCTAATAATCTTCTAATTGCTTCATTTAGATTAAATTCAATTAAAAGCATAAGTTTGTGTTTATACATCTTTCGAAACCAAACATTAGATTATTTTATTTCTTTCTTTTAAGATAAAATAAAGATTCCAATATATTTCTGCAGTTACTTTTAGGGCGTTTTCAACGATACGTTATAAAACATTACTCGGAACATATTAAAATTTAGCAGCTGTACTTTGCAGTCTGTTGACTTGAGTTTTTTTTAATTAGTACAATCCGCTCCGTACTTTGTACAAGAGCGGATTGTTTTCTTATAAAGAATTAGAATTTTGCAGCAAATTCTTTGGCAAAATCTTTCAATTTAATTTTTCCCTCTACAGCAGATTTACTTTTCAAGAAATCTTCTGCAATCTTTCCACTTCTAATGCATGCTCCCATTTCGGTATATAAACCTGCAATTTCTTCTGGCAGTCCGGCTTGTTTCATTCCGTCTAAAGACTGTTCGTCTGTAAACTCAATCCATGGAAGTTCTGGTTTATCTATTGCATTTCCAAATGCTTTTGCAATCTCAGACGGTGTCTGAACATCGCTTATAATGTAACGAACATTGATATCTGAAGTTGTTTTTTGAAGTTCTTGGGCAGCAGCAAAAGCAATATCTTCGGGATGTACTAAAGGAATTGTTGATGAAGCAGAAAAATTGCCTCCCATAATTCCGGCACCTTTAATCATCGGGATATCATTAAAAAAATTGATATAGAAGTATCCTGCACGCAAAAATGTAATTGATGTGTTGAGTTTTTCATATAACTTTTCGATCTGATGTAAACCTGCAATTGGTCCATTTCCTGCTGGCAGATCTGCTCCAATACTGCTTAACAATACTACACGTTTAATACCCGAAGTTTCTATCGCTTCTGCGAATGCTTTTCCGGCTGCCACTGTGTTTAAAATTACGTTAGAACCTCCCATATTTGGCGGCGTCATAGCAAAAAGTGCATCTGCACCTGCAAATGTCTGCGTTAGAAAAGAAGCATCGCTGACAGAACCAATTGCTGCTTTTGCACCAAGATTTTCTATCGCTTCTATTCTGTTTTCATTACTGCTTATTACGACCACATTGTGACCCGCATTTACAAGTTGCTGTGCCAAAGGCTTTCCTACATTTCCTAAAGAACCTGAAATTATAATTTTCATATTAAAATATTTTTTATTTACAATTACAAAGGTATCTTTGTACTTACTTTTATACAAGTACTTACCCTAAAGTATGTAACATGACAGCAATTAAAGAATCTTCTACCATTCAGGAAAACAAGCAGTATGCATTAGAAAAATGTCCTGTAACTTTTGTTATGGAAAAAATAGGCGGTTATTGGAAACCCATTATTTTGTATCATTTATCGACAGGAGATAAGCGCTACAGCGAACTGAAAAGGGCGATTCCAGCTGTAACAGAAAAAATGCTGATTCAGCATTTAAAACAATTAGAGGCTGATGGTCTGGTGATTCGCGAAGCAAAACCTGTGGTGCCTCCATTTGTAACTTATAGACTCAGTACAGCCGGAAACGGTTTATTACCCATAATTGATGCTATGGCAGCATGGGCTTTTAAAGTAAAAGACGGCATCTATAATATTTAATAGACACCGCCTCTCTTCAAAACAACAAATAACTAATTCAACTATTATTAATCGAAAATCGTGCTCAATGATTTTCAATATCATCTATCAATTATTTAAAAAATTTCATTTAATTCTGCTTAATAAAATATAAGGATTGGTCGTAATTAGCAATTTCACGAAGAGCTTTAAAAATATATTCTGACACCAAAGCGCCGCCATCAAAATTAATTAGCTCAATATCATCTTCGGGCGTGTGATACTGCGGATGTCCGCCGGTATGAAACCCAACAGCTGCGATTGATTCTTTATAAAAAGAAACGTGATCTGAACCGCCAACATCTCCTGCAAATACAACTGGATTTAATCCGCTGTTTTCTCCGAGTTTTTTCATTAGCTCAACGCCGTTAGGAAAGGTTCCTGCTCCGCCCATATAGAGCTGTTTTTCTGCATTAAGTCTTCCTACCATATCCATGTTCAGCATTACTTTTACTGCTTCTTTTTTTACCGGAAGGTTGCTGACAAAATATTTAGATCCGAGTAAGCCTTCTTCTTCTCCGCTAAACGAAATAAAAATGATGCTTCTTTTGGGTTTATTTTCTGGCTTCGAAAATTTCTCTAAAATGCATAATAGGGCAGCCACGCCAGAAGCATTATCATCTGCACCATTATGAATCGCTATTGTATCTTTCTTTTTGCTTCCTGATTGTTTGCCGCCCCAGCCCCAATGATCGTAATGTGCGCCAATTACGATGTATTCATTTTTTAGGTTTTGATCAGATCCTTCCAGGTATCCCACAACATTTTGTGTAACAACCGTATCTGATTTCATTTTATTGATTCCTTCTTTTACAAAGAGTTTAAAAGGCTGATAATACGAATCACCAAACTTTTTTAAACCATATTGCTTAAAATATTTCTTTACGTATGCTGCAGCATCATTATTCCCTTTTGTACCCGGAAAACGACCTTGCAATTTATCCGAAGAAAGATATTTGTCATGTTTGTAAAAAGTTTGTGCCATAATATTCTGGGCACGCACATTTATACCACAACAAAATATGGAGATAGAAAGGATTGCAAATTTTAGGGTTTTAGAAATCATAATAAATAATTTGTACTAATTACAGACTTAAATCAAATGCTGTATGTTTGATAAACTTTCTGTCGTAAGTATACAAAACATGCACTTTTTTGTCTGTGGTCTGAATAATTGCCGGATAACTAAATTCTCCTTTTTCTTCTTTTTCTAAATCGAATAATTTTTTCCATGATATACCATCATTAGAATATTCTACATCGAGAATATTACGTCCGTAGAACCAGTCTTTTCCTTGTGGCAGCGGATTATTAACCAATAGAAATAACTTTTTATTAATCGTCAATGCATCAATTCCGGAATTAGAATTAACAACATTTATTGTATCTGTTTTTATCCAGCTTTTTCCATTATCTACAGACCAGCTTGACACTACTTTATTGTGTTTACTTCTGGACAGCATCTGGATTTCGTTTTTACCATGCAGTAAAAATGTCGGCTGAATAATTTCTAAGTTTTTTGGGTTATCAATTTCAATTTTTTTCCAGGAATCTGTTGCCTCTGTGTAGGTTTCTACATGTACGCTCCAAATATTTTTTTCTACAGTTTCTGTGCTGCTGCCGCATAAAATAATGCCTGGCTCAGCTTCAATCGGCTTGTTTCTAATTGGGCCTAGAATTCCATCCGGCAGGTATTTTGGTTCACTCCAGGTTGTTCCGTTATCTTTTGATACAATCATAGCTCCAAACCATTCTCTCGGGTTTTTTCCGACTTTATAAAACAAATAAAGATTCTGGCTTTTACTTTTAAAAAGCACCGGATTCCAGCAAGGCAGCGTATCTCCTTTTTGTATTAGAGGTTTAATAAGTTCTTTTGGCTGCGACCACTTTTGATCTTTGTAATCGACAATATAAATTCCGACATCTTTAGCTCCTTCGTATTTACCGCCAAACCACGCAGCCATTATTTCATTTGGCTTATATTCTACTAATGTGGAGGCGTGGCTGTTTGTGGTCAGCGGCTTATCTACGATATAATTCTTGGTAATATTAACTGCTTTGGTCTGCGCTTTAAGCGAAACACAAAAAACACACGCGATTAATAAAACTCCTAAATATTTTAACTTTAAAATCATTCTCTTTTATTTTTTTAGAATGTAAACACCAATGAAAAAGAACTTATTTTCATTTCATGTTTAAAATCTGCTTAATCCTTTTTTAATCCTAATTTATGTCCTGCAAGAGCGTAATACAAAATGATAATGTAGCAGGGTAATAAAATCCAATATCCTTTTGTAGAAGCTTCTGCAGCGGCTAAAGCTTCACTAACTCCATTGGCTGCTAATTCTGCTTTTGTAACGTCTACAAATTTTCCGTATAATGGAGGAATCACTGCTCCTCCAGAGATTGCCATTACTAATAATGCGGAAGCTGTTTTGGTAAATTTCCCTAAACCTTTTAGAGTCAGAGGCCAGATTGCAGGCCAAACCAATGCATTTGCAATTCCTAAAGCGGCAACAAATACAACTGATGCAAAGCCGGAAGTAAAAACAATACAAAAAGATAAAACGATTCCCAATAATGCACTTAATCGTAACGCAAGCGCCTGAGTAATATATTTGGGAATTAAAAATACGCCTAGTCCGTAAGTCACAACCATAGCCAAAAGCGTAAAGGTTGTAAAAAATTTAGCATCGGCTGCAGGAAAACCCAGTGCAATACCATATGCAATAATCGTATCTCCGGCAATAACTTCTACTCCAACATACATGAAAAGAGTTAAAACTCCGAGCCATAAATGAGGAAACTGAAAAATACTGGTTTTGGTTGTCTCTCCTTCTTTTGCTTCCTGAATAGGTTCTGCTTCTACATTTGGCAGAGGTGCTTTAAGAATTAAAATTCCCAGCAGAAATAAAACTACAGCCATTGTAATATAAGGCACAACAACACTGTCTGCCATAGTATTTAATAAGGTAGTTTTTTCGGCTTGGCTTACTACACTTAGTTTTGCTTGTATTTCATCTATCCCAGATAATAAAATAGAACCAAAAATAAGAGATCCTAAAGCTCCTGCACATTTATTGCAGATTCCCATTATAGAAATTCTTTTTGCCGCACTTTCCATCGGACCCAAAATCGTAATATAAGGATTTGATGCGGTCTGCAGTAATGTCATTCCTGCACCCTGAATAAAAATACCTGTTAAGAACATCCAATATGTTCTGGCTTCTGCAGCAGGAATAAATATCAATGCTCCAAAACCCATAATAAATAATCCCAGAGACATTCCTTTTTTGTATCCAATCTTTGTGAGGATATAAGATGCCGGAAGTGCCATTACAACAAAAGAAATATAAGAGGCTGATGCCACCAAAAGGGACTGTGCTGATGTAAGTTCGTTTATGGTTTTCATGAACGGAATTAAGGCTCCGTTGATCCATGTTACAAATCCAAAAACAAAAAATAAGCTGGCTATTATTAGAATTGGAATTAAGGTTGTTTTCTTTTCAGAAGAAGATGATGTACTGGTAATCATAACTTTTCTTTTAATTTAAATGAATGCAGAATGCGGTTGAGACCTAAATTATCATTTAGCTAAAAACGCCGCCCGACATTTCATTTATGGTGGTTTTTTGTTTTGTTTTTTGATAATTATTGAATGCTGACTTTTGTATAAAACAAAAGGAGAGTTTCCTCTCCTTTTTGTCTTTCAAGTAAGGATTTTAGATTCTTACTTTATGTCTTATTTTGTGTCCCACCAAAGTTTTGTTCCTCCAGTGTCAGGACCTTTTAATTTTACGATTCCATCGTTTACTGCCGCTCTGTTTGCAGAGTATTCGTTTGTTACGTAAATAACTCTTTTCATTAAGCTTTTTCCAACACCAGCATCAAGGTTATCTGTGTTAAGTATCGGATAAATTACTTTAGCATCACTTCTTCTTAAATCAGCCCAAGACTCCCAAGATTCTGGAAATAAAGCTAAATACTTTTGAACTGCGATTTGTGTACGCTGATTTGCAGCATTAGCAGACCAAGCAACAGGAAGTTTTACCGGTACATCTAATAATTCTGTCAAAGCAGGATAAGATGTTACGATTTGAGGTACGCTAGGCAATGTACTTCCAGTAATATAAGCATTTACAGTTGCTGCATTTGTAACTCCCCATTGTGCCAATGACAATCTGATACCTTCTTCATATAAAGATTGAGCAGAAGCACCCATGTTCCATCCATTTAAAGCACCTTCAGCTCTAGACAAATAACACTCTGAAGCCATAAAAACCTCGATGTTTTTTGTTTCGCTTAAACTTTGACTTGGATTAGAACCATTTCCTAAAACATCATCATTAAATGCAGAGAACTTAGTAGTACCAAACTGATCTTGTTGTCCTCCAACCGGTTGTCCTTGATAAACACCAGTATCAATTGGAGAGAACCAAAGAGCTAAACGTGGATCGTTGTATCCTTTAAGAAGACTTTCCATAGAAGCGGTCATTGTATAACCCCATCCGTTAACGATCATGTTTAAATTGTTTGGAGTAATATTACTCGCTTTAAAATAAGCATTATGAGTATTATTCTCTAAAACACCTGCAGCTACTGCTGTTTCAGCCTGTGTTTTTGCTTTGTCTGATTGTACATCAGAAATTCTTAAGGCAAGACGTAATCTAAGACTGTTTCCAAATCTTCTCCATTGGTCAACATTTCCATCATAAATTCTGTCAGAACCTTTAAAAGTTGCAACATTAGTTAAAGATGTAGATGTTAATGTAGCATTAGCTTCGTCTAACAATTTGAAGAAATCATCATAAATGAATTCAACACTGTCGTACGCTACTTTTTCCTGACCATTTCCAGCTTCAGTATACGGAATTGGTCCGTAAGCATCTGTCATTTGGTTGTACATGTATACTTTCCAGATTTTTAATATAGCAGTTGCCTGCTCATTACTCTGTGATGCTTTTAAAGCATTGTTTAAAGCAGGAACAGCAACAGTATAGAATCTAGTCCATCCGCGAGATTCAAAACCGCTAAAGTCATTTCTTTCTGTACCATATCCACTGTTTAAGTAGTGAATAAAAGTAGAAGATAGAATTCCTGTTGCAATACCCCAAGTACCTTGATCATCTACACCAGGTGAAGAATATGATCCGTTGTGTATACCAGCATATAATGCCGTTGCAAATGAAGGTCCTGCAAGAGTTGCATCTAACTGGTCTTCAGTAAGAGCGTTTGGATCTTTGTTTATTTCGTCAAAATCGCTTGTACAGCTGGAAAAGACAGAAATCATCAAAGCAACTCCTAAAGTTTTTATTTTTAAACTATTTTTCATGATATCTTTTTATTTAATTAAAATCCAAATTTCACATTAACACCATAATCTCTCGTAGACGGAATGTTGAATGATTCTATACCTTGCAAGTTACCTGTACCTGCTCCTTGTTCTGGATCAAAATATTTTGCTTTATTAACGAAAAAGAATAAGTTTCTTCCCACCAATGAAAAATCAATATTAGTAAAACCGGTATTAGTTAACAAACGTTTTGGTAAAGAATATCCAAAAACAAGTTCTCTTAATCTGATGTTTGTAGCATCATAGATAAAAGGCTCTGCGATTGGTGTTCTTTGTCCTACAGAAGTCCAGTATTGTTCTGCTGTAACGCTTGTAGTATTTTGTCTGTAAGTTCCATCTCCGTTAGAAATAACACCATCAACAATAATACCTCCGTCTCTTCCTGCTAATGTAATTTCGTTTACCCCTAAACCAGCTTGTCTAGCCTGAGTGTATGAAATAACTTCACCGCCAATTCTGAAATCAACTAAGAAACTTAAAGAGAAATTTTTGTATTTAAAGTTGTTTTTCAAACCTGCAGTCCAATCTGGATTAAAGTTTCCTGCAAGAACGTCAAAACTATTTGTTGCAAGTGGTAAACCAGCAGCATTTAAGATAATTTGTCCGTCAGCTGTTCTTTGAAAACCTTTTACATATAAATCTCCATATTCACCGCCTTGTACAATTTTACTTCTTACCAAACGACCTTCACCAAGAACTAATTCTTCTCTGTCGTCTAAGATAGATTTTACTTTAGATTTGTAAGCTGCGTAGTTTGCAGTAATATCCCAAGTAAAGTTTTCTGTTTCGATTGGAGTTGCTGTAAGTACAATCTCGTAACCTTTGTTTTCTATTTCACCACCGTTTACTACTTTTCTAGAGTAACTAGAAGATTCTGGAGTATTGATGTAGAAAATTTGATCTTCTGTATTTGTTTTGAAATATGTAAAATCTAATCCGATACGGTTTCTTAAGAATCTTACATCTGCACCAAACTCTAATGAGTTAGACATCTCTGGTCTAAGGTTTGGATTAGCAAGTGTTGTTTGTCCGTATAACATACCTCCGTTACCACCAATGTATGAATATCTATTTAATGTTTGGTAAGGATCTGTATCGTTACCAACTTTTGCGTAAGAAGCTCTTACTTTTGCAAAACTGATTACTTCTGGTAATGTTGCCATATCTGAAATAACTCCAGAAATACCTACAGAAGGATAAAAGAATGATCTATTGTCTGCTGGTAATGTAGATGACCAGTCATTTCTTCCTGTTACATCCAAGAACAAGTAGTTTCTGAAACCAAGTTGTCCGAATCCGTAAACAGAGTTAATTTGTTTTTCTGACGCAGTAGATGTAGATGAAATTGTAGCAACATTAGATAGGGCAAAATAATTTCTTTTACTCAAAACTCCTCCAGAACCTAAAGAAGAACTGCTTTGTTGTAATGTATTTGCTCCAGCATTAAGACTCACAGAAAAATCTCCAAATTTTTCGTTGTAAGCAAGTAAAGCATCTGTATTAAATTCGCTTACTGTTTCATAAGACTCGCTGTATGAACCAAGATTGTTGTTAAATTGAGCAGAAGCATATCTGTTTCTTTCAGATTTATTTGTCATCTGGTCTAAACCAGCTCTAACTTGTAAACTTAATGTATTTGTAAATTGATACTTAAGAGATGCAAGTCCGATAAATCTGCTTCTTTTGTCTTTACGAGAATCATCACGTAATGCAGCCCAATAAGGGTTACCTCCAGGAGCTCCTGATTCGTCTAAGAAGTAATTTTTTTGCAATTGACCAGCAGCATCTGTGTACTCAAAATTTCTGTAATCATCAAATTTAATACTACGCGGTAATAAATATACTGCTGTACCGATAGATTCTTCACCTGTTCTCAATAAGTTATCAATGTCCTGAACAATATAATTTGTTTTTACATCTAATGATAATTTATCAGAAAGTTTGCTTGTCAATCTTAAGTTAAGATTATGTCTGTCTAATTGATTTCCTCCAACAATACCTTCTGCACGAGTGTTTGTGTAAGAGAAATAACCTTGTGCTTTTTCGTTTCCTGTAGTTACAGTAATTGTATTCGCTAAGTTATATCCTGTTTTAAAGAAATCCATAGAATTGTTTGGCTGCGGTGTATAACTTGTAGTCGCAGGACCAGAATAATTAGGATTACGAACTAACTGCCAAGCAGATACCTGACGTCCGTCTAATTTTGCACCCCAGCTTGAGCTTGAGTTTGCAACATAATTTCCTTGTGTACCTTGACCGTACTCATTTTGGAAATTTGTTAAATCATAAGCTGTAGAAGCCATGAAATTAGAAGATAACGAGATAGAAGTTTTTCCAGCCTGACCAGATTTAGTAGTAATTACGATAACACCATTACTAGCTCTAGTACCATAAAGTGCCGCTGCAGATGGTCCTTTAAGAACTGTCATAGAAGCGATATCTTCTGGGTTGATGTTAGAAATACCATCAGGTTGTGTTGTTCCTCCTGTATCAATATCAGGATTTGTGTTTGTTGTTCCGTTACTAATTGGCACACCATCTACCACATACATTGGCTGGTTGTTACCGTTTAATGATCTATTCCCTCTTAATGTAATTCTTGAAGAAGAACCTACACCATTTGATGTAGTAGAGAAGTTAAGACCTGCAACTTTACCAGAAAGTGAATTGGCAACGTTTAATGATCTTGCTTCAGAAAGTTCTCCTACTGCAATGTTTTGAGCAGAATAAGTAATGGCTTTTTTCTCTCTCTTTAAACCAAGAGCTGTAACCACAACCTCACCTAACTGCTGCGTGTCTGGACCTAATGCTACATTAATAGTAGTTTGTCCTGCAACAGCAACTTCTTTTGTAGCAGATCCTACATAAGAAAAAACTAAAACTGCTGATGAATTTGGAACATTGATACTGAACTTACCATCAAAATCTGTCGATACGCTAGTTTTTGTTCCTTTAACAACAACATTGGCGCCAGGAATCGGGCTGCCGCTTCCTGTCTCTGTTATCGTTCCTTTTACTGTAGTCTGAGCTTCTAGACTTTGAAAGCCAAATAAGCATATGACAAACAGTAATTTTAGTACGTCTTTAATCATATTAGTTGTTTTTTTAGAGTTAATAACATGTTAAACTTAAGAATACATTTTGTTAACGAAATATTATTTCGACAAATGACAATTTTGAAAAGGTGTTGGTGTAAGTTTTACGTTTATTTGAAAGAAAACGTTTTCATTTGTAATCCAACTCTTCCTTATTTAAAAGGCCAAAACTCTATTTATTTAATAGATTTTGGCCTTTTTTAAAATATTCTTTTTTTTATTTAAAAAACGTTTAAAATAATTCGGGTTTTAACGCATTTTAGTTCGAAACCTTGAATTTAGATTTAAGTAAATCAAACGAATTTCCGCCCACCATTACTTCAAAGTCTCCCGGCTCTACAACAGACTTCATTTCTCTGTTCCAAAGAGATAGCTCTTCAGAAGTAAGTGTAAATTCGACACGTTTAGTTTCGCCTTTCTTAATAAATACTCTTTTAAATCCTCTAAGTGTTTTCTCCGGAGTCGTAACACTGCTGTAAATATCGTTTATGTACAGCTGCACTACTTCATCACCATCAAAATTCCCAATATTTTTAACATTTACGCTTACTTTAACCTCACCATCTTTTTTGATTTCTTTAACATTTAGAGTTAAGTCTGAATATTCAAATTGAGTATAGCTTAATCCATAACCAAACGTATATAATGGATGTTCGCTTTCTGCTACATATTTATGTATAGCAGATGGTTTTTGGTTATAATATATAGGTAACTGTCCAACCGATTTTGGCACTGTTATAGGAAGTCTTCCTCCTGGGTTGTAATCGCCAAATAAAACATCAGCTACAGCTCTTCCTCCAAATTCTCCTGGAAACCATCCTTCTAATACTGCTGGAATATTTTCAGCAATCCAATTGGTAGAAAGCGGACGACCGTTTAATAACACACAAACTACCGGAGTTCCTGTTTTTTGAATTTCTTCTATTAATTGCTGTTGGATACCAAATAAGTCTAAAGAAGCTACATCTCTATTTTCTTCTACTAATTCGTTAGATTCTCCTAATACAACAATTGCAACATCTGCTTTTTTAGCCGCTTCGATTGCCGGTTGTAGGTTTACTTTTTCTAAATTCCAACGGAAATGAGCTCTGGCTCCCCAGCCTCCTTCCCACATTTCAATGCGGACTTTGTATTTTTTACCTTTTTCGATGTTTTTTGGAACCGTTACCATGCTTGTTGCTCCTTTTGTCCAGTTGTCGATTACCAATTGGTCATCGATATACATTCTGATTCCATCATCAGAACTTAAACCTAACCAGCCGTCAAGCGCTTGATCTGATTTTAAGAATCCTGTCCATCTAATAGAAAAATCATCCACATTAACACCATCTCCAGGTGCCCAAGGCCAGTCAAACTCCAACTGACTGTCAATACGAGTCAATGCTGGAGTTCCTTCTAATTCTCTATTATTGAAATATTCTCCTTTTAATCCGTTTTGAGATTCGTCTGGAGTAAATAAATATTTAGATGGAATAATTTGTCCTTTTACAATTAACGGCACACCTTCTTCATAAACCACATTTGCAGTCTTTCCAACCAATTCCTTAACTCCTTCGTAAACCGTCACACCAACACTATTTTTAGGAGCATAACCTCCCAATCGAGAAGCATTTGCGTTTGGTCCGATAACAGCAATATTTTTTAACGATTTACTTAAAGGTAAAATGTTGTTTTCATTTTTCAATAAAACCATAGATTTATGAGCCGCTTCTAAAGCAACAGCTTGATTTTCTTTGGTATGAAAACGTTCTTTAATCAGATTTTTATCTGTATACGGATTTTCAAATAATCCCAATAAAAATTTCAAACGTAAAATTCCTCCCGCAGCACGGTCGATATTTTCCACTGTCAATTTCTTTTCATTTACTAATTCAATAATAGTATTCTGCCAGAATTCATTACTAAAATCATAAAACTGCATATCAACACCAGCAGAAACTGCTTCTCTAATAGCATCTTTTGGAGAATCAGCAACTTTATGAGTAGTCTGAATGTATTTAATAGCTCCCAAATCTGAAACTACAATTCCTTTAAAGCCCCATTCTTTTCTTAAAACATCTGTTAACAACCAATGATTGGCTGCACAAGGTATTCCGTCTAATTCAGAATAAGCGCACATTGTTCCCAACGCACCGCCTTTTGTAAATGCTTTTTGGAAAGAAGGCAAATGATCTTCTCTTGCAGAACGTTCTCCAACCAAAATAGGAGAAGAATTTCCTCCCGCTTGCGGAATACCATGAACGGCGAAGTGTTTTGGCTCTGCAATAATCGAACGATCTGATTTTAAATCGTCTCCCTGCATTCCTTTAATGAATGCCAAACCAATTTCACTATTCAAGAAAGCATCTTCGCCAAAAGTTTCAGCAACACGTCCCCATCTTGGTTCGCGTCCTAAATCTAAGTTTGGTCCAAAACCGAAATGTACTCCATGAGCTCTGGCTTCCATACCAATAACTTTTCCAACTTTATCCATAACTGCCGTATCCCAAGTGGCACCAAGGCCGATATTCATTGGGAAAGCAGTGCTTCCTTCGTCTAAATAACCGTGAAGCATCTCGCACATAATAAGTGCAGGAATTCCCCAGCGGTTTCCTTTCATTACATTGGTTTGAAGGTCATTAATCATTTTCGCAGAACGCGGATAAAGATCATGAATAGCTCCAATTCCTAATTTTCCGATTTTTTCTGCCGATTTAGATTTAGCGAAATCTTCTTTATCTTTAAAAAAATCTCCTCTGTACATATCCATCTGGCGCACTTTTTCTTCAAGCGTCATACGGCCTAGCAAATCTTGAACTCTTTCTTCTACTGGTAATTTCGCATCCTGATACGGATACTTTTTCTGGGCATGGGTCTGGTTTAAAAAACCAACAGCCATTACAAAAATAATGGCTGTTTTCCTCATTCTTAATTGTAACATAGTTGTGTGTGTTTAGTTTTGAATCACTTTCAAAGTTTTTCCATTCACAAAATCGTCGTGCGAAATAAAATAACTGTTCAGTGTTTTTCCGTCTACTTGTATTGCTTTGATTTTTCCGTCTTTGTTGACTTCTTTTTCAATTACAATACTTTCATTTTTATAATATTTTGGATCTAATTTAATGGTCACTTTATCAAACATTGGCGTTGTAATCGTATAAACTGGATCTCCTGGAGAAATTGGGTAAATTCCTATCATCGAATATACTAACCAAGCCGACATTGTTCCGGTATCATCATTTCCTGGTAATCCTTTTGGTTTATTTTGGAAATATTCTTTTACCAGCCTTTTCACATTTTCCTGAGCTTTCCATTCTTCGCCTTTCACATAATTAAACAAATAAGGATTTGCGATGTCCGGCTCATTTGCCATATCAAATTGTTTGATGTCGAAAATCTTCTGCAATTGTGCCGAAAATGCTTTATCACCACCCATTAATTTTTTCAATCCGTTAATGTCATGAGGAACCATAAAAGCATACTGCCAAGCATTTCCTTCTATAAAACCAACATTTTCTTCAAAATTAGCTCCAGATGCAGGATCAAAAGGTTCGTACCAATTTCCGTTTGCAATTCTTGGGCGAAGTAATTTTAGGTTTTTATCGAATAACTTTCTGTATGATAACGAACGATTTTTAAAACGTTCTGCATCTGCTTTTTTTCCTAACGCTTTCGCTAAAAGTGAAATCGAATAATCTGAAACATTATATTCCTGAGTAGTCGAAACAGGTCCTTTATTATCAGTCGTTAAAAATCCTTTTTCGATATAATCTTTTAGTCCCGGACGAAGCGGATTATTCTCAATCTGATCGGCGCCTTTCAGCATCGCTTTGTAGGCTTTCTCTACATCAAAATCACGAATTCCTTTTAGGTAAGTATCAGCAATAACAATACTTGCAGGATCTCCAACCATGGTAAAAGTTTCTGTCGAATTCAATTCCCATTTTGGTAACCAGCCGTTTTCATCATACATTTCCAACATGCTTTTTACCATATTAGACTGTTGTTTTGGATAGACCAAAGACATTAACTGATGCAAATTTCTGTACGTATCCCATAATGAAAATACGGTATAACGTGTACCTTCGGTTTTACCAATTTTACTTCTTTTGATTTCTGGATATTCTCCATTAAAATCATTTAAAGTATTTGGGTGAATTAAAGTGTGGTACAAAGCCGTGTAAAAAATAGTTTTATCATCTTTAGAACCGCCTTCGACCGAAATTTTAGACAATTCTTCGTTCCATTCGTTGTATGTTTCTTTGTAAACCGCATCAAACGATTTGTTTCCCACTTCTTTTTCTAAATTTTCACGAGCGTTTTCGATACTTACATACGAAATTCCAATCTTAACTTCGACTGTTTCTTCTTTGTCGAATTTATAAGTAAAATAACTTCCAATACTATCGCCAACAACGGTTTTAATGGTGTTTTCCATCATTCTGGCTTTTCCGTTATAGCCCATCCATTGTGCTTCTACTCCGTTGTATTTCGCTGGCTTTTTCCAAACACCAAATTTGGATCCAGGTTTAGAAAATTTAGCAACAAAATAAACGGGATAAGCATCTTCTGGACTGTTGTAACAAAAAGAACCCACAGAACGCATTCCTTCAATTTCTGTCGGCGACACTACCTTTACCATTGCGCCTTCTTCATTGGTTAAACCAACTCCTAGATTTAATAATACATTGGACTGCCCTTTCGGGAAAGTGAATCTGCTCACTCCTACTCGTTTTGAAGCCGTAAATTCTCCTTTTACTTTGTACTTGTCGATGTTTACGCTGTAATATGCTGCTTTAGCCACTTCATTCGAATACGTTGAACCGTATTTTAAATGATCTATTTCTACATCGCCAGTTGTCGGCATTAATAAAATAACACCTAATTCCGGACAGCCGACACCACTTAAATTTACCTGACTAAAGCCTGTTAAAAAAGTATTTTCATTCACATACGGATTCGAAAGCCATTGACTGTCTTTTTCCATTGGAGTATTCTTTACCCCTGCAACATTAAACGGACTGATACTTGCCATACCGCGCGGTGCAATTGGACCTGGAAATGCCGCTCCAAAATTGGAAGTTCCAATAAACGGATTTACATAATCTGCAGGTTGCTGCGCAAAAATGGTTATGCTAAAAAACAGCATGTAAAAAATACATGCTGTCTTAATTTTATTTCTTTTATTTAAAAGCATAGGCTTAATTCTTATCGATTTATAGCTTCGATTTTTAAAGTCCAAGCTTCTTTTGCAGGAAGGTTATTTCTTAAGCTTTCTGGAATTATTACTTTAAATCCGTTTCCTTCTTTTGTCCATTTTAAAGAAGTTTTAGAACCTAACATGGTAATTTTTGTTCCTTTTTTAGGACTGATCGATTTCACTGTAACTGCAGCAGGAATTTTATCTTCTCCTTCTTTAGCTAAATAAAATGCAAATACATTTCCAGCTTTATTTTGCGTCAGACAAATATTGTCTTCTTTAAAAGGTTCAATTGGTTTTGTGTTGTAAATCGCTGTGCTGTTCACTTTCATCCAGTCTCCGTAAGCTTGCAATAAATCGTAAGCCCCTTTATCCCATTCTCCTTCTGGACTTGGAGCCACATTCAACAATAAGTTTCCGCCTTTTGCCACAATATCAATCAACATATGAATTCCTTGTCTTCCAGTCATGTAAGTAGCACCTGGAGAATAAGACCATCCACCTCCTGCTGGAATACAAGATTCCCAAGGATAAGGAAGTGTTTTTTCAGGAACACGACCTTCTGGAGTTAAATAGTTTTGATTTTTACCGTGAACTGCTCTGTCTACAACGATCAAACCTGGTTGTTTTGCACGTGCTTTTACAACCAATTCGTCCATTTTAGGATCCTGATCTACGACTCTGTGTTTGATGAAACCGTTTTTAGATTCGTTTTCAGTAAATTTCTCAGCGTAATTTTCTGTGATGTTAACCTGATCTCTCTTTCTAACCCATCCTCCATCTAACCATAAAATGTCAACTTTACCGTAGTTTGATAAGATTTCTAAGATTTGATTGTGCGTGAAATCAACATATTTCTGCCATTTTTCTGGATATAACGACGGATCGTAATTTACGTTTCTGTCGAACGGAGGAAAGTAAGGATCCCAGTAGTTTTCGTTATGCCAGTCTGGTTTAGAGAAATAAGCTCCTGTTGAAATACCTTCACCTCTAAATGAGTTGAAAATCTCTTTTAAAACGTCTGCTTTTGGGTTTGTATGAAAAGGAACATCTTTACTAGTAATCTTATAATCAGAATATTTAGTATCATACATATTAAATCCGTCATGGTGTTTTGTGGTAAAAACCATGTATTTCATTCCGGCATATTTAGCTGCTTTAGCCCATTTTGCAGGATCGAATTTTACAGGATTAAACGTTTTTCTTAATCCTTCGTAATCTTTAATATAATCATTATAATTAGATGGATTACTTCCTTTTTTACGCTCACACCATCCGTAATCTTCAGGACAGATAGACCAAGATTCTACAATTCCCCATTGGCTGTAAGTTCCCCAGTGCATTAACAAACCAAATTTTTTGCCTTGCCATTCGTCTAAGTTTTTTAATACTGCCGGATCTGTTTCTGGTACATATCTTTCATCTTCATATATCGCCTGCGCGAATATCTGAACTGAAAATAAAAGGGCGATTATGAATATTCCTCTTTTCATCTTTAATCTAATTTATAATTTATTATTCTTTGTTTTTCTGGTTTAATAGGTAATCTTAATTTACTTTATCAAGTATAGGTTGATCTGTAAAAATTAATTCTTTTTGGGTGTTTTCATTAAGCTGCTCGAATACAACAAAGTTATTTGCACCTGCTTTCAACCAACATCCTGGAACATAAAGCGTTTGCTGCGGTCCCACTTTCCAGTAGCGTCCAAGATTGTGTCCGTTAACAAATACAATTCCCTTTCCCCAATTTGTCATATCAAGAAAAGTGTCGGCAGGTTTCTCTATGTTTACTGCAGCTTCATATAAAACTGGTCGCCCTGGTTTTATCGTTTCATTTTTAACAACCGGAACTTCATTCATCGGCATTTTATACATTTCCCATCCACCACTAATTTCATATTCATTAATGAATACTGGAGAAATAATACCTTTAGTATTATGTACAATTTCGGCTCCGTAATTAATACGCCCCATATTTTCAACTAGAATTTCTAAAATACCGTTAAAAGGAATAGTAACTGTCAACTCGTAATTTTTGAAAACTCTATTCAATTCACCCGCTTTAACTCCATTTACATAAACTGCAGCAAAGTCTCTCAATCCCTCTATTTTTAATTTACCTGAAATGGGCTGCGTAAATCGTTTACGATATAAAACATATCCATTTCCCTGACCTAACTTTTCAAATGTTAAAGGTTGATCATTAACAACAGCTTTTTCTTTTTTTATCCAACTTAAAACATCCATACTAGATTTAATAAGCTGATTAGGATATTTTGTAACTGGTATTTTCTCTGGAATCGGTGCTAATTTTGTTTTAGAATACTTTTGCATTACTTCACGAATAGCCATAAATTTTGGTGTTGCCCAACCAGCTTCGCTAATAGGTGCATCATAATCATAGCTTGTAATATCCGGCTGAATATCACTTTCTTCATTATAATTTGCTCCAGAGGTAAATCCAAAATTAGTACCGCCGTGTACCATATAATAGTTAAAAGAAACACCTGCATCAAGGTACTTTTTAGTTTGACTTGCAATCTCCTCAGATCCAATTTTAATAAATGGTTCTGCCCAATGATCCAGCCAGCCAGAATAAAACTCTGCAACCATGTAAGGCCCCTGTCCTTTATGGTATTTATCAACCTGTTTTTTTAAATTTTCTATATTTGATTCTCCATTTGCAGTTGGTAACACGCCTTCAACAGCACCACCTTCAAACAACCAAGTACCATCAGAAGTAAAAAAAGGCTCTGGGAATCCAGTTTCTTTAAGCATATTGTAAATTGCAGTTTTATATGCTTTATGATCATCAGCACTAATATCGGTTCTTTGAGAAACATAAGAACCAAATTCATTTTCAGCCTGAACCATAATAATAGGTCCTCCCTGGTTAGCAAAATTTCCTTTTACCACTGCATACAAATGTTCCAGATATGTTTTGCAAGCTTCCAAAAATGCTTTGTTATTGGTACGAATTACCAAATCTTTATTATTTTGCAGCCACCAAGGGTAGCCTCCAAATTCCCATTCACCACATGCATACGGACCTGGTCTAAGAATCACATACAATCCTTCACTTTTAGCAATACGTAAAAACTCTCCCAAATCTCTATTTCCTGTTTTAAAATCCCATACACCCGGCTCAATTTCATGGTAATTCCAAAACACGTAGGTTGCCACGGTATTCAATCCCATAGCTTTAATCATTTGCAACCTATGTCTCCAATATTCTTTAGGAATACGTTCATAGTGCATTTCTCCTGAATGTATTTTTATAATTTTCCCATCTTTTTGAAATTCTCCATTAGATATAGAAAATCCTTTTGTTTGAGCACTAGTAAAAAACGGCATCAAGCAAATCAATAATATCCCGAGCTTAAATAATATCTTATTCATTTTTTTTCAGATTATACATTTATAAACTTAAAAAATTGCAATCTTAAAGCAGTAAACGATTTACATAATCAAATACTACAGAGAGTTATTCTTTAATAATTCTATTTTATCGAAGTGACATACTTGATTTTAAAGCTTTGTCAAAGTTTGAAACTTTGACAAAGCTGTCACAAGCATTTCAAGTTAAGCTATGTGTTAGAAACTAGTTTCTTTCTAAATTCTTTTACCAAGTTTCAAAAGAAAAAGAATCTATCCCCGATAGCTATCGGGGCTATGTGTTTAAAAATATTTAATTCACCAAAATCTCGTCCACAAACAACCAAGAACTTTCTCCTTTTGGACTTTTCTTTAAGTTGCCAGCGATAACTTTTATAAAACGAGCATTTTGTTTTTGGAAATTGATCTTAAAATCTTTCAATTCCGGAACTGCATTTACAGCATACGGACGCGTTATTTTTCCAACTTGTCTGTATTTAAATCCATCGTCAGAAATGAAAACTTTAACTTCAATTGGGAAATTAACTCCTGCTCCTTGACTTTCTAAAGTACCAACACTTACTTGCTCGATACTTTCTTGTTTTTCCAGATCGATTATCAATTCCAGATCGTTTACTAACCAAGCCTGCCATTGTCCGTCGTGGAAATTTTTGCTTCCGCGAATGGTGTTCACCATTGTATTGGCGTCTCCTTTGTAATTCGAATTGTAAGGTGTTAAGTATTTTACTTTTTTAGCAAATCCTTTATGGAAAACAAGCGTATCTGTATATGTTTTTCCTACCGGTTTTTCATTCTGAAATAAAGAAGCTTTTAAAACTGTAGTTTCCTTAATATCAATTGGAGCAGCATATTTTACAGCATGATGATCGATACTTTTATCTCCTAAAACGTAACGAATATCTGGATTAGGAAATTCATTTTTTAATTCGACTTTGATTTGTTTATTAGCCAAATCAGCTGTTGAAGAAGCGGTTACCAAATACGCGCTTTTCGCATAATTGATTCCCAAATAATCGTAACGCTGTAATAAAGAGAATAATCTCGTAGTGAAATCATTCCAGTTCCTTTTCTCTTTTGGACTCCATAAAGTTTCTGATAATGCTGCCAATCTTGGAAAAATCATATACTCAGAATCCTTAGGTCCTGCAATATGTTCTGCCCATAAATTGGCTTGACCGCCTAAAACATGTGCTGTTTCTTGTGGCGTCATTGTCGAAACTACAGGATCAAATTTATATACTTCACTTAACGGATTGTAAGCATCAAAAGCTAAAGGTTCTTCGTTTTGCGGTCCTTGGTAAAAATTGAAATAACAAGGAGATTCTGGACTCATAATTACATCATGACCTTGATCTGCTGCTTCGATACCGCCTTTCATTCCTCTCCAGCTCATAACCGTTGCATCTGGAGCCAAACCGCCTTCTAAAATTTCATCCCAGCCGATAACTCTTTTACCTTTTGAGTTGATGTATTTTTCCATACGTTTTACAAAATAGCTCTGTAATTCGTCAACACTTTTTAAATGTTCGTCCTTGATTCTTTTCTGGCAGTTCGGACATTTTGCCCAATTCGTTTTAGTCGCTTCATCGCCGCCAATGTGAATATATTTTGAAGGGAAAATTGTAATTACTTCATCAATTACATTTTGCAAAAATTCAAAAGTCGATTCTTTTCCTGCACAGTAAATATCCGTCAAAGGCCAAACTCCGCCTGACGGAACACCAATTCTCTGATTGAAACAAGCCAATTCCGGATACGCAGCAATTGCACTGCTTACGTGCGCTGGCATTTCGATTTCAGGAATAATTTCGATTCCTTTTGTCGATGCATATTTAACTATTTCTCTTAATTCATCTTGCGTGAAGAATCCACCGTAAGTACCTTTTTCGTCAGGGTTTGTAGTTAATCTGGCATTCCAGCTTGTGTTTTCCTGATCTACTCTCCAAGCACCAACTTCTGTTAGTTTTGGATATTTTTTAATTTCGATTCTCCAGCCTTGATCATCAACCAAATGCAAATGCAAAACGTTCATTTTATGCATTGCCAAACGATCAATTGTTGCCAGAATATAATTTTTATCGAAGAAATGACGTGATAAATCCAGCATTAAACCTCTCCATTTAAAACGAGGTTCGTCTGTAATGGTCAAACTTGGAATTTCCCATTTTGCAGTAGAAATCGCAAATTTACTTTCAATCGCTTCTGGAAGTAATTGTCTCACGCTTTCTAAACCATACATAAAACCAACATTTCCTTTGGCAGAAATAACAATGCTCGTCGGATTTACATCCAAAACGTAAGCTTCATTTTTTAAGTTCGGATCAACTTTAAACAGAACAAAATTGCTTACTGGCGCTTTTGTCGTCGCCTCTGGTTTCCATCCTGCAGCTGCTTCAAATTTTGAAGCCAAAGCATTTGCAAGATCTTTTTGGAAATCTCCATTTACTACAAACTTTGTATCTTTTGTAAATTGAAAAACACCTGTTTTAATAAGAGTCTGAGACGGTTTTGGAATGATACGAATATCATTTTCCGTATAAACTTTCTGCGCGTTAGCCGAGAAAATTGAAGTGATTAAGGTTAATAGGAATAATAATTTTTTCATTCTTTGTTTTTTGGTTTCTCTTTGTGGTTTGTTGTTAAAACCCAAGAGAGGTAGTTTTTTAGTTTTTGTTTGTCATTTCAACTGAAAGGAGACCCGAGCGATAGCGAAATGACAAAACTTTGTCAAAGTTTAAAACTTTGACAAAGTTGAAAGCTTACATATTATTTATCCCAGGACATTTTAAATTTTGCATCTTCCATTCTATGCCCTTTTTCATCATCAGAAACTGCAAAATTAAAACCAGATCTTAAGCTGTAACCAGCATGTTCTCCGTTTTTATTCAAGGCAATAAAACCAACCTGCAGATACTCCATATCTTTATGGCTTTTATGCTTGTTGTAGATACGCTCTGTGATTTCTTTGCAGGCATCAAAAGGAGATTTTCCCTGACGCATTAATTCTACAACCATTGCGCTTCCTGCTGTTCTAATAACGGCTTCTCCTAAACCAGTTGCTGCCGCAGCTCCAACTTCGTTATCCAGAAAAAGACCCGCGCCGATTATTGGGGAATCACCGACGCGGCCGTGCATCTTCCAGGCAGCACCACTAGTAGTGCACCCTCCCGAAAGGTTACCGTCTTGATCCAACATTAGCATGCTTATGGTATCGTGATTTTCTATATTTATTACAGGCTTATATTTTGAATCTTCAAGCCATTTTTTCCAGTCTTTTTCAGATTCCGGAGTCAAAAGATTTTCTTCTTTAAATCCTTCTGACAAGGCAAATTGCAAGGCGCCTTGTCCGGCTAACATTACGTGCGGTGTATTTTGAAGTACTTTTTTGGCCACAGAAATTGGGTGCATGATTCCTTGAAGAAAACAAACAGAACCGCAATTGCTGTTATGATCCATAATGCAGGCATCTAGCGTAACTTTTCCTTCGCGGTCTGGATATCCTCCATAACCAACACTGCGCACTGTTGGATCTGCTTCTGGAATTTTCATTCCGGCTTCGATAGCGTCCAAAGCTGGTTTACCGTCTTTTAATTGTTTCCAGGATTCTTTATTAGCAGGCAAACCATGATTCCATGTTGAAATTATGACAGGCTTTTTTTGCTTTTTTTCAGTTAATACAACTTGTTCCTCGTCTTTGGTATTAGCAAAACTGCTAACGCCCACAACTGAACTTATGGCAAGTGTTCCTAAAGTTGTTTTTTTTATAAAATCTCTTCTGTTTGACATGTGCTGCTTTTTTTGTTTTAACATTTCCTAAAATAATTAGCCATTGGCTTTGCTAATTTAATCAGATAATTTTTTTTACCTAAGTAAAATCGACTATAAAGATGCTTTTACTTCTTTTATGGTCTTTAAATTACTATCTGATAAAGCATTTCCGTCAAAAAATGAAACTCCTTTTGCACCATTTTTCTTTGCCAGCAAAATCGCTTCTTTCAATTCTGCATCTGATTTTAATCCCGGAATATAAATTCCTGTATTGATTTTAGTATCTTTTCCTTCTAAATCTGCAGCACCTTGTTTTGTTGCATAACCAACCCAGTCAATTTCTTCATCATAAAAACTATGATAAATCATTGGGTAAACTTCGTCAATATTCCATTTATCCCAACGCTGGCGCACCATATGATCTGCCATTTCCGGATAAGGAAATACCGCTGCGGTAAGTTTTACGTGGTGTTTGTGAGCAATTTTATATGCATCATCAACAACAGCTTTTACTGCATTTAATCTAAAGTTTTTCCACTCCATATCTATTGAAGTGTTGTGGCTTGTTTTTGGGTTTTTATGATGTTCTTTTTCGAATTTGCTTACGCACGCATCACAATAACAAAAGTCAAATTGTGGTAATTCTTTATCCTGAACTAAATTATACTTTGGTAATAAACTGATTGGCAAAAAGATATCCGGAAAACGAATGTAATCTAAATGCACACTTTCTATTCCGTCGACTTTTGCTAATCCTTCAACCAGACCTAAAACATGTTCTCTCGATTCTTTTTTGGTTGGGCAAAGCCATTGATAGTAATCAACATAAGGTCGGTTGTCAAAACAAGATTTACCTTCTTTACTTACCTGATACCAATCCGGATGTTTTAATGCAACTGAATCATTTGGGCGGTTCATGGCCATAATCCACGCATGTACTTTTAATCCTTCTTTTTTAGCCAAAGGCACTAATCTTGCTAAAAGTTTTGGATCTGTTTGTGTGTTTATTAAAACTTCGTCAATGCCGCCGTCTTTGTATTTTTTGAATTCTTTGGAGTAGTCCTCATTTGATCTTTTAGCATCTGCAGTAATCCAAACGCCAAAATCAAATTTACCATCCATTTGAGTTTTATGATCGCAGGAAAAAAAACTTAATGTTAAGGCTAGAAAAGCTATTGCTGAAAGCTTAAAAAAGCTTTTATTTTGTAATAATTTCACCATCTTCTTTTATTATTAAGGTTTTGTTTGAAAAAGGACTTTTTATCGCAATATTAAATCCTGATAAATGGTTTTCTAATACTGGTTTCAAAACTTTATTATCAATACTGATATTCTTTTTAGCTAGATTTTCAAGAGATTTTGCCCAGGTTTTATGCTCTTCAAAATATTTCTTTTGAGCACGGTATAAGGCATATAATTCCCATTTTACCTTATCATCTTCTGGAATCGTAAAGGAATCTTTACCGCCGATTTCTTTTGAAGAAAAGTATACATAAGCCCATTTTTCGGGCTCATGCATATTGATAACTCCCATAGGCGACCAAACCCAATTGTATTCTGGGAGAAACTTTCCTTCTTTATCTTTTTTACGCTCGTATTTACCGTCTACAATATCGTGCTGCCAGTTGACTCTGGAAAAATTTACTTTCCAGAATTTATCTTTTGGAACAATATCATCAAAATAAGATGTTTTGTAAACCGACCACGGAATTGCAATTTCTAATGTCCAGCCTTTATCGGTGTCTGATGCATTATTCAAAGTTCCGTTTACTTTTACAGCAGATCTTAATCCTGAAATATTCCAATCGTTTAAAACAGTATTTTTTTCGCGATAAGGTTTATTTATAAATAAATCCCAAGCGGTATTAAGCGCGTTAATTTCTAATTCGTAATAATTTTGAGTATCTCCGTCTGGATCAATGAACACTTCAAAATCATTATTATAAAAAATAATGGTATCACGTTGTTTTAGGTTTGCCCAAACGTGAGGTTCTTCCATTTTTGCGAGTATATAATAGTATTTATCGTCCCAAAGCATTTTGACTTGTGTATTGTACTTTGGTTTTGCAACGCCTTCTATATCAATAAATGAGGTAGTCCATTCTGCTTTTTCCCAAGAAGGATCGGCTTCATCTCCATCAATTATTATTTCTTTTGAAGTTTTGTACGCAATGTAATTTTTGGGTGTAATCTCTTTTACTGATTGAGCAAAACCAGCAACAGAGACACACCCTATAATTACAGATAAAAACTGACTTTTAATTCGCATCATTTTTTATAAACTATTATCTTTTGTAAATTGTATTACTTCACTCAGTTTACCAAATGCTATAGCTACTGCAGTATCTGCGGCACCATAATAAACGGCTAATTTATCTTCTTCAATATTGTGTAAAGCTGCACATGGAAAAACCACATTTGGCACATCTCCAACCATTTCATAAATTTCTGCAGGTCCTAATAAATAAGGCTGTGTTCTGTATTTTACCTGATCCGGCGCATCTGTTTCTAATAATGCAGATCCCATTGCATAACGGAAACCGTTGCAGGTATTGATAACACCATGGTAGATCATCAGCCATCCGTCTTCTGTTAAAATTGGGATTGGTCCTGCTCCTACTTTGGTACACTGCCAGGCACTTTGCTCAAACGGACTTGGTTTCATTACCAGTCTGTGTTCTCCCCAATATTTCATGTCAGGGCTGTAGCTGATCCAGATATCACCAAAAGGGGTATGTCCGTTATCACTTGGACGGCTTAACATAGCGTATTTACCATTTATTTTTTGTGGAAATAAAACTCCGTTTCTGTTGAAAGGAAGGAACGCATTTTCACATTGAAAAAATTCTTTAAAATCAAAAGTATATCCAATTCCGATGGTTGGTCCGTTGTAACCGTTACACCATGTAATCCAGTAACGATCTTCAATCCAAACCACACGAGGATCATATTTATAAGCAGATTCGATCATTTCTGTATTACCAGACTGCATTACAATTGGTTCGTGGTTAATATCCCAGTCGATTCCGTTTTTACTGAAACCAGCAAAAATATTCATTTGAACTGCTTTGTTATCACATCTAAAAACCCCCGCATATCCGTCACCAAAAGGTACAACAGCACTATTAAAAATACTGTTTGATGATGGAATCGCATATCTGTCGATAATAGGATTCTCAGAATATCTCCACATTACATCTTTACTGTTTTCGGGTCTGTCTTGCCAAGGAATACTGCTCATTTTTTTTGTTTTTTGTTTATTGTTATTCTATTTAAGCTTTGTTGAAAGCGGACTTTATATTTAAACAAATAGAGGCATAGTTTTAAAACTTAAGAAAAAAAGGTTGTAGTTAGCTCAAAAGATATTAGCTATGTGTGGAACTTGTTTCTTTTGTATTTTTTACTTTTCTAAACATAAAATCTATGCCTCTGCTTGTTTATTTTTATTTTAAAATTAATCTTCTATTTTTCTAACTTTATCCAACCAGGTGAATTTTAGTATCGTTGTCGTTACCAAAAACACGATTAGTGCAACAATTGCTTTTGGATAATCTCTGATGATAAAGAATATCGGAAGCAGAATCATACTTGACTGCCATACAATACCGATAGCACAATTCATCATATCCAGTCCAAAATCTTTATTTTTTTCAAAAGTCTGATCTTCTTTTTTTAACAATTTATAAACCGGATGCCAGAATCCCCAAGGTCTCACATTAGAATAGAAAGATTTTAAAACTTCCATATCTGTTGGTTTACTTAAGAAAGTACCTAAAAGACAGCCTAAAATCGAGAAACCAAATATTAATGGGAAAAGGTAAATTGCCTGTACTTGTGATAATTCATATAAAAATGATCCTTCGGTTAAGCTTCCTTTGGCCTGACCTAAAGCAAATTGTAAAGAAGCTACGATTAATCCGGCGAACATTCCCCAGAAATAACCCCAACCATTAAAACGCCACCAAATCCATTTAAGAAAGTTGGCTGCTACATAACCTCCGTATAAAGCACTTGTGATCCATAAAGTCAGCGAATTGATAGAGTCTGCAAAGAATCCCATAAAAACTCCTAAACCCACTACTAAGAAAGACGAAATCTGGCTTACTTTAATATAATGAGCGTTTGAGGCAACTGGTTTGAAGTATTTTTTATAAATATCATTTACAATATAGGCTGGACCTGCGTTTACGAATGCAGAGAATCCAGACATGAAAGCAGCTAATAAACCAGCCAATAAAATTCCTTTGATTCCGACCGGGATATATAAATTAACCACTTTTGGCATTAATAATTCTAAGTCAGCTCCCGTTAATCCTGTATTTGCGTTCAATTCTGGTGCTAAATTTACTAAAGCAATAACCACAATTCCGGTAATTAATAAGTATCTCGGAATAAATAAAATCAGGTTTGTAAAACCACTCATATAAGCCGCTTCTTTTACAGATTTTGTAGAAAGAACTCTTTGTAAATCATAACTTGGTGTTGGTCCTGCAATACTCGCAAAAAAACCTTTGAATAAAGTCATTCCGATAAAAGCGCCAAACATTTTGTAACCTTCAGAATCTATCAAATTATTAAAAGTCTGAAACTTATCACTCCACTGGGTTTCAAACTGCCAGCCAAAGAAAACATTTTTCCATTCTTCTGTAATAACCGAATTAATCTGAATATCGGTGTAATTTATAAAGGCATAACCTGCAATTAAAACACCAGCAACAATCATAATTAAATACTGTACAACCTCTGTCGCAACTACAGAAAACATACCGCCTTTTACTGTATAAATTGTAGTTAACAATATAATGATCAAAGCATAAGAGCGCTCAGATGTTAATAAAATTAAATCGCCATAATGAAGCGTTAAATCCCAAGGAAGAATAATGGTTACAAATTTTCCAATTCCTTCAAAAAAGTAAGCAATAAAACCTATTGTCGAAATGATTGCAAAAATCGCTACAATAATATGTGATGCTTTTCCGGCTCTGTCACTCCCAAAACGAGTCAAAATCCATTCAGATCCTGTCATTACTTTTGATCTTCTAATCCACACCGCGAGGAACATCATCACGAAAATCTGATTCCAGATCGGCCAAAGCCACATAAACATGAAACTTTTTACTCCGTATAAAAATAATACTCCAATCATCCAGGACGTCCCTGAAACATCAAACATTCCTGATCCGTTGCTTAATCCCAGAAAATACCATTTAATAGTTTTTCCACCCAGGAAATAATCATCTAATCCTTTTGATGCTTTTCTTGAAATCCATATTCCTATACCTACAGAGAGCAGAATATAAGCTACGATAATTGATACGTCAATAATGTCCATTAATTTATTTATTTGTTAGTTAGTTACGCTAGTTTATTTTTTAATTCCCCAGTTCTTATTTGGCTGTGCTCCCATTACAAAATGCAGCGTTCCTCCTTTTAGGAGCTGTTGATGTGTAATAGTTGTTTGATTGAACTCAGCACCGTTTAAGGTCGCCGATTGTATATAGAAGTTTTTATCTGAAACATTTTCTGCTTCGATCACAAAACTTTTTCCTCCGTCAAGATTTATAGTTGATTTCTCAAAAATCGGACTTCCAATTTCGTATTCTCCAGAAGCCGGATTCATTGGGTATAATCCCATCGAACTGAAAACATACCAAGCCGACATTTGGCCGCAGTCTTCGTTGCCGCTCAATCCGTTTGCCGTTGTATTGTATTGTGTGTCTAAAATATGACGAACCCAATATTGTGTGCGCCAAGGCTGTCCTGCATGATTGAACAAATACGAAATATGATGACTTGGCTCATTTCCGTGTGCGTACTGCCCGATTAAACCAGAAATATCGGCAGAAACATTATTACCTGTAATCTCAGAACTCTCTGTAAACAACTGCTCTAAGCGACTTGTAAAGGTTTGATTTCCTCCGTGAAGTCTAATAAAATCTTCTACATTCTGAGGCACAAACCAACTGTGCTGCCACGCATTTCCTTCTGTATAATCTGTGTGTTCTCTGTGGTTAGAATGCTTAGCATCAAAAGGTTCGTTCCATGATTTTCCGTCTTCAGATTTTCCTCTCATAAATCCTGATTTCGGATCAAATAAATGCTGATACGCTTTAGATCTGTTGAAGAAAAATTCATAATCTGCTTGTTTTCCCAATGCTTTTGCCATTTGCGCAACGCACCAGTCATCGTAAGCATATTCTAGTGTAATCGTAACCGACTCGTCTAATAAATTATATGGAATGTAACCGTATTTTTTGTAGAAATTTAACCCGCGCTCGTCTTGCATCATGGTTGCTTTCATGGCTTCGAACGCTTTTTCTCCGTCAAAACCTTTGATGCCTTTTAGATAAGCATCTGCAATTACCGGAATCGAATGATACCCTGTCATCGTATTGGTTTCGTTGGCATATAAAGTCCAAACCGGAAGTATTTTTTTTGTATCATAATACGCCAGCATCGAATTTACCATATCTGAAACTCGTTTTGTATCTAAAATTGTCAGCAAAGGATTTTCTGCTCTAAACGTATCCCAAAGTGATAAAGTAGAGTAAGCTGTGTAATTTTTTGCTGTAATAATCTGATCGTCTTCTCTTCTAAATTGTCCGTTTTTATCACTGTACGTTACAGGTGCAACCTGAGCATGATACAAAGAGGTATAAAAAATTGTTTTAAGAGAATCTATCGGAGTTTCTACTTTAATTTTACTTAAAACCGAATTCCAAGTTACTGATGCATCAGATTTTACAGTTTCAAAATCTTTATTTCCGATATCAAAATTATCTTTTGCATTTGCAATACTTACAGACGATAAAGCTACTTTTACAAACAATTCGTTTGTGTTTTCAGGATTAAAAAACAATTGCACCGCTGTATTTTCTCCTTCGGCTTTATTCCCAGAAACTGTTTTTTTATCTGCCGTTATCACAGATTCTGTAATAGCTTTAGAAAATTTAGCCACAAAATATACTTTCTGATTTTTTGCCCAGCCTGTGCTGTATCTATAACCAGAAATAGTGTGGTCGTCTTCTATAGTAACAGCTGTTTTTAAGGCTTTATCCCAATTTATGGCAAAACCAAGATCTACCACTACAGATTGTATGTCTTTATTATTAAAGGTATATTTGTGCAGAGCAGTACGCTGCGAAGAGGTTAACTCTACATTGATTTTAGGATCTTCAAGAAAAACCTGGTAATAACCCGGTATTGTTTTTTCGTTAGCATGACTGTATTTTGATTTGTAAGGAAGTAAATCTCTTGATGCAGCTTTGACAGTTAAATCTACTTTTTTATTAATTGGCATAAATAAGATGTCTGCCAAATCTCCAATTCCGGTGCCGCTTAAGTGTAAATGACTAAAACCGGCAACGATTGAATCTGAATAATGATATCCAGAACACCAGTCCCAGCTCGAAACACCATTGTCCGGACTCACCTGCAGCATGCCAAAAGGAACTGTTGCACCAGGATAAGTATGCCCATGACCACCGGTCCCGATAAATGGGTCCACATAATTTGCGACAAAACTTTGCTGTGTTGTATTTTTGTCTATATTTATTTTACAACTTGCAATAAAAATCACAATGAGAAGAAGCAGTGTAATTTTCCTCATATCAAAACAATATTAATTTAACTTTAAATTTAGATAAACTTGACTTTTATTAAAATAAATTTAGACGGATGACATTTAAACAGCTCTAAACACCAAAAAACAGTAACAAACGATCTCCTAAAATTTTATTATGATTATCAACTCAGACAAACTTTACAGACTCCCAGTACGCTTTCATATTTACTTTTGGCTGACTTATTTTTTGTTTAATACTTTCCGCTGGGGAAGCTATTTTAATGATTATCTCTATTCTTTAAAAACAAATTTATTAGGCTTTCCGATTCACATGGCGTTGTGTTATCTTAACATTTTGGTTTTAATGCCGTATTTAGTTTATCACAAAAAATACTTTCTGTATGTAATCGCGATCTTGTCGGCAATTTTTGTAATGGTCATCATCAAATTTAACCTTACCTATTTATTGATTACACATGACGTGTGGCCGGAAGGACCTCAGACTATCGACAAACTGACACTCAATTACACCATTGATATGATGATGGGAGAACTCTATGTAATCACTTTTGTAACTGCTATAAAAATTACATTGAATTTCCTGAAAGAACAAAGAAGGGTTACAGATCTTGAAAAATCACAACTGGAAACTGAACTGCTGTTTTTAAAATCGCAGATTTCTCCGCATTTTTTCTTCAATACACTTAATAATATTTATTCTTTATCTGTAGAAAAATCAAATAAAACTCCAAAGGTTGTTTTAAAACTTTCTGAATTAATGCGTTATATGCTTTATGAAACCAAAGGCAAAAAACAGAGTTTAGAAAATGAAATTTTATGCATCCAAAATTATCTTGATCTGGAACGCATAAGAAACGGAGAACGTCTAGAAGTAAATATGTCTATCTCGGGAGATATTCACGATAAAGAAATATCTCCGGTTTTACTGCTTACTTTTATCGAAAATGCTTTTAAACACGGCGTAAATAAAAATTCCGGAAATGTTACGATAGATATTGATTTTGACGTCAAAGGAGACTATCTTCACTTCACACTTTCAAACCCTACGCCAGAAATTACCGTACATAAAGATAATTTTAACAAGTCAAGTGGTATAGGTCTGGAGAACGTAAAAAAAAGACTCGAATTAGGATATAATAAAAACGACTATAAGCTTTCATTTAAAAATAAAAAGAATATTTTTGTCGTAAAGCTAGTCATAAAAGTCACTTAGCCCCAATTTTGGCTTTTTTAAAACTATACCTACAAAACCTTACCGGCCAAAAAAGTATACAGAAATGAAAATAAAATGTTTGATTATTGACGACGAGCCATTGGCTATTAACGTTATTAAAAATTATATTGAACAGATTGAAGATTTAGAATTAATAAACACCTTTAGTAATTCTATTGAAGGTTTGAATTTCCTAAAAAACAATACTATCGATGTAATTTTTCTAGACATTAACATGCCTGTTCTGGATGGTATTAATTTTATTAAAAGTCTGGAAAATCCTCCTTTATTAATAATTACAAGTGCTTATGACCAGTTTGCAATAGAAACCTACGAGCTTGATGTTTTAGACTATCTCGTAAAACCAATCGAGTTTCCGCGTTTGATGAAAGCGGTAAACAAGATCAATAAACGACTGAGTAATTCGCCAAAGGCAGCTGTAGAAAGCAACAAAGAGAACCCTTTTATCTTTGTTAAGATTGATAAGAAAAAAATGAAAAAAATTCTTCTCAATGAAATCTTAGTGATAGAAAGTCTAAAGGATTATTTAAAAATAAGCACCACTTCTGGTAAATTTATTATACACAGCACACTTTCTGACTTTACCAATTTACTGCCCGAAAGAGATTTTATAAGAATACACAGATCATACACAATTGCAATTGATAAAATTGACGCCGTAGAAGGAAACAGTATTGAAATTGAAGGACTTCGCTACGTAATTGGAAGATCTTACATTGACGAAGTAAAACAGAAAATTTTAAATTCTTCTATTTAGATTTTACCGCTGAAATCAATAAAAAAAATTCGCAAAGCTTAACCAATAAGCTTTGCGAATTTTTTTATTTCTACTTTATCCAATCAAAAAAAAACTTAGCAGACTTTGCGTAAACCTTTGTTGCTTTGAAGTAAAAAAAAGCATAAAAAACGAAAATGCAGCCACCACAGCTGCATTTTCTTCAATATAGGTAACTAACCAAATAAACCATGAATAGCTTATTATCTTTATTGAACAACAAAAACTAATTTAGAAATGATAACGTTTAAAAGCTTCAATTGCAGAGTAATCTGCTAATCCTAAATCGTGGTATTTTTTTGCTGTCAATCTATTTCTGTCTTCAACTCGAACCCAAAACTCTCTGCTGTCATCACCCTGAAACATAACTCCGTCTTTTTGAGACTGGTGATAAAAAATAGCATGACGTTTCTTAAGAACCTGATCCGGACTCATTGGTACAGCCATTTCAATTTGGTACGATTCCCACTCATGCCAAGCGCCTCTGTAAAGCCAAACCCAGCATTCGTCCATAAAACTTTTGTGTTTCAGCCTTTTCAAAGCTTCAAACAAACTATCCAGACAAACTTTGTGCGTACCGTGAGGATCTGCAAGATCTCCGGCTGCATAAATTTGATGTGGTTTTATTCTTTCGATGATATCACACATAATTTCTATATCTGCATCAGAAAGATTATTTTTCTTTACGGTTCCTGTTTCATAAAAAGGAAGATCAAGGAAATTTACATTAGAATCCGGCAGACCTAAATATCGGGTTGCTGCCAAAGACTCGCTTCTTCTAATTAATCCTTTTAATTTTCTAACTTCTAATGAATCTATATCATTACTCTTTTTATTTTTCAAAAAGTTAATAATAGCTTCAGATTCAGTAGAATTCACATTTAATGCTTTCGAAATTTCGGCAAATTTTAATGCCTCTTCGTTTGAAACTGCAATGTTTCCAGAAGTTTGATATGCAATATGCACGTCGTGCCCCTGCTCTACTAAGCGGTCAAAAGTACCTCCCATAGAAATTACATCATCATCTGGGTGCGGGCTGAAAATAATAATTCTTTTTTTCTCCGGTGTGGAACGCTCCGGTCTGTAAGTATCATCAGCATTCGGCTTTCCGCCCGGCCATCCAGTGATCGTCTGCTGCATCTTATTAAACATCTGAATATTTAAATTGTATGCAGTACCTTCTTCAGTCAGAAGGCTTGACATGCCATTATCGTTATAGTCTTTATCTGTTAATTTAAGGAAAGGCTTTCCGGTCAATTCACTCAACCACGCTACCGCCTTTAATTTTAATTCTTCTGTCCAAACAACCGATTTTACTAACCATGGCGTTTTTACACGCGTTAACTCAGACGAAGCTTCTGTATCTAAAACAAAAGTTGTATTACTATGTTCCTGCAGATAAGTTGCTGGAACTCTAGACGAAATCTGTCCCTCTATAGTTTCCTGAATGATTCCAGCCTTGCTGATTCCCCATCCAAGAAGTACAATTCTTTTTGCATGACGTACTGTACCAATTCCCATTGTAATCGCTTTTCTGGGAACATTATCGATTCCTAAAAAAGAAGAAGCTGCATCAATACGTGTTAAGTGATCTAATGTAATGCTTCTTGTACCAGAATTTACGTGAGATCCCGGCTCATTAAAACCAATATGCCCAGTTCGTCCTATTCCTAAGAGCTGAAAATCTAATCCTCCATAAGACTTAATTTTCATTTCATAATCAATGCAATACTGCTGTAATTCCTCAGCGCTTACCTTTCCGTCAGGAATATTAATATTGGAAGCAGGAATGTTTACATGATTAAAAAGATGTTCATGCATAAAATGAAAATAACTCTGGATATTATTCTTATCCATTGGATAATATTCATCTAAATTAAAAGTAACTACGTTTGCAAAACTCAGTCCTTCTTCTTTATGCATTCTTACAAGTTCTTCATATACTTTTATTGGTGAAGAACCTGTTGCCAAACCCAAAACACATGGCTCATTTAACTCATTTTTTCTCTGAATTAAATTTGCAATTTCTTGCGCCACTAATAAAGAAGCTTCTTGAGAGGAGTCAAAAATAACGTTATGAATTTTTTCAAAACGTGTTTCTTCAAACTTACCTGCTTCTCTAAAACCTATATCTTCTTTAATCATGTTTCGGTTATTCGATTAATTAATTTAGGATAAATTTATGTTTTTGTTAAATAGCTGCTATTATAATTTCGACTAATAACAAATTATCATCGCCAAAAGACATAATTCTAAACTTAAAGCTATTTTTAAAATCTTTATTTTTTTACTCTTCGACTACATCAATTTCACCAATAGAAACCGATTGGCCTTTACTTACTGCCGCCGTCGCAGTAAAACGCAAATATCGGGTTTGCACTCCTACAAAAACCTTAACCTGCTCTATCGGATTATGTTTGATATTAGAGAATTCTCCTTCTGACTGTTTTGTCCAATTTACATTATCAATACTGGTATAGAATTCATAATTCGAAATCAGATTTAGATTATTACCAACCTGCTGTGGTGTATAAGTAAATCCCTTTATTTTTAGAGAAGTTCCCATATCAATAGTTACGGTCTGCGGTAGTTTATTGGTTTCGCTTCCAAAACCCCAATCTGTATCGGGATTACCGTCTATTATTCGGTCTGCAGTTTTTAGATCACCGCTTGAAACGGCAGTTATTTTCCAATTTTCTTTTGAAATTCCATACTTTGCCATTTTTACCGCACTGTTTATTTTTTCTGCAGTATTTCTTGAAATCGCTTTTATCTGTACCGCTTTGTCGTACTTAAACGGATTTTTGTACAACAAACTTTTTGCTGATGGATTGCTTCCGTCAACCGTATAATAAATACTGTCTCCATTTTCAGATTTTATCGTAACCAAACCATTTTTATCACGCTTAATTTCGGGTGCACGAACAAATGTTGGTGCGTTATAAGCCTGAATGTTAGAAATTACAATACTCGATTTAGCATCTGTAATCGTAATGCGAAGTTCTGAAGCCTTTACTCTCTCCAGCCTCAAAATTCTTTTGTAACCAATTGTAGTTTCGTTTGCAATAGTCTGCCATTTACCCTCTACTTTAGCTTCAACCGTAAATGCCTTTACGCGCTGCCCTAATTTAATATCCTCCTGAAGAAGGATTCTGTTTAATGCTGTAGGTTTATTAAAAACAAAAGAGATCGATGCCTTGTTTACATTATCATCGGTTGCCCAATAGGTATTTTTATTTCCGTCGATTACATTTTTAGCATTAAATTCAATATTATTTCCTCTAACATTATCTGCGTTGACTTTTGTACCTGCCAGCAATTCCTTTTTAAAATCTGCTTTTATAGTTGCTACCAGTTCTTTTAATCGCGCTTCGTCATTTTCATGAACCAATCCGCGTCTGTCTACAGGAAGATTCAATAATAAAGTTGCATTTCGTCCAATCGATTCATAATAAATATCAACCATTTCGTCAAGCGGACGAACTTTGTCATCTTCAACCGAATGATAAAACCATCCCGGTCTAATCGAAACATCGGCTTCTCCCGGCACCCATTTTTCTCCATCTTCGTGTCCCGACATAAATTCGCTGTAATGTACTTTTCCAGCCAATTCATCTTTCTGGCGCAGCAAAGACCAATTGGTTTTTCCTGCACGTCCTTCTTCATTTCCAATCCATCTTGCTTCAGACGGACCAACACCCCAAACCAATGTTTTTGGAGCGATATTGTAAATTAATTTATACGTTTCATCCCAATTGTAATACGTAAGCGAATTGATTTTTCTGGTTTCGTCAGCACCGCCATAATACCCGTCACCGCCATTGGCACCATCAAACCACATTTCGAAAACATCGCCATAATTGGTCAATAATTCTTTTAACTGATTTCTAAAATAGGTTACATATTCAGGTTTTCCATATTCAGGGTGATTTCTGTCCCAAGGCGAAAGATACAATCCTAATTTTAAATTGTATTCTTTACAGGCTGCCGCTAATTCTTTTACTAAATCGCCTTTTCCGTTTTGCCACGGCGAATTTTTTACCGAGCGTTCTGTATAGGCAGAAGGCCATAAACAAAAACCATCATGATGTTTGGCAACCAGAATTATTCCTTTCATTCCGGCATTTTTAACCACGCGTGCCCACTGACGAACGTCTAATTGCGACGGATTAAAAAGTGCTGGTGATTCGTCTCCGTAACCCCACTCCTTATTGGTAAAGGTGTTTAATGAAAAATGTACAAAAGCATAAAATTCCATTTCCTGCCAGTCGATTTGTTTTTGCGAAGGAAGCGGTCCAAAAGGTTTTGGAGCATTTGCAAATTCCTGACTGAAGCTGTTGGAAATTATACCAAAAAGACATAAGTATAGAAAAATATTTTTCATCGGTTTTGAATTTAGTTAGCCGCTCTTTCGACTCTAAGATATAAATTTAGAATAAATCATTATTTCATCAATAGAATTTCGACCAACAACTATTTTGAACGAGTTTCTGTAAAAGAATTTATTTTTTTTAAGATAAAAGGTCATCATACAATAATTAAGGAATAAAGAAACTTACTTCCATTTCTTAAATGATCTTTAAAGATTTGCTAACATTATAAAAATGTAACATTTAACCAAATAAATATAAAAGTTCAGAATTTGAAATACATAATTTTATTTCCCAATTTAAAAAACCTGCAAAAATGGAAACTAAAATGATCTGGGGGAATTTATCTTCGAATAATCTAGACGCTACACGTAATTTTTATACCAAACTAGGTTTTGAATTTAATGGAAAACACAGTTCAGATGATGCAGCAAGTTTTCTGTTTGGCGGTAATAAATTTATCATCAACTTCTTCAAAAAGAACAAATTAAAAGATGATACCAACGGATCGATAGGAAATTGGGAGAAACAAAGTGAAGTGTTGTTCTCGCTTTCTGCCAATACTAGAGCAGAAGTCGATAAATGGCGTGATAAAGTTCTGGAATGCGGCGGTCAGATCTTTTCTGAACCTCAAAATTACGGAGAAGGATATACTTTTTGCTTCTCAGATCCTGATGGTCATAAATTTAATGTTTTGTACTGGCCGGGAATGTGATATTAAAGAAATGAAAAAGTCAAAGCAAACTTGCTCTTAACTTAATAAATGTTATTTCTTATCCGTTACTTTTTGCTTTATTTCCGGAATTACAATTTTCTTACTGAGATTTAAAAGTTCATTATATTCCAAATCCTCATCGTCTGGAGGAAAAGCCAAACACCAGCTTTTTCCATCATCATTAGAAAACAATAATAATGCAGCTTCTGTAACAACCACAAATTCATTATTTTCCAGCTCTGTAATTAATGGAATTGTACATTGGAGTTCATCATCTGACTGAACAATTTTTGAATGCTTCCCAAAACTAAATTTATATCTTGTAATTTTATTGGTTTCTATCACTGCAGAAATCTCATTTAAAACAACTGCAACACTATCCTTACCGCCAACGTAATTAACCATTTTTGGACAAAAATAATCTGCCAATAAGTTGTTATTTTTTTGGTTGAATAAAATTTCGATCTCTTTTATTTTTAAATCGAGATTCTCGTACTTACTCTTTGTCTGAGCATAATTCCAATTTGAAATTAGCATCATTACAAGCAAAAGGGTATTTTTCATTACTATATTTAGAAAAATTAATTATTAGGTTTATTTCGTCTTTCAATACTTTTCTTAATCTCCTCCGCATCCACCGCAAGAGCTTCCGCAGGAAGAACCGCATGAACTGCTGCACGAAGAGTCAGATGAAGTACAGGAAGAACCAGAATTGTTAGACGAAAATGAATTATTGTTATGATAATTTGTTAACGGAATAAATGAACTCGCCAGGACTATGTTCCCGTATAAAAAATAATTCCATTCCCAATTTGTTTCGCTTTTATTACTGCTGTTGATTTTTTCTTGGAAAGAAGAAGGTATAATTTGGGTAAACATTAAATCTATAATACGCTTTACATAATAACTAGAAATGATAACCAAAGGAACAATCGTAAATAACAATAATGTTACCGGTTTACCTCTCCAAATCCCTGTAATAAAACGACTAAAAATAACACTTAATAATACTCCTAAAACAATCATTGTTAAGAGTATAACAAAAGTAAATTCTTTTGAGTCGATAATTCGCTGCCTGATTCTGTACGTACCTTTTTGCAATTGTTCAAAAATTGGTTTTTGCATCGCTGTTCTGCACAATTGTCTGTAAGGCATTGGTTCAAAGTCTTTCATGATCTCAATGATACAATTTTCATATTGATTATGTCCAAAATTCTCATCGACCAATTGTAATCTCTCGTTTGTTAGAACCTTGATTTTGTGATCCATAATTAAATTATTGACAGCACCGTGAACAACTACTTCCAGTTTATTTTCCTTAAAATAAACCAATTCGAGAGCACTCAGGTTTTGTATAATTGGATTGGATTTGATGCTCTCAAACAAAGCAATAAAGCTGCGTCTGGAATAGTATTCTAAAAAAAGAAAAGCAGCTACAAATAACAGTAAATAGCCAATTAAGAAATGGGGATTTTTAATTTTTATTAAAAAAGAAAAAATAAGAAGACAAACAGGGAAAGACAGCAGTATAGAGTTTCTCAAAAAATATTTACTGAGCTTAGAAACATCATATTTGCTTTTGTTAAGATTCAAAGAATCTAATTCATTTTTACAATTCCAAACCTCAGAAGGCTGTATTCCGAAATTAATTTCATACAATTCTTTTGTCCGCTCTTTTGCAATTTGAAATTTATCAAACTCAGATCGGTTATGTGTAGATGGAATATGCTCGATTCTCTTTTCCAGCAGAGTACAGAAATCAGAATACGAATTGGTAAAAATTAAATGCTGGTGCCAGACAATATCTACAATTTCCGATGGTGAAACCATTTCATTATGGGTTGCCGCCAAAAACATAAATTTTTTATATTCTAACAAAGCGCTTTGAGTAAAATATAACGTCCAATGATTTTCAAGTGCTAAACGTGTTGAAAATCCGTATTGATCAGCAGCATTATCAAAGTCAAAATTCAGGACTTTTTCCCAAAGTGTTTTATCCATAAAAACATTGTTATTATTGAAATTCGTTCAAAAATAGTTGGCTGGGATTAATCTTCCAAATTATGTTGAAAATAAATGCATTACAAAACCCGTTTCAATTTTTCGCTTTCAGTAATTGTCTTCTCCAATCTGGACTGCTGCGTTTTTTCCTGCTTCGCGCTCATTATCCAGTGAATCATTACTTTTTTGTATGAAGGTGCCTGTTTTTCAAAAAATTCCCAGGCAGTTTTATTGTTCTTAAACTGCTTTTCGTAATCAGGATCCAGCGGAACAGGCTCTTTCTCGTGCGAATAAATTTTTGATTTGCTTTCGGTTCTAAAACTAAACGCTTTTAGACCTTCATCTTTCATAATTCCCGCTTTGGTAAGCTCCTCCATTTTTTTGATATTGATGGCACTCCAAATGCTGGAAGGTTTTCTGGGAGTAAAACGAATTGTATAACTGTCCTTGTCTATCGATTTCCTGACACCATCGATCCAGCCAAAACAAAGTGCCTGATCTACAGATTCCGGCCAGCTTATAGAAGCTTTTCCGCTGTTGACCTTGTAAAAACCTACCAAAAGTTCTTTCTGGTCTTTATGGTGTTTCTCAAGCCATTTTCTAAATTCAGCCGGTGTTTCAAAAAAAGTTAGTGTCATCTTTTTACTCTTTTTTTATATCGTAAATATATAAATAATATAGAAAGAGGAATTTGCATTTTTAATTCTTTATCTATGGATATTCAAATCCAAATTCGAACTTTTGAAGTTTATTATTCCACAATTTATAACTTGCATAATAAGATGGCATATTGTTTTTTTCTAATAGTTTTGATTTACTATCATTGGGTAATTCAATTGTATAATAAAGTTCGATATAACCTTTAGTACTGTCTATTGGCGCATAACATTTTCCAAGTATTTTGACAATATCGTTTTTGCTCATCCCCAGCTTGATCCCTTTACCAGTTTTAAAAGCATCCGCTTTAATTTTTCGATAATTAAGACTTTCCTTAGTGGAATTTTCTATTTTAAAAATTGAGATTTGATATTTCGAATCACCCGGATGCTGTATTAAAGTTAAAGTTTCATCTTCTCTATTTGAATAAAAATGATACTGACCCAACTCATCTATTTTGTCTTTATCTTCAATAACTTTTTTTGCACTTTCAAAATTTCGAATCTCTATTCCGTTTACAGAAATATCAGGCTCATCTAAAAGGCAATTCGATTTTTTCAGTTTCAGTATTGCTTCATATTTTAACCTTTCTGTTTGATCAGGTTCTGGAATTAATTCAGTTCTTGGATTTTGTGCAACCGTTTTATTCTCTTCTTTTTTACAGCTGATAAGAACCGTAATACAGATCAGACAATATATTATTTTTCTCATCTATTATTTTAAGTTATGAAACTGAGGATATATTTTTTTATCACAGCTAAAATAACATTATTTTTCTTTCTGTCTAAAACAAAAGCAGTTATAAACGAGATTCCTGAAATTGTTAACTATTTCATTCCATTAATTTACTTTTATAGTAAGAGTTTCAGCCGAAATTCCAGTTCCGGTCGAAGCCTTAAACTGAATATTTTCTTTGTTCCCGTTCGACTGAATAATCGCAACACATTTTCCGCTGAAAAGTTTACAGGAATTCGCTTTAAAAGAATCTAAATTAGCCTGATAACCATTATCAACTCCAACCAATTTTCCGCCGCCAGAAACTTCAAAATTGATTAAATCTGTGGCGTTTGGCAATAAGTTTCCGGCTGCATCAACAATTGAAACCGTTATATAAACCAAATCATAAGTATCATTTTTGACGGTAGTTTTATCTGCTTTTAAAGCTATTTTAGACGCTTCGCCAGCCGTATGAATTGCTGATTCTAAAACTACTTTTCCGTTCTTTCTGGAAACTGCTGTTAAAGTTCCTGGTTCAAACTTTACTTTCCATGAAATATGCAGCTCATCATTTTGTTTTGATTTTTTTCCGAGAGATTTTCCGTTTAAGAATAATTCTACTTCATCGGCATTATTGTAATACGCCCAAACGTCGACTTCCTGATCTTTTTTCCAGTTCCAATGCGGGAAAATATGCAAAACTGTTTTCTTCGACCATTCGCTTTGGTACATATAATACACATCTTTTGGAAGTCCAGCCAAATCTATAATTCCGAAATACGAACTTCTTGCCGGATAAGGATATGGATCTGGTTCTCCGATATAATCAAATCCAGTCCAGATAAAAGTTCCAGCCATGAAATCCTGTTTTTTGATCGTTTTCCAGTTTTCTTCGTGCGTTGCTCCCCAATACGATTTTACCTGATCGTAAGCCGAAACCGTCCAGTCTGCATTTCCGTCAAACGGAGCACCATGTTTGGTTGGCCAAGCTTTAATTCCGTCAGGAAAATCATAATGACCGCGTGTTTCTAAAGCCGAAACACTTTCTGAAGCCAAGATTTTTTGTCCTTTAAAACGCGCTGGAAAATCCTTGTAATCTTCGTGTTTGTAATTAAAACCCAAAAGATCTAAAGCTCCAGATTGATAAATGAAGTTTTTCTCAATAATATTTTCGGTCAAAGCCGAAGTTACAGGACGCGTTGTATCTAAAGATTTTACGATTTTAGCTAATTCTCTCGTAATCGCAATTCCAGTCGAATCAAACTGCTCACGGATTTCGTTACCAATACTCCACATCATTACAGATGGGTGATTACGGTCTCTTTTGATAAAATCTTCTAAATCTTGTTTGTGCCACGCATCCCAATCTTTGTGGTAATCATTGGTTACTTTTTTCTTTTTCCAAACGTCAAAAGCTTCATCCTGAACAATGAATCCCATTTCGTCGCACAATTGCATCATTTCTAAAGAATGTGGATTGTGTGACATTCTGATCGCGTTTGCTCCCATTTCTTTCAGTAAAGTCAACTTTCTTCGAACCGCATGAATGTTTTCAACCGCTCCCAAAGCACCATTATCATGATGAAGACAAACTCCTAATATTTTTGTCGGAACTCCATTTAAAGAAAAACCTTTCTCCGAATCAAAATTAAAAAATCGAAATCCTAAAGGTGTTTCATAATGATCCACCAATTTCGATTTTTCATAAACTTTCGTCACAACTTTATACAAATACGGATTTTCTGTACTCCATAATTTGGGCTGATTCAAAACCAAATCATGAATCTTTTTCTCTGATGTTTTAGCACCGATTTTTTCTGTTGAAGTAAAATTTGCTGCTTCTTTATTTTCTGCATTTAAAATAGAAGTAACCAGTTTAAATTCTTTTGCAGCAGTATTATCATTATCAATCGTAACTTCTACATGTATTTTTGATTTTTCTGTAGAAACTTCTGGCGTTGTCACGAAAGTTCCCCATTTGCCAACATGAAGTTTTTCAGTCGCAACCAAACGAACATTTCTATAAATCCCGGAACCGGTATACCATCTAGAATTGGGCTGTGCGTCGTTATCAACTTTCACCGCAAGGATATTTTCTTTTCCAAAGTTCAGATACTGAGACAAATCATAACCAAAAGAAATATAACCATTCGGACGCATTCCTAATAATTTACCATTTATAAAAACTTCACTATTTTTAAAAACCCCGTCAAATTCAATCGAAACCGTTTTGTTTTTCCAATTATTCGGAATAGTAAAAACTTTGCGATACCAGCCTTTTCCAGCTGGCAAAAATCCCTGCGCCTGTTTTGTTTTATTGTCTTTGTCAAAAGCGCCTTCAATACTCCAATCGTGTGGTAATTGAAGCTGTCTCCAATCTTTTGCATCAAAATCAGCTTGAATGGCAGTTGGATAATCTCCTAATTTGAAGCTCCAGTTTTTATTGAAATCTTCAACAATTCTGGCTTGTTTTTGTGCAAAAATAGATACTGAAAACAATAACGCAATTGCAATTTTTTTTAAAATCATATTCTTTAGTTTTCTCTCGCAAAGTCGCAAAAGCGCAAAGTTTTTTTTTTCTTAACCATATAAGTAATATAAGTTCAATTAAGGCATAACTTAAATTATCTTATACTACTTATATGGTTTAATTTTCTTCGCGCCTCTTCGACTTTGCGAGATTATTTTTTTTACTTCATAACCTCGAGCGTCTAACAAACGGTGTAGACAATTGAAGCGTAGACGCACTGCAGTGCGTCTCTACAATCAAATTCGTTAACGAACCTTTGCACCTTTGTCCTTTTGCACCTAAATAAAACCTATTGAAATTCGAAATTATCCAACATCAATCCTTTCAAATCCTCACCTTCTAAAGTTATTTTATAAGTCCCGGCATTAATATATCCGCCGGAAGTTGTGTTTAAAATCTTCCATTTTTCTGGTGAAGGAAAGAACTCAATCGTATCATTTCGCATTAAAATTCCGTACGCGTCTTCCATTTTAAATTTTACTTTTAATGGTGTTTCGTTTCGATTCATAAAACGGAAACGCATTAAATAAATTCCCGCAACTCCGGGTTTTACTTCAAACTCAATGCTGTTTTCAGTCTTTTTTGTAAATTCTATATAATCGGCTTTTTTGAAGTTTCCTTTTTCTATTCCCGTTCCTGTGGTTTTTGTTTTTTCTGCCTCGATGATTACGACTGGTCTAGAATCGTCTTTTTCACCCATATCGTAAGTTGGAACAACTGCAATTGACGATATTGTTTCAGAATTATTAAATAGAACCTTTTCTCCTTTTTTTACTTTTTTAGCTAAAACATCAAATGAAATTCCGTTGCTGTTTTTCGCTTTTTCTTCTATTTTTTTATAATCTGAAAGCCCGTTTAATGTTTTGATTTTATTGTCAACTAAAACATAAACAGTAGATTCTTCTTTTACTGTGAATGAACCTGAAACTTTTGAATCGCTAGAAAACTGTAAATAATCTGCTCCAAATATTTCTGAAGGCAGTTCTGTAAAAACAACATCCGAATCTGAATATTGTTTTGAATTAATATCCAGCCATGAAGCAATTTTGTTGGTTTTATCATAAGAATCTAAAACCAGATTCTGAATATTTCGTGAAGATTCTTCTGCAGGTCTTGCATGAATATCTTTTGTTCCAATTGCAATTGCAGAAATAATGGCTTGTCCCGCTTTTACATTCGGAAAAGAAATTACAATTTTTCCGTTTTTACTTTTTACTTTGAATGTTTTCTTTAAAGCTTTATCATGTCCGACTTCTGCCCAAATATCAAAATCTTTTAAAACCACATTTTCGTTAATAGCAACATCAAACAAACGCCAGCCTTTGCAATCCATACCGCCTCCGGTTCCGTACCAAGGTTCTGTAAAATACAATTCGACTAAATATTCTCCGTCTGATGCAGGAAATTCATAACGTAATTTATCGACGCCGTATCTAAAACTCTGAAACAATTCTGAATCTTTTGTACCGTTTATTGGGTCGAAAGTCATTCTCTGACTCGCAAAAAAATCAGGAAGTTTTTCAAAATTATCGGTCCATGACGAAGATCCGTACGTATATTTTCCGTTTTTACGTACATCCGTAAACCAAGTATTTCCTGAGCTGTCTGTCAATTCAGAACCTCCGCAATTTACTCTGTAAATGTAATTATAACCGCTTTTGGCTTTTGTAATATCGCTTTTATCAACTGTTAAAGCATCCAAATTTGGCGCCTTCGGAAGCGTGTTTAAAACAATATAATCTTTGGCAACAGCCACACCATTTACATAACCAACGGCATATAAAACATTATACTGAACATTAATATTGTTGAACTGAAAATGCTGTCCGCTTCCTGGATTTTTTAGTTTCCCTAAAGATAATTTATTGACGTCGTTAAACAATTCTACTTCATCGCAATTCGAATAAATATCGATTCCGTTTTTGATTCCTGCCGAATCCCAACGGCTTGGCCAAGTGTGGGAAACGATATAAACCATTGGGTTTGTTTTGTTCGAAACATAATTCGCACGGTACATATAAAACGCATCCAAAGGTTCTCCCCAAATCGTAAAGAGTCCTTTGTAATTTACTGGTCCTATTTTGTCAATATCCCTAAAACCCTCACCATTTTGAACGCGTCCCGGATTTTCGTGCGAAGCAAAAATCCAATTAAACTGTCCCGCAATTTTATCTTTTACCGATTCAGCCTCTCGGACTTTAATTTCCATTAATTGAGAAAATCTGTTCTCGCTTAAAATTCCTTTTTGATCATACTCACCTTCCGTATGCAAATCGGCAGAACGCCATGCGCCGTATTCTCCGTTTAGCAGTTGCGTGCTCATTTCGAGATGGTATTTTAAAGGGTCACCGCCATACGTTCCGGACCAGTTTTGCACGACATTCCAATCTGTTCCTTCTCCTCCGTTGCAAGTGGTTACAATGCGCTGTGAAGCTGATAGCGGATCCATTTCTCGGATAATCTTCGTGCATTCTTCTGCAAATGCTGCCGGAATTGTACTTTCATTCTGCAAACCCCACATTACAACTGACGGGCTGTTTCTGCGTTCTTTAATCCATTCGCGCAAAAGTGTTTTGAAATTTTCTTTAAACTCTGGTGTATCGTACCAAATATGTGCTGAAAACTGGCTCCAAAAAAGGATTCCATTTTCGTCTAATTCTTTTTGGTATAATAAATTATGAGGCTGATGCGCTTCTCTAAAAGCATTAAATCCGCCTGCTTTTATCTGCTCGATTCTGGAATGAATCATTTCGTCTGAAAACGAATGACTGTTTCCGATTAAATGTTCGTATTCACAAGTTCCATTTATGAATAAAGGTTCGTCGTTAATAAAAAAACGATTGTCTTTTCCGTCACGACTTACCGGCCAGCTTACCCAGCGGATTCCGTAAGGTGTTGTTAACTGATCTATTATCTTTCCGTTTTCATAAACAGAGGTTACCAGTTTATACAAATAAGGATTTGATGGCGACCACAATTTCGGATTTTGAATTTCTGGTAATGTTTGAGCGATAGATTTTATTTCTCCTGAAAGATTTTTAATGTCGCTTTTTGTCGAAACAACTTTTTTTCCTAAAGCATCAAAAAGTATATTTTCGATAGTTAAACTACGATCAGAATTACCGTAATTTTTGATTTCGGTAGTAGTATGAAGAATGGCGCTTTGTTTAGAAACCGATTTGTCGTTCCAAATATGAATTCCAAATGGCTCAATTCGAACATCGTTTGTAATGACCAAAGAAACGGGTCTGAAAATTCCCATTGGCTGTGAGCCTTCAGAAAATCCCCATTCGCCAGAACAGCCACCGCAAACCCACGGAAGATCTGCAATAAATGAGGGATGCGAAGCTTTAACAAGAATCTGATTTTCTTTATCAAAAAAAACAGCTTTGGTAATGTCTAATGTAAATGTGGTTCTTCCGCCTTTGTGCTGCCCGACTTTTTTACCGTTTACCCAAACATCTGCATATGAGCTTACACCTTCAAAATAAAGAAAAAGTCTTTTTCCAACTGCTGCTTTATCTAGTTTTAATGTTTTTTTGTACCAGGCAGTTCCATGTAAATTTCCATGTTTTGTTCTTCTAAAACCATAATACTGATCCCAATTGTGAGGCACACTCACCTTATTCCAATTGGAATCAGTTTTTGGATTTTCTACAAAATCTTCTTCTTTCAGCGGAAGATTATCCAACATTACGGTTTCCCAAGATGAGTTCAGCGAAATTTCTCTTCGAACTGAACTTTTGCTTTGACTCCAAACAAAGCAAAAACTTGAAAAAAAACAAAAAATAAAAAAAACTATTCTTTTCATATTTTTAAAACCATATAAGTGATATAAGGTAATTTAAGTTTTAACATCCTGCAAGGTTTTTAAAACCTTATAGGTTTGATTTCTTAACGTTGACTTAGAATACCTACAAGGTTTTAAAAACCTTGCAGGAAATGTCTAATGTAACTACGAGTTTGCGTGAGGGATTGAGGCGGTATCCTTTTATGAAGCTTTAGCGGAATAAAAGATATAGCCGAAAGCCCGACCCGAAGGGACACGCCCAAATTATTTTTTTATTCTAAACTTTATTATACCTACAAGGTTTTGAAAACCTTGCAGGAACGCAGATTAATAGAACAACCAGTCTATTGCCGCTTTTTCTCCTGCATCGATATATCCGACATCTCTTGGCGTCACGGTTTGATCTGCGTCGATAAAGCCTAAAATTAATACTTTTCCTTTTCCTAAATCTAATTTATTCTCGCCGGGTTGAAACGTATACGTATGAATATTTACACGAGGCAGCTCTTTTAAATTCATGGCACTTGCCAGAATAACTTCGGCTTGACCGTGTGCATTTCCTGCTGCATCTGTTTCTAAACTTGGCGGAAGCAAAAATCGCTTTTGATCTGAATTGAAATAACCAACCACTAATTTAACCGCTTTTGTATTTGTAAACTTCAAATGTGTTCCTTTTTCGTTTTGGTCGTTTTCTACGAATGTAAAGCCGCGTAGATTTTGAAGTTCAGGAGCTATTTTGGTTAACTCAGAAATGTCTGTTCCGTATACTTTTGTTCCTGTTTTTACTAAATAGGTTCCCGGTTTTTCATCGATGAAAGTTACTTCTGCCATTTTCCAGGGTTTTCCTTCTTTGGTTTCGATTTTACCATCTTTTGAAGCTTTTAATTTGTCTAGATTTCTTTTGAAATTAGCCAATTCACGTTCGTAATGCGGTAATAATTCTGCCCAGGTTTTGTTGTTTCCGTCGTCGCCTCCAATCGGGATTCGGCGTTGCGCGGTCTGCATACTGTTGGCGTAATAATACGTATCTTTTGTCAGGTTTACCAATAATTCATAATGCTCGATGCTTTTCTCCAAATGAGGCATCGCTTTGTCTAAATCGGTAATATCGTTTGAATAACTGTATCTCAAGACCAATAAAGCCGCTTTTACTTTTTCTGAAAAGAAATCGGCGAAGGCTTTATAAGCATGCATATCGTTTTTAAGACGTAAAAATTCTTCTTTGTCTTTGGTTACGCTTGCTTCGGCTTTATCAATGGCTTCAACGGCTAATCTTCCGTGTTCTGTTATTTCGGCAATAATCTGTGTTGGAAGTTCGCCAGAATGTGGTTCTTTGTTCCATTCTTTTTTAGCATATTCTAAAAGCAATTCTCCAGCTGGTCCGCACGATTCGTGGAAACCCGGATACACACGCCATTTTGCCGGATTTACTAATTGGCTTTCGAACATTCCTAATAATAAGGTTTGACGATTTCCTTCGGTAATTCCGAAACGTCTTAATGTTTTTGGAGCAATTTCTCCTGTTTCATCATACGCTTTTTGGATGTTATTTGAGGCTTCCTGATCTGTTCCGTATTTAGAAGCGAGATCTTTATTCCAGAATTTAACTTCTTCGTTTCGGTCTCTTTTGCTGTCCCAAGCATATCTAGCCCAGGCTTTGTACCAAATCCAGTCACGATCCATTTCTAATAAACGTTCGCCTGTTTTTGTTTTATCTGCCGAATAGGGCCAATCCCAATATGATGCCTGCGGATATAAATGCAATGCATTGGCTCCGTGCACGCTGTGCATGGCTTTTACCGTTTTCTGAATAAAATCTGGCGAACCGTATCTGAAAGGTTCTAAGTTAGCCAAAATATGGACGTTTTCTATATGAATTGATTTTAAAGCACTTAACTGTTTATGAGTTTCGCCCCAAGGTCCGCCCGGCGTGTAAGTCGTTAAAGATTCTCCTGTGTATTTACTTTCTGTATATAAATTTTTATATAACGGAAGTGATTTTTCCATTACCAAAGGTCCATCTGTATCGTGCGAGCGCAAAATAATTGGAGGTTCTTCAGTTTTTCCTAATGCCTGTAAACCGTCGCGAACGCCCGGAATAATGGTTTTGGTGAACCATTCTACATCGTCATCAACTGTATTGATTGCTTCTCCCAAACAAACCATTAACCCAACATTTGGATATTTTTCTATAAAAGCGGCAATAGATTTTCTGGTATAATCTGAAAGTAATGGCGTAATTGGTCGCGAACGATCCTGTGTTTTAATGTTATAATGTTCTGCAAAAGGTTTTGAAACAATAATATTGTAAAACATCTGAATGACCCAGATTCCACGTTTGTTGGCTTCAACCGTTAAGAATTTATAGATTTCTTCGTTCTTTTTGAAATCTTCGTCGCTTACTTCTACAGCAAAAGGATATTCTTTTAGTTTTACTAAAGATGCAAAAGGATGTCCGTTCCACAAATACAAGGAGTTCATTCTGTTTTGAACCAGCATATCCAAATACTTCGTCCACAGTTTTTTATCGTAAAACCACGGAAAAGTTTCTGGTGTATACGGATATTCATAAACGTCACGTCCCGGAAGATAAACGGGTTTCTGCATTCCGATACAAGCACCTCTTAAAACCATTTCCGGACTGTCGTCAATATTAATTTCTGACGGAAGTTTTCCCGAATCTTTTATACGATCTGCTAATTCTAATGCGCCGTACAAAGCACCGCTTGCATCTGTTCCTTCAATAAAAATGATATTTTTTTGAGTACGAATTTGAAAGCCTTCTTTTTTAGTCAGTTTACTATCGTCAATTTTGGCGCTTTTTGCGTTTTGCTTCCAGAAATCTGTTCCTTTTTCTCCAATAACAATTACCTGGTCTTTTGACTTTGTAATTTTAGTAGAAGAAGTAGTTTTGAAACCTTTAGAAGATAATGTTTCTGATAGTTTTTCGGCTCCAAATTTTGCTCTCGGCGAATTGGCATCACTAACAATTGTTATGTTTTGCGCTGTCGCGAAAGAGACGTAGAAACCTAAAAAAAGTAAGCTTAAATATTTCATTGTATTGTAATTTTATTCTTTGGGAATGCGATTCGAGACCTAACAGGTTTTGAAAACCTGTTAGGTCTTCTATGGGCGCAAATACTAATTCTGAAAAATCTTTTTCAAATAGGCCACATTTGCACCGTAATTAGCTTTTACATTATGTACTTGTGTCACGTCACGAGAACGTTCCACAATCAGCCAGCCGCTCCATTTCATTTCATCCAGCGTTTGTTTTATTTTTGGCATGTCAATCGCGGTATCATTTTCCAGCCAGACTTTATCGGTATTTGAAGCATGAATCTGCCCTAAATGTTTTTTGCCTAAAATTTTTAATTCTGAAACAATATCTCTTCCGTTATCTACTGCATTGGCAAAATTGAATGAACTTTTAATGTATTTAGAATCAATTTCTTCTAATAGTTTTTTCTCTTCTGTGGCACTCAATGAAGTTTCAATAGCAATCACACCGCCAATTTTTCCAACTTGTTTTCCAGCCCATTTTAATCTTTCGATAATTACCAGACGCAATTCTGGATTTTTAACCAAATCACTTTCTGTACCTAATGGAAGATAAGCTACTTTTACTTTCATGTCTTTCATTGCTTTAACACAATCTTCGATCATGGGTACAATAGTTTCTCTTTTTGCAAAAGACTGGGCATAAAATCCCGACATCGCAATTGAACTGATTCCAACTCCTGTTTCTTTTGATTTATCCAAAAACTTTTGTCTTTCTACAGGATCGCCAAGTTTGCTGTCAAAAGTTGGTCTGTTTCCTAAACCTCCCATATCCAGTTCGATTCCGTCTGCTTTTATTTCAGATGCTAAACCAAAAGCGCCTAATTTTTGTCTTTTTAAAATCATCCAATCGCAAACCGCGACTTTGTATTGTTGCTTTTTGCTTGAAGACTGCGCCGTTGCACAACTGTTGAAAGTCGATGATAGAACGACAAGCATTGCAATAATTAAATTTCTCTTTGATTTCATGCTTATATTTTTTTGCCACGAATTGCACAAATTTTCAATAATTTCAATATTAATTCGTGGAAATTCGCGGCTAACTTTATTTTTACTCTTCTTCAGCTTTAACTGCCGTTACAACTTTATTTTCGTCACCCGGCCAGATTCCGTTTTTGATTGAAAGTGCTTTTAATTTACTTGGATCCACTTTTACGTATTTCAACTTTTCTCTTCTCCAAGTGTAAACGATATGAACCATTCCGTCTGAACTTTGAATCATCGACGGATAAGAATACTGGCTGATTTTTGAATCTTCTAAAACCAAAGCCGCACTCCAATTGATTCCGTCTTTAGAAACCGAAACATTCAAAGGCGTTCTTGGTCCTTTTGCTTCTTTTCCCGGAGGAAGAACGTGATTGTATACCAATAAATGTCTGCCGTCTTTTAGTGTCACAGCATCTGTCCCTGAATTGTTATTTGGAAGTCCGATTAATTCTAAATCTGACCATGTTTTACCGTTATCTTTTGAGAACGTACTGAAAATAGCTCTGTTTCTGGTTCTTCCGATCGCTTGGATGCTTCCGTCTTTGTGGAATAATATACTTGGCTGAATGGCATTGATTTTTTGTTTTCCTCTTGCAAGTGTATCGCCCATTACCCAGGTTTTTCCGAAATCTGGAGTCGATTCCATACGAAGTCTCCAGCCGTCGCCTTCAATACTAGAAGGACATAACAATGTTCCGTTGCTTAATAAAACGGGGTTGTTTTTGATTGGTCCTAAAAATCCGTCAGGCATTTTTTGTGCTTCAGACCATGTTTTTCCTCCATCAGATGAAGTTCTGATTACACCCCACCATTCAGATGGTTTTGGTCCGATTTTATAAAATAACATCAAATTGCCATTTGGAATTTGGTATAAAACCGGATTCCATGTTGGTAATCTTGGCCCTTCTTTCATAACGCCGTCAGCAACTTTTACTCCTTCATTCCATTTATCACTTCCTTTTGGTTTTATGGCAACATAAATACAAACATCAGGATGTCTTTCATGCGTTCCTCCAAACCAAGATGCAACTAAATCGCCATTGGTCGCTTCGACAATAGTCACGGCATGACAAGACGGATAAGGAGCTTTATCGTAAATAAACTGATCTACTAAAATACCTTCTTTCCATGTCTTTTTTTCTAAAGCCGATTTACAACTTCCTAAAAGAAATAAACAGAATAGGGCAAATGTTACTTTTAAAATCTTCATTCTTAGCTTTAATTTGTGAATTACAATTTTTGATATTTAATGCAAGGTCAATAATTTTTTTGACAAAATTATTTATTAAGTGTAAAAATGACACTAATTTTTTAAATATCTATCCTGTACTGTCCCGAATTAAGGCAAAAGCCGATTATTTAACATTTAAAACATAAGATCCTGAAGGAAGTGTAAGGACAAGATTACCTTTTTCTGTTTTAAATTGATTTGAAGTTTTAATTAGTTTTTGATTATTGATCGTAATGTTTGAAGCATTTTCAGTTGGAAGATATACAGCTGCCGATGTATTAGCAGGAATTGTTATGCTCCAAACCAAAGCTTTTTTGTCCTTTTTCCAATCACTTTTTATAAGTCCGTAAATAGATTCGTAAGACGCATTTACATACGTTAATCCAACACTAAAATCTGGTTTCATAATGATTTGTTTAAAACCCGGGGTTTCCGGATTACTTTTAATTCCGGCAATATTTTCATAATACCAAATCAGTAAATCCCCCAATAACATAACGTGGTTTTGCGAATTCATTTTAGGATCGGCAGTATTTCCGTTCCATAATTCCCAAATAGTGGTCGCGCCGTTTTTTGCCATATATCCCCAGCTCGGATATGTATTATTTGAAGCCAGTTTATACGATAAATCAGGTCTGCCAAATTCTGATAAAGCACGCATCAGAAACTGTGTTCCAATTACACCTGTACTAATATGACCTTTGTACGTCACTTCTACCTCATGTATAATATTTTCAAAAACTTTTTCTTCCAAATTTTCAGGAACCATCCCAAATCGAAGCGGTAATAAATTAGCCGTTACCGTATTGTTTGCGTAATTGTTTGTTTTTGAATTAAAAAACTTAGCATTAAAAGCTGATTTTATTTTCTGCGAAAGATCTTCATAATACTCAACATCTCCGTTTCCGGCGTTGCTTATTGTTGCAAACTTTTTCATTTTTTGCAATAAATGATAGTAAAATGCGCTGGCAATCAATTCGCCGTTTGTAGTTCTGGCCGAATCTTTAGAATGAATTAATTCAAGGGATTCTGGCGGAACACACCAATCGCCGTATTTATCTTTGGTCATTAAATCTTTAACCAAATAATTTTTCTCCATATACACCATCCATTTTTTCATGGAAGGATAATGTTTTTCAATTACTTTTTTGTCTGCAAATTGCTGATACAGCATATCTGCAACAGTAATATAAGTTCCGGGCCAAGTTACATTATCGCCATAGTAACGCCAAAAAGCCGGTGCAACATCCGGAATTCCGCCATCTGCAGTCTGGGCATTTTTTATATCGTCAAGCCATTTTGCGTACAAAGTCTGGTTGTCAAAAATAAAACTTTCGCCGTAAGCTCCCGTTGTTCTGTCTCCAAGCCAAGGCTGACGCTCATTTCTTTGCGGACAATCAATTGGCATTCCTTTATAATTCCCTCTGATTCCCCAATAGGCATTCTTAAAAATCTGATTCATCGTGGCGTCAGAAGATTCAAAAGTTCCAGTTGTTTTGATATCGTCATAAACAACTTTTCCAAGAAAATTATCTAAAACAGGTTTGGTTGGAAATCCTAAAACTTCTACAAACCTAAATCCGTGAAAAATAAAACGCGGTTCCCAAATTTCCTCTCCTTCACCTTTTAAAATATAATGGTCTGTAGTTCTGGCATCGCGCAGATTTTCTATATATAAAGAACCATCGGCCTGCAAAGATTCTGCAAATTTCAAAGTAACTTTGTCTCCACTTTTTCCCTTCACCTTCAGTTGCAGCCATCCGACCATGTTCTGACCCATATCCAGAATATAAGTTCCCTTTGGAGTCTGTTTGATCGAGATTGGTTTTACTTCGCCCATCACTTTCATATTTGGTGTCATTTGCGCTTCGTAAAATCCACCCGGTTCCTGAACATATTCTGCATTCACCCAGTTTTTATCGTCAAAATTTGTGGTGTTCCAATTTACTAATTCTTTGCGGGCGTCGTAATCTTCGCCATCATATTCATTATTAGATAAAATTGGTCCGTTTGTCGTGACTTTCCAGCTGTCGTCTGTTCGAATTATATCTTTGCTTCCATCGGTATACTCTACAAACAGCTGCAAAGCCATTTTTGGATATCCAAATGTTTTTATTTTATAAGGTTTATAATCCTGACGCATAGTAAAAAAACGGCCGTTTCCTAAAATTGTTCCAAGCATATTTTTTCCTTCTTTCAGCTCCGAAGTAACATCAAAAACATTGTATTTTACGTTTTTGGTATAATCGGTTGGAACTGGCGCTAAAACCTGATTTCCAATTTTATTTCCGTTAATGTACAACTCATATAAACCCATGCCTATAATATAAACTTTGGCATTTTTGACCTGCTTTTTTAGATTGATTTCTTTTCTCAAATATCTTGCAGACAATCTCGAATACTGCGAAATACTATCTCCAGAAGACGCTTTTTCATAACCAATCCAGCGAGTTGATTTCCAATCGGCATAATTTAAAATTCCCATACTGAAAAATGCTTTTTCAGCAGATTCAAATTCTCCTTTATTTGTCCAGATTTTTACTTTCCAAAAAGCATTTTGTCTATTGGTCAGTACTTTTCCGTTATAAATAATATTAACCGATTCGTTGCTGTCAACTTTACCACTGTCCCATAAATCGGGATTATTGGCATTTAAATTTTCTAAAGTCGATGCGATAATAATATGATACGCAATTTGTTTTACATCGTTTACATCTGCTTTTATCTGCCAGCTCAATCGAGGTTGCAAGACGTCTATTCCTTCCGGATTGTTGAGCATTTCGCATTGCAGATTTGTAACATTTATTTTATTTTGGGCTTTCGCCGAAAATGAAAAAACTGATATAATTAATACTGTAATATGTAAAAAAAACTTCTTCATAATGATATTTTAATTGCTTTTGCGGTGATTTTGGTTCTCTCGCAGATTTTGCAGATTATAGAGATTTTTAATTTGATTTCGCTCTAGTTTGTCATTTCGACAAAGGAAATAAATCTGCTCAATCCGCCAAATCTGCGAGAGAAATCTAAACGTACTTACTCAGAAATCACTCTCTCCAATTTCTCAGAAACCGCAATTTCCTTCCCGTTTTTAAAGATTCTGAAACCTTTTCCTTTTTTATATTTTTCTCCCGTTTTATCCCAAAGAATCGTAATGATATTGCCATGATACAAAACATTATCGAGACAAAACCAATCCCATTTTTCCTGCGGAATCAACGGATTCACTTCTATCTTCTCATCAGCTCTCGGACGTAAACCCACCAAACCTGTAATCATCAAATCATTAAAAGTTGAATGATTATAATAACGGCTGCGTTCTCTGTCGCCCATTAACCAATAACCTGTAGTTTCATCCAGATATTCGCCAAGATAAGGTTTCCCTCTGTAATACTGAGACTGCACATACAAATCCATTTGTTTGAAATAATCGGTTTTAGCAACGAAATTCTGATTGTAATTGTTCAGTACATTTGCCAAAGCCGTTAAGGTTTGTGAACTGGCGAAAGGCCAGATTGCGCCATCCCATTCGCATGTTCCTGTTCCGTGTGTTCTAAAACGCGGACTTCTTCTTTCTGCCGTTGTTAAACCAAAAGGAGCCGAAAATCCTTTTTCATCCTTTATTTGTTCCCAGGCTTTTTCAAAACCCTTATTTTGTTCCGGCAGATTAAAATACCACGGAATAAATCCAATCGCTTCTCTTACCTGCGCTAATGTATCTTTTTCTGTGAAAGTCTCGAAAAACTCGCTTTTAGTATTCCATAATTTGGTTTCCACTAATTGCTGTAAAACAGCAGCTCTAGCTTTGAACACTATTTCTCCTGCTTTATCGCCTTTCATAGCCGCTATTTTAGACAACGCTACTGCATTTCCAAACATATAACTGTTAATTGTTGGGCGGGCATTTCTAAATTTTCTAGCTCCGCTAAGCGATTCTTCCATTCCGTCTTTTACATCAAATTGCCAAAACAAACCATCTTTTCGTTGTCTGTCTTCTTCCCAAGCAATATATTCTGCAAATAAATCAGGATACATATCCAATAAAAATTTATCGTCTTTATTTACTAAATATCTATTATACAAAGCATCTGCCGTCCAACTGCTAAACGTTCTCAATTTTTTCATTGGCTTGCCGTCATTTCCCCTAAACCACAAATGAACGTCCTGCTCCAAATACTGCGGATCATGAACCCATCTAAATTCATTAATATGATGCCCCAAAGCACAACTGATCATATTGTATTTATCGGCATACGAACGATCTACCAAAAACTCAGTAATTGCAAATCCCTGTGGTGTTTTCTTGATATGTTTCCTCGCACTCCACCAACGGAAATAATAAATCTCCTCAAAATTCTGCTGTGGACATTCAAACAAAGGAATGTTCTTTTCCATCCAAGTCCAAGCTGAATCATTCGGAATCGCAAACTTCAAATTCTCATCTTCCATCGTGTTGAAATAATCCACATAATGTTTGAAGTTTTTTTCTTGTAATATAACCGCTTTTCCTTTTTGAGAATGTCCTGCACCCGATTTGCAACTTATGCTTAAAGTTGAAATCAATATTATCAAGACTATTATTTTGTACTTAAAATGATGTAACATATTCAAATTATTATTTTTAAAATTCTTTGGGCGTGTTCGCCGCGGCGAATCGTGCTGTCCGTTCCCGCTTTTTTTGTTCGGCTGAAAAAGCCTCACAAAAAAGAGCTCCACTTCCATCACTCACGCAAGAGACGTTCACGTTTTCCCACTCTTTCAAGGTTTCAACTCCGGCAAGGTTTTCAAAACCTTGTAGGTGTCTTATTTCATAGCGTTTATCATTTATACCTACAAGGTTTGAAAACCTTGCAGGAAACATCCCCAGACCTAACAGGTTTTAAAAACCTGTTAGGTCTAATCTTAATTTCCATAAAAAGTAAAAGTCTGACCCGCTTTCATTTCCACATCGTAAATATTATAATTTGGCAGTTTTACTTTCTCTAGTTTCGCTTGATCTGAAATAATCGGTTTCTTTACTTCTACATCATAAAACAACGGATTTGTATTTTTACCTTTTGCTTTTTTAAGCGAAGAACCTTTCAACGTATTTTCCACTTTTAATCGACAGTTTCCTCCTATTTTTGAATAAATTTTTAGTTCCGAAACTTTATTGTTTTTCCACGTCATATCGATTACGAATCCGCCTCTGGCAACCAAGCCTTTGATACTTCCGTCTTTCCAGACAGTTGGCAAAGCAGGCAATAAATGAATCGCATCTTCCTGACTCTGCATCAGCATTTCGGCGAAACCAGCAGTGCATCCAAAGTTACCATCAATCTGAAATGGCTGATGCGCATCCAACATATTCGGATACGTTCCACCGCCTTTTCTTTGGTCCGCTGTTACCAAATGCAATTGATCCTGAATCAATTTATACGCATGATTTCCGTCTAATAATCTGGCCCATAAATTTACTTTCCAACCCATCGACCAGCCAGTCGATTCGTCAGTTCTGTAAATCAACGATTGTTTGGCCGCTTCAAACAATTCTGGTGTTTTTGTTGGCGAAATCTGATTACTAGGATACAAACCGTACAAATGCGAAACATGTCTGTGATTGTCTTTTGGATTGTCCCAATCGTCTTGCCATTCCTGTAACTGATTGTGTTTTCCAATTTTCATTGGAGGCATTTTAGCCAAAGCATCGCTTACCTTTTTCACATAAGCAGCATCTGGTGCAACCAATTTGGAAGCTTCGATAACATGTGTAAACAAATCAAAAATCAACTGATTGTCCATTGTAGTTCCAGATGCAATTGTCGCTTTTCCCGTTCCGCCTGCATGTGTGTTTTCAGGCGAACTTGACGGCACAACCACTAAATATTTTGTATTTGGATCGATAACCATAAAATCCAAAAAGAAATCAGCTGCGCCTTTCATGATTGGATAAATTTCTTCCAGATATTTTTTATCGCCTGTATACAAGTATCTCTCCCATAAATCCTGACAAACCCAAGCACCACCTGTAGGCCACATTCCAGAAGCTGCCGAATCAACTGGTGCGGTAACGCGCCAAATATCAGTATTATGGTGTAAAACCCAGCCGTTGGCATTGTACATCATTTTGGCTGTTTCTGCACCTGAAACACTTAATTCTTTTGCCATCTGCACAAAAGGCTCGTGCATTTCCTGAAGATTGGTTACTTGAGCAGGCCAATAATTCATTTCGGCATTAATGTTTGTAGTGTATTTACTGTCCCATGGCGGAGTTACCATATCGTTCCAGATTCCCTGTAAATTGGCTGGCTGACCACCTGGTTGTGAACTTGAAATTAAAAGATAACGTCCGAACTGAAAATATAAAGCAGCTAATTGCGGATCGAATTGTTTCGCGAAATCTCTGATTCTTTCGTTTGTTGGCTTCTTTATCAAATCATTCGAACCTAAATTTAAAGAAACTCTATTAAAAAACTTTTGATAATAATCAACGTGAGATTTCTTTATGATTTCGAAATCTTTTGTTTCGGCTTTAACCAAATATTCTTTGCTTTTTGCGATTTCATCACCTGAAATATCTTTGTAATTTTTAAAATTAGTGGCAATTGAAATATATAAAGTTACTTCATCGGCTTTGTTAATACTTAGGACTCCGTTGCTTGCCTCTATTTCTCCGCCTTTATTCTTAGCTGTTAATCTTCCTTGAAATTTTACTTTTCCTTTTACATTTTCGAAATTGGTTCCTAAACCTGAAAGAATAATTTGGTTTCCTTCTGTCGAAGCAACCGTTTTATCAATCGGACTGTTCATGAAAACATTACACGTGATCTGTCCCGGCTGACTTGCAGAAAGCTTGACCACAATTACCTGATCTGAAAATGAAGTTAGAATTTCTCTTGTAAATTCTACTCCATTTACCTTGTATTTTACTTTTGCTGTAGCATTGCTGATATCTAAATCTCGATAATAATCGGTATATTTTTGATGTCCAGCAAATGAAATATAAACGCTTCCAAAAGTCTGATACGGCATTCCATCGTTGGTTTGCGACATAATATCCTGCGTTGCCAAATCCTGCGCTTCATCAAATTTTCCGTCAAAAATCAGTTGTCTTACTTTTGGCAAAGCTTCGATCGATTTTGAATGTGCATTGCTGTTTGGAGAACCTGCCCAAATCGTTTCTTCATTCAATTGCAAACGTTCAACGGCGGGATCTCCAAAAACCATTGCGCCCAAACGTCCGTTGCCTAAAGGCAAAGCTTCGTTCCAGATGGATGCTGGTTTATCGTACCAAAGTTTTAGCTCATTTGTTGTTTGGGCTGTCGCTGTAAAGGAAAAAATCCCAAAACAAATCGCCGTTATTTTGTTTCTTAAATTCATATTTATACTTTATTGGACAAATGCCCGAATTATTTTTTAACCACAAATTGTACAAATTATCTCAAATTTATTTATTTGAAAATCTAACAAATATCTTCAAATTTACGAGAGTGCGTGAGGGATAGAAGCAAGCTACCGAAGTAGCGCGGATAGCCCGACCCGATATTACTTCTTAACTCCATAAATATTTTCTTTCGCCACGAATTACACGAATTGTACTAATTTATTTTTTAATTTTTATTTCAATTTCTCTAATTTATTTTGCCACAGATTAAAGGATTTCCACTGATTAAAAATCTGCTAGATCTGCAAAATCTGCGTGAAAAATTTACTCTCGCAGATTTTGCAGATTTAGGAGATAAAAAAAACCTTTAATCTTTTTAATCTGTGGCAAAAAAAATAATTCGTGCCAATTCGTGAAATTCGTGGCAAACTTTCTTATTTCTTAACCTCGTAAACTTTTAGATTTTTTTCTCCGAACATTTCATATAATTTGTTAATATCTTTCAATGCATTTTTTGGTAAATTTTCAGCTTTGTTGCCAAAAACATACAATTTATCATAAGGTTCAATCACACAAGTCGATTCGTCGATTTCACCTTTTTCGTTTTTGACTTTATTCAAATCCAAACCTAAATATTTCGCCATAAACGGATACAAAGCCATACGTTTTGAAACGCCGAAATCATGTCCTTCTTTGGCAAAATGAGCATTTTCTACTAAATCTTTCTTTCCGTACAATTCATATGTTCTTTGGATAAAAGGGAATTCTAATTCTGGAACTGCGAGCGTCCAGTCTTTTCCGTCAGAAACAATTAGTTGTGGCTTTGGCGCCATCATGGCTGAGATTTCAGCATTGTTGGTTCCGTTTCCGCAAAGGTGAATGCCACGCCCGCTTTCGCAGGGACATCCGCCAGAGAAATGAGACGAAACCATAACAACCGGAGCCGTAACTTTTACTCGGTCGTCTATAGCTCCCAAAAACATGGTATGCGAACCTCCGCCAGAACCTCCTGTAACACCAACTCTAGACATATCAGCATTTTTTACCGTTGACAAATAATCCAGAAATCGGATTCCGGTTAAAACCTGAACCGTCGATGCAATACTGTTTCTATGCGTTTCTTCGGGGAATTGCAATAACGATTCTCCCCAGGCAAACAAATCATACGCCACAACAATTGCGCCCATTTTTGCCATTACGGCACATCTGTATTGTTCGTCTTTTCTATATCGTCCATCCCCAAAATGTCCGTCAGGCGTTAAGATAACTGCCGCTTTTTTATTTAATGGATAAGGTTTATAAATCGAACCTGTCGCATAAACACCCGGAAGAATTTCCAGAGCGATATTCTCAACACTGTAGTCTTTATAAATTCTCTTTGGAGTTAAAAGTGGTTTAGTTTTAGGCATTGGGGGAGCCTTATCTAAACCAAATGAAGAAATCATACAAGCTTTTAACTCCGTTTTACGTTTTTCCCAATCTGTCTGAGTTGAATACAAATTTGTCAAATAAAACAAACGTTCTTTTCCTTTATCAACTGAAACTTTATGGTTTTCATATTTACGAATAATATAGGTTCCGTCCGGCTGTTTGAAATACATCAATTCAAACGGCGCTAAAATATTGGTCAACGAAATGGCCAGATTTCCGGGTTCAATTCTCCAATCGGCATAATCAAGTTCTTTTCCTTTCAATAAACCTCTGTCGTCGTTGATGGTGACATTAAAAACCGTTTCGATTTTTTTTAGTGTTTCTGATACTGGTTTTCTAAAATTCGTATCAGAAGTGCTTTGCGCGTTTGAAAACGTCAAAGCAAAAATGGAAACTGCAATTGTAAATATTATTTTTTTGATATTCTTCATTTTATATTATTGAGATTTTTGAACGCTGATTAAACGGATTTACTTCGTAAAGACGCGGATAAAACAGATTTTTTTTAATGTTTATCTGATAAAGCAAATAAAAAAATCCGCACAAATCTGCGTCTTCGCGATTGCGAATCCGTGTCATCCGCGTTCTATATTTTGCATTCTATAGTATAAATTCCTGATCCCAATTCTAAAATTGGCTTTTGATCTTTTTCATTGAAAATTGTACGTACCACTTTTTTATCAATCCTTATTTCTGAACTTTTAGAAACAGGCAGTTTTATCGTCGCTGTTGTATTCACCGGAATTTCAATATTCAGAAACAGTTTCCCGTCTTTCTTTTCCCATGACGAAACAATTTTTCCGTAAACCGATTGATAGTCCGCTTTCGCGAAAGTCATATCGCCCAAAACTTCCGGCTGAATAAAGAAATGTTTGAAACCTGGTTTTTCTGGGTCGGATTTAATTCCGGCTAAACTTTGATAAAACCATTCTTCAATTTGTCCTAACATAAAATGATTCCACGAATTTCCTTTTGTCGGATCCCATTGTTCGGTTAAAGTGGTCAGGCCAAATTTAATCTGAAAACCATAACCCGGTGCATCATAGTGATTGTGCATTTTATACATCGTTTCATTTTCGCCATTTCTTGCCAAAGCCTGAAATAGGTAACGATTTCCAACATCTCCTGTTGTTAGTCGGTCTCCTTTTGCTTTGATATCCGCCAATAAATTCTGCATTACCGCTTCTTTATATTGCGGTTCTACAATATCCATAAAAATCGGAACGGCATTACTAAACTGACTGTTGGTGCCGTATTGTTTGGTTTCTGCATTGAAAAACTCATTATTGAAAGCGTTTTTAATTTCAGAAGCTAATGTTTCGTATTTCTGAATATCCTCTGTTTTATTTAGCATTTTAGCCGCTTTTGCCACTAAATAAGCGCCATAATAATAATGTGAAGTTGCCGAAAGCGCAATCGGACTGTTTTTTGAATATCCTGCCACATGAGTTCCGTAATCGTACCAATCGCCTAATCCGTGAGAAACAATATTGTCTTTAGCTTTTGTTCCTAAATAATCCACGTATTTTTTCATTATAGGATAATATTTTTCCAATAAAGAAGCATCACCGTAATATTCGTAATACATCCAAGGCAGAATCACGCCCGTTACTCCCCATTCCGGCGAATCGGTAAAATCGCCTCCAAAAACAACATATTCAGGAACAATTGTCGGAATTAATCCGTTATCACGCTGTGAATCAGAAATGTTCTGCATTAATGCCGGAATGTAATTTTCTAAATTATAATTGAACATTAAACCCGGACCATTCAAATGAATTTCTTCTAACCACCCTAATTTTTCGCGTTGCGGACAATCGGTAAAAACACTTTGGAAATTACTTTTTATCGAGTTATTAATCAGTTCGTGGGTTTTATTGAAAATTTCATTCGAACATTCAAAACTTCCTGCTTCTCCAGCAGAATTGTAACTGAAATTCGATTTTAAATCTAAAACTGTTGGAAGTTCTGAATTTTTAGCTTCTTTGTAATTAATATTCTCAATCTGAATGTATTGAAATCCGTAAAAACTGAATTTTGGTGTCCATTCTTCTGTTTCTTTTCCTTTTAAAGTATAATCGTAATAATAAGGTTTTCCAGATCTTCCCTGTGCAATAGTTCCATCTTCATTTAAACCTTCGGCAACCCAGACACGAATTGTCTGGCCTTTTTTTCCTTTTATTTTGATCGTTGGAAATCCTGAAAGATTCTGCCCCATATTAAAAACATAGAAATTCGGTTTTATTTCTTTTGCTGTTTTAATTTCAAATTGTTTCTGAATTGTAATTGGCGGTGCCGTCTGCGGTCTTAAAACTCCTTTTGGCGCTTCCTGAATCACGACTTTTTTCCAAGTAGCATCTTTGAAACCTTTACTATTCCATCCTTTTTGTTCTAAGTTGGCATTGTAATCTTCTCCTCCAAAAATGCTGTTATAGGTAATCGGACTTTTACTGTATTTCCAAGTTTCATCAGATTTTATAATTTCTTCTGAACCGTCTTTATATGTAATTTTCATTTTGAAGAATAAAGTCGGCGGACCAAAACTCACAAAAAATTTGGTATATCTTTCGGCAAGTGTGTTGTACATTCCGTTTCCTAAAAGAACGCCAATTACATTTTCGCCTTTTTCTAATTCTTTTGCGTTTAGTTCGTAAATATTGTAATTCACGCTTTTATCGTAATCTGTCCATAAAGGAGCAAATTCGCTGTTTCCAACTTTTTTACTGTTAATCGTTAATTCGTAATGTCCTAAACCAGAAATATAAACAACCGCTTCTTTGATTTCTTTTTTTACTTCGAAAGATTTACGAAGCATAATACTTCTGCGGGACAACGAATCTGAAGCATTAATTATGGCATTCTTTTTCTCTCTGTTGAAAGTTGCTGTATGGTAATTTCGGCCTTCCGGTAGATGACTGTCTGCCTTTGTAATCGCTCCAATCCAAACCGGATTTAATTCTGATTCTAACGAAGCGGTTCTGAACGAAGCTATTTTACTCCATTTAGAAATTTTGCCTGTTTGATTCCAGACTTTAACTTTCCAAAAGTATTTATTTTCGTTTTTTAACGGACTTCCGCCATAAGCAATTTGCAGGTTTTTATTAGAATTTACTCTTCCGCTATTCCAAACATCTGCTTCGTCATGTTGCAGTTTTTCTTCAGTAGAAGCAACCAAAATCTGATAACCTATTTGTGATGCATTGGATTCTTTTGAAACCAACTGCCAGCTTAATCTTGGCTGATTCTGAACCACGGCTAATGGGTTTTCGGCCATTTCTGTTGTTAAATGTACAGGCAGAATTTGTCCTTTAGAAACTAACGTTACTAAAAAACAAATTGCTAATACTATATTTTTGAAATTCTTCATTTCTTTATTGTTGAGATTTTGAACGCGGATAAAAACGGATTTTTAAAATTGCTTTTTTATTCTCATTAAAATAAAAAAATCTGTTTTTATCCGCGTCTTCGCTTTAGCGAATTCGTGCCATCCGCGTTCTATATTTTTTACAACTTTTTCGTTATCAACGATTCGATATTAAATACTGCTTCCGGGATTAATTTTCCGGTTTGAGGCAAATCATCATAATCGTCTGTGTCTGGTTCTGTGTCTGCATTTGGAGAAAATCTCTGTTCACCTGTGCGGAACATAATTCGCTCAAAACCATCTACCGGCGCATAAAATATTCTCGTTGATTCTTTTTCGTCGTTTACTTTTATGGTGTACGAACGCGTTTTAACGTTCAGTTTTACATTGACTTTATATTCCTTTCCGGCTTCGTATTTGGCAATGGTATTGAAACGTGCGCCCGTTTTTGTTTTCAATTGTCCATCCGAATCAAAAGTTAATCTTACCGCTGGTAGACCTTGCTTATTTTGAAATTCAATCTGCAATAAACCATGATTATTTTGTTCTGGTTTAACCGTAAAAGTCACTTCCATTTTTTCTGCAAACGGAATTACTCTTTCGGCACGCGAATAATCAAAATAATCCTGATCTCTTAAAGTCAGCCATTTTTTACCATCAGCTTTCTTTTCGATTTTGGTGGAAGCCCAAGATAAATCATACGTATTCCACAACTTTAATTCCTGTCCGTCTGAAAGTTCGCTAAAAATATCATTTGCATTTTCAGTAACAACTGAAGTAACGGGAACGGGAATCGATGCCACCCAAATATCTTCTTTGTTGACGCTATAACTTACCCAAAGTTTTCCATCAGGCGGAATTCCATCACCTTCTGATATTCCACGAACATACTGCGGACCCGCTGATTTGTAGTTCCCGCCATAACGCATTGGACTTACTTCTCCATGGATCAATAATAAATCTTTGTAATTCAAACCATCATCACTTGTTGAAATCGCCAAAGGCCAGCGGTATTCTGATGGATTATAAACGGTTGCATAACGATTATCAGACGTTTTTTGTCCCCAGATTTTGGCGTTGCTGTTGACAAAACCAGGAGCACGAAGAGGCATATATTCCCATGATTTTCCGCCATCTTTGCTGATTGAAGTTAAAGCATGTTTCCATAAACCCACAACATTTCCGTTTGGCAAATGGTAAGAACTTAATGCTTTATAAGGCTTTTTCAAAGGAATTAATTCGTCATCGCGATCTGCTTCTTCAACCCATTGCTGTAAAACCAAAGGATCTGATAGAATTTCCTCGCAGGCTTTTTTCAAACCTTTGTCTTTTGATGCGGTATAAAATGGAAAAGCCGATTTCGATTTATCCCATGATTTATTGTATCTGATGAAATAGATTTCGCCAAAACTTCCGTCTTTTTTAATTTCACGAATTACACGACCAATTCCTTTTCCGTCATTTGGATCGTCTTTTTCGTCCATTGCAATTCCGTAATACGCCAAAGCAAAAAGTCTTTTATCTTTTGAGGTATAAAATCCCATTCTTTGGTGCATAATCGCATACAGATTTTTGGCAACGCCTTCAACGCCTTCTTTTTTCCATCCGTCTGGAATGTGATAAATGGGGAAAATTACTTTTGGCATTTTCCACGTAACCCCATCTTTTGAAGTCATGATCAAAGTCTGGCTTGGCGGAATATGTTCTCCCGCAGGATCGCTCAAATACTGCAAATAAAAAGTATCGTTCCAATATGCCATCGTTGGCTGATGATTGTATGTCCATCCAAAACCGTCTGCTTTTTCCGGATGTTCACGGCTGGCACGCATAATTTGTGTGGCGTGAACTCCAACCGCCGGACTTAACTGCCCATGGTGATAATCTACATTTGAAAGTGTTTTACCAACATATCGCACGGTGTCGTTTTGTGCATTGACAGCTGTACAAGCCAGTAGAATTGTGGCTGTGGTTAAGATGTGGTTTTTTATGTTTTGGAAATTAATCATTGTTATTGTTTTTTTGCCACAGATTAAAAAGATTAAAATGATTTTTTTTCTGATTGATCTGCAAAATCTGCGGGGAAAAAATTTACTCTCGCAGATTTTGGAGATCAAGCAGATTTATTTTTTTGATTATTAAATACTATAAAAAAATCCTTTTAAATCTGTGAAATCTGTGGCATTATTTTTTATTTTCTATCAATTAATCCTTTTAAAACTTCTTCGGAAATTGTTGTAATTGTTCCGTGTTTGTGTCCTTCCGGAAGACTTATTTTTGAAGAAACATCTTCAAAATGAACAAAATCTGAAGTGCTTAAAGCTTTATAATTTTTTGAACCGTAATTGTCATAATACAACAGCCAATTTTTACCAACTTTTACCACTGTTGGGCCTTCTGATAAATATTCTGTCAATGGTTCTGAGCTTTTTTTGAATGGTCCTAAAGGCGATTTTCCGAAAGCTACTTTTATATTTCGCATTGGTCTCGTATTATCTTTTAAAACCAATACATAATCTTTTTTGCTTTTTTTTACAATTACGCAGTCAATTACGCTGAAACCCGGATCGTAATACAATTTTGTATCAGAGAATGTTTTGAAATCTTTTGTCGTTACAAAATACATTCTATGATTGTTTTTCTCTTCTTCTACTCCTTTTTCAAATCGGAATGGAATTGTCGATGCCCAAACAATAATATATTCTTTTTTCACATCATCATAAAAAATCTCTGGCGCCCAAACGTTTACAACTTCCGGTTCGTTTTTCATCACCGGAATATATTCTTGTTTTGACCAATTTATCAGATCTTTTGAACTGGCGTAGCCAAAGCCGTTTCCGCCTTTCCAGTCGGTTGTCCAAACCATGTGATAGGTGCCGTCTGCTCCTATTGTGATGGATGGGTCACGCATGATTTTGCTGGCACCGATTTCTGGTTTTAGGAATGATCCTTCTAATCCTTTCCATTTGTAGCCGTCTTCGCTGTATGCCAGATACAAACCTTCTGTTGCCGGTTCGCGGAACGATGTAAAAAGATATAAATCTTTCTTTTTCTGCGAATAACCGATCGCAAAAAGAGAGAGGGTTAATATGATGAATATTTTTTTCATGTTGTGTTGCATTTAAACTTTGTCAAAGTTTGAAACTTTGACAAAGTTGACTCACCAGTTTTATTCTGTAATTGCTTTTTTATCTAAATCTTTTCCTTTTTTAACTGCTGTTGTTACGTTATTAAAAACATTGTTTTTCAGGAAAATATTCTTTGTTTCTTTTCCATTGGCTTCGATAAAAATATCGGTTGCATTAAATGGAAAATTATTGTTAATCATAATGTTTGAGGCGTTCTCTATTTTGATAACCGGAATTCCTTTTATGGGAGTCGATGAACCTACATTATCCAAAATAAGGTTTTTAGAATCTGATATTTTGAAAGAGGAACCCACCGTTGCATTTACTTTTACATCGTGAAATTCAATATCTGTTGCCGTGTTTATGGTAAAACCTTCTTTTCCGTCCATATTAATGTTGGAGAAAGTGATGTTCTGGATTGGCATTTCGGAAATTCCGCGAACGAATCCGGCTTTATTGACATTTCCGCCTGTAACGTTGCTGATGTGGATGTTTCTGAAAATTGGTGTACGTTCTGTAACGGGCTCTGGCGCATTGTCTTTATCATAGAATAAATCCAAAATAATGGCTTCTTCTTTGATGTTTTTCATTACAATATTATCGACACGAATGTCTTCTACAACACCGCCTCTTCCACGAGCCGATTTGATTCGAATTCCACGGTCTGTTCCGTCGAAAACGCAGTTTGAAATCGTGATTTTTTTGATTCCGCCTGACATTTCGCTTCCAATCACCACTCCGCCGTGACCGCTTAACATGGTGCAATTGGTAATCGTAACATTTTCCGTCGCTTTTCCGTATTTACGACCGTCGCCATCTCTTCCTGATTTAATTGTAATACAATCGTCTCCAACGCTGATATGGCAATTTGAAATATGCACATTGGTACAAGAAGAAGGATTAATTCCGTCTGTATTTGGCGAATGCGGATTAAAAATCGAAATTCCAGTCACCGTTACATTATCACAGAATTCAGGATTGATTGTCCAAAAAGGCGAATTTTGAAACGTAACGCCTTCGATTAGAATGTTTTTACAATTGTAAGCCTGAAAAAAAGAGGGTCTGAAAAACTTTTTATCAACCGTTCTTTTGTAATATGGTTCTGTGTAAAGTCCTTTATTTTGCTCTTCCCACATGGTTTGGTATTTACTTGGAGGCAAAGGTTCTTTGGCAGTTTCAATTCTGTACACTTCATTCCACCATGCTTTTCCTTGTCCGTCGATTACACCTCTTCCTGTAATGGTGATATTTTCTACATCTTTTGCATAAAATAATGGTTGAAAACTCTTCATTACAATTCCTTCATAACGCATTTCAACGTATGGAAGATAGTCGTCAAAATTTTCAGAAAATTTTAAAAGTGCTCCCGAATCTAAGTGAATAGTAATGTTGCTTTTTAATTTTAGAGCTCCGGTAAGATATTCTCCTGCAGGGAAAAAGATCGTTCCTCCGCCGTTTTTAGATGCTTTTTCAATGGCGTTCTGAATGGCTTCAGTACATTTTACTCCTTTGTTGTTTCCTCCTTCGTTTAGGATGTTAAGCCAGCCGTCGTTTGCGAAAGCGGTGTTGAGTCCGGTGATGAAGCAGAGAATTATTAGTATGTTTTTCATAGTTATGTTGTTTTGTTTCACGCAGATCTGGCAGATTTTAGCAGATTTATATTTTAAAAATATCTGCAGAATCTGCTAAAATCTTTTAAATCTGCGTGAAAAATTTTATTCTCATTTTTTGTCATTTCGTCGAAGGAGAAATTTACGCAAGAAACTCTACAAAGTTGCTCAACCATGCGGAGCTACTACCGGAGATTTGCTTCGCCTGTTCGCTATCGCTCGGGCCTCCTTCGTCGAAATGACAAGATTGTGGATATTCGTGATTATTTATTCACGAAATGCATTTCACTAATTACTTTTTACTTTTCACTAATTACTTAATAGAACGTAAAATCAAAACCCAGTCATTACCATCTTCATTTTTACCTGCTGGTTGAAAATTTTGAGTTCCTTTATTATCAAATGTTCCGATTTTAGTTTTCTTTCCATTTCTTGGATTGTACCAAATCGCTTCGAATTTATCCCCTGAAATTTTTCCTAGTTTTACTTCTATTATTCTTCCGTTGTAGGTGTATAATAAAGCGTATTTTTCGCCTTTTATGGCTGGAATATAATCGTATTTTTCGCCTTGATTAACAATTAATGATGGATCCGGGATTCCTTCTAGAAACGGAAATTCCTCCATTAATTTCTTAATATAAACCATTTGTTTTGCTCCGGGCGCATTGATTGCCGATGTCCATAATTCCTTATTTCCATACGCTGGTTTATCTCCTTTTCTGAACATTTGCATTACAGCGTTATGTCCGTATGTGTAACCGGCTGCACCTGAAAAAACCGACCAATATCCGTAACGACGAACATCACTTGCCGTCCATTTTGGTTGTAAAGTATCGTGTAAACCGTGTGGAATTCCTTCGTAAGATGGTTCTCCGTCAAGCGAAGGTTTGATTGGTTTTAATTCAAAATCTCTTAGGACAAATTTGTAATTGTCTTCTTTGAAATTCGTTTTTGATGAATCCTGGTCATATCTTCTGTGTCCTGACTGGAACATATTGAAATCTAACCAGCTTGCATTGTGATAATTCTCTGAAGAATCGGTCCTTCCGAAAGGGTGAAATGTCACCAATTGATTCGGATTATTGGTTTTTAAAGTATTCCCGATGGCGTTCCAGATATCCATAAACTCGTTTCCGTGTGTATCGCCACCATTTAACCAGATTACGTTGGTTTTGTTTTTATATCTATCAGCTAAAAACTTCGCGTATGCGGTTGCCTGCTCTTTGTTAATTTTATTTCCTTTAGAAACATTTGTTCCCCAAACCGGAACCATCGCTAAGTAAATTCCGTTTTTGCGGGCCACTTCTAAAGTATAATCTACGTGATCCCAATAATCGTATTCTTGTTTGTTATTGAAATTATTCCCCGCCGTAATTAAAGGTTTCGAAACATCTTCGTTAATCAAAGCCGAATTCCCGTACACATTTACAGCATTGATATTGTGCAAAACCATTACCTGAATTACATTGAATCCTTTTTCTTTTCTGTCTTTAAAATACTTATCAACGCCTGCTCTGTCTAATTTTCCGAATGTCAGCCAGCCTGTATCTCCAAGCCAGAAAAATGGTTTTTCGTTTTCGGTAACAAAATAATGCTGGTTTTTTGAAACTTTAATTTGAGGAAGAGCGCCTTTTGCAGATTGCGAAAATCCGCTTTGTGACGTCATCAAAAAGCTGATGGTTAGGGCGTATAAATATTTAATTTTCAGATTCATTTTGGTTGTATTTGAATTTATGTTTTTTTGGCTGTTTGCCAAGAATTACAGTAATTTTTACTAATTTTTCTTTACTCATCTTAATTATTTCACGCTCCCGATAGCTATCGGGATAGCAGATTTTAGCTGATTTTCGCAGATCAAAATTTAAAAATCTGTTGAATCTGCTTTTATCTTTTTAAATCTACGTGAAAAATTTACTCTCGCAGATTAAGCAGATTTAATTTTAAATTAAATTCGTGCTAATTGGTGTAATTCGTGGCAATCCTTTTTTACTTTTTTACTACAAAAAGCACTTTTTCTTTGATTTCAGATTGTGGGATTGTGACTTGTTTTCCTCCGCTAATATTTGCTTTTTTAGTTATATTTCCTGTTGAAGCATTGATTGCAAATACTTCAAATGTTCCTTTTTCATTTAATAAATCAATTGTGATATCTTGGTCATTTTTCAGATAGAAAAGATAGCTTTTTCCTTTATTTTCCAGTTTCCAAAGATTGTCCGAAAAGGTGTTTCCGTCAACTAATTTCATTTCGCTTAAAGCGGAATAAAATTCAGCAAGTTCAATTTTTGGAATGTTTGGCATTGAAGCTCCGGCCATCAGTGCCGGCCATCCAAATCGTGATGAACCATCGGTTGAATATAAAATGACTTTTTCAGGATATTTTTCGCGGTACTCACGAACGGCGCGATACACTTGATTGTCAGTTTCTTTTCCGGTTTTTAATTTTCTGGCGTGTTGTCTTGGTGCTAAGTTTACGCCTCCCTGCGGTGCGTACGCCGATCCATCTTCTTTATAATACCAATAACGAATATCTATTAAATCGACTGTTTTGGCTCTTTTTGCATCGTTTAGAATAGCGTCCTGAACATCTTTTGTAGCGCTCAGACCAATGATTCCGTTTTTACCGGTTTCGTCTTTCCATTTTTGCGCTTCGTCTAACCAGAATTCCATAAAGTGAATCGGACCTGTATATTCGGCACTTGTTAACTGAATAACGTTGCTGTTCTCCCGAAAATTCTCCAATGATTTTCTGATGAAACCTTGGTGTAATTTTCTTCTGTCGGAGTTTGTAATATCGTAAAACTGCTCCGCCATAAAAATGCGTTTATCTCCCGCATAAGGCGGTGGTTCCGGAAAACCTGTGCTCTTAATATTATTTGCAGAACGCCAAGGTGAGCTTGCCCAATGCGCTCCGGCTTCTAAAATATTGTGCTGAAAATATTGCTGATTGATTAACAATTGTCCGTTTGGTTCTGCAAGTGTAGCAAACTGCGCCAGACGAGACCAATACCAATCGTTGAATTTTGTTAAATCGTATTTACTCAAATGATCCCAGGCTAAATCTTGCCCGCTTCTTGCGAAAGGCTGTTCGTAAAACGGAGGCCATACGTCAGCGTCGATTCTGCGCACGCGCTCGTGATCGTCCATCCTTCTGTCGTACCATAAACCGTAATTATGTTCTAAAGCAACAATGTTGTTTTTAGTTAAATAATCAACTGTCTCTTGCACTTTATCCGTCAATCCGTTTCCAGTTCTTCCAGGTACAAAACGGGTTAAATGTGGTGTAGATTTATTTACAAAATCGTCTGTTAAATCTCCTCTCCACCATGCGACGTTCGTTTCTTTTCCGGCAATTAATTTTCCTTCAAAAGTTAAAAGACCATTTTCAATTTTAATTTTTGAAGTCGAAACTTTCGCTTTATTTTCTGCTGTAACTTTTAAATCATTCGCATTTTTTAGTTTCGAACTGTTTATATCAATCGGATTTTGTTTTGAAACTTCTGCAATCCATTCTTGTAAACTTTTTGCGGTTGTCACCGAATTTTTAGTCAATTCTAAAGCTACTTCCACTGTCGGACTAGAAGATGGTTCTGAACCTAAATCGTAAATAAAAGGTTCAACAGGAAGTTTCCCTAATCTCGCTTCTAACTGCGCGTAGAATAAACTTCTTGGGCTAATATGTCCGTTTACGTCTTTCCAATGTCCGTTTCCTGCAAATTGTCCCCAAACTCCAAAAGCCCAGTTTTGCGCCGTCGGCGGACTGTAACATTCTATTTTTGATGCTGATGATTCCCAAATTACAGAGTTTCCAGCGGTCCAGCCTGCACCTCTTCCACCTTGTTCTCTGTTATTATAACTTAAAGCTTTTCCGTCGATGTTGGCAATGTCGAACAAAACTCCGGTTGCCCAGCTTCCTATTGCGCCACTGTTTTCGAATGGCAAATGCGATTCGCATTGGATAAAAACGTTTGGACCTGTAGTTCCAAATCCTCCAACAGCGAAATCATGATAGCCAAATTCTGAATAACAACGCTGGAAAAGTGTTTGCTGACCTTCAGTATAAAAGGTATGTCTTCTAAAAGAAGCGATTTCAGAAATGGGTTCTGTGGCAATACAATCTTCAACTGTAATTTGCTGAGATGTTTTTAAAACCGTAATTGCTCCGCCTGCAAAATGTTTGAAATTGACTTGTTTAACCCAGGCGTTTCTAGTATTTTCAATACTGATTGCCTGCCATCTGTGTTCTTCGTCTTTTAAATTGGATGGATTGTAAGTCGATTTTATCAGAATATTTTCAATTCCGATTTGCTCCACTCTTCCCGGCCAAGAATAAACTGCAACTTTTGAAGTTCCGAAAACATCATCCAAAGACATTGTTAATGGTGCATTTAATGTCACTTCATTTCCGTTGATTTTAGTTACAAGACGATTCCAAGTCATATCCCAAGCTCCTTTTTTCCAGCCGATCCAGGAAGTTTCGCCTCCAAAATCCTGCATGTTTAATTCCTTAATGAAATTATCGGTCAAAGGTTTGCTGATTTCGATTTCATCAGCAACTTTTAATTTAGCTGTATTTTTTAATTGGATTTTTTGAGTTCCAAGTGGCGTATAAGCATTGTTAAATTCAAAAGTATCTTTGTACACTTTATCGTTTACACCCATAATTCTAATTAAAGCTTCTCTTTCTAATCCGGTTCCTAAAAGAATTGTTCCGTTTTCGGTATTCCCGCTTCCTCTTAAAACTACTCCCGATTTTCTAATATATAAAGTACCACTGACTTTAAAAATCCCTTTATCTAAAAGCACTGCACCGCGAAAACCTGACTTGTCCGCTTTTAAATTGCTGATGTAATCAATCGCATTTTGAATTTTTTGAGTTGCGTCTTCTTCTTGTTTAGAGACGAAAATTTTGTTCTCTAAATTTGGTATTGCGACTTCAGAGTTTCTATAGCCTGCAAAAGAAAAATCAGGGATTTGGTTTCCTAAATTATCTGCAGTGAAAGAAAGTTTTCCTTCTTTGGTTTTGATAATATCTGGGAAATTGTTTTGCGCTGTTCCCAAGTTTGTTAGTAAAAACAAAGCGAAACAAAACACGAACAGATTGTTCTTTTGGAAAGAAATTATATTTTTTAGTTGATTGAAATTCACTTTAAAATATTTTTTGTTGTGATTTATCCTAACAGGTTTTGCAAACCTGTTAGGTATTAACTTTATGGCTTATAATCTTAAAATAATTTGTAACCTATATTCTTGAAATAATTTCTAATCTATCTTCTTGAAATACCTAACAGGTTTTGGAAACCTGTTAGGATAAGTTGAAATAATAAATTTAGGCTTTTATTGCAACAATCCTTTTAACTTAGATAATGTGTCTGTATTATTTTCGTTTTTTGTCCAGTCTGTTTTAGATTTTGGATCAACTCCGTTAAAATACTTTTCGATATTTGTATATCCATCTCCATTTGAATCTTTATTAGCATCTGAAGCATCATTCGGGTTTAACCCAAATTTCTTTTCCCAAGCATCCGGAATTCCGTCATTATCTGAGTCTTTATAGGGTTTTCCCTTGTAAGCCGGATATCCTCCAACTTGGTCAGGATGCGTTATAATTCCTTTTTTATAGGAATCTGCAGGTAATCTTCTTTTAATATATTCTTTGCCTATATTGTTTTCTAAACCGTCTTTGACTTCGATTTTTCCGGTGCGGACTTGTTTGATAATTCTTTCGTCCACAATATCTCTTTTTGGTAAAGTAGCTCCAACATTATTCAACACAAATTCATACGCTTCTTCTGCCGACATGATCGTAATCTGAGGCATCGAAAAAGGTTTTGGCTGTTTGATTAATTCCAAATACGATTTGGTTTCTGCTTCTGGAAGATCTTCTAATTGAACTCCGCCATTCCAATTATCAGCTGTAACTTCTGGAGATCCCTGAATAAAATTTCCTGCCACATACGCCCTTCCGTAGGTTCTTGGCACCATATAACCGGCTTCAGGTTTTAGGATTCTGTAACGAATTGGCTGATCTGTAGGCGTTATTGGTCCCGGTTTGAAGTAATTATTGATGATGTTGAACATCGAACGATAATCTCCTCCGTCAAGAGAACGATTCCACCAATTAAAAATCACATTATTTACAAAATTAAAATCGCCGTACATTCCGATAGACGCATTTCTTGAAATATTATCTGCCCATAAATTACGCATAAAAGTACTGTTTAAACCGCCAATTGTGCTTCCGAAAGCGTGATTATACGTATCTAAACCTTCTGACGAAATAGTATTTTGAATGGTAATATTACAAGCCGGCAGTTTTTCTAATTTTGATTTATCATTGGCCTGAAACTGATGTCTGTACAATGAAATATTTTCGTCTAATCCCCAGCTTACAGAGCAGTGATCAACAATTATATTTCCGATTGGATTTCCTCCCAACGCATCATCTCTACGAGTAACTTCTGTTGCGCCTCTTCTAAAACGCACATGTCTGATGATAACGTCATGCGTATCAATTTCTAAAGTTTCTCCTGCAATACAGATTCCGTCGCCTGGTGCCGTTTGTCCCGCAATGGTAACATACGGCGCACGCATGCTGATTCTCTTTTTTAACTGTATAATTCCAGAAACGTTGAACACAATTGTTCTTGCACCAACGGCTTCGCAGGCTTCTCTAAAAGTTCCTTTTCCGCTGTCTTCTAAACTCGTTACTACAAATATTCTTCCGCCTCTTCCTCCTGGTGTAAAAGCGCCTCCGCCTTCAGCTCCCGGAAAAGCAGGAATGTCAGCATGAACAAAATCTTTCGGATAAGATGCCCACGGTAAGTACGGACGTCCCAATTTTGCCTCGGCCTGAATAATATTATAATTGCTTGTCCAGATTTCGCTCAGCCTTTTTTCTTCATCGGCCAAAAGTGCATCGGCTTTCTCCTGAAGCGGTTTTGGAATCTGAGGATACTGCGCATATGCGGATGAAAAGAAAGAACAAAATGATAGTATCGTTAATGTTCTTTTGAATGTGGTTATTGGAAAGATAGTCTGCATTTGTTTAGTTCTTAGTAGTTAGTGACTAGTCTTTAGTAATTAGTCCTTAGCTTTTTGTCTTGACTTTTAGTTCTTAGTAGTTAGTTTAGCTCCGCAAATTGTAATTAGTTAATACATTTCAGTAATACATCTTTATAAAATAATAAAAGAAACTAATCACTAATTACTAGGTACTAAGGACTAAAAGCTAATTCTTAGCCTTCTCTCTTTCTTCAATACGTTTGTGCCAGTCAGCACTTTCTTTGTTTAAATCGTAACCTTCTTTTGATAAATAATTATTGATTCTTCCTTTGTATTTACCAAACCAGCCGTGCTTTTCTTTAGAAGAACCTCCATCCATTGCATATTCTCTGGCTTCGACTAAAGCTTTATAAATATAATCTTTTTGTGCTGCAGTTAAATTTGGAAGCATGTCGTTATAACCTGCAACGGTAATAGGCAGAACTCCGTAAGTCATTCCGTCTTTTACTTCAATAATTTTATCTTCTGATAATTCTTTACCTAATTTTTTAAGGTACGATTTGTGCAGTTTGGCAATCGATTCGTCGGCTTTTGATTTCAGTTTATCAATTTTCTCGTTTTGCTTTTCTTTGGCTAAACTGCTGTCTTCTTTTACTTTTTTGATTTCGGCATCTCTACCGTCCTGAATTTCGCTTAAATCTCTGAATTGCTGTGCAATAATATTCGAAACAGCTTTATCTTTTGCTTCGTTTTTCAGGTCTAATTTCACAACAATTTTTGCTGCTCTTTCATTTGTAACTTTAATATATTCAGGATCTAAATGCTGTTGTGCACTCAAAGTTGAAAATGCAAAAACCAATGATAATAAGCCGCAGTTAATTTTATTTAGTGCCATCATTTTTATTTTTTAATATTGAAAACATTCTTGTTATTTCCCACAAGAATGTTTTCAAAAATTGTTCCTTATTTTAAATCTAATAAAGGTCTAACCAAAGTTTCTTTATTATTTGCTAAATCTTTCCAGTCTACTTTTATTGCAGGATTTACACCGTTAATATAATCTTCAATATTAGAATATCCATCTCCATTTAAATCTCCTTTAGCATCTGATGGATCATTCGGATTTAAACCGTATTTTTTCTCCCATGCATCCGGCATACCGTCTTTGTCTGTATCTAAATAAGGTTTTCCTTTGTATTCCGGATATCCTCCAACTTGAGAGATATCTGTAATAATTCCTTTTTTATAAGAATCCATTGGTAAACGTCTGTGCTCGAATTGGTAGAATTCTTTTTTCTCTAATCCTTTTGCATATTCCGGAACTCCGGTTTTTACGGTTCTTACGATTCTTTCGTCTACTTTATCTCTGATTGGTAAAGTTGCTCCTACGTTTTTCAATACAAATTCGTAAGCTTCGTCAGCTTTTAAAATTTTGCTGAACCAAGGCATTGGAAAAGGTCTGTCGCTTTTCATTTTAGCAAAATATTCTCCAGCTTCCTGAAAAGACATCAATTCGCCTTTTTTATTTTCGATTTGAATGCCGCCATCCCAGTTGTCTTTGGTTACTTTATCATTGTTGTTTACAATGTTTCCGTTTACATACGCCCTGCCAAAAACCATGTAAGGCAGTTTGCTTCTTCCCGATTCTGGTTTTAAGATTCTGTAGCTTATTGGCTGTGTCAAATCGGTTACCGGACCTGGTTTATAAAAGTTATTGATGATGTTGTAGTTTGCTGTATAATCACCTCCATCGGTAGATCTGTTGTACCAGTTGAAAACTACGTTGTTTACGAAATTAAAAATTCCATTCCACCCAATAGAAGGGTTTCTACCAGCATTATTTGCCCACATATTTCTAACAAACGCACAATTTTCTCCACCCAAAGTACTTCCGAAAGCATGATTGTAAGTATCTAAAGCTTCTCCAAACAAACTATTCTGGATTGTAATATTTACGGTTGGTTTTTTTTCGTCTGGGTAACCTGCTCCCGGACTGTACATGTGTCTGTAAATTGACATGTTTTCGTCTAATCCCCAAGTAGCAGAAACGTGGTCAATCATGATATTTCCAACAGGATTTCCTCCAATTGCATCATCTCTACGACCCACAAAAGTTTCTCCTCTGCGAAAACGCATGTGTCTGATAATTACGTCATGCGTATCAATCCAAACTGATTCTCCGGCTACGCAGATTCCATCGCCAGGAGCAGTTTGACCTGCAATAGTAATGTAAGGAGCGCGAATAATTAAAGGACTTTTTATTCTGATAATTCCTGAAACATTAAATACTACTATTCTTGCACCACCCAGTTCACAAGCTTCACGCAAAGTTCCAGGACCACGGTCTTCAAGACTTGTTACGGTGTAAACATTTCCGCCGCGACCTCCATAAGTAAACATTCCTCCTCCTTCAGCTCCTGGAAAAGCAGGAATCTCTGCTTGTGGTAAATCATTTGGCCTTGACGCCCATGGAATATAAGGTTTACCGTGTTTCGCTTCTTCTTCGATAATAACTAATGCTTTCTCCCATGCTTGATCAGAAAGTTTGGAAGCCTCTTCTTTTATTGCCTTTTCCTGTGCCTGCACTTCTGGACTTATCTTCGGGTATTGAGCAAAACACTCTGTACTTCCCAAAAAAAGCAGAGAAGCGATAAATAATACGGAATTTTTCATGTTAATTCTTTATTTTGGTAATTCTTTTTAAACAAATCACCTGTATTTTTTTGACAAATACAGGTGAGAAGTTATATATTTTTTTGATAAATCTATTCTTGATAGTTGAATGTTCCGGCAGCACCAGAAGCATCTTTCCATCCAATTGTTTGTTTCAACCAAGGATTTTGAGCCAAAACAGTCTGACTAAGTCCTTGAATATAATAATTCTGTCTCCAGTTAATATTCGTTGCTGTTCCACCAATATTATCCATAGGAGTTGGAGGAGAACGGAATTCAAAATTAGCAGTATAAAAAGTTGCTAGTGCTGTAAGCTGCGTTTGAAAATTAGCTGCATCTGGATCTACAGATATTGAAGCACGAGCAGCTGCTAGAGGATCTGTACCAACAGCACTTGTACCATTTTTGTAATGTAAATAGTTACCAACACGTTGTGTGCCATTTATTGGAGCAATTCCTAATTTTGCATTTGTAGTATTATTTGCAGCAGCATCATCATTATAAAGCATCCAGCGCTGAATATCCCAAAAACGTTTTCCTTCGTATGCCAACTCAATTCTACGCTCATATAAACAAGCTTCAAAAGCCTCATATTTAGTTGATAAAGTTCCTACTCCATAATTATTTGCCGAAGGAATTCCAACACGATTTCTAACTTTTCCAATATAACTTACAGCATTTGCAATATCTCCTTTTCCTGCATAACATTCTGCAATATTAAGGAGCAATTCGGCAAAACGATAATCCATAATATCGGTACCTGAATATTGAAAATTGGTAGCGTTACTTACATTCGGGCTTGACATTTTACGAACAAAAGCAGGGCTTGGCACATCGTTCCCCATACTAAAACCAAAAGTATTTGCCACAGGTGTCGACCATCGGTATGCCCAAACAGTAGGCTGTGCAGCGGTAGTAAGACTGTTAGTGTAAGGCCAATAACTTCCAGAGAATGCAAAAGTTCTGTAAAAACGAGGGTCACGATCTTTAAAAAACAAGAAATCATTATATCCGTTTGCAGTTGTTGGACGAGAACCATCTTTCATAGGAAATAAATCGATCATTCTTTTTGGAGCTTTAACTCCGTTACCAGCTACTCCACCCTGACTTGCAAGTCTTATAGATCTTTCCCAAGAATTGTTTGAAGATATTGCTACAGTACCACTCCCTAAAAGACGAATTGTAATGGCTTCTGGGTTGGCCGTATTATCATTGATATAGAACATTTTTGCCCAATCACTTGCAGATGCTCCATATAAACCGTTTCCTGCCGCTATAAGCTGTGTTTCTGCTTCTAAACTTGCTTTTAAAGCTACTTCCCAACGTTCTGCAGACTCCCAGTTTTTGTTAAACAAAGGGCTGGCATAAGTCAGTAAAACTCTTGATTTTTGAGCCAAAGCTGCTCCTTTTGTATAACGACCGTATTCAGTAGCTCCCCATCCTGATGTTGTAGGAAGCAAAGTTGCTGCTAAATCTAAATCGCTTACAATTTGGTTTACTACTTCTGTAACAGAAGCTCTAGGACGCTGCGTTAATGGATTATTAGAAGATGCATCTTCTACCGTTGTTACGATAGGAACACCTCCAAAAGTACGCATTAAATCAAAATACTGAATCGCACGTAAATAGTATAATTGTCCTTTTATACGATCACGAAAAGTCTGTGATAAATTAGCCCCTTTTGTATCAATGCTTTCCAACATTATATTACAATCCCTAATTCTATTGTAAGGTTCATTTTTGATCGCATCTGCCAATGGAGTTCCATAATAAGTAGAGGCATCCGCTGCATTTTCCCAAGTATAATTAGGATTGATGTAACTTTTATCAGCAATATTATTAGATATTCCTCCTACTTCCTCTGTATAAGAAGACTGAGTGGTACTAAATTGTCCTACTACAGTAGCCATAGGCGATTTGTAGGCATCAAAAAAGTCGTAATACACATTATTTACATACCAATTTACACGTTCTTCACTTTTGAAAAACTCATCGTCAAAATAACCGTACTGTTTTTTTTCTTCCAAAAAATTATCACTGCAAGAAGTGCCTAAAACAACTAATAGTGCCAGTGTTATATATTTATTAATCTTTGATTTCATAATAATTAATTTTAAATTTAGAATGTTATATTCATATTAACTGACCATGTTCTAAGTGTAGGATATCTTGATAAAGAATTATCATACATATTACGGTAGTGACCAGGATATGGGTTATATAAATCCCAAAGATTGTTTCCTGTAACACCTAAAGTTACTCTCTGAACACCAATTGTTTTAAGAGGCTCTTTTGGTAGTTCAAAACCAACTGTCAGGTTTCTAACTGTACATCTAAAGTTACTCAATTCCCAAAAATCTGATGGTGCATAAGCTGTTGCCTGCTGTCCCATATTAGGATATTTACCATTAGGATTAGTAGTAGCATCGTACATATCATTCCAAAAAGGTTCATGTGCCCAGTCATTTTGAGTAGAACCAGCACTTTGCTGTACTAAATCAATAGAGTTATAGCCTCCCCATGAAGTAGCAATCTGAGTTTTAAAATAAAACGATTTATAGTTTAATCCTAAATTTGAAGTAAAACCATATGTTCTATTACTATTAGCTAATTTGATATAATCTAATTGTCTAGCAATCTGACCGTCTGCTGGAGCCTGTGTTTTTGTAGCAGCATCATAAGCACCGCCAACATCTTCGTAAGCCAGCATTCCTTTTCTCATATTAATTACATTGTTTATACCTAAATAGTTAGGCGTTCCTCCAACTGCTGCGGCATTGGCAGTTAAATAATTCCAATAGTTGGTAACATCTTGGTCTGTACGTAAAATACCATCTCCTGTAGAAGTTTCTTTCCATGTTCTGAATCCCCATACTGGAGTAAAGGTTGAATAACCTTCCTGAACTGTATTAAGTGAAGGATGCTGTACTGGTACTGTAGGATATTTTTTGTATTCGTTATCAGAATAACCAAAATTCAATCCAACACTATAGCTAAGATTTCTGTTCAGTTTATCTTTCCAGTTTACGCTAATCTCTGTACCCCAAGCATCTACATCTGCATAATTTTGTTCTGCAAAAGCACCTCCTGTAGAAATTGGAGTTCCTGCTTCTCCTGCTAGAGAAATCAACATGTCTGTAGATTTATCATAGTAAAAATCAGCCGTAAGCTGCAATCTGTTTTGCAAAAGACCTAAATCCAGACCTATATTATGTTTGATAGTTGAATCCCATCTAACATTTTCATTTGGTGTAGGTCTTGGCGTTATAGCACCACCCAATGTCCCTCCTGATAAACCAAACTGATTTCCTTTGTCTGGTATAACATCATAAAGAACCAGCCAACGCCATGGTTTAATGTTATCTTTTCCTGTTTGACCTATAGAGTAACGTAATTTCAAGTTGCTGATAACTGGAACCGATTCTTTAAACCAGCTTTCATTTGACACCACCCAGCCTACTTGAGCTGATGGGAAAAATCCCCAATAGTTTTGTGGTGCAAATTTTGTTGAAGCATCACTTCTAAAAAGTAACTGTAATAAGTATTTGTCTTTATAACTGTAATTTACACGTCCTAAGTATGAGAATGTTCCTGATTCTCCTTTAAGTGCCTGAGAATTAGAGTTAATTGTACCTGCTGTAGTATTGGTTCCTAAATAATCTTTTGAAGTACCCTCATAAGCCAATCTCACACTGCTGTAATTTGATTCAGATTTTTCAATACCAAATAATGCATCAACACTATGGCTGCCAAAAGTTCTGGCATAAGTAGCAAAAAAGTTGGACTGAATTACTTTATCTACATCTGTATTGTAATAGACTCTCGAATTACGAACATTCGTTTCAAAAATACTATTTACATATGTAGAATTTGGATTTACAAGGTGATTATCTGCTCGCTCATAATTTGTAATACGAGCTAAGTCGTAAGGCAATTGTACTTGCTCTGTATTGGCACTAGACTGGCTTCTTGCATAACTTCCTTTTAAAGACAATCCTTTAATGAAAGGTACTTTATAATTTAAAGATAAATTCACATTATATGAAAATTCCTGATCAATCTGGTAACCGCTGTTCAAACTTGCAAAATAGTTCCATCCTGCAATAGTATTATTTGCGTTTGCACTTCCTAAGTTACGATCTGTACGAGCGATAGGAGACAACCAATATTCTTTGCCATTTTGTGTTACCGACCAAGGAATGTATTTTGGCATATGCAATAAATAAGCATAATCTGCCTGCTCACCTCCACCCGCTGAACCCGCTCCAGCATCACTAATGTTTGCAGATGCCTTAGAAAATGATTTTTGAGTATCTACTGTATTAGCAGAAATAGTAGCCGAAAAGTCAAAATCTTTAGACAATTTAGCCGTCATACCGGTACGGAAATTCCATTTTTTGTAATCCTGATCTCCAAGATTCGCACCTTGGTCAAAATAAGTAATACCAGCAAAATACGTTGCTTTGTCATTTCCTCCACTTGCAGTTAGCGAGTGTCTTTGCTGTGTTGCCGGTTTCCATGCTTTTTTCAACCAGTCATAGTCTAAGCCTTTCATTTGCTCTAACTCAGCATCAGAGAAATATTTACTTTGATCAGGATCAACCTGACCAGATGCAACACTAGATCTCAAAAATCTGTTTTTCCAAACACCATGCTCATAAGCACTCATTGTTTTACTATGGCTCACAGCGTCATTAAATGCTGCCTGACTATAATATGTGAATTTTAATTTTCCATCCTGACCTCTTTTGGTTTTTACCACGATAGCTCCTTGAGAAGCACGAGAACCATAAATAGCAGCAGAACCGTCTTTTAAAATAGTAATACTCTCTATCTCAGAAGGATCTAATCTGTTAAAAGTTTCAAGTGTTGCCAATCCAGTTGATGGATCTATCTGCACCATATCATCGATAACGATTAAAGGACTTGTTGAATTTCCATCTTTAGAGAAACCAAATGTTTGACGTATTTGAACGTCTGCAGCAGTTCCTGGACGACCAGAACCACCAGAAACATTTAATCCAGGAGTTAACCCTCTTAAAGACTCTGATAAGTTTGATACCGGTAAATCCTGAATATCGTCTGGTTTAATTGTAGTAATAGCACCAGTAATTTTTTGTTTTTTCTGAGTACCATACGCTACAACAACGATATCACTTAATTCATTTGAATCTTCCTGTAACTTGGCATTCAAAGTTGTACGCCCCGCTAAAGCAATCTCAATTTTTTTCATTCCAATAAAAGAAAAAACTAATGTTGCACCAGGCTTTACAGTAATCTGGTACTTTCCACTGTAATCTGTAGTTACAGTGTTTTTTGATGACTTTTCAGTTACGTTTACCCCTGGCAAAAGAAATCCCGAATTGTCCGTCACTGTCCCAGTAATCTTAATTGGAGTGTTTGCAGTCTGAGCATAAGAAATTACACTCATCATGGCAAACAAAATAAAACTACATCTTTTAATAAGTGCTTGTTTCATAAATGTTTTGTTTTGGTTAGGTTATTAATGTTAGTTTTTGTCATGTTATAAACCTGATCTTAATTTTAACAAAAGACTTTAATTAATTCTTAAAGCGCTTATTAAATGTTAAAAACACATTTATTTTTTTATTTCAAAAATAGGACGACTATACAATACAACCGTCCTGCACTATCCTGCTTTAATCTCATAATCACAAAAATAATCAGTCAAAAAAACAATATTAATAAAAAAAGTAGACAAAAAATATAGCTAGAAGAAAAAACGAATGAATTATATAAACATAATAAAATTAAAAAACCGTTTTTGAATCAAAAGAAAGAAAATATTCATCAAAAACATTTATACACTGTTTATTATGCAAAATGGTCCTATCGGAGTATTGATATAGAAGCTGTTATCTTTAACTTATAAATAGGAAAAATAAAATAACAATGAAGCTGTATTGTATAGTTTTGTAATTAAAAAACTTACAAAAAACAAGCAGGATGGCCTTATAATAATTCTTAATATTTTATTAAAATAAATATATTTTAGGAGTAAATTCTGATCAATAGGCGCTCCCGATTATTGATAATATTTTTAAACTACAGCCTTTTCAGTGCGTCAAACACTAATTTTGCCACTTCTTTCCCTCCATTTACCTGAAAGTGCGTATTATCTTTCTGTCCATCTGGAAAAGCAGGATACTTTCCTGGTTCAAAATTCATGAAATAATTTGCTGTAACGTATTCTTGTCCTTTAGCAGAAAAGAAATTCATAGACAGTTCGTTTAAGTCAATATATTTTACATTTAATTCTTTGGCTGTTTCTATTGCAGCCTGTGGATAATCACCATGAACGTTGGTAAGCTTTCCATCTTTCCACGGATAGTTTCTGGCAACGGGAGTTAACACAATTGGTATTGCACCTTTCTCTTTGGTTTGATTTATAAAAAGACGAAGGAATTCTTTATATCCCTCAATAGTTACATAACGTTCTGTTTTTTCGACTGCTGCATCATTATGACCAAACTGCATCATTACAACATCTCCTTTTTGAGGTGAATTGTATACCGATGCCCAACGGCCTTCCTGAAAAAAGGTTCTTGTGCTTCTTCCTCCTTTTGCACGATCATCTATTTTAACTTCTTTGGCAGAACCCAAAATAGATTTCACCATTTTTAAACTGTCTTTGTGGAAAAATGGCTGAAAAACCTGTCCCCACCCCACCTGCGGAAACTTTTTGGTTTGATAATTTTCTTCTAATGAATAGTCGGCAACAGTCGAATCTCCGATTAAATAAATAGTAGTTATTTTTGATTTAAAACTAAAAGCGCAGCATATTAATATTGAGCACAATCCAATTACGAAGATTCTAATATTAGTCATAATTACTTTATTTACTTGGATCCCATCCGTTTAAAACTAAATCTATATTGTATTTTTTAATGTCTTCTTTTTGTAACTGATGCGACCATGAAACTCTTTGAGACACATTTTTAGCACTCAAACCTTTACTTTCAAATTCTGCATAATAAGCTGTTTTATCCTTGTCAGGAAATCTCGTATCGATCCATGCATTCCAGCCTTCAGGAATGATATGAGAACCTAAATCTGTATTGATAAAAACTGTTTGTGCATAAGGTCTCCAAGGTCTTCCTAAAAATACTTTGTCAACTGAATTATCTTTTGCGGTAAGTTTACAGTTTTTAAAAACAAAACCATAAGCCTGACCTTGAGGAGTTGAAGCTGCAGTAATATAGGAATTGATTAAACTCTCAATAGTACATTTATAAAAATAAGCTGTTGCGGCACCAAAAATAAAATCGGTTGTACCATTGATAAAACAGTTTTCAAAATAGACACGAGTATTTCCTTCTGATAAATAAAGTGTATCCTGATTTCCTAAAATGCTGCAGTTTTTCACAAAAACACGATCGCTTTTTATATGTAAAGCAACAGCCTGTCCTACTCTTCCGGCTGTGTTTTCGACAGTAAGATTTTCGAGCGTGCAGTCATTTCCTTTAATCAGAAAAGAAAAAGAAGTTCCAGTACCAAAAGCTTTTTTTCCAGATGGATCAACTTCACGAAGTGGTTTTCCCGAATAATCATCAAAAGAAATTATAGTTTTATTTCTGTCTATACCTTTTAAAGTAATCAATGTTTTAGAAACAGGAATTTCAAGTTTCTCCACATACTTCCCTGGCTTTATTGTGATTACAACACGTTTTTCTGAATTGTCTTTTACATTATTTATCGCTTCCTGAATCGTTTTAAAATCTCCCGAGCCGTCTTGTGCAACGGTTAATGTCAATTTATTATCAAGCGTTTGTCCTGATAAGGAAAATGTTATTATTAAAAATAAAGCTAGAATATATTTCATCTTTTAATGGTTTATTTATTAATCTCATTTTTTGTCGTTCCTCAGATTGACAAACGGTGCGGTTGTCTAAGACAATTTAAAAATCAGTTTTTAATCCGCGTCTTTACGAAGTAAATCCGTTTCATCTGCTTACAAAATTTAATGCGACATCCAAACCGTCATTTCACTTTTTCCTTTATTTCCCCATGCAAAATACGGAATCAGTTTTACTGGTACTGCAGTTGCATCTTTAGACGAAAGCGGTTTGTATAAAGTTTTATTCCATGAATTATTAGAATTTATGACAGCTTCTGCATCAATACTTACTAAGTTTCTATTATTTAAGGTAAAAGGGTTCGTTGCAAATTTAGAATTCACATTTAAAATCACATCATTCACACTTATTTTTTCAGGAAGCTGATCTGATTCGAGACAATATACCAATGGTCCTCTTTTTACAGCAACCTGATTTTTAACTTCTTCGACCAATGGATTTGCTTCCATTAATTCAACCGGCATTGGGATATTCAATTCAATCACATCTCCTTTTTTCCATTTTTGATTTAATTTCAAATAAGTTCCTGAAGCGATTTTGTCATTAATCTTAGCATTATTAACCGAAACCGAAGCGTTCTGGCTCCAACCCGGAATTCTCAAAAAGAAATTCTGTAAATCTTTTGGTGCTTTTATAATTTTCAAAGTTATTTTTCCGTCCCAAGGATAATTGGTTTGCTGTTCAATTTCGATTTCTTCTCCGTTTAAGGATTTTGTTTTTAAAGAATTACTTCCGTATAAATTCACATAAAAACCTTCTTTCGAAAGATTGTAAGCATAATTTCCAACTTCGGCAATCGTTCTGGTTACGTTTGGCGCACAACAGTTTGATAAGGCGATATAGCCTTCACGCTCATTTCCCCATCTTTGGTGAAACGGCAGATCATTCGAAACATTCAGCGGGTTATTATAAAGGAATTTTTCTCCTTCTAAATCCATTCCCGAAAGTACGCTGTTATACAATGCTAATTCTACGATGTCTGCATATTTTGCATCTCCCGTAATCTGAAGCATTCTCCAGTTCCATAAAACATTTCCGATATTGGCGCAGGTTTCGGTATGAGCCGTTGCATTTGGCAATTGAAAAGGCCTTCCGTAAGCTTGATGGATTTTCTGAACATCTGTCGGATTATAAGAAGTCCCATCTGGCGAAACTCCATCATACAAAGAGCCACAGCCTCCTGTAATATACATTTTGCGATACGTTACATCATCCCAAATAGATTCTAAATTATCCAGTAATTTCTTTTCTCCTGTTTCTGCATATAAATCGGCAACTCCGGCGTACAAATAATTTGCTCTAACGGCGTGACCCATTGCGGTGGTCTGCTGTCTAAACGGAATTCGATCCTGATTGTCATCAGTTCCGTCATTTGTGGTTCCTCTAATATCAATTAAGTTATTTGCTAATTCCAGATATTTCGGATTTTTGGTCGTTCTGTACATTTCGACAATTCCCATATAATGAGACGGACAAATCGCATTTCTAGCCAATTCCGGTGAAGCTTTTTTGTAAAAATCATACAAGAAATCAGCCACACCTTTTGCAATGTCTAAAAAGTTAGTTTTTCCTGTCGCACGATAATGAACGCAGGCTGCGGTCATTAAATGTCCCATATTGTATTTCTCAAAACCCAATTGTTTTTTCACTTCTTCCGGCCCTAAAGTTCCCCAGCGCTCATCGATCAAAACAGGAGTATGGATGTAGCCGTCTTTGCGCTGTACTTTCTCAAAAAGCGAAATGGCTTTATCCATTTGCTGATCGAGTTTTTTATCTTTTGTTACGGCATAAGTTGCAGCCATTCCTTCAAAAATCTTGTAGAAATCACCATCATGAAACGAAGGTCCTTTAAACGTGCCCTTGCTTACACCCGCAGCGATTTCGAAGTTTTTATAAGCATGTGAGATCTCATCGTTATGATACAAATCCCACATATACGGCAGTGTATTTTTGGTTTCTACATCAAATTGCTCTTTCCAGAAACCATTTGTCCATTTTACATCTTGTAAGCCTACACTTTGCAGTTTCGAATAAGGGCTTTCTGAATTGGCTACCAAACCTTTGTTTTGCGCAAAGAGTATTGTAGAAAGAAATAAAGACGATATGATGATGTTCTTTTTCATTTTTTTTATTGTGATGTTTTGTAACGCTGATGACACGGATTTACTTCGTAAAGACGCGGATTAAAGCTGATTTTTTATCTGCTTTAATCTATAAAACCTGTAAGAGATTTTTTTTCACGCAGATTTAGCAGATTATACAGATTTTTTTTCGCCACGAATTACACAAATTTTCACGAATTATTTTTTACCTTACTGCGTAAAAAATTAATGGAAATTTGTGTAATTCGTGGCAGCCTATTTTTTTATTTAATAAAGAAATTAATAGTTCTGCTCATTGAATCTCCATCTGCATCTTTTACAGTTAGTACGAAAGAAGCGAAACCTGATTCTATAGCTGTAAATTCAACTTCTTTTCCTTTCAAAATTACTTTTCCATTTTTAAGATCAGAGAACGTATAAACCGGCTTATTTTCATACCCTTTGAAAAAATCTGAAGCAATTAAAGCTTTTTTCTCTCCAGAATTCACAAAATAATGCGGATGAGCAATCCAGTCCAGATAATTATCTAATTGCGTAAATCCATCTTTATCTGTATCCTGATTTGCATCTGAAAAATCTCCCGCTTTTGAACTTTCATTTAAACCAAAAGCTTTTTCCCACCAATTTGGTAATCCGTCATGATCTGTATCCCAATCTGCCGGACGTGTTTCTGATGCAAAATTTGGCCATCCGCCAGCATCTTCTTCATTATCGATCATGCCGCCTAAACCGCTTTTACTTCCTTTGTAGGTAAAAGTTCCTTTTAAAGTTTCATCTACAATTCGGTTATCGTGTTTGTCAAAAAACGGCTGGTTTGCCCCCACATCTGAAAGTACATTTTTATATGCCGCTTTCGCTGATTGCGTTTCTACATAAGATGGAAAAAATGGTTTATCAACAAAAGTTTCATATTCTACTTGCTCTTTGTTTGTTACAGTAGATTTTCTTCCTTTTTCTTGTGATTTTTCATCAAAATAACCGGGCATTATGTTTCCGTCAAAATAATAACGCTGCATTCCTTTTCCAACGCCTTCGTGCTGCGCATTTAAGGCTACAAAAATTCCAGTTGAAGCACCTGGTTTATAAAAATTATTTACAAAGTTTACCTCATTTGCGCCACCATCTGTAGTTCTTTTTCCCCAATTGTAAACCACATTATTGGTAATATCCAATCTTCCTGTATAAAATCCGTCACCGCTTAAACCGCCGCCAATGCTCCAGTTTCTTCCGTAATTGTGCGCCAGTAAATTATGATGAAAACTACCAATATCGCCGCCAATTGTTGCTGCATAACCGTGCATTTTTCCAGCTTCGTATTTATCATGTCCTGCCACATTCAGAGCTTCAGAAATTAAAGTTCTCTGCAATGTAATATGATGTGCGCCACGCGAACTAAACGATTCATCGATTGTCCAGCTTATTGAGCAATGATCGATAATACTATAATCTGCGCCCGTTAAACCCATTCCGTCAAAAGTAGTTCCGCCTCCAATTCTTACTTTTAAAAAACGCACCACACCATCATTTCCAGTCAATCCAAGCGGCGCTCTGCTGATTGTAATTCCTTCTCCCGGAGCTGTTTGTCCTGCAATCGTGATGTAGGGCTGATTTGCCACTAATCTTGAAGCTAGTTTTATATTTCCGGAAACATTAAAAACAATAGTTCTAGGTCCAATTTCCTGATTAATAGCATCGCGTAAACTTCCTGATCCATCGTCATTTAAATTCGTTACTTCCACCACTTTTCCACCGCGTCCTCCCACAGCATAGCGTCCGTAGCCTTCTGCACCCGGAAAAGCTAATTGTGCAGGTTTAAACGACCATACATTTCCTTGAGTTATTTCACCTTTAGTATCTACTTCATCCACTCTCCAATAATAAGTCGTTCCGCTGTACAAGTCAGAAACTGAAAAAGATTTATCCGTCTGTTTTCCTTTAAACTCTTTTGAAGATTCTGTTGCATTTTCTACAGCATTTTTATCTTCGCCAAAATACAACTTATGAGAAGCAACACTCTTTGGAGCATCCCATTTCAAAATCATATTTTTATTTACTTCAACATGTTCGTCTCTGTTTTTGGGTTCCGGAGTTCTCGCCTGATTCATCAAATTTGGCGTATCAATTTCAAAACCGTTTATTACAATCTGTTTTATGACATCAGGATTTGAAGTCGGATCGATTTCAAAACGAACGATTACATCTTTTCCTTTTTCGGCATTAAAAGTAATGTAGGCCATTGCAGCATCAATTTTTGCATTGGCTCTCTGACTTGCATTGACCGTTTCCTGAAGTTTTCCGTTAACGTAGATTTTGATAGGAGAAAAAGTTTTTTCTGTAATCACATCAAAAGCATTATGAAAAGTCAAAAGTGTATGTTTTCCTGCTTTCAATCCGCTGATTTTCAATTCTAAATTTTCAGCTGTAACCAAACCGTCACTTCCTAATTTATTATAATGCGGTGCACTCATTCCAACCTTATACCATTTCGAAGTAAAATTTCCTTTTAGTTTAAAAGTCACATTATTAAAAGATTTAGCATCTTCCTTTCCTTCATTAATCACCCAGGAATCATAACTTGGATCGTGAACTTCTTCCAGCCTTCTTTGAAAAAAGTCAAAATCGACTTTTACAGTTTGTTTATCAGTATGCTGCGCTGACTGTGCTTGCCCGTATGTGGTCAAAATCAGGGACAAAACAGCTGCGCTTATTAATTTCTTTATCATTTTGATTGGTAATAGTTAGTTTAATTTCGTTTTCTCTGCTTCAGATTTTCCTAACAGATTTATAATGTCTTTTTTTCTTTCTTCCGGAATTACTTTCAAAACCTTCAATTCACCATTTATAAGTTCGGCTTCAATTGTTGTATTTTGCTTTGCATGTAATTTAAAATGCACGTTCCAGTCTTTTGGCCAAGCCAGAAAAAGATAGATTTTTCCATTACTTTCCTGCAAAAGCATTTCCTGCATGCCAATCATTCCCGATCCTCCCCAATTATGATCTGGAACCCAGTCAAATCCCGGACCCCAAAAAGCTGGGAAACGTCTTTCTGAATTGGCCATTTTTAATGTGTTATATTTCGAAGCTTCATCAGTTAAACCTAAACGAGCCGAAAAAATATTGTCCTGTTTCCATCCTACATGGCTTCTAAATTTTAAAGCATCAGTATCGTATTTCCAAGTATTTAAAGCGGTTTCTAAATCTGGTTTTCCAACACCGTAAATTCCCCAAGGATAAACGGGATACAATTGCGGAACCTCAGAATTATTTACTCTTTCCCAAGACTTTGCCGGAAGCAATACTTTGTGATTATCAATCTGCCCAAAATTTAAAGGCGGAATTCTATTTTGAAATCCTTTCAAATATTCAGTATCTTCTTTGGATAACTCTTTTGCAGAAAGGTTTAAAAGATTTTCTGTAATTACTTGTAAAGCCGAAATCGTGCTATTAGAATTATTCGTCATTTTATACGTTTCCGCTCCAGAACCTGGGAACAGAATTAAATGTCCGTTTCCATCCAAAACTTTTCTGCCTCTTTGTTTTGCCAGATATTGATAATGTTCATCAAAAAAACGAAGACAACTAATAATAAACGAATTGTATTTCTGAATGTCCTCACCTGCATATTCCTTCTGCTGTAACATCATTTGGCAAAATTCAAAAACCGTGTCCCATTCGTATTCCAGCCATGCATTATATTCCATTCCCGGATCATAATCGGCTGGACGTTTCCATTCATATTCAGCAGGATTTGGCAAGCCGAAGTTTTCTAACTGCTCTGTAAATGATGCTCCGTTATGATTCCAATATACTTTGCTTCTTAATTCAGTATTTTTTTGAAGACTTAAATAATAATTCAGCTGTGATTTCATCATATCAAAATCGCCGCTTTTTACCATCGGAAAATAAACCAATCGCTGGTTTTGAGCCGTCATTGTTCCTCCGCCCCAATTTCTAAAATCGGGTGTAAAATCTAAAGCTGCATTGGTAAAAACAGGATCAACTGTAAAAAGTCCTCCGTTGAATTTTGTTGGATATTTTCCGTAGGCATTACATCCTAACATATAGCGAAACAACTGATAATTCTGTCCGATTTGATAAACAGAATCTTTTGCCACCGCTTGATTTTTCTGAGTAAAAATAAAACTGCGGTTCCAGAAATTATTCCACCATTTTTGGGTGTTTTTTTCTGCTTGTTTGGAAGTATTTTTATTGGAGGAAATTTGGCTTTTTAATTCACTATTCCAATTATTTAAATCCGATTGACTGGTGTTTAAATAAAGCTGTAAAGATTGTTTTTTGGCTGGTTTTACACTTGACAAAATATAACCTTTAAAGTCTGTAGATTGATATTTTCCTAAATAAGTTCCATCAGGTTTTAGATTGTCTCCCTTCATAAATCCGCCGAAAGTTAAATTGGCAATCGGGTTGAGCATTTGATCTTTTACCGACTCCATTTTTTGCTGTTTTACGGCTATATCAAAAACGGTGTTTTCTCTATTTCTGTGATAAAATTTTATGCCGTTATTTTCAAACGAAATCGAATCTTTATACGTAATAATTTCTCCTTGCGGTGCCCATTTATAAGAATTGGCATTATTGGCTTTTCCTTTTGAATCGCGGTTTTTATAACGCCAGCTTTCATAAGAAGCCGTCATTTTAAGCGAAGTTTTACTTTCTAAATCTAAATGAATTATCGGCTTAAAAACATCCACCCAAAGTTTGATTTTCGCATCATTTTGTCCAATTAAAATAAATCCGTCTTTCAATTTTAATTCCTGATGAAAACCTTCTTTTCCAGCAAAGGGATTTGGAGTTAATGTCACTTTTATTCTTCCTAATTTCAATAAAGTATTATGTTCGTCAAACGTCCCGCTTCTTGAAAAATAGAAATACAAATCGCCTTTTTCAACCCAAACATTCATACCAATATCACCTCCGCCTAAAGGCATAGATTCTGATGAATTGTTACTCTGCGTTTTCCAAATTTGATTGTAATTATCGAGCACAGGAAGCTGTGCTTTGATGCAAAGCGTTGTGAAGAGAGAAAATAGAAGTATTAAATTTTTCAACGTATTATTTTTTATATAGAAACTATCATTAAACCATATAAGTGATATAAGATAATTTAAGCTAAACTTTCATTTTTAAAACTTATATGTCCTAAAATACAAGCTAAACACAAAGCTTATATTTTCTTATATCACTTATATGGTAAAAAAAACTACCACTCATCCGTTCTAAACGAAGAAACCGGCAAACCTCCCGCGCTGAATAATTCTGCTTTTACAAAATCCTTCCATAAATAACGAACTGCAACAGGTTTTGCTACTTTATCAGAAGTCAAAACCACTGATTTTCTGCGTACAACTGTTTTTGCCGGATAAAAAACTTTGTCTTCTCCAGCCAATTCAAAACCTAAAACTTCTTTATCATAAGATGTAATTCCGTTGGCAACATCATCAAAAGAAACTGTAACCGAACCGTCTTTTATTTCCATCGATTTGTATTTCGGACTTTCGAATTCGAAACCTTCAATTCCGTAGGTTTTAGCTAAAGCCTGAAAAGCCAAACGATTTCCTCCTTTTTCCTTGTCCATTGGATGAATGTTATTTTCTTCGCCAACATCCATTAAAACTGCCATTCCTGAATTCGAAATTTCTTTTGAGGCTTTCAACTGTGCCTCTCTGATGTAAGCCGAATTGTATTTCTCCAAATAATCTTTTGGATGAAATGAAGCATAATTAAAAGGTGCAATCTGGGCGAAATAGAAAGGAAAGTCTCCTTGTTTCCATAAAGCTCTCCAGCTTGAAACCATTTTCTTCATCAAAGCAGTATATTCAGAAGCCCTTTCGTAATTGGATTCTCCCTGATACCAAATACAGCCCTTGATTCCGTAACCAATTACAGGCGAAAGCATTCCATTAAATAAAGTCGTCGGAACGCGATTTGGATCTTTTGCTAATTCTTCTTTTGTCGTCGGAATCTTAGCGCTTGCGAAATCTTTCAGCATTTCCAGATTCATCCACGCCTCCATGCTAGAACCGCCGTAAGAAACATGAATTAACCCAACCGGAACATCTAAAACTTCTTGTAAAAGCGATCCAAAATACCAAGCCGTTGCGCTAAAATTTGACGTTGATTTTGGCGATGCCACTTCCCATTTTCCTTCAAAATCCTGCAAAGGTTCTAAAACCGTCGCACGCGGAATTGTAATCAAACGAATATTTTTATTGGTTGATTTTATGATGATTTCGTTTCCGTTTTTAACCGGCTGACCTTGAAATCCTTTTAAAGGCATTTCCATATTCGATTGTCCGGAACACAACCAGACTTCGCCAATTAAAACATTTTTAATAGTTACTTTTTCACTTCCTTCCGAAACTTCAATTGTAAATGGTCCGCCAAATGATGGTGTCTGCAATTCGGTTTTCCATTTTCCGGAATTGTCTGCTTTTACTTTATAGGTTTTAGAGTCCCACGAAGTTTTTATCGCAATATTTGCATTCTTCTCTGCCCAGCCCCAAATTGGCGTATTTGATTTTTGCTGTAACATCATATTGTCTGTAAACAATGCTGGAAGTTTGATTTTGGCATTGATTTGGAAACTTCCTAAAAGCAAGAAAATCACAACAATAAATTCTTTTAAATTTTTCATTTTTTTTTATTTTAATCTATATTTCAACGCATTAAAATCCGTTGTTCCAATCTGATCGTCCATCGGGTTAAAACCCAACGCTAGAATATAAATCGTTCCTTCTATTCATCAGGTTAAAGCCCATGCTACAATATAAACCTTTTCTCCTATTCATCGGGTTAAAACCCGACGCTATAATACAACGTTATAGACCAGAGCCATTGGTTCGAAACATATTGTAGGGCTGGACTTTAGTCCTGTTTAAATTGCAAAAACATTTATTTTTCTTTCACAATCGTAACCGACCCCAACAATCCAGCTTTAAGCAAAGGTTCACCTTCTAATCGATATGTCGCATTTGTCCACGTCAATCGCTCTTCTTTTGGTAATTTCTGATCACCTGTTAATCGGTTTGCCCAAGTGTTTGTGATTTTGATTTCTATTGTATTTTTCCCTTTTTTCAAGGCTTGCGAAATATCTGTTTTAAAAGGAAATGTCCAAAGCGTACCGCAATCTTTTCCGTTGATTTTGATTTCGGCGATATTGGCAATTTCCCCCAAATCAATCCAGATTTTATCTGTATCTTTTCCTTTAAAGACAAACTCTTTTTTATAAACTGCAGTTCCAGAATAATATTTAATCTGATCATTTTCAGAAGTACTCCAATCAAAAAGTTTGTTGATTTTTACCACTTCTTTTGGACCTTTAAATGCTGGATCAAACTGCAATTCCCAGTTTTCATCTAAAGTCTGAACATTTTCAAATTCAGATCCTTTTTGATATCCTTGCGCTAAAACCTCTTTTATTTCTTCTTTAAAAATCACAAAACCAGATTCGTTTGCATCTAAACTTATTGAAACAATTGTTCTGCCATTTTCTATTTTCCAATTGGCTAAAGCCGAAATTTTATCAGTAACCGGATTGTACCATTGCGGCAGTTTTCCAGCTATTCTAAACGAAGCTTCAAAAGATCTTTTTTCCTCTTTTTGATTCGAAATAAAATAAACATCTTCTACATCCGATTTGCGGTGCGTCCATGCAATTGTTTCTGAATCGGCTCTTTTCAAATTCGGAAAATAAACATCCTGCGTAATTCCAATTGAGGCAAAATCATTTTCTAAATAAGGCAATTTTATTATCGTTCCTTTTCCTATTTTCCAAGTTGATTTGTTAGAATTATTCCAAATTTCATCCACTATATTCTGCCATTTTATGAAATCATCACTTGACTGCAAACCTGACTGCAAATCTGGTTTTTCATCTACAAAAATCGTTGCGCCGTCTTTTACTAACTGCAGGATTTTTTCGGCGGAAGCCAAAGAAAGCAGCTTATTCGGCGCCATTTTATGACTTCCCGGAAACAATAAGGCGCCATATTCAATTCCGCCTCCAAAAGATATTTTACCATTCTCTACTTTCGCACGATTGATCAAAATATCTGAGTTGAAAGAATCGTATTGATAACCGTTCATCGCATTAATCCATTGTGATAAATCGGTTGAATTTTTAGAATACGAAACTTCTTTTGGCATTTTAGTAGTTGGCTGTCCTTCATTTTTCAAACGAATGGCTTCACTTTCTACTCTTTCCTTTCCAAAAACATTCGGAATAAAAGGCACTAAACGATCCGGAAGTAACGAACGAGAAGGTAAATCTTCGCCAATAAAAACAGCCAAATCAATAACTGGTTTTCCTTTTTGTAAGTGAAACTGTACTCTCTGGCAATATTCAAACCATGCTTTTCCTGGTTCCCACCAAGTCTGATCTCTTTGAAAATATGTTCCAATTCCGTCCAAAGTCATTCCCGGTTTTCTGTCCAGCCACGGATTATGTACAAAAACGTGGTAGAAAAAACGGTTAATTCCCAGAGCATAATTTCTGTCGGCAACCACTTTTAGATTTCCCGGATGTTCGTCCCAATCCATTTTTAAAGCCGTAAAAGCTTCTGCCTGAATAATATCTTTTCCGTAAATATGACCGCCTGAAATAGCGTCAAGCATATCGTTTGGTTTATCGTGGGTTGGGCTTTTCAGCCAAAATTCCCCGCTTGGATAATCAATATATTTAAAGTGAAGAAGTCCGTCGCTCATCATCGTTGGCGCGACATTTTCTGAGCTGAATTTTACATTGGCATCGTCAGCAATTTGTCTCAAAGTTCCGAAGAAATTTTCGGCAACTAACTCTGAAATTGTTTTTCGGATATCATATAAAACCTTTTCTGAAGTCTGAATATCTTTTACAGGAATTCCCGCCATAACTGGCAGATAATCTACAATATCGTAACCTCTGCGTGTTTTAAATTCATTTCTAAAAACAGGTGACCAGTTTTGACTTCCACATTCCCAGCTGTCCATATGAAGGATTTTAACCACTTTTGAAGCTAATTCAGGTCCCGCAACACGAAGCATTTCGCCAAACCAATGATCCAGCTGAAAACGAATCGCTTCGGGATTAAATTTATCTACTTCTAAACCTCTTCCTGCACCTGCTGTAGCATTTTCATGTCCTGTCGAAGTATGCCCAAAACGGATCATTCTCCAATTCGCTTTCGCAGAAGTTTTCCAGTTTAAAACGCCGTCTGCATCCACAAACTTCGAAATGTTGATCATTTTTGATAGATCAATACAATCAGAATTACTGATTTCTTTGTCAGACACCTGCGGACTCAATCGCCAAATCGCTCCTGATTTTCCTTGATAATTATCAATCAAAGCTTCGTTTGACAAATATATTTTTGCGACTTTCAAACCTTGATTCCATTTTGCGGGATCAAGATCTTCTGCGCCTGGTTCTGTTCCTTCAGGATCGTAAACAAATCTAAAATATTTTGCTTTTGTGGGAACAATACTGTGAGTGTAAAATGCATCGACATCCTGCCAGCCGTGACGCGGCGTTGTTAATCTTCCTAAACTTCTGAAGTTTTTTCCATCATCACTGACTTCAATTAGTAAACGATGCGCCTGATAATTATTTCCTTTGGTTTCAATTTGTATAGATTTACATAAAAAAGGCTCATCAAATTCGTACTGAATCCAGCCTTTTTTAGGCATTCTGAATTGTCCGTCTTTCTCTGATGAACTTAAAATCGTAGCATCAGATTCTGGATTGGTTGATGTAATTTTTGGACGTTTTTTATTCGAAGTAATAAAACTTTCTTTTACCGGAATGGCAAACGTCGCGATGTCTTTATAATAATCTTTGTAATGATTTGGAACGGCTAATTTTAGATTTTTAAAATTGTTTCCGCTCACAATTGTATCTTTCCAAACGACTTTTTGCATTGACATTTCAGGAGTAATCCACGGTCCTCCGGCAACGGCAAAACCATCGGCAGGATGAAAACCAATTTTCACTCCAACTCGATCGGCTTCTGTTAAAGCCCAACGTACCAAATCCCAAAACTCTTTGCTCAACTGTAAAACTGGCGGATCCATCAAAGGCGGATTTGCCGGACCTTTAATGGTCATTAAATACGCACCTTCGATACCGGCTCTTTTCATCGCTTCCAAATCGGCTGTGATTCCTTTTTTAGAATAAGCGCTTTGCATCCAATACCAATACGTCCAAGGTTTCGAGGATTCTAAAGTGGGCTGAAAAACGGTATTTTCTTTTTTATGGATTTCCTGTGCGGAAAGGATTCCCGCAAAAAGCAAAAACAGGAAAGTCGAGACAGTCGAAAGTCTTAAAGTCGAAAGTCGAAAGTCTCTTTTAAAAAGGAAAATGTGTCTTTTTTGCAACATTGTTTTGTTATTATTCTGTTGGCAACCCCGACAGGTTTTAAAAAATCTGTCGGATTAAATACCTATATTATTAGTTTCGTTTGTCATTATAAACATAGCCAATGGTTTTAACCATTGGGACGCAACGTGATTTTACAATACGTTTCCCGAAGTTGAAACCTCGGGCTATGTTTGATATATTGCCTTTTTTGTTATTTCGACGTATGGAGAAATCACACCATAAACTCTGCGAACTAAATCTACAATCTTTGTCGAAATGAACTGTGCTTAAACTATACTTTATCTATAAATACAAAATACCTAACAGGTTTTTAAAACCTGTTAGGATAAATCGCAACTTAATATTTAAACTTTTTCAAACTGCTTTCTAATTCATTTTTTGAACCATTGAAAGGCGTCAAATAAAAACTATATTGATAATCTCCTGACTTAATTTGATATTGTTCCAAAGGCTGTGCAACCAATGTCCAGCTGTCGTTTCCACCAACTCCCATTTGGATTAAATCAATATTTACCGTCAAAAATCCTGGATCTTTCAGATCATACCTATGACTCGCAGAACTCAAATTTTCCTGTGTATAAGGCCAGGCGCTCATGCTTAAAACTTTCGAATCATTTACAACCAAAAATCCTTTGTTTTTCTGCGGATTGCTTAGCGACATCCACCTCACATCACATCTGTTTCCGTTTTCCTGCGGTTTTGGGTAATGTTCAATAAAATCATTAATTGGAAGTGAATATTTCCCAACAAACGAACCAAAACTTCTGTCGCTGTAGTTCTCCAGTTCACCTTTTCCGTACCAAGAAATCTGGTCGAATTTTCTTTGAACTCCCATCTGCATTCCGATTTTTGGAATGTTCGGCAGTTTGTTTGATGCTTTCAAACTGTAATCTACTTTTAATGATCCGTTTGGTAAGATGTTGTAAACCACTTTTACGCTCGCACTATCTTTTATAATTTCATATTCACTTGTAATTACAGCACCATCAATTCCAATTCCCATTTTAGTACTTAAAACTCTAGGTTTTGCTTTATACCATTGTTTCAACAATTTTTGCGATTTCCATCCGCGTTTATCGTTATCCGTAAGCGGTCTTACGAAGTTTGGTAGTAGCGGTGCAAAAACCTGTTCTTCTCCGTTAAAAATATAAGAACTCAAAGCTCCGTTTGTTTTGCTGATAGTAACATCGAAAGTCTTTCCTTTTATTTTAAAATCCGAATCTGATTCTGAAATGTTTACAATTTCTTTTTTCGATTCAGGCGAAACTGCTTCTTTCTTTTTCAACAGAAACTGATCTTCTGCGACAGCGTAACCCTTTGAAGCCCAAAGTTCCTCTTTTGAAAGCTGGAATTCGATATTTAAAATATATTCGGCATCAGCTTTCATTTTTGGCAGATAAGAACTGATATCTAATGTTGTTGATTGTCCTGCTTCAACTTTTAAGGGTTTTAAAATCTGAGTTTTAATCACATTTCCGTTTTCCAAAACTTTTAAAACTGGAATATAATCTTCTAATGATTTAACCGACTGTCGATTTTTAATTTCTAACTGATTTCCGTTTAAATTCGAAATCGCTGGCTGATAGACCCATTTATTTTCAAAAATTGATCCTTTTGGTTTTCCGTTAGAATCTACAATTCCTTTTGTATTGAAGTTTCCATCATGGTATTTTTCTCCAAAATCTCCTCCGTGTGCAAAATAATTCTGACCTGATCTGGAATCAAATTTCACGATTCCCTGATCTTTAAATTCCCAAATACAACCTCCGATAACTCTTGGAAGCGAACGGAATTCATCCCATAATTCTTTTAAGTTTCCAACTGAATTTCCCATCGCATGAGAATATTCAACGAAAATAATTGGTCTTGTATCTTTCTTTTGATCAACTAAAAATTTCGGAGTGAAAACGCCCGGATAAAAACGACTGACCATATCAACATAAGAATCATCCTGCGGGTTTTCGAATCGGTACGCATGATCGATTGTTTTTGGATATCCCGGATCAAGCGGATCGATATAGCCGTCTAATTTTGCATTTCCCTGCGCTGGTTCATAATGTACGGGACGCGTGATGTCGAAATCGTGAACCCAGCCCGACATCGCTGCGTGATTTGGTCCTTTTCCACCTTCATTTCCTAAACTCCACATCACGACCGATGGATGGTTTTTATCTCTTTCGACCATTCGGGTCATGCGCTCCAAATAAGCATTTGTCCATTTTGGATCGTTGCTTAATTTTCCGCCAATTCCGTGTGTTTCCTGATTGGCTTCATCCATTACCATAATTCCATATTGATCGCATAATTCATAGAAATACGGATCGTTTGGATAATGACTTGTACGTATAAAATTGAAATTGAACTTTTTAATCGTGGTAATATCTTGTTTGATATCTTCTCTCGTAACCGCTTTTCCTCTTGTTGGATGATGATCGTGACGGTTTACGCCATACACATAAGTTTCTTTTCCGTTGATGAGCATTTTTCCGTTTTCCTTCGAGAATTCTATTGAACGGAACCCTACTTTACAGCTTTTGGCTTCGGTAACGTTTCCATTTTTATCTTTTATGGAAATGACCATAGTATACAAATTCGGTTCTTCTGAACTCCATTTCTTTGGATTTTTAACAGTTTCCTGAAAGAATCCAAAACGAACATTATCCAGACGAGGATAACTTTCATTAATCAAATCAATCACAGGTCTTTGAAGCGGTTCTTTGAACATTGCCGTATTATTAGCATCGTACAACTGAACATTCATCGTGTAATCCTTAACTTTTTCTCCTGTCAGATTTTCTACTTTAGGACGCAGTTTGAAAATGGCGTCTGTATATTGTTTGTCTAATTTGGTTTGAACAAAGAAATCCTGAATGCGAAGTTTTGGCTCCGCCATAATAAAAACTTCACGCTGGATACCGCTCATGCGCCAATGATCCTGATCTTCCAGATAAGAACCGTCTGTCCAACGAATTACGCGAACAGAAACTACATTCTCTCCTGCTTTTAAATAAGGTGAAATATCAAATTCTGAAGGCAGAAAGCTGTCTTCTCCATAGCCTAAAAATTCTCCGTTCAGCCAAACTTCAAAACCAGAACTTACGGCTCCAAAATGTAAAGTCACCGTCATATCTTTCCAATTTTCAGGAACGGTAAAACTGCGCTGATACGAACCAACTCCGTTATAATCTTTAGGAATATATGGCGGATTTATTGGCCTAAACGGATATACGGCACTTTTGTAAATTGGATTATCATATCCTTTCATTTCCCAATTTGACGGCACTTCGATTTTATCCCAACCCGAAACTTTTTCTTTATAAAAATCTTTTGATGCTTCTTTCTGATTTACGGCATATTTAAAATCCCAATCGCCATTCAGCATCTGGATTCGGCTTTTGGTTCTGTCACCCTTTAAAGCATCTTCAACAGAAGTATAAGAATAAGCTGTAGCGCGTGAAGGCTGTCTGTTGATACTTGTAACCGTTGGATCTTCCCATGGAGCGAACTCGTATTTTTTATGCAATTCTGGAATTCCCGCAGGTTCTCCTGTTACGGATTGGGCTTGCGCGTAAGTTGTGAATAGTAAAATTACAGTCAAAAAGACGAAAGTCCAAAGTCGAAAGTTGAAAAATTGCTGAATTTGATTTGGTTTAAACATTATTTTATTTTTAGTTTTTTTGTCATTCCGACGATCGACAAAGATTGACATTTCTTTGTGGAAATTCTTGTGTGATCCTTCCTTTGTCAGGATGACAAACTGTGTCTTTATTTATTTTGTGTAATTAGACCTGACAGGTTTTAAAAACCTGTCAGGTCTAAAACGTATTATATTTTAATTCTTTGTACTTAATTCTTCTTCTTTTTCTCCGGCGGAGCCACAAAATTCAATTTGCTTTTTCCTAAATCTTTAGAAGTTGCAATTGCAATTCCTCTTTGTTCTGCTTTGTTAACGGCGCAGTAAAAATGATAAACTACTCCGTCATGTTTTACAACAAATGATTTATGGGCAAACATATCATCGTAAGGTTCAGACGATTTAACCAAATCCTCACCATTCCAGTCGGTCCAGTTTACTAAATCATTCGAAACTGCAAAACGGTTAAATGCACCTTGATTCCAACCCGTCCAAAAAGCCCCAAAATAGAACATTACCCAAGTATCATTGATACGCTGAATATAGGCATCGCCCGAAATTCCTTTATGATGATTGATTAATGGTTTATCGCCATAACGCTTCCATTGTTTCATATCGTTTGATACTGCCATCGCAATACGTTCTGCACCTTTAGCGGGATTTATACTATCGCCTCGTGCGTTGTAATACATGATAAAATTGTGTCCTGTAACTTTGTCTTTATCCCGAATTACACTGTTTTTATACATCGTACTATTATCCCACCATTTAGCATCTTTATCTTTTGGTGTTAAAACTGGATTTTCTAATCTTTCAAATTCATGTGGTTTTGTCGGTGCTTCTTTGGTATACGCCATTCCGATTGATAAAACTCCGGCTTCGTAACCTTTACTGTCTCCACCAAAATAACTCATCCAGTATTTATCATCATATTTTTCCCATTCGTAGCTTCCGCCCCATGTTGGATCCTGCAATGAAATATATCCTGCTTTTTGGTTTACATCCCAATGTTTTTCATTTTCTGAGAAAGACATTACTTTTCCTAGATATTTCCAATCCAAAAGATTGTCACTTTCTGCCAGCCAGGTTTCATAACCTCTTCCGTCGTAAATTAAATACGTCATGTACCATTTGCCGTCTTTTCTGAAAACACTGGGGCAATCCATTTTGTATGAGTTGTCAATTGGAACCATTACCAAACCATATTTATAAGGTGTTTTTACTTCATTGTAAATCTCCTGCATTACGGTTTCGTTGATTTCTCTCTTCTTGTATTTGGTTGCACAGCTTGCTATGGAAAGTGCTGAAATGGTTAGAATTAGATATTTAATTTTCATTTTTATGTTTTTTTGCCACGAAGGCGCTAAGGCTCTAAGTTTTTTTTGTTTTGGAACGATTTAATCTCGCAAAGTCGCAGAGTCGCAAAGTTTCTATTTTCTATACTCTATTTTCTATACTCTATTTTCTATATTCTATTTTCTATATTCTAAAATCTTGCTTCTTGCATCTTGCTTCTTCTCAGTCTCTACTCTTTCTTCAATTCCTTTAACTTCGACTCCATTACGTCTTTGTTCAATTTTACTTTTACCATTCCTGTTGGGTGAAATCTTCTCTTCAAATCGATTGCATTATACACAATGGTGTAGACATCATTTCCTTCGGGGATTAAACACAAAGGCGTTCTCATAATATCCCACCATTTATTGACTTTTGTTTCTATGGGTAGATAATGCGCTTCTGCCCAATTAATTCCGTCTGCTGATAAGGAATACGCAATCATGTTGGGTAAATGATGTCCCCAGCCGTCTGGGCCTCCGTCGAAAATCGCGATGTACATTCCGTTTGGTAATTGACTTACAATTGGATTTTCTACAAACTGCGGATGCATTGTCTTAATTGGTTCCAAGCCTTTATTCATTCTCAACCAAGGACCTTCTAAACTTTTTGATTCGGCTAAAGCTACGAACCATCCTTTTCCTGATTTCTTCGGATAATCTGCCCATGAATTAAACGGATACGCACCGCTGTAGAATCCGAAATATTTGTCGCCGACTTTATATGGAAAAAACGAAGCTACTCCTTGACGACCTTCCCAAGGCTGAGAATCTAATCCTGGTTCCATAATGATTCCCATATCTTTATAAGGTCCTCCGATTCCGTTGATTCCATCTACAGTTGATTCGCATCTCCAAATTCTTCCAAATGAATGATTGGGTTCTATTTCTTTGCTAACCGTATAAGCCAAATAATAGCCATACCATTTGTTTGCTTTTTCATTAAAAACTGGCATATACGACCAGATGGCAGCACGACGATCGTTCATCGGGTTATCATCTTCGGTTACGGCGTAAGTTCCGCTTGCTTGGTAAATTGTCGATTCTCTTTTCCAAGTAATTGCATCTTTACTTGTCCAATGTCCGATTCTGGTTTTTACACGATCGTAGTAATAATCTACACCAATTTCTCCCGCTCTTTCGGTTGGAAACATATGATAGGTATCACCGACTTTCACCACGCGTCCGCCTTCAAATCCACCCTGAATTCCTTCTGTCCCAGACATTCCTTCATCAATGACCGGTTTGTTTTCTCCGCCGATGATTTCGAATAGCGGTTTTTCATCTGAAAATCCTTCAACGATAAAAGTTGGGTTCCAAAGTTTTCCGTCTGGCATTTCTGCATTTCGAGAAACTAAATTTTGATTCTGTTTTATTACTCCTAAAATGACGAATGGTTGGTATATTGGAGTGATTGTATGCGTTCCTTTAGGATAAGAAACCGCATAAACATTTATAGGCGATAAACCTGTTATAGTTAGACCATTTTCAAGTACTAATTTGACAGCGTTTCTAGGCGTAAATTCAGCTGTATCTATACGCTCGTAAATACCAACCAAGACCTGAACTGGTTCTTTGAATTTTAATTGTAATGGAGCATTCTTTCCCGTAGTACTTAAGGGAAGTTCAATTCCTGTTAAACCCTGTAATTCCGGAGCTAAACGAACAATATTGTGTTTACTTTCTGAGAATACATGCGCATATTGAGCTGTTTTAAACGTTTTGTAATTGGATTTTACAATTTCGAATGAAGCTGGTTTCCATGCTGTTTGGGCATTTGTTTGTAAGCATAAAAGAAACAGCGCTAGAAAAGCAGTTTTTAATTTGAAATTGTATTTGTTATTTTTTGAAAACATTGGTTTTTTTATTTTTTTAATGAATCCTGAATTCCCTCAATCTTGTCATTTCGACGAAGGAGAAATCTCCGTAAGTAGCTCTACAAAGTATTTCATCTCTTTATCGAATATTGTCGCGGAGATTTCTCCTCCGTCGAAATGACAAAACTGGCGTTACAATCTTTGTGGTTACGAGTGTGATTTCTCTCCCGAAGCCTCGGGATCGAAATGACAAACTAGACGTTACAAACTAATTACTAAGAACTAAGAACTAATTACTAAGAACTAATTACTAATCACTAATTACTAATCACTAAGAACTCAAATCGCTTTATAACTCACTTTATATTCCACATTCGGTTTTACAATCAACTGGTATTTATTTTTTGCTAATGCTGTAATCGTTCCTGAATTTGTTTTGGGTTTGCTGGCACTTTCAAAAATTAATTTTCCTTCTCCTTCGCCTGCTTTTACTTTAATTTCTTTTGTACTGCAATAGATGGCAACTACTCCATTTGGTGTTGGTACTTTTCCTTCCATCCATTGTAAACCGCCTAGATTTGGCTTGATTTCATATTCTGAATATCCCGGAGCGGTTGGTTTTACGCCTAAATAATATTTTCCTAATAAATAAATCGGACTTGCTCCCCAAGCGTGGCAAAGGCTTTTCCCGTAAGGGCGTCCGTACATTGCTAAATGTTCCGTTCCTTTTTTGTTTGGATTGTATTCTTCCCAAAAAGATGTTGCACCCTCATTCAGCATGCCGCCCCAGTAGTCTTTCATTTCTTTTAAAACGTAATCCTGTTCGCCCATCGCACACAACGCTTCCAACTCGTAAAAACGCATATATGGAGTTGTGATTTGAAGAACATCTTTATTGAGCAAAACCTTATTTTTTACACTTTGTTTTTGTTCTTCATTAAAATAATTGAAGAAAATACCGAACATATTAGCGTATCTGGTTACAATATCCTGCATTTTACCGTCAATACGCTGGTGCTTCATCACATTTTCTTTTTTATCCCAAAACACGTCAAATAACTTTGTTTTTAAATCTTCGGCTAATTTTTCATATTGTTTTTGGTCTTCTTTTTCACCAGCAATTTTAGCACTCACCGCCATCGCTTCTAAACTTCTGGCTAAAAGCATTTGCTCAAAACTAACCTCACCGGTTTTTGGTAATCCGTTGGCCCAATCAATAAAAACCCAGTCGCCTTCTAAAGGTTCCAGGAATCCATTTTTGTTTCTTCTTTCCAAGCAAAACTCCATCAGCGATTTCATTCTCGGATAAAAAGTCTGGATAAACTTCGTGTCGCCCGTGTGCAAATAATAATCGTAAACACCCACAAACCAATACAGTGAATAATCCATTATGATATTAATATGAGCGGTCACAGGTTCTTTACCACGAAGCGCCAGCAGCGTACGTTCTACAGAAGCCGAGTCAAAGAATAAATAATAATTCATTAAATAACTTTGATAAGCATCGCCAGACCAAACCCAGCGGTCGCGTTTAATTCCGTCAATAAAAAATTCGCGAGAGGTTAAATGCATCGTATAAGCCGAAACATCCCAAATTTTATTCAATTGTTGATCTGATGATTTGAATGCACCACGATAATCCAATGGCAGATATTCATAAAGCATTGAAATTGAATCATATTTTACCCCTGCATCTGCCTGAACCTGAACATAGCGAAATGCTTTTGAACCGTCGTGCGTATAGGTTTCCGATTGTTTTCCATCAAAAGATAAATGATCCAGCGTTTCGCATTTGGCAGAATCCAGCGCTTCTTCACGAGATTCACCATAATACAATGCTACTTTGCCTTTTCCTTTTAAGCCGTGAATTTTAATATAACCAAAGGTTTCTTTACCAAAATCTATTAACTGACCAGCTCCTATTTTTTCTGTTTTAGCTGCACTCAAAGGTTTAGTGGTCAGTCTAAATTCAGAAGGTTTGTTTTCTGGCGAATAAAAATTCCAAGAACCAACAGGCACCCAAGGTGTCCCAGATTGTTGCGCTTTTCCATTTTCATCAATCCAAAGTTTATCTTCATTGGTTACCTTCCATGATGCATCGGATTTAACATAATTACCAGCAATATAAATAGCGGGTAACACTTCCTGATTATATACTTTGAAGGAAATTTTGTGTTTCCCGGCAGGAATTTTTATTGATTTTGGCTGTCCGTAAACCTGAACACCATCTAAAAGTAACTGAAATGGTCCTTCTGAATAGATTTTTATATCGTCTGGTTCTGGAATATCTACTTCTGTTTGAAAAGTTACCAAGGCATAAGGACTGTAATATTGCCAAAGCGGCGGAAATACTGCTTCACGTTCTGTACGCCTTACCTGCATTTTATTGCTCAACCAAACTTCAAAATCACCTGGGTACCAAATCCATGTCGCTTCTTTTGGTTTTTCCTGTGCAAACAGAAAAACAGAAGGATATAAAACAATACAAACAAACAGGAATCTTAAAATGGAAAATCGGCTTTGCATATATCTTTTTTTTGGAGCTAAAGATAAGTGTTATTTTTACATTTCACAACCTGTTGTATCCTGTAATTTCATAAAAATTGTAGTCTTTGATAAATATTTAAGGGATAAATTACGACTTATAACTTTTTTAGTACTAAAAAAAATGATGTTGCAATTTTTATGGGACACGGATGAAACAGATTCGCTATCGCGAAGACGCGGATGAAACTGATTTCTTTTTTTTAACACATAGAGACATAGATTACCTTACGCCTAAAAAAGGCGTTTCACTTACATACATACACATAGCTATGTGTTAATGACTAGTCATTTTCATTATTCCTATTTAGCAAAGAAAATAAAAACCTATGTTTCTATGTGTTAAAAAAATCCGTCTCAATCCGCGTCTTTACGAAGTAAATCCGTTTTATCTGTGTTCCAATCAATGCTGCCAATCTAAGCAATCATCTTTTCAGATTCATTTTCATCTTCTAAAATGTAATTAGAAGGCGTTTTTCCTAAATGTTTTTTAAACATATAAATAAAAGCGCTTGTAGTTTCGTAACCTAAATTGAAGGCAATTTCTTTAATGGATTGTTTTTCGCCTAAACGTTTTATGGCTTCGAGCAATTTTAAACGAGTTCTCCAATCGCTGAAATTCATTCCCAATTCTTTAATAAATAAGCGCGATAAAGTTCTGGTGCTCATAAACGAAAGCTCGGCGTAGTAATCAATGGTATTTTTGCTTGCAACATCATTCATTAAAAGTTCGACTACTTTTTGTAATCTTTCATGATTAGTTGTCGGCAGAAAGGTTGCACTAGGTTCAATTAAAGCCAATTCATCTAAAAAAACAGCAATAATTCTGGATTGAGACGCCGAAATATTTCCTTCTGTTCCAAAAGAAATGATTTTAAAAACCAACTGCTTTAAAAACATCGGAATATCAAAAGAAAAACTGTTTGTTGGTAATCCTTTCATTGCAGACGGATCGATAAAAACGCTGTAATAATTAACGTCTTTCTGAAATGTAACCTGATGCTCTACGCCGCCCGGAAGCCACAAACCCTGCAACGGATTCACAACCCAAATATGATTACCAACCACTACATTCATTACGCCGCGAGTAGCATAAATAAGCTGGCCTCGCGGATGCGAATGTGAGATACACATTTCGTTAGTTACCGTTTCGGTATAACCTATAACCGGGATTGAGGAATCTAGTTGGTATCCAAAATCCGTAGCCATCCTATATGTCCGATATTGACTATTCATTGTCCAAATATAGCAATTCTGACATTAGTATTCTTTTAATCTTTGCAAAAAATAATGCAACTATTGTTTTTTAACCTAATTTAAAAATCAAAAAAAAATCTTATGGACACTATTAAAGCAAATCCTGACATAGTTAAAAAAACTACGTATTCGATCTTATTCATCATAAGTTTTTCTCATTTAATTAATGACCTATTACAGGCTTTAGTGCCGTCAATATATCCTCTGCTTAAAGAAAATTTTAATTTAAGTTTTACTCAAATTGGTATTATTACTTTAACTTATCAAATGGTTGCCTCTATTCTACAGCCGTTTATTGGAATGTATACGGATAAAAATTCAAAACCTTATTCGCTGATTATTGGAATGTGTTTTACAATGATTGGACTCTTCTTAGTTTCAATTGCTTCAAGTTTCACATATCTTTTATTATCAGTAAGTTTAATCGGAATTGGTTCTTCGATTTTTCACCCTGAATCTTCGAGAGTAGCGCATTTAGCCTCGGGCGGGAAAAGAGGTTTAGCGCAGTCTATTTTTCAGTTAGGAGGAAATGCCGGAAGCGCCATCGGACCTTTATTGGCCGCTTTTATTGTAATTCCACACGGGCAAAATTATGTTGCCTGGTTTTGTATTATCGCATTAGTAGGCATTTTTGCTTTGTATAAAATTGCGATTTGGTACACTGCACATCTATCTGAAAGAAATGCCAATAAAGCTTCGCACCAAATTGAAACGCATCATTTGTCTAAAAACAGAGTAATTGGTTCGTTAATTATTTTATTGGTTCTGATTTTCTCTAAATATTTCTATATGAGCAGTATTACGAGTTATTACACGTTCTTTTTGATAGATAAGTTTCATATCTCAATTCAGCAGTCGCAAGTATATTTATTTTTATTCTCTGGTGCTGTTGCTGCAGGAACATTAATTGGCGGACCAATTGGAGATCGCTATGGCAGAAAATATGTAATCTGGGTTTCTATTTTAGGTGTTGCTCCGTTTACTTTGATGCTGCCTTATGTTTCCCTATTCTGGGTTGGAACTTTATCTGTAATCATCGGGTTAATTCTATCTTCGGCATTTTCTGCGATTTTAGTTTATGCTACTGAATTAATGCCTGGAAAAGTTGGTCTTGTTGCTGGTCTTTTCTTCGGATTTGCTTTCGGAATGGGCGGTTTAGGTTCTGCTATTTTAGGAAAAATTGCCGATGCTACAAGTATTGAATATGTATTTAAGATTTGTGCGTTCCTGCCTTTAATTGGAATTATTACAGGATTCTTGCCTAATTTGGAGAAGAGAAAGAAGGTTGAGTAATTTTTTAATCTCGCAAAGTCGCTAAGACGCAAAGTTTTATTTTTAATTTAAGATTTTAATTGTGTCACGCTAAAGCGGGATGAGAAATAATACAAAGCTCAAAAGGCTTTAGCCAAAATATCTACAATTTGGCTAAAGCCTTTTCTATTCTTATTACCTATACCTTCAGTTAAAACTGGAGGCAATTAAAAATAGCTTCGCTTTATATTTATAATCTTTTTCAAAACATAGCTAGTGGTTTCAACCACGGGAAACGTATTTGATAAACGGAATGTTATATATTGCGTCCCCGTGATTGAAACCACGGGTTATGTTTAAACAGACGTTTTTTTTATGTCGTTTTAAATTTAATTCCCATTAAAAACCAAATACAAAGCCAAAATTACCAAACCCAATAACCCAAACAAAAGCTTAACCTTTTTACTAGTTTTAGGAATATCTGTTTCATCTGAAAAATTAACTTCAGGATTTTTATCGGTTAATGAAATAATAACTGCTGTAATTAAAAGCACAGCAAAAATGTAAAACGAAATCAATAAAAAGTGAGGCCAAGCTGGATATTTATCGGCAGGAAAAATCCATAGATATAAAACTCCAACAAACAAACTAAACGCAGAACCCCAAGAAAGCGTTGCATTTACGGCTTTTTTGGTAGTGCGTTTCCAGAAAACACTCAAAAGGAAAACAACAGATAATGAAGGCGCTAAGAAACCTAAAACCGCCTGAAAAATATTAAATAGATTTTGTCCTTTGATATTATCAATAGCAATGGCAATTAAAATAGCCAAAAAACATCCCGCTGCAATTGTGATTCTTCCAATTTTGATTTGATCTTTAATAGTCGCATTTGGATTGATTTTCTTTACATAAATATCATTAGTAAAAACGGTGCTCAAAGCGTTTAGCGATGAACCAATTGTTCCCACCAAAACCGCAATCATCACACAGATTACCAAACCGTTCATTCCGCTTGGAAATAAGTTGGTCACCATTGTCATATAAGCCAAATCGGAGTTTTTGCCTAATTCTGGATATAAAGCATAACACAAAATTCCGGGAAGAATAAACAACGGCAAAGCCATAACTTTTAACCATCCGATAAAGTTTACGCCCAATTGTCCCTGCTCCAGATTTTTTGCTCCCAAAACGCTCTGCACCATCGATTGATCTGTACAGAAAAAAGCAACTGCAGCAACTGGATATCCTAATAAAATAGCAGGCCACGGATAATGAGCATCATTTGCAGGCTGTACTAAATTCCAAAAGTTAGATGGCGTTTTTGCAATTAAAACATCGATTCCGCCTAACTTTTGCAAACCTAAATAAGAAAGTGTCAGTGAAACTACAATCAGCAGAATCATCTGAAAAACATTCACTTTTGCAATTGCTTTTAATCCTCCCGCAAATGTGAAAATCCCAGAGAAAATCACTAAAACCGTAACACTCTGCCACATCGGAATTCCTAAAATCTGGCGGACTAAAACGCCTCCGCTGAATAATCCTAAAGACAGCCAGCTTACTAATATTTTGACCAAAGCATACCAAGCCAAAATATTCTGAGTGCTGTCGCCGTAGCGTTTTCCCATATATTCGGGCATTGTGCTTACTTTGCTCGCAATATATCTTGGCGCAAAAACCATTGCTAAAAGCAGTAAAAACACAAAAGCATACCACTCAAAATTTCCGGCTACAATTCCGGTTGCGTAGCCAATACTCGCAAAAGCCAATAATGACGACGGTCCAACATTGGTTCCCCACATATTAAATCCGATGCTGTACCAGCTTAATGAATTTCCTGCCAAAAAAAGCGTTTCGTTTTTCTTGCTTTGTTTCACGCTTACGACCCAGCCAATAACTAATAAAGCCACCAAATAAACGGCAACAATTACAAAATCCAGCGTTGTTAATTTATCGTAGATGCTGTTCATAATCCGTATTCGTTAAGGATATTGGCAATTTTAACTGGCATTCCTGTCTGCAGAGATTTATCCATTGCTTGTAATAAAGCCACGGTTCCAATTCCTTCTTCCATGTTTGGATAAGCTTCAAAATCCTGTTCGATACTGTCTGCAAAATATTCTAAATAATTCTGATATTCTCCTCCGTGATGACTTTGACCTTCAAAACGGAAATAATATTTTATTGTGCTGTCGCCCCAAGTAATCACTTTTTCTTCACCCGTTTTGTCTGTAACGGCATAACGCAATTCATGATAATCGGCCTGACTTGCTCCTTCTGTTGCTCTTAAAATCGTGCTCATACCGCTGTCGCGCTGCGCTGGCTGAGTTGGCGAAGTATAAACGCCGCTTACTCTGGCAATTCTTCCATCAGTCGCTTTAAAGATAAAATGCATCGTATCTTCATTCTTTAATCCAGCATTTTTTCCATTACTGCTGATCATTCCGTAACCCATCACTTCTTCAATATTGGGTAAATACCATCTTATGAAATCTACAGGATGACTCAAACCTCCGTACAGCCATTTAAAGGATTGCAAAAGCGACCATTCTTTCTTTAAAAACCATCTGTGATCGGCGTGATATTGCGCTTCAATTGTAATTAAATCTCCAATTAATCCTGCTTCATAATCAGCTCTTTGTCTTTTTGCAGGTTCGAAGAAACGCGAACTTTGACCAATGAAAACTTTTTTTCCAGATGTTTTACTCAATTCTAACAGCTCTTTGGCATCAGAAAGATCGTCGATAAAAGGTTTGGTACAAATCACATGTTTTCCATGCAGCAAAGCTTGCTTTACGTGCTGTGCATGCAAATGATCGGGTGTATAGATTGCAATTATATCAATAGAAGTATCATTTAATAGATCTTCATAATTGGTCGTGTACGAATGAAAATCGAATTCTTTTGCTCTTTGTTTGCACAAATCTTCGTTTCTGTCGCATATTTTGACAAGCTCTACTTTTGAACTTTCTATGGCAGCCGACATTGTACTTCGTCCTTCTCCAAGTCCCAGAATGGCTATTTTTAACATGGGTTGTGGTTATTTTAGATTATTGATTTTAGATTATTTGTAAATCTTCTTTTAGATTAGTTTTATTTTTTCACGCAGATTTAGCAGATCTGGTAGATTTTCTTTCTTCTTGACTCTCCTGTAAATTCTTTCTTCTTGTCTCTTTCTTCTATTTTTTCTCCTCTACATTCACTTTATTCAAGAAAATCCAGGTTTCATCTGGTTTTGCGCCTTCAATTCCGGATTGGTATTTTTTCATTAAGGCGTTCCAATCGTCGACACGTGGATTATTTTCGGTTGTTTTTGGATTTAGTTTATCCAGATTTTCTCCTTTTGGGATACTGATTATCAAGATTAATTGTCTGTCTTTTTTTAAAACCTGCAATTGCTGAAAATCGGCATTACAGAAACCTTTGGCTACTTCTGGCCATTTTTCGAATTGTGTCGTATGATAGTCTACATATTCTTTTTGCAGTTTTTCATCAGCAGGTAAATTGGCTGTTAAAACTATATTTTCCCAATCTGATGCTGGTTTTGAATCTTTACATCTTTCGAAGTTTTGAAAATCGTAAGCCAGATCTTCGTAAATTTTAATTTCTAAAGAAGGAAAAGCCAAAGCCAGTTTTCGTTTTGTTCTTTCCGGCTGATTCATTTTTCCGTAAATAACCAAATGATTTTTCCATTGGTACAATTCCTGACCTACAATTCTAAAACCAGTCAACGTCGATTTGATTTTTTCGAGATCAAAATCAGAACCTATTAATTCAATTGCATACGGTTTTGGCATTTCCTGCAATCCCCATTTTTCATCAACGACAACTTCTTTTTCTAAAGCTGTATAAGGCGCTCTGATTCCGGCAGCATCTTTAATTTTAGTACTTACATACGGATCGTTGTGTTCCCAAATATTTCCTTTTGGACCATTATGGTTTTTTAAGATTTTCTTCTCTGCAATCCAGTTGTTTTTAATCGTAAAACCTTCACTTCCTTCATCGGTATACAAATACAGCCATAAAAAAGGATCGTGTGCATACGGACTGTTGTAAACCTTGTCAATATAATTTTCTTCAATTCGGCTGTTAGGCTGTGCCGAAAGCGTATAAATTCCTGCAACATCATGTAAATGTTTGGCATAATGATGAATTTTATTCGCCAGAATTTTGTTGTTCTGCATCACGTTTGGCGTGTGCGTCCAACCCCAGCCCATTGCCATTCCAGAATACGATACATCCGAAATTTCGTTGTGTTCAATAGTAATATTTCTAACGAATCCTGCACTGATTCCCAAAGTTCCCCAATCTTCATTGGTTACGTTTGTGATCAAATTATCAGCAATCACTTCATCAGAACACATTTCTCTTTCATCTTTTATAATCAAAGGCAAATGTGCCTCAAAAGCTTCTTCAGAGAAAATTCCAACATTAATGGCACTTCCTCCAATATCTTTAAATAAATTTCCTTTTACGGTATTGTGATTCGTTCCTTTATTTAAGTCTAAACCTGTCGAAGACAAATGCTCAAAACGGCAGGATTCAAACTGAATATTATTCGAATAATTTACTTCAACTGCAGCGCGAGGTCTCCCAACCCAAGCCTGATTTTCTAAACTCGCCTGATTTGGCGTTCCGGGAACTTTCAATTTATAAGCATCCAGCAAATACATTCCCGACTGTAACGGCACATGTCCTTGCTCTGACGGACGAAGCCAATTGCTGTATTGAAATGAAATTCCTTTAAATCTAAAATGGCTTACAGGCGAATCAATCGTTCCTTTTACTTCAACTAAGTTTTCTAAAACGGGAGCCGTAACTTTTACCGAATTAATCTCTTCTCCTGCCCTCGGAATATAATAGATTTTTGCATTTTTTTTATCTAAAAACCATTCACCAGGTTCGTTCAATAAGGAAAGGGCATTGTTTAAATGAAAGGCTGAATTTCCGTTGTTTTTAGAAATCCACGGTGCAGGCCATGGATGCTCGCTTTGAATTCGGCTTTCAGGTTGTTCAAACGAAAGTCGGGCACTGTCTTTTTGTACCTCAATATTTTTAATTCGAAGATTGGCAATTGACCACCATTGTACAATAAACATTTCCATTCCCGGCTCAAACTTAACTGATTTATCTTTAAACGGAATCCAGCAGGTTTGCGATTCATGATCCCACGACAAAATTCTGTCCATTGCAGTTCCTGCGGTATTTTTGGCTCTAACGGCTTTTTTTCCGTTTACCCACAATTGTCTGTAGTTAATAAGCGAACCGGCTTTTTGAGGTGCATCTGCAACCCAAAATGTTCCTTTTTTACCATTTAAAACGTTGACTTTTTTCCAGTTTTTGATTTCAATTCCACCGCTTATAATGGGTTTTGCATTTGCATCGGCTTCAATTGTTGTCGGACTTTCTGCAGTTCCAGAATCTTCTGGTCTTATAAATAATGGTTCATTCAAAAAATGCGTTCCATCCATCACAATAATTCGAATACCGTCTTTTATAGAAGCATCTTTTAATCTTCTTAATTCGCGTGCGTTTCTAACAGCTGTTTGTATCGTAGCGAGAGGACTTGCTTTGGTTCCGGGATTTTTATCATTTCCATTTTTCGAAACCCATATTTCAGCCGCATTCATCGTAAATGAAGTGCAGATTATCAAAAAAAAGAGTTGCATTTTAGTGAAAGTATTCAAAAACATTATTTATAGTATTGATTTTTTTCTTGAGATAAAATTACGAGGCATTTAATTTAAAGCACTATTAATTCCACAAATAAATGTAATTTTAACACTTTTACCAAATAATAGGCACAATTTAAAAGAATATAAAATCACTGGCATCCTGTACCCTCCTGTATTTAGGCAGTCGGGGTTATTTACTTTGGGAATTATAAGTTTAATAAAGTCTGCTTCATTAATAAAAAAGATACCAATACACACCTGTTTACGCTTTCGCGAAAAGCAAAATCTAACCGTCAATTAAAGAGATTATACAATTGAATTGATATTAAGCATTACTCTTAAATTTTTGTCAAGATTAAGTTTTATAATTATTTTTTAATAGATTTGTGTAATCGATTACATTTAGATTTATTTATTTTTATAGGAATATATTTTCTCAATCAATAAAAAAATCACGAATAAATACCAAAAAACTTACTACTAGATGAAAACCAAACCAATTTACCGATTATGTCTTGCAATTGCAATTGCACTTGCTGGCTGTACCACGAATCTTATGGCTCAAAATTCAGATTCTTATGATACTTATAAGGATATTGAATTTAAAATGCCAAAAGTCAACGAGCCGATTATCCCAAACAATACTGTAAACTTAAAAGATTTTGGCGCAGTAAACGGAGGTTACGTATTGAATACTAAAGCTTTTGAAGCTGCTATAGATGCAGTTTCTAAAAAAGGCGGCGGAAAAATAATTATTCCTCCAGGCATCTGGCTTACAGGGCCAATTATCTTAAAAAGCAATATCGAACTGCACGCACAAACTGGTGCTCTCATAAAATTTTCTCCAGACAAAAGTTTGTATCCGCTTATAGAAACCAGTTTTGAAGGTTTAAATACCTGGAGATGCATCTCGCCTATTTATGGCAAAAATCTGGAAAACATCGCCTTTACAGGAAATGGTGTATGGGATGGTTCCGGAGAAGTTTGGAGACAGGTTAAAAAAGACAAACTAACAGAAAGCCAATGGAAAAAAGTGATTGCTTCCGGCGGTGTTTTGAATGAAAAGAAAACAAGCTGGTATCCTTCTGAAGTTTTTATGAATGCCTCTAAAGGTGCAGATCAAAATGTGCGTCTGGACCTAAAGACAAAAGAAGAATTTGAAAAAATTCATGATTTTTTACGTCCGGTTATGGTGAGTATTCAAAACAGTAAAAGAGTTTTATTTGACGGTCCGGTTTTTCAAAATTCACCAGCTTGGAATATTCATCCTTTAATGGTAGAAGATTTGATTGTGAGAAATACTACTGTTCGTAATCCTTGGTATTCTCAAAACGGTGACGGACTTGACGTAGAATCCTGCAAAAATGTAATCGTAGAAAATTCTAGTTTTGATGTGGGTGACGATGCAATCTGCATTAAATCAGGAAAAGATAAAGACGGACGCGAAAGAGGTGTTGCATGCGAGAATATCATCGTAAAAAACAATATCGTTTATCACGGTCACGGCGGTGTAACAGTGGGAAGTGAAATGTCGGGCGGTGTAAAAAATCTTCATGTTTCAAACTGTACTTTTATGGGAACTGATGTTGGTTTACGTTTTAAAAGCAATCGCGGTCGCGGCGGTGTGGTAGAAAATATTTATATCTCTGATATTTACATGACTGATATTCCGTCACAAGCGATTTCATTTAACCTTTATTACGGCGGTAAATCTATTGCAGAAACGTTGGAAGAAGGCGGTGATAAAATCGTTAATAAAGCAATGCCCGTAACTATTGAAACTCCTCAATTTAAAAACATTTCGATTAAAAACGTAACGATAAAAGGCGCTCAACAGGCTGTATTTTTGCAAGGTCTTCCTGAAATGAATTTAGAAAATATCGAAATCTCTAACTTGATCTCAAAATCTCAAAAAGGTTTTTCTATAATTGATGCAAAAGGAATTAAAATTACAAACGCCAAATTGGATATTGAAGACAAAAATGCATTTGAAATCTATAATGCCAAAAATCTGTCTTTAAAAAATATAGAATTTAGTGCCAATTCATCTCAGGCTGTTACCATAAATGGTGAAGCTTCTGCAAATATTGATTTAAGCGGTTCTCCGGTAAATTTTTCTAAGACGACGACTGTTGATAAAAGTGTGCCTAAGAAAGCGGTTAAGTTTTAAAAAAATAATCTCAAAACATACCACGTGGTTTCAACCGTTGTGTGTAATATCGATACGCAACGTATTGTTACGTAACGTAATGTTTCCCGTTGTTAAAACCGCGGGCTATGTTTGACAATTTTACAAATAAAAATCTTTGTCAAGATTTTTAACTTTGATAAAGAGCAAAAAAAGCGTGAAATTATAGATTTCACGCTTTTTTTATATTCTAAAATTAAATGTTATCCATTTAAATTATAAAACTCATTAGCATTTTCAAACCAAATTTTATTTTGATCTCCAATCGAAAACTTCGAAATATAATCCTCTAAAGTTTTAACCACTTCATGATAATCTGAAGCTACATTTACAACTGGCCAGTCTGATCCGTACATCAATTTATCAGTCGAAAAGTTTTCAAAAATAACATCCAGATATGGTTTTAAATCTTCCGGTTTCCAGTTTTTCCAATCGGCTTCTGTCACCATTCCTGAGATTTTGCACCATACATTTTCGTGTTTTGCAATTTCTTCAATGCCGCTTTTCCACAAATCAATGCTTCCTGATTTGATATTCGGTTTTGCAATATGATCTATCACAAATTTCTGATCTGGAAAATCTTTTACTAAGCTTAATGCAGCAGGCAATTGACGTTCAAAAATCAAAATATCATACGTATAATTAAAAGGTTTTAAGGCTTCAATTCCTCTTCTAAAAGCTGCTCCATACATAAAATCGTCCGGTTCACCTTGTACAACATGTCTAAAACCTTTTAGTTTTTTCTTATTTGAGAAGAAACTTAAACGTTCTTCTATATTTTCATTTCTCAAATCTACCCAGCCGACAACTCCTTTAATGAAATCATTTTTAGAGGCTAAATCCAGCAAAAAATGGGTCTCTTCTTCAGATTGACTGGCCTGAACTGCCACACAGCCTTCAAACTGATTAGCGTTTAATAAAGGCTGCAAATCTTCTGGAAGGAAATCTCTCTGAATTTCCTGCATTGTTTCATCAATCCAGCTGTCTCGAACGGGATCAAACTTCCAAAAATGCTGGTGGGAATCAATTCTTTTACTCATAATTTCTTAATTTACATCGCTGATTAAAGCACGGTCTAAATGTACGTAACCTCCATCCACAAAAACAAATTGTCCAGTAGTATGTGATGATTTTTCTGAAATGATAAAAAGCGCTGTATCTGCAATTTCTTCCGTCTTGGTCATTCGGCTTTCTAACGGAATACTTTTATTGATTTTATTTAGAACGGTTTCGCCGTCTGGCAATGTTTTAATCCAGTCTTCGTATGCCGGAGTATAACTTTCTGCAATAATAATCGCATTGGAACGAATGCCGTACTGAATTAAATCTACTGCCCATTCTCTCGTTAAACCCAAAACACCGCCTTTCGCAGCAGCGTAACCAGAAGTCCCGCCCTGTCCTGTTAAAGCGACTTTTGAACCTATATTTAGAATATTTCCTTTTGATTCTTTCAAATAAGGCAATGCATATTTTACAAGCAAAAAGTAACTTACAACATTCAATTTCAACGAATTCATAAAATCTTCGTAACTAGAATCTAATCCTGCTCCGTCATTTACTCCGACATTATTGATTACGGCATCAATTCTGCCATATTTTGCTGCGATTTGTAGTACTGCATTTTCGATTTCAACTGGATCTGTAACATCAGTCTGTACAAATAAAGAATCAATACCTCTTTGCTGAAGTTTTTCCGCGTAAGCAAAACCTCTGGCATTGCGATCTAGCAAAACCGGAATCGCACCTTCATCGGCAAGTCTGTTGATGATTGTTTCTCCGATACTGCCTTCCTTTCCAGCCGAACCGGAAACGACAACAATTTTATTTTTTAAGTTTAAATCCATTTCTTTCTTAATTAATTACAGTTACAAATTATTATAACACATAGAAACATAGTCTTTGAAACTCTTAAAAGGCGTTTCACTTGAATTAACAAACATAGCTATGTGTGAGAAACTTGTTTCTTTTGATTTACTTTTTTAAAACTAAAAAACCTATGTTTCTATGTGTTAAAAACTTTAACTGCAATGTTATTCTATTTCTATTAACGCTTTGATTACGTTATTTTTCGGATCAACCAATTCTGGTTATCGAGTAAACCTAACAGGTTTTAGAAACCTGTTAGGTTTCTTCTTACTCTATTTCTATTAACGCTTTTATTACGTTATTTTTAGGATCAATCAGCTTTCCAAAATCTGTAATCATTTCAGAAAAACTGGTCCTGTGTGTGATGTATTTCTTCGGATCAATTTTTCCTTCTTTCAAACATTTCATTACATATTCAAAATCTTCAATCGTCGCATTTCTGCTGCTCATCAAAGTAGATTCTCTTTTATGAAAATCGGGATGGCTGAAACTTAATTCTCCTTTTTGCAGTCCAACCAAAACAAATCTTCCGCCATGCGAAATATAATTAAAAGCGCTGTTCATTACTTTCTGATTTCCAGTCGCATCAATTACCACATTGGCCATATCTCCGTTGGTAATTTCGGCTAATCTTTGGGCAACATCTTCATTTAACGGATTTATCGTTTCATCAGCATTCAATTCTGTTTTACAGAAATTCAATCTGTAATCGTTGATGTCCATCACAATTACTTTTGCGCCAGCGATTTTCGCAAACTGAATCAGACCAATTCCGATTGGTCCTGCTCCCATTACCAAAACGGTATCGGTAGCTTTAACAGCTGCTCTTCTTACGCCGTGCGCCGCAATTGCCAATGGTTCAACCAAAGCCAGTTCATCATAATCTAAACCCTGACCGTGCAATAAATATTGTTCTGGAATTGCAACATATTCTGCCATTCCGCCGTCAATATGAACTCCAAATACTTTAATATTTACACAGCAGTTCGTTAATCCATTTCTGCAGGCTACACATTTTCCGCAATTGAAATAGGGAATAAAAGTTACTTTATCTCCCGGTTTAAATCCTTCAGCATTTCCTTTTATGTATTCTGCAGCCAATTCGTGGCCTAAAATTCTTGGATATTCAAAATAAGGCTGCGTGCCGCCAAAAGCGTGAATATCGGTTCCGCATATTCCGATTCTTTTAATTTTCAATAATACTTCGCCTTCTTTAGGTTCTGGGATATTGGTTTCTTTTAATAAAAATTCCTGAGGCTTCTCGCAAACAATATATTTCATCGTTTTGGTTTATGTTTCTTATTATTAGTTATACGCTCTAAATCGAAAAATAAAATAGATCTTTTTTCAAAAAATGACTCTTATTTTTTCATTGCAGTCTTTAAAACAAAGAAAAAATAATAAATGTAAAAAATACAATTACAAAAGTAATTTTTAAAAATTAAAATCTGAGATATATTTTAATTACAAGATGTTAAAATAATCATAGTTCAAAATATTATAACATTTTTTGAGTGTATTGTAAAAATTTTATCAGTAATATTCTATTAATGTAAAAAAAACCACTGTTTAAACACGGCTTTCCTTGTGAATTTCAATCTTATTTCTATTTTTGTAATTGTAATTTTTACATTTATTATTTATCGTACTACATCACTACATTTAATCCCTATAAAATGATAAAATTAAAAGGCATAACTTGGAATCACACCCGAGGTTTACTTCCAATGGTTGCAACATCACAGCGTTTTACCGAATTGAATCCTGAAATAGAAATTTCATGGGAAAAGAGAAGTTTACAAGAATTTGCCGATGCTTCTATCGAAGATTTAGCCAAAAGATTTGACTTGCTGGTTATCGATCATCCTTGGACAGGTTTTGGAGCGCAGACCAAAGCAATTCTTCCGTTATCTGATTATTTATCAAAAGAATATATTAAAGATCAAGAAATTAATACTGTTGGAAAGTCTTACGGCAGTTACGTTTTTCACGATAAATTATGGGCGCTTCCTATAGATGCTGCAACTCCGGTTGCTTCTGCCCGACTGGATCTTTTAGAAAAAAACAATTTAGAAGTTCCAAAAACTTACGATGATTTGTTAGCATTAGCAAAAAAAGGGTTGGTTGCTTTTGCCGGAATTCCGGTAGATGTTTTAATGAGTTTCTATATGTTTTGCTGCAGTTTGGGCGAAGCTCCTTTTCTTTCTGAAGAAAAAGTAATTTCTGAATCGACTGGAAAAAAAGCGCTTCAAATGTTTAGAGAATTAGCCCAATTAATTGATCCTGCTAATTTTAACCGTAATCCAATTCAGGTTTATGAAGCGATGGTCAATTCAGACGAAATTGCCTATTGCCCTTTTGCTTACGGATATTCTAATTATTCGAGAATTGGTTACAGCCGCAAACTTTTACATTTTTACGATTTAGTACGTTTGAATGATCAGCCGATGATTTCTTCTTTGGGCGGAACTGGTTTAGCCGTTTCTTCGTTCAGTCAGAATATTAATGAAGCCATAAAATATGCAGAATTTACAGGTTCATCTCAAATTCAGCAGAATATTTATACCGATAATGGCGGTCAGCCAGGACATCTTCAGGCTTGGAAAAGCGAGAGAATCAATACACTGACGCATAATTATTTCAAAAATACATTACCTACATTACAACGTGCATTCCTTCGTCCGAGATATTACGGACATATGTATTTTCAGGATCATGCCGGAGATGTGGTTCGTAATTATTTAATGAATGGCGGAGACGAATTAAAAGTATTAGAAGAAATGAATTCGCTTTACGCGGAATCTTTAAAAATTCAGACAATATGAAGCCTTTAGAAGGATTAATTGTTTTAGAATTCTGTCAATTTTTGGCAGGGCCTTCTGCTGGATTAAAACTGGCAGATTTAGGCGCACGCGTCATCAAAATCGAACGTCCTGTAAAAGGTGAAGCTTGCAGACAATTGAGTATTAAAGATTTATTTGTCGACGACAGCAGTCTGCTTTTTCATACCATTAATAGAAACAAGGAATCTTTTGCAGCCGATTTAAAAAATCCAGACGATTTGGTTTTAATCAAAAAACTAATCGAAAAGGCAGATATTATGACGCATAATTTCAGACCGGGTGTAATGGAAAAAATAGGTTTGGATTTTGAAAAAACGCTTTCAATAAATCCGCAGATTATATACGGAACTATCACAGGTTACGGAAATGAAGGTCCGTGGGCCAAAAAACCAGGACAAGATTTATTACTGCAATCTCTTTCTGGATTGAGCTGGCTGAGCGGACGTAAAAGTCAAGGTCCCGTTCCTTTCGGTTTGGCCGTAGCCGATTTAATGTGCGGGAATCATTTTGTACAGGGAATTTTAGCAGCACTTCTTAAAAGAGCCAAAACTAAAAAAGGTGTTTTGGTAGAAGTAAGTTTATTAGAATCTATCCTTGACGTTCAATTTGAAGCCATTACTTCTTTCCTAAATGATGGAGGTCAATTACCTGAAAGAGGCGATATTAAAGGAAGTGCGCACGCATTTTTAAGTGCTCCTTACGGCGTTTATCCAACACAAAATGGTTATTTATCTCTTGCGATGGGAGATTTGCTTTTCATCGGAAAAACATTAGGTTTAGATTTAAGCCAATATGCCGATAAGCATCTTTGGTTTGAAAAACGAGACGAAATAAGAACAATTTTAAGCGAAAGAATTCAAACGCAAACTTCTGATTATTGGATTGAAATCCTTCAAAAAGAAGGTATTTGGTGCGGTAAAGTTTTTAATTACGAAGAATTAGACAAACAGCCTTTTGTGAATGAATTACAGCTGAAACAAACCGTAAAAAATACCGAAGGCGAAACTTTGGTAACAACCAGAAGTCCGATTCAGTTAGACGGCGAAATTTTATTAAGTGAAAAAGCAGCACCAAAAGTTGGTCAGGATAATTTGAATATACACAAAGAGTTTATTCAAGCAAGATAATAATCAACAGCTTAAATTAAAATCTGTGTAAATCTGCCCCAATCTGTGCAAATCTGCGTGAAATAATTTTTGCGCAAAGATTTTTTCACGCAGATTTTAAAGGATTTCAGCAGATCAAAATTAGATTTTAATTGTTGAATAAAAACGATTAAACAAATAAACGATTAAACAAAAGATGAAGCCATTAGAAGATTATTTAATTGTAGATTTCAGTCAGTTTCTTTCTGGTCCGTCAGCGAGTTTACGTTTGGCAGATTTGGGAGCGCGTGTGATAAAAATTGAGAAACCTGGAACGGGAGATATCTGCCGAACCTTATATACTTCTGATTTGATTATGAATGGCGAATCGTCTGTTTTTCATACCATCAACAGAAACAAAGAATCCTTTGCGATTGATTTTAAACAGCCGGAGGAACTTCACAAATTAAAAAAATTATTAGCTAAAGCTGATGTTATAATGCATAATTTCAGACCTGGAGTTATGGAACGCATTGGTTTGAGTTATGAGGAAGTAAAAAGTATTAATCCAAATGTGATTTACGCTTCGATTTCGGGTTTTGGAGAACATCCAGACTTGAAAGATTTACCGGGTCAGGATTTGCTTTTACAATCTTTAACAGCATTGACCTGGTTAAGCGGTAATCAGGAAGACGGTCCAGTACCAATGGGATTATCGATTGTAGATATGCTTGCCGGAGCGCATTTGGCACAAGGAATTTTGGCTGCATTATACAGAAAAGCAACTCATAATATTGGAGCTCAAATTAAGGTTAGTATGCTCGAATCTGCTTTTGATTTTCAATTTGAAACCATTACTACTTTTTTTAATGACGGCGGTGAACTTCCCGTTCGAACAAAAACGAATAACGCACACGCCTATTTAGGAGCGCCATACGGAATTTACAAAACTCAAAACGGCTATTTAGCACTGGCTATGGGATCAATTCCTGTTTTGGCTTCTTTACTTAAATGTGATGCTTTATTAGCATTTCCTGAAAATAAATTTGGGCTTAGAGACGAGATAAAAAACATTTTGGCCGATCATTTACAATCGCAGGAAACACAATTCTGGCTGGATATTTTAGAACCGGCAGACATTTGGTGTGCAGGGGTTTTAAACTATCAGCAATTATTTGAAGAAAATGGTTTTAAAGTTTTGAACTTTACGCAGCAAGTTGAAATGCTGGACGGGTACAATTATAAAACAACACGCTGCCCTATAAAAATTGACGGCGAGTATCTGACTTCCGGCAAAGGATCTCCAAAATTAGGTCAGGACAACGAGAAAATTATTAAAGAATTTATTGACTGTTAATGGAAAAATTAAGAATCGCTGTTAGAAAATTTGATCCATTTGAAAGTACACTGCAAAAGCTGTGGGATGCTTTCTGCCTGAAACACAATATTGAAATTGAGGCAGAAATGATTCCGTATGAGCTGCACAATCTGTATGTAGAAACCATTGCAAAAAAAGGACTGCAGAACGGAGATTGGGATATTGCACATCTTAATACCGATTGGATTTTTGATGCAGCAAACGAAAAAGCGGTTCTCGATTTAACCTCATTAATAAGTCAAAATCCGCCGGAAAATTATCCTGAGGGATGGCACAATTCTTTACTTCACTTACAGCAGCTTAACAATGGTACTTTTGGACTTCCTTTTCACGACGGTCCTGAATGTCTTATCTATAGAAAAGATTTATTTGAAAATCCCGTAGAGAAGGAAAACTTCAGAAAGCAATTTGGCAGTGAACTTTCTCCACCAAAAACATGGGAAGAATTTACCAATATTGCCGCATTTTTTAATCGCCCGGATGAAAATTTTTATGGTGTGGTTTTCGCAAATTATCCCGACGGTCATAATATGGTTTTCGATTTCTGTCTCCAATTATGGACGAGGGGCGGTTCTTTATTAAATGAAAAAAATCAAATTGATATCGATCATAATGAAGCTGTTCTGGCTTTAAATTTTTATCGAAATATTGTCAATAACACAGCAGTTGTACATCCGAAATCTAAAAAATTTGGTTCTGTAGAAGCAGGTATGGCTTTCGCCGAAGGGCAGGCTGCAATGGCAGTCAATTGGTTCGGATTTGCTTCTATGTGCGAGGTGATCGAAGAATCTAAAGTAAAAGGCAAAGTTGATATTGCAGCGCTTCCGCACGATCAAAATCATAAAACGGCTTCTTTAAATGTATATTGGCTTTACACAATTGGTTCAGGAAGTAAACATAAACAGCTCGCTTACGACTTTTTAAGATTTGCCACAAGTACAGAAAGCGACAAACTATTAACGACAGAAGGCGGTATTGGATGCCGAAAATCAACTTGGAAAGATCCCGAAATTAATACCTTGATTCCGTATTACCATAAATTGGAAATGCTGCACGAAAATTCGCTTACACTGCCGCAAACACCAATCTGGCCAAAAGTTGCCGAATTGATTGATCAAATGGTTTTAAAAGCAATAGAAACTGATGTAACTTCAGAAAAATTATTAAAAGAAACACAAATTAATATTCAAAAATTACAATGAATATGAATATTCCATATAAACCTTTACTGCCCGAAACCCAGCAGCCGATTATCATTATCGGGGCAAGCGGTATCGTAAAAGATGCTCATTTACCAGCTTACGAAATGGCTGGTTTTACTGTTTTTGGCATTACTAACAGAACGATTTCTAAAGCTCATGATTTGGCAAAACAGTTCAAAATCGAACATGTTTTTGAAAATGTTGCCGAAGCAGTAAAAAATGCACCCAAAAATGCGGTTTATGATATCACGGTTTTACCCGATCAATATATCGAAATCTTAGAACAATTACCCAATGGTGCTGCAGTTTTGATTCAGAAACCAATGGGGAATGATTTGGCTCAGGCACGCGAAATTGTTGCAGTATGCGAAAGAAAAAATTTAGTTGCGGCAATCAATTTCCAGCTTAGATTTGCTTCTTTTGTCAGCGCTGCCCGTTATCTTATTAATGAGGGAATCATTGGTGAGTTGTACGATTTAGAATTTAAAGTGACTGTTAATACACCTTGGGAGTTGTTTCCTTTGATAAAAGAACATCCGAGATTGGAAATTCTTTTTCACAGTGTGCATTATATTGACTGTATACGTTCTTTCCTTGGAAACCCAAAAAGTGTTATGGCAAAAACTGCCAAACATCCATTAAAAAAACTATCTTCGAGCCGCTCAACCATAATTCTGGATTACGGCGAAAATATGCATGTGGTGATCAATACAAATCACGATCATCATTTTGGACCAAAACACGAAGAAAGTTATATAAAATGGGAAGGAACAAAAGGTGCCGTTAAGGCAAAAATGGGATTGTTAATGAATTATCCTGACGGTCTTCCTGACGTTTTTGAATATGCTCTGCCTGTAAAAGAAGGTGAAAATGAATACGAATGGAAAGAACTAAAACTAGAAGGCTCTTGGTTTCCTGAAGCATTTATTGGAGCAATGTCTAATTTGATGCGTTATAAAGAAGGATCAGACAAAATATTGTCTGCGAGCGTGCAAGATGTATTAGGTACAATGAAAGTCGTAGAAGCTTGCTATAAAAGCAGTAATGGCGGAGGAATTTCATTAGAAGAATTATAATTTAAGTCGAAAGTCGAAGTCTTAAAGTTCAAAGTCAATTGACTTTATAACTTTTGATTTTACAGCTTTCAAAATAAAATAATATATGTATTTTAAATCGACATTTTTCGAAGATTACCAAATCGACGATAAACGAGTAACTGTAGGGAGAACCATAACCGAAACTGATTTTGTGGTTCATGCCGGACATACGGGAGATTTCTTCCCACATCATATGGATGAAGAATGGTGCAAAACACAGCCATTTGGACAGCGAATTGCACATGGAACTATGATTTTCAGTATTGGAATCGGATTAACGGCTTCGGAAATAAATCCAGAGGCTTTTTCAAGAGGTTATGACAAAATGCGTTTTGTAAAACCTGTTCACATAGGCGATACAATTCATTCTGAAATTACTATTTCTGAAAAAGGAGAAGCAAAAAATCCTGAAATGGGCGCCGTAACTGAACACGTTGAAATCATTAATCAACGCGGCGAAGTCGTTTTGGTATGTGATCATCTATTGCTTGTGAAGAAAAAATAATTTTCTTCTAGGGACAAAGGTTCAAAGCAACAAAGGAACAGAGGTTTCTTACTTTGAACCTTTGTTGCTTTGAACCTTTCAAACTTAAAAACATTAACTAAAAAAAATATCTAATGCAAATTACAAACCAAGCAGGCGATCAGCATGAAGTTCCGACAGAAGGCGGAAAAGCAAATCAATATCTTTTACCATTTATTCTAGTTACCTGCCTATTTTTCCTTTGGGGAATGGCACACAATCTAGATTCTGTTTTGATTCCGCACCTCAAAAAAGCCTGTGAATTAAACAACCGTCAATCTACCTTAATTGATACTTCAGTATTCTTTGCTTACTTTATTATGGCGATTCCTGCGGGAATGCTAATCAAAAGATTTGGCTACAAAAACAGTATTATAACAGGATTATTAGTTTTTGCTGTAGGAGCCTTTTTATTTGTACCGGCTGCTAACACGAGAACTTATGAACTGTTCTTATTTGCTTTATTTGTAATTGGATGCGGATTAACAATTCTCGAAACAAGCGCAAATCCTTACGCAGCTATTTTAGGACCAGCAGAATCATCTTCAAAAAGATTAAATCTTGCAGCTTCTTTCAACGGATTAGCAGCAATGGTTGCGCCAATTGTAGGTTCATTATTTATACTTTCGGGTACAAATCATACACCAGAACAAATGGCAGCAATGCCGGAAGCTGAAAAAGCAGCTTATTTACTAGGAGAAGCAGCATCTGTAAAAATGCCTTATATCGTATTAGGAACTATATTGGTTTTGGTTGCGATAATATTCTACTTTGTACAACTTCCTTCAATGAAGACAGCTCATACAGAAACCGAAGTTAAACCTGGTTTTTTCTCTGTTTTAAAATTTACGCATTTAAGCTGGGCAGTTGTAGCACAATTTTTCTACGTTGGTGCACAAGTTTGTATTACGAGTTTCTTTATTCGTATCGCACAGCAAGGTGCCGGATTAGACGAAAAAACAGCTGGATATTACTTAGGAATTTATGGTTTCCTTTTTATGGCAGGACGCTTTATTGGTACTTTCTTTTTAAAATATGTAAAAGATTATGTACTGCTTTCAATTTATTGTGTAATGAGTGTGGTGCTATGTCTAGTGGCTATTTACGGTTCTGGAATTGTAGTTATCTATGCGCTTGGAGGAATCGGATTTTTCATGTCTATTATGTTTCCGACGATTTTCTCTTTGGGAATTAAGGGACTAAAATCAAATACTGAAACAGGATCTTCCTGGCTGGTAATGTCAATTGTAGGTGGAGCAATCATTCCTTACGGAATGGGAACTTTAATCGATATGAATCATGACGATATTCAGTCGGGATACATTATTCCACTAGTTTGTTTCTTGATTATACTTTCTTTTGGAGCTTATGGTTATAAAGTAAAAACAGTTTCAGAATAAGTTATTCGCATTGTTATAAAAAATGCTTCATTTTAAAAAGCCTCCAAAAAAGTTAAATACTATTTGGAGGCTTTTTTATAATTGCAGGTTTTTAAATTTTAATCTGAGATCAATACAACAAAATTTTCTTTATTAATTTTATATTTCTGCATTTTCAACTAAAAGTATCGTAATAGAAAAGTATAAAAGAGTTAGTATAATATTTCCTGATACATTAAAAAGATTATAAAAATCGAGTGAAGTAAATAAGCTTTTAATTAAATAAAAAAGCAATGATTTTACAGCATCATACTCTAAAAAAAATGTTTTATTTATTATTTAGACAGGAACATTACCAAGTATATTATAATCAATAATGTTGCACTTAAAATGGCCAAACCAATCGGAATTAACCATAAGGTTTTTTTGTTACCAGCCTTAAAATAAAAGATGTAAACCAGAATTAATATTACAATATAATTGCTAAAAAATTTAATTCTAAAAATCTACTGGAAATTGACCACTCTCATATTTGTGAGTATAGTATAAATGCACAAATCCAGCTATTTGTAATAGAGTAATGATTCCAGGAATTATTATTTGTTTATTCATTATTGTTATTATCGCCTGGTGTAATTTTTATATTAACGATATTCTCTTTACAGGATATTATTAAAAATACATAAATAGGTGATTTTTGTTTTCATTTTATTCGCAGTTATATTTAAAACCATCTTTTAAGTTTGCGATAGAATCCATTCTGAAAGTGGCAGATTCTTGGCGATTGACACAATAGATAGCTACAACACCTCCATAAAAATCATTGTCCTCATAAAGATGCGCTGAAATACTTTTCTTTTTTAGAGAAACATCAATTGCTCTTTGCAGTTCAGGATTAATCTTTTTCAATACGATAGAATCTTTTTTATGACTGTTAGGTGGTTGAAAATATCTGTCATAATCTTCTCTGTCTAATAAATTTACAGAAACTGGCAAATGTACAAATAGTGTAATATTGATAACGCTGAGATACTATGACAGCTTTACTATTAGCTTCTTCATAATATTTATTGTCAACAATCATAGGATGGTATTGATTAATACTATAATTATCACATAGTTTTGAAATCCTTAAATCACGACCTGTACCATTTTTTAATTTAAAACAAATTGGCATATAAATAAAAACAGTATTTGCTGGGTCTTTAATCCAAGGACAATCACGTTGAAGAAAATCAATATCAGGACGCTCTCCATAATTTAACATATAACATTTGTAGTTTTTATCATTTTCGGTTGGTGTAATTTTTATGTTAGTTATTTTGCCTTTACAGGAAATTATCAACATTAAAATACATAAATAGGCGATTTTTGTTTTCATTTTATTCGCAGTTATATTTAAAACCGTCTTTTAAGTTTGCGATAGAATCCATTCTAAAAACTGCCAAATGTTGTTTATCTACACAATAAACAGCCAATGCTCCATCAATTCTATTATTTTTATAATAAGAAATACTAATATCTAGCTTTTTGAATAAAATATCAATAGCTTTTTGTAGTCGAATATTAACATTTTTTATTACAATAGAATCTTCCTTATGATTTTTATATGCAGGAAAAAGCCTGTCATAATGTTCTTTATCTAATAATTCTATAGGAACTGGCAAATGAACAAATACTGTAGCATTAATTTTATCACCTGAATCTATACGAACCTTACCGTGTATGTACTCATAAAATTTATTATCAATAAGTATGGGGTCATAATTGTTAAAACTATAGTTATCATTCATTGTCATAATTCTAATATCTCTACCTGTATTATTTTTTAACTCAAATGAAACAGGCATATAAATATATACCACATTATTTGTTTCAATCCCTGGAAATTGATTCTTAACAATATCTGGATCGATTCGAGATTTATATTTTAAAATGAAGCTTTTGTATGTTTTAACGTTTTTAACTGGAATAATTGTTACATCGGTTATTTTACCTTTACAAGAAATAAGTAGTACACTAATAATCAAGGTTATTTTTAGTAATTTCATGATTTTCATTTTTATTAAATAAATATTGATACAATAGTATACTCAAACACTTCTGCGTCATCCGTTTCTACTAATTCTAAAAGGTAGGAATATGTTTTAGCTTGTGGATTTTCGGAGTGAAATAAAATATTATCTTTATTTAACTCTTGGTAAGTTTTTATTTTACCTGTAAACACTTCATCGTGTTTTTTTTGTGAAATACCCTCAACTAAATTGTAAAAACCTTTCATATCTTATTTTACTACATTTTTTACTTCATTTTAACCTTTTCTCTTGGCATATTCCATTCTCCAAAACATAGTTTCAGTTATATCTTGCATAACCTGTGCAACAAAAGGTTTGGTAATGGTTTCTTCAAAAACAGCCAGCCCAAAGGTTACAGGAGATACCCATTTTGGAAGTGTTTTTTTTGCGCGCTTTATAAAAATTAATCACAATTATATCTGAAAGAAGTTTTTAATTTACTCAAAGAATCCATTTTAAAAGTTTCTGACTTTTGACGATTAACACAATACATTGTCAAAGCGCCTCCATAAAAGTCATTATCTTCATAAAGGTGTGCTGAAATACTTTTCTTTTTAAGTAAAAGATCAATTGCTTTTTGCAGTTCAGGATTAATTTTGTTTAATACTATAGAATCTTGTTTGTGATTTTGAAACGTAGGAAAAAGTCTTTCATAATATTCTTTATCTAATAAGTTTTTATGAACTGGTAAATGCACAAATAAGATAATATCTTCACTATTTCCTGAGTTTACAATAATTTTAGCATTCGCTTCATTATAAAATTTGTTTCTAATATTCATAGGCTGGTAAGTGTCAGAACTAAAATTATCCCATAATTTTGATATTCTTAAATTACGACCTGTGTTGTTTTCTAATTTAAAAGAAATAGGCATATAGATAAAAACAGTGTTTTCAGGATCCTTAATCCACGGACATTCATACGAAACGCTAGACCTAGGATTTTCTCCGTATTTAAGAATATAACATTTATAATTTTTGTTATTATTGGTGGGAGTTATTTTTATATTAGTTATTTTACCTTTACAGGATATTAATAATAGAAAAACGCATAAATAGGCGATTGTTATTTTCATTTTAATCGCAGTTATATTTAAAACCATCTTTTAAGTTTGTGATAGAATCCATTCTGAAAGTGGCAGATTCTCGACGATTAACACAATATATAGATAAAACACCTCCATAAAAATTATCGCCCTCATAAAGATGAGTAGATATACTTTTCTTTATAATTAAAGAATCTATAACGCTTTGTAGTTTAGGACTAATTTTGTTTAATGAAACAGAATCACACCTACCGTCATGGCAAGATTTTAAAAGTTCATTTAAAAAGTTTTTTTCAATAAGATTTGCGGGAACCGGTAGATGAACAAACATAGTAAACTCTGCAATACCTCCAGAAAGAATTTTTATTTTCCCATTAGCTTCATCATAATATTTTTCTTTATAAATAAACGGTGAGAATATTCCAGCATGGAAATTATCTCTAAGATTTAACATTCTTAAATCACGTCCTGTTTTGTTGTTTATTCTGAAAGAAACAGGATGGTATATAAAAATAGTATCTCGCTTTTTATAATCAAAAATTTCTTCATTAGAAATAAAACATTTGTAGTTTTTATCGTTTTCGGCTGGTGTAATTTTTATATTAGTAATTTTGCCTTTGCAAGAAATAAACAGCCCTAGAACGCATAAATAGATTATACTTTTCATTTTTGTTTTAAATTAATCGCAACGATGTATATAACTTTCCTTTAGATTTGCTAAAGAATCAGATCGAAAAACAGCTAGTTTGTTCTTGTTGACACAATAATATGCCAAAGCTCTTTCCTTCACATTTTTACTGTCTGTATAGGAAATTAATATTTGCTTATTTTTTAGTAAAAGATCAATTTCTTTTTGTAGTTGAGGGTTAATTTCTGTCATTACAATAGAATCTCGTTTATGATTTTCAGAAGTAGGAAAAAGCCTGTCATAGTGTGATTTATCTAACAAGTTTACAGAGACAGGTAAATGTACAAATAGGGTAATAATAGCACTATTTCCAGAAGGAATACGAACCTTTCCTTCTATATTTTCATAATATTTATCGCCAATAAAAACAGGACGATATTGATTTATACTATAATTATCCCATATTTTTGAAATTCTCAAATTTAGACCTGTATTATTATCTAGTGTAAAAGTAATAGGCATATAAATATAAACAGTATTCTCAGGATTCTTGATCCAAGGGCATTCATACGTAACACTAGCTCTAGGACGCTCTCCAAATTTTTGCATATAAGATTTGTAGTTTTTATCATTTTCGGCTGGTGTAATTTTTATGTTAGTTATTTTGCCTTTACAGGAAATTATAAACATTAAAATACATAAATAGGCGATTGTTGTTTTCATTTTTTTTATATAAATATGGTATCAATATTATAATCATATACATTTGGTTCTATTTCCATTAATGCTAGAAGATATGTATATGTCTTTGCCTGCTGGTTTTCTGAGTGATAAATTGTATTGTCTTTATTTAAATCTGAGTATGTTTTTATTTTTCCTGCAAATATTCCGTTGTGTTTTTGTTGTGGAATATTATAAATTAACTCATAATATTGTGCCACATTTTTGTCAAGAGAAATTAGTGAATCTACAGCCTTTAAACCTCCTCTTTTTGCATATTCCATTTTCCAAAACATAGTTTCGGCTATATCTTGCATAACCTGTGCAACAAAAGGTTTGGTAATGGTTTCTTCAAAAACAGCCAGCCCAAAGGTTACAGGAGATACCCATTCCGGCAGTGACATCAATGCAATTTCTTCTGCGGTCATTAAGCCTAGTTTGGTTTCCTGAGCCATTGCTGCTTTTGTTGCCACATCTGCAGTGGCAGTCATCACCCCGCTTGTATCGTACATGGATAAACTTTTTCCTGCCACGGCATCACTCACATCATTGTAGAGATCAATATACCCCAGTATATTCATAGCTTCCTGCAGTACTTTTATCCCATAACTGCCAATGTCATACACATTGTAATAATCAGAAAATTTCTTACTTACCTGCGTGACACTAGTGTCTTCGAGTTTGGTTATTGCGGCAGTTTTTTTTGCTTTGAACGCTACGAATTCTTTAACTTCTGATATTGTGTTAGTTGTTGCTTTTCCGGTATGCAGGTTTATTTTTTCTTCATACAATTTTTTGATTACCACGTTCGTTTTCCCACCAAAGTTGTATTGGGCTGTAACGGTGGTTCTTACTGCATAAAATTCTGCGACATTACTGTCTATACTTCCCACTATATCTCCAGCTTCATTTTTCAAAAACACAATAAAATCGCCCGTTTGGCTGTCTATTACCTCTGGAAAACGGTACCTGCCAGGATTGGCTTCTTTAATGTATAAATTTCTGGTATAATAAACATTCAGGATAATTTGTTTTGAATTCCATTCTGTATCATCATACGTCCAAATCCAGAAAAAATCTAAATACTTATCAAGTTCAAAAGGTCCTGTTTCATTTTCTAACTGCTCTTTCCATTCCGGAGTTAAAGGTAATTTAAGAGTAATTCTATTATATTCTTCTCCTGTATCTTTAACCGTACCCGTTTTAAACAACTCTTTTCCGTCTACTCCAAAATCATCATCATCCAGATTTACGCCCTGCAAAAAAAAATCCATAAATACGGACCAGTCGTGATCCCAAAGTTTGAATTTTATTTTTGTTCCAAGAGGTACTTTCTTATTTACTCTGAGCTGAAAATATACAACATCTTCCAATTCAGCACGAAAACCTTTTTTGGTTTCGCTGTCAAGATAATCAACACGTATTTTTCCTTCGGGATCTTTACTCCACCAGCCACTTGGAAAATTACGGGTTTCATCAACAGGTTTCTCAGGCAGTTCTATTTCTTTATAATCTCCCACAAAATGTCCATCTTTGGCGGTCCATTTATTAATTCCATTAGTGGTAAAATTGGCATCTCCATCATAAGCATTAAAAACAATTTCTCCATTGCTCGTTATTCTAGATGTGCCGCCTACGTATGTTTGCTTACTCATAACCTAATTATCTTGTGTTTTTTCGCCACTATTTCTCTTTACCTTTTTACTGCTGTTTACTTCTATTTTTTCTTCGCCAAGTAATTCAATTTTATTGCTGTGAAAAATCTTCCCTTTTTCGGTATGCGATTCTAAATTCCCCTCAATATATTCCATGCAATTTCCGGTAACATTAAGCATATGATTTCCCCCAACACTTAGAGTATGCATCATTCCAATCATCGTTGATTTATCAACTCCCGCACTTTCGCTGATGTTCATTCCTGCTGTTGAAGTAATATTTTGTCCAGCTTTCATAATAATATCTTCTCCTGCTTCTAGTTCAATATTTTTTGGAGCCTTAAACCTAATATTACCGTCACCATGGACAACTGCTATTGTTTTTCCTTTTTGGCTCTCAATTGTAATATCACCTGTCGCGTCATCAGAAATGATTCGGTTTCCGCTGCGGGTTTGTATTACTTTAATGTCATTTTTAGGAGTATTATACCCAGACGATTCCTGCCCATTATAATGTGCTCCCATAACATACGGGCATTGTGCATTAGCGCCTTCAAAACCAACCAGTACTTCTTCGCCGATTTCCGGAATGAAATAAAAACCTTTTCCTGCTCCGCCGTGAGGCTGAATCATTCTGATCCACTGGCTTGATTTGGTTCCTTCGCCCCAGAAGAAATCCACTCTCACACGTCCGAGTCCTTCGGGATCCTTGTTGTCTTTTATTTTAGCAGGCTGGGTTTCGGCTTTGGCAAAAACTGCAGTATCGGTATAATGAGGTGCAGAAACATCGGCAGGAATCGCTTTAAACTCACACGAATAATTGCCGTGCACCTGTGAGTGGTGATTTGATTCTATACAAACCAGATGGTGTTCTATAGTTTGATTTATAATGGTAAAAGTCTGCCCTAATCCTAAAGGGAAATAAGATATTCCGCTGTAGTATACACTGTTTGCATCACTTCCTGCAGTCTGCAGTGTAACCATTTCTTCTATTTCGTCTTTATGCTGCGCATTATTGGTGAAAGAAGCCAGGCTTATTTCAGGCTGGGTGACAATTCCCTGATTGTAGCCGACATTTAACGCAAAACTGTCTTTACTACCACTCGAAGTTCGCTCAGCTGAATTTCGGATATTCACAGCATTGCTATAATCATACCCTCCCAGCGAAATTTTATGCGCAGCCATATTGACTTCGATCTTAAAACTGTGCAGCGAGGCCCCGTTGATGAGCTTTATCTTTGTATTTTTAGTCTGCCCGTACTGCATGCGCATTCCGTCAAAATAAAACCATTGTCCGTAGCGGGCAGACAGTCTTTTAAGAAAATTAAAATTAGATTCGTTGTACTGTGCTATATAGTTGAATTCTTTCATGTAGGTCGATCTTATAGCTTCTCTTTGATAAAATTCGGTCGGACCTTCTGATAAAATATCCAGAACAATATGATCCATTCCTCTTTCCAGATAGGTTCTGGATTTTGGCCTGTCGTCCAGAACAATAGTGTGGCTTATACCGCTTACGTGCAGATTTACCGCACTTCCGTTCAAATCAGCTGAAGTTAATTTGTTTATGATGCCTTTGCTCATTAGTTTGATTCCGGTTAAACTCTTGAAGGTAAAAATGACTTCGCTTCCGATAAAACTTCTTATGGCTTTGGCCTGATCTTCGGGTTTTATAACGGCTTTTCCTGTATACTGCCAGACAAAGGAGAAATGATGATGATCTGCCATTTTTTGTGACAGGTTTAAATCATAATAAATAATATTCTGCGTAAAACCGTCTACGGTAATGTGTACTTGATCGGAAAAATGTCCCATAATATTTTTAGTTAATTGATAAGTAAGTACCGATTAACGTATGGTCATTTATAGATAGGAAGTTTGTTAGTTTAAAAAGTTTACAACAATTACTTCATCTCTTGAACGAAATCGATTTAGTAAAAATATACTTTCAAATAAAAATCATACAGCCACAAAAGGGTAAAAAAGTATTAAAATAAGATACTATATAGAATTTAGAAGCAAATAAAAGTTTGCATAAAAAAAAATGCCTCCCATTCAGGAGGCATTTTTCATTTAACAAATTTAATTAACGTCTATCATTACCATGAGAATGGGTCTGATCTTTTTTAGAGTTTCCTTTATTCTTACCATTGCCGTTACCATTTCCATTTCCATTGTTTGACTTATGGTTTCCTTCTGGTTTTGACTTTTTGTCTGGTTTAGGACCTCTGTTTTTTTGAGGTTTACCCACATAACCTTTTGGATAAGCTGCTCTGTGTTTAGAATGATAACTGTATGGTTTATCTCCTCTGTAATCGTTTAAGACTACTTTGTAACCTGAATACAAATCATAATTTCTGTATCTTGCCGGGATTCTTTTCTCGCGAACCCATACTCCGTTGTTATCATAAATATACTGACTGTTATTAACATCATAATAGACATCAATATCTGGCAGGTAATAATATCTGCTGTCGTCATATCCTTCTGGCCCCCAGCTTGGCGGTGTACCAATATTTACATTGATAGAAACTTGTGCATGTGTAAAAACACTTACTAAAAGCACTAAAGCTAATCCTAATTTTTTCATTTTTTCTGTAGTTAAGTATTAATTGAGTATTATAAATCTAAAATAATACCAAATAAACCGTTAGAAGTATACTTTAGACCGAATGGCAAAACTAATCGACGAAAACGACATTTTACCCTACTTAAATTTCAACCTTTTATTTCCATCCTCCGCCCAATGCGCGATATAAATCGACTACGGCTTGCAATTTCTGCAGATTATCATTAATACCACTTAATTGCGCTGCAAGCAGATTCTGCTGCGATGTTAATACATCTGTATAATTGGTTGCAGAACTGTATTCTAAAAGCTGTTGCGTAAAATCTACTGCTTTTTCTAAAGCTGCAATCTGTTTTTCTCTGGAATCTTGTTTTTCAACCGCCATTTGGTACGAATACAAAGCATTTGAAACTTCCTGACCTGCTACTAAAAGTCGCTGCTGAAAGTTATTATAAGCCTGTAATTGCTGTGACTGCGCGTTTGTCAATCTCAGTTTATTATTTCCCTGATTGAAAATCGGCTGTGTTAATCCGCCAATTATCGAATAGAAAATAGAATTTGAAAAAAAGTCTTTTAACTGAAGGTTCGAAAATCCACCGCTGGCTGTTAAAGTCAAACTTGGATAAAAATACGTACGGGCTAAATTTGTTGATTCAAAAGCAACTCTAAAATCAAATTCTGCCTGACGCACATCCGGACGATTCTGTAATAATTGTGACGGAAGTCCGATTGCCAGATTTTCAGGCGCCGTTTGATTCTCCAACGTTCCTCTGTCTATTGCTCCTGGTGCTTGTCCCAGCAAAATATTCAAAGCGTTTTCTGTTTCTCTGATATTTTGTTTCAAATCCGGAATTAAAACTTCGGCTGCGTGCTGATTGGCTTCACTCTGTACCACTGCTGCTCCGGTAACTATTGCTCCTTCTTTTAAATCTTTTATGGTTTCAACATTTTTAATACGGCTTTCTAACGTAGCTTTTGTTATTTCTAATTGTTTATCATAAGCCAGTAATAAGAAATAATTATTTGCAATATCAGAAATTAATTGGGTCTGAACCGCTTGTTTTGCTGCATCTGTAGAAAGATAAGAAGCCAAAGCTGCTCTTTTAGAACTGCTTAATTTTCCCCAGATATCTGCTTCCCAAGAAGTACTTAAACCTAATTTATAGGTTGTAGTCAAAGTATTAATGTTAATTCCAGCCGGAAAATTCAAACCTGCTTCAGATTGTTTGTTGTGTGTTGCGCTGGCATCCAGATTTAATGTTGGATAATAAGCCAGCTTACTTTGATGTAAAACTGCACGCGCCTGAACGATATTTTCTATTGCATTTTTAAGGTTTAAATTTTGATCTAATCCTTTTTGAATTAATGCATTTAATTTTTCATCTTTAAAAACACTCTGCCAAGGCATATCTGCCAAAGTAGTAGAATCTGCCGATGCCTGATCGCGGTAGAGCTGGTCTGTTTTTAATGTTGTGGGGCGTTCGTACTTTTTGGTAATCGAGCACGCACTTAAAAGTGCGGCTGCAATTACCATAAGAATATATTTATTTGAACTGTGAGTCATCTTTTTCTAATTAAATTATTACTCTTTATGAGCTTCTATCAACAATGTTTCCTCGTCTTCATCACCTTCGTCATCGTAATTTTCTTTGGCTGGACCACTAATTTTTTCCTGCAAAGTCTGGAAAATGATAAACAATACCGGAATAACAAATACTCCTAAAATTGTTCCGATTAACATACCTCCTACAGCTCCTGTACCAATCGATTTATTACCAACTGCTCCTGCTCCTGATGCAAACATTAAAGGAACAAGTCCCAAAATAAAGGCAAAGGATGTCATCAAAATTGGTCGTAAACGTGCTACTGCACCTTCAATTGCAGACTGAACGATTGGCAGTCCTTTACGTCTTCTTTCCAAAGCAAATTCGACAATCAAAATACCATTTTTAGCGAGCAGTCCGATCAGCATGATTAGGGAAATCTGCAGGTAAATATTACTGTTGAGTTTGAATATTATAGAGAACAAATAGGCTCCCGCTAAACCAAACGGAATGGAGAATAATACCGCAAAAGGTAAAATATAACTCTCATATTGTGCACTTAACAAGAAATAAACGAAAACTAAACACAAGATAAAGATGAAAATTGTTTCACTTCCTGATGCTAATTCCTCACGTGTTAAACCAGAAAACTCATATCCGTAACCTGCCGGAAGATTTTCTGCTGCTACTTCCTGAATTGCTTTAATAGCATCTCCAGAACTGTAGCCCGGATTTGGTGCTCCTGTAATCGAAATAGAGGTAAATAAGTTAAATCTGGAAATAGACTCCGGACCAAAAACTCTGGTCATTTTTACAAACTCGGTAATTGGCGCCATAGTTCCTGAACTGTTACGAACAAAGATTTTATTTAATCCTTCTGTATTAGTTCTAAATTCTGGTGAAGCCTGAATCATGACACGGTATTGTTTTCCGAATTTATTAAAATTCGAAGCATACAATCCTCCATAATACCCTTGCATTGTAGACAAAATACTGTTTACAGAAACGCCTGCATCTTTGGCTTTAGCCAGATTAATATCCATCATATACTGAGGGAAACCTGGGTTAAAAGGTGTTGTTGCATATTGTATTTCAGGACGTTTAGACAATTTCTCTAAAAATTCTGTATTTACTTTAAAGAATTCTGATGTGGTATGACCTCCTTTATCCTGAAGCTGAAATTCGAATCCGCCGCTTTGTCCAAATCCTTGAATAGTTGGCGGCGAAATAAAGAAAATATTAGCTTCGCGAATCCCGCTTGTTTTGGCAAAAAGCTGTCCGATAACATCATCAACACTTAGATCACGTTTATTCCACGTTTCCAGTTTTACAATAACCATACTATAGGCACTTCCCGCACCTGCTGTAAAGTTCTGACCAACTATACGAAGTGTATTTTTAACACCCGAAATTGTATGCGCAATACTGTCTACTCTTTTGGCTATAACATCAGAACGTTCCATAGAAGCTGATGGCGGTAAACTAATATTTGCAAAAACAGTACCTTGATCTTCTGCAGGAACGAAAGCAGATGGTGTGGTTTTCATCATATAAAATAATGCAGCACCAGCAATCACAATAGAAGCCAATACGATCCATTTTTTGACAGAAAGAAAAGATACTGAACGTTTATATTTATTAGTTACATTATCAAATGCAACGTTGAATGAAGTATAAAATCGCTGTATGAAACTTTTATGTTTATGATCGTCTGCATGCGGTTTTAAAAGTAAAGCACATAATGCCGGACTTAAAGTTAATGCATTTACTGCCGAAAGAATAATTGCAACGGCCAGTGTGATACCAAACTGTTTGTAGAAAACCCCAGTAGATCCGTTGATAAATGTAACGGGAATAAATACGGCCGCCATTACCAGCGTAATCGAAATGATCGCTCCGGAAATTTCTTCCATTGCATCAATAGTGGCTTTTTTAGATGATTTATAACCGCTGTCAAGCTTGGCATGCACTGCCTCGACGACAACAATGGCATCATCGACGACAATACCAATGGCGAGAACCATTGCAAAAAGCGTTAATAAGTTAATGGTAAATCCGAATAAATTCAGGAAGAAAAATGTTCCTACAATTGCCACCGGAACCGCAATTGCGGGAATTAATGTCGATCTAAAATCCTGAAGGAAAATAAATACTACGATAAAAACAAGAATAAAGGCTTCAATCAAAGTATGAATTACTTTCTCGATAGAAGCATCCAAATTTTCGTTAACGTCTACAAGAAGCGTATATTTTACTCCTTTCGGGAAATTTTTTGCTGCTTCTTCAATTAGTTTTTTAGAATTATTGATTACGTCACGCGCATTTGATCCGGGAGTCTGGCTGATGGCCATTGCTGCCGACTCTACTCCGTTTGTTTTAATCGTTGCCGAATAACTCAATGATCCTAATTCTACTTTTGCAACATCTTTTAAACGAAGCATTTGTCCGTTGCCAACAGATTTTATTACAATATCTCCAAATTCCTGAGCGCTTGTTAAACGTCCTTTATATTTAATTACATATTGAAATGCCTGATTTCCGTTTTCACCAAATTTACCTGGTGCAGCTTCAATATTTTGTTCTGCCAAAGCAGCCGAAATATCACTCGGAATCAATTTATACTGCTGCATGATGTCCGGTTTCAACCAGATTCTCATAGAATAATCTTTTGCTCCAAAAACGGTTACGTCTCCTACTCCAACAACACGCTGGATTTGAGGCACAAGATTAATTTTAGCATAATTCTGAAGGAAAGTCTGATCGTAAGCTTTGTCGTCACTGTACAAAGAGAAAATCAACAGGTTACTACTCTGACTTTTAGTTACCGTAACTCCGGCCTGAGTTACCTCTACAGGAAGTAAACTTGTTGCTCTGGAAACCCTGTTTTGTACGTTTACCGCAGCTAAATCTGGGTTTGTTCCAACTTTAAAAAAGATTTTTATAGAAGCATTTCCGTCGTTTGTTGCTGTAGAAGTCATGTAAGTCATGTTTTCTACCCCATTAATTTGTTCTTCCAACGGAATTACGATACTTTTTAATACCACATCTGCATTTGCTCCTGTATAACTTGCAGAAACATTTACAGTTGGCGGTGCAATATCTGGATACTGCGCTATTGGCAGTGCAACCAGCCCCAGAACACCTAAGATTACGATAATAACAGATATTACCGTAGAAAGTACTGGTCTTTGTATGAATTTTTTAAACATTTGTTTTTATTTTAAATCGGCGTAAACAGTTTCAGCACTTTGATTTTGTGGTTTAATTTGAGTTCCGTCTTTCAGCGTTGCAACTCCTTCCAAAACGATTTGATCTCCAGCTTTCAATCCGCTTGAAACCACGTAATAATTACCTGCATTATTTTCTAAAACCTTAATATTGGTACTTTTAGTTTTTCCCGCTTTGTCAACCACCACAACAAAAAGTTTATCCTGCAGTTCGTAAGTTGCACTTTGCGGTACAATTAATCCTTGTTTTATTTCTTGCGGAATTCTTACTGTAGTACTGCTTCCGCTTCTGATGATTCCTTTAGGATTAGGAAAACGTGCTCTAATATTTACTGTACCGGTTTCTGTATTAATTAATCCGTTTACGGTTTCAATTCTTCCTTTCTCATCGTATGCAGTTCCATCAGAAAGTAATAAAGAAACTTCGGGCATTTTTTTGATTTTTTGTGCCAGTGGTGCTCCGGAATTTTCTTGTGTAAAGTTTAAAAGCATTTTTTCATTCAATGCAAAATAAGCGTACACATTTCCGATGCTCGAAACTGTAGTCATTGGCTCTGCTGTTGCAGAACTAACCAAACTTCCTAATCTAAATGGTATAGAACCTACAACGCCGTTTACCGGACTGGTAACAGTTGTATATCCTAAGTTTACTTTTGCGTTTACCAAAGCGGCATTTGCCTGAGCTAAACTTGCCATTGCAGACTCATAAGTATATTGAGCAGATTCTAAATCGTATTTGCTTATAATTCCTTTTTCTACCAGTGGTTTTACTTTATTAACAGCCAGTTTTGCAGTACTAACTTGCGCCTGAGCACTTTTAATACTTGCTGCAGCGGTACGTACTTGCTGCTCGTATTCTGGTGCGCTGATTTTGAATAATGGCTGTCCTGTTTTTACGACAGCACCTTCATCTACATAAATTTTATCGATATATCCTTCTACTCTCGGACGAATCTCTATATTTTGCTGTCCCTGAATACTTGCCGGAAAATCTGTGTGAAGTGTTGCAGATTCTGGCTGTAAAGTCAGAGTTTTATATTCCTTAACTTGTGGTGCGCCTCCGCCCTGAGCCGATTTATCATCTTTTTTACCGCATGATGCGATAACAATTGATGCTGCTAGAATGCTAAAAAATGATTGCTTATTCATTGTAAAAAATGTGTAATTATCGATTATATACTGACAAAATAAATAAATTAAAAGGTACGAAATTTTTTGAATAGACGGAGAGCAAAAGAGAATCGATAAAGATAACTTAACAGCCGATGGTTTTTTAAAACTATTAAACAACTGTTTAATTTTTGGCTCGTCGGCTCTAAAATGCTTTTTAAAGATTCCAGCTCTATATTGGGCGATTGGTTCAAAATCGTATATATATAAAGTGTAATATTGTCCTCAAAAATTCATAAATTATAATGGCACCAAATTTTTTCAGACCTTATTTATTTGTCGGACTGCATATTCTCGGCTGGTTATTATTGGGATTTATTATGCTGTTTTACATTCCGCTGACCTGGAATGTTATTCTTCCAGAAGTATTTTGGCTTTGGCAGATTATCATTTTGGTACTGCTGATTATTTTATTTTATTCGAATGCTAAAATCATTGTTCCAAAGACAATTATAAAGAATAATACTTCTCCATTTTTGGCCTGGGCTTCTCTGATGATTTTTATAATGCAGCTGATCGCTTATTTCTATTCGTCTCAAACCAATGTTCATACTAAAGTGAGTGCGGTTTTAGGATTTACAAAATACCGAAATCCTTATTTTGATAATTATGTTTTTATGCTGACTCTCTTGGTTTTAGGCATTAGCACAAGCTGGTCGATGTTACAATATTGGCAAAAAGCGGCGCAGCACAAACAAAAGCTGGAACAAGACAAAACAATGGCAGAACTGGCGATGTTAAAAGCGCAGATCAATCCGCATTTTTTCTTTAACTCGCTTAACAGCATTTATTCGTTAACGTATTCTAATATCGAAGATTCCAGAAATGCCCTGCATACTTTGAGCCGAATGATGAGATATTTATTATACAGCACAGAGGGCGAACGAACTACCTTATTGAAAGAGGTCGAATTCTTAAAAGATTTTATCGCTTTAATGAAACTTCGTGCCAACAGCAAACTGACTATTACCACAGAAATACCAGAAAAACTCAACGATTATCCTATCGTCCCGATGTTATTATTACCTTTAGTAGAAAATGCCTTTAAACATGGTGTTCATGCCACGGATAAAAGTGAAATTATTATTGTTTTAAAGCAAAATGAAACTCATCTTGAATTTGAAGTTGTGAATACTTTTTTTGAAAAAACATCGAATTCTGATCCGGGAGGAATTGGTTTAACAAATACAATACGCAGATTACAGCTTATTTATCCGCACAGACACTGGATGGAATGCGGCGTGAACCAGGAAGGAAAATATCAAGTAAATCTGAAAATAACATTAGAACAATGACCATATTAAAATGTATCGCAGTAGATGATGAGCCGCTGGCTTTAAAATTGGTTGAAACCTTTATAGAGCAGACTCCGTTTCTGGAATTGGCGTGCAGCTGCGACAATGCTGTTGAAGCAATGGGCTTAATTCGGGAGAAACAGCCCGATCTTGTATTCTTAGATATAAATATGCCAAACTTAACGGGAATGGAACTTGCCAGACTTTTGCAGGAACAGTCGGGGCCAATCCCTAAAATAGTTTTTACAACTGCTTACAATCATTATGCGATTGAAGGGTATAGAGTAAACGCTGTCGATTATCTTTTGAAACCTTTTAGTTACGAAGAATTTTTGCGCGCCGCCAATAAAGTTTTACAGCTTTCTGAAGAGTCATCCAATCATTTTCAATCGGTTACGGCAGATGATGAATTTATTTTTCTGAAAGTAGAATACCAATGGGTTAGAATTTCGCTGAAAGATATTTTATATATAGAAAGTTTAAAGGATTATGTAAAAGTTCATTTAGAAGATTCTCAAAAGGCACTTCTATCTTTGATTTCTTTAAAGGCGCTAGAAGAAAAATTACCTTCGTCAAAGTTTATGCGCATTCACCGTTCCTTTATTGTTTCTTTGGATAAAATAAACGCTATTAGTAAAAATTCTATTTTTATTAACAAAACAGAGATTACGGTGGGCGAACAGTACAAAGAAGCCTTTAAGATAATCGTAGACAAATGGCTGAAATAAACTTTGTCAGAAATTTTCTCTACAAATAATATATTTTTTTACAATATAATATACAATTCTTACGTTGAGACTTTAAGCATACCCCAAATAGGCTCAATTATTTTATAGTAAATTTAAATTTCATCTAATACCTATATAATGAAATTGGCTGACTTTGGCGAACTTTATTGAAAGTACAACTAAAGAGAGTTTTATGAAATCTTGCCGTAAGAATTATTTTTAAACGGCCTCAGTTACAGAGAAAAGTACCCTTCAATGTGTTCGATAATGCGAAAATTTATTTTTAACATTAAATCGAAAACATTATGATAATCAAAAAAAGTATTATCCTTCTTTCGGGCGTTCTTGCCTTAGCCAGTTGTTCTAATAACGACTCAAACGACATCACAATTCCAACAGGACCTCCAGTAGAAACCAATCCTGCTAACACTACTTATAAACCTGCTTTTTCTGGACAGACACGTGCAAACAGCACTCAGACTACTACAGAATATGAAGCAAAGGTATTAACGAGTACTCTTAGTGCACCTTGGGGACTAACCAGCCTTCCGGACGGAAGACTTCTTGTAACACAAAAATCCGGAACCCTTCGTATTGTTACGACAGTAGGAGTTGTAGGAAATCCGATTACGGGATTACCAGCTGTAAATGCGGCAGATCAGGGAGGATTATTAGGGTTATGCATCGATCCTGCTTTTACTACAAATCGTATGGTTTACTGGGTATTTTCTGAAGTTGTTTCTGGCGGTAATATTACGGCTGTAGCCAAAGGTAAATTGGCGGCTAATGAAGCTGCAATAGAAAACGCAACAGTAATTTACAGATCAAACACACCGCACAGCAGTACGCTTCATTATGGCGGACGTATTCTTTTTGATGCTGCCGGAAATCTTTTTGTAAGTACAGGAGAACGTTCATCAATTGATGCACGTCCTTTGGCACAATCTGTTACGAGCAGTTTAGGTAAAATTATTAGAATTACTACGAATGGACAAGCTGCATCTGGAAACCCAACTTTTTCTCAAACTGGCGCTTTATCAGAACTTTATAGTATTGGTCACAGAAATCCGCAGGGATTGGCAATTCATCCGGCAACAGGCGAATTATGGCAGAGCGAACACGGACCTCGAGGCGGTGACGAACTGAACCGTATTAAAGCCGGAGCAAATTACGGCTGGCCGATTATTACGTACGGAATTGAATATGCAGGTCCAAAAATTGGAGATGGAATTCAACAGAAAGAAGGCATGGAACAGCCTGTATATTACTGGGATCCTGTTGTTTCTCCGAGTGGTATGACATTCTACAAAGGAAATCGTGTTCCTGAATGGCAGAATAATCTATTTATTGGTTCATTAAGCGCTACGCATATTGTTCGCTTGGTTTTTAAAGACAATAAAGTCATTGGCGAAGAAAGATTACTGGCGAGTGAAGGACAACGTTTTAGAGATGTTACTCAAGGTAAAGATGAAGCACTTTATGCTGTAACAGATCAGGGAAGACTTTATAGAATTGATAAAAAATAATCATTTCTGCACCTAAAAAAACAGGCTGTTTCGCAAGTTGTGAAACAGCCTGTTTTTTTGTTTTCTACTCTAGGTTCAATAAGACGAAGGTTTCAAATATTCGAACTTATTACTTCTAAAACGCTATAATAATTTTTCACTATATTTGACCTGTATATTAGTTTATTTTTTAATTTAAAATACTGAATTTCAATACATTAACTAATATTATTCATTTTTTCACTTTTACTAAAAAAGAAATTCAATTATCAAATCAAAATTTTAAAGATGAGAAAAAAACTAATAACGCTTTTATTTGTATTTACGATTATAAATATATTTGGGCAGACATCGGCATCGTCAAAGTCTGGCAAAAATAATTATTCTAATAATAAAGTTTTAACGGCTAATGATGTGGTGACTAATAAAGTCATTAATACGCTTAAAAAAGTTCCGTTAGAGGCAAATTCTGTCTTAATTTATGACTACGACGGCTCTCTTATGTCCTTCAATTTAGACTCCGAACAATTTAACTGGACAGTAAAAGCAACAGATTCTAATACTGAAATGTGTGCCAATCAGGTAACGCTGCAAGATGGAGTTATATATATTCCTTTTATCAACGGTGAGATTTTTGCAATTGATAATAAAACGGGTGCCGTTTTTTGGAAATCAAGGCTGGGGAATATTACCGATCAAATTATTCTAAAAAATCAAATTCCGGTTATCAATGATGGAAAATTGTTTATCACTACTCAAAACCCGAATAATAACCTTTATGCCCTTGATATCAAAGACGGCAGTTTAATATGGAATTATAAGCTGGAATCTTCAAATAATGATAATCCGGTTCTCTTTTTTGACAACAAAATTTTTACCCAAAGTGCATCCAATTTCTATAGTTTTGATGCCAATACAGGAAAACTTCTTTACCAAAAAGCGTTTGATGAAGTGATGTCTGGTAAACCTGTAACAGATGGTGAAAATGTATTTATAGCAAATGATAAAGATGTAGTTTTTGCTTTAAACTCTGGCACATTAGATATTTTATGGCAATTTAAACTAGAAGAAAATCAGCACAACATTAAGGAACGTATATTCTGCAAAGACAAAAAGGTTTATTTTGCTGCGCAGGGCGAATCAGCTTCTTCTATATACGCTGTTGATTCTAAAACAGGAACTCAGATATGGAAAAGAGATTTTAAAGAGGACAATATCGATTATATTATTGAAGAAAGTGATAATATTTGGGGCTATACCCGCAAAAAGAAATTGTTTCAATTAGACATTACGAATGGTGAAATTGCATTTGAAACAAAATTAACAACTAAGCCGATTTCTAATCTTGAATTTCCGAATGATGATTCGTTGTTTTACTATTCTGATGCTGCTTTAATTCAATTTGAATTTGCAACCAAAGACGAAAACGACATTTATCTGCGAACTTCTATTAAGGACGATCCTTACAGCGCCTATCTAAAAATAATTAGATAATAACAAAAAAAAAAAATCCGTCTCATTACTGAGGCGGATTCTTTTTTTGAACACTATTTTTAAATTATGCTTTTGCTTTTCTTTTTACAGTACAACCAATTTCTTTAGTTGCAGTAACCGCTGGTTTTTTATCACTTTTAAGTGCTGCAATTGCATCTTCTGCGTATTTAGTTTTTTCTGTTTTAGTTCCTTCCGGATCATTGTCGATAGCGCCTACATATTCTATAATATTTCCGTTTGCCGTTTTAGAAACAATAAAAAGATGAGGTGTATGTTTTGCCCCGTATTGATCGGTAATCAACTGTCCCTGATCAAATAAATACGGAAAAGAATATTTTTTCTCTTTTGCCAAAGCCTGCATTTTATCAAAACTATCTGCTTTTGAGGCTTCTGGATCATTTGGATTAATTGCAATTACGGGATAACCCTGAGATTTGAATTTCTTATCCAATTCTAAAATTCGCTGCTCATATGCTACTGCGTACGGACATGTATTGCAGGTAAAAACCACAATAAAGCCTTTTGCTTTTGGAAAACTTGCAAAAGAAATTTCTTTGTTGTCTACATTTTTCAGTTTAAAATCCGGAGCCTTATCGCCTGCTTTTAAAGTGACACTTTGTGCCTGAGCAATAAAGGCAGAAAGCGCTAATACCAATAATAAAATTATTTTTTTCATAGTTTACAGTTTTTTATATTCAGTTAATAATTGTTCGTATGTCAATTCGGTTTCTACAAATTTTCGCTGTCCTCCTTTTATAAAAAGCGTGGCCGGAATACTTCCAGACCAGGAAGGATCAATTCTGTCAATATATTTTTGCGGATCACTTTCGTCTAAAAGAAAGACTTCGTTTTTGAGGTTTTTTCTCTTCACAAACGGAATCACAGCGGTATTAAATTTCGATTTAAAATCGACACTTACCAAAAGAACGGCTAGTTTTTCTGATTTATATTCGCTCTGCAGTTTTTCAAAATGCGGTAATTCTTTGATGCAGGGCGCGCACCAGGTTGCCCAAAAACTGACCACATAAGTACTGTCTTTTCCCTTTTTGATCCTTTCCTGAAGCTGATCGATTTTTATAAGTTTCACTTTCTGACTGTAAGCCGAAACTGAAAAAACACCAAATAGAAACATATAGAAAAAAGACTTGATTTTCATGGGTAGAATTCTTTAGGATTAATTTGTGCCTTACAAATATAAACCAATACATTTTTAGTTTATGTTAATGAAAATTTAATAGCTGTAAACACGTTGTGTGCAATTATTTTCAACACATAGTCCCGATCCCGAAACTTCGGGACGGGATAGTTTTTTGAAGATTTAAAAAAGGTGTTTCACTAATCTAAATGCATATAGTTAACTATGTGTGGCAACTTGTTTCTTTTAATCTCTTTTTCTACATAAAAACCTATTTCTATGTGTTAAAGTTTTTTCTATAAACCCAACAGATTAGCAATAATATTTCTGCTGCATTTAAAAACGCTGCTTCATAAAAGAAGACATAATTTTGTTTAATTCTATAACATCTTCCTGATAGCGCGGATATGTTGTTACGTTTCTCAAACTGTGGTTTTGAATATTTGTAAGACCTGTTTCTGGTGTTTCATTAAATGAAGATTCCATTATTAAACCATTTAAAATACAAGTTGCAATATACTCTGAATGTGTTTCAAAATGCGGAATCGTGTTTAAATGCTTTATAATAATTGGCTTTAAAACAAGTCTCTCACTTTCTTGTATTCCGGTCATTGGCAAGAATAGAAGAAACACATTTGGATATTTTTCAAAAGCTAATAATTCATCTAAGGTAAAAAACCAAGCTTCAAAATGTCCTCCCAAATTTCCGATGTAAATATCATTCAGGAAAAAATTGATTTCATATTCCTGAAATTCAATAGCATAATTAAAATTATCCGTAAGCTTTTCCGAAATGTATCTTGGGTTTTCTTCTATATCTTCTTCATTGAGAAACAATCTTTCCCATTCGTAAGCTTTAGTTTCATCAGTTTGTACAACTTCCAAAACCTCATCAATATTTAATTCCTCTTTTTCATCGTATCCTCTTGACCAGCAGAAATAAAACTTCCAGAAAAAGGTATTATTATGCAGCTCTTCAATTTGTATCTGTTTATTCATGTTCTTCAACTTTAAACGGATAATTAAAATCGGCTGTATAGGCTGGTTTTTCTCCAGAAGGTTTTAACACAAACTCAAAAGTAGGTTCCATACTTTCAAATTCTTTTATTTCGCCTGAAACTGTTTCTATTTCTATCTTCTGCTGAGTTAATCCTGCTAAAATTGAAACTGAATACCAGCCGTTTGGCAATTCAATTGTGGCATGTTTAAACTGTTTTAAGGCTTCGACTTTAGCTGCTGTAAAATCTCTTAAATACGGAATCGTATACAGATAAATTCTATTATTTACGACCTCTAGACAATATCCGTCACGCTGATGCTGCACTTCATTTTCAGGTTTTAATAATTCAGGCATTTCGTCAGACAAATTGAAATAAACTGTATAAGGATAATTTTCAACGCCTATCATTGGCACCATTATACCTTGTTCTACAACCTGATCTCCTGTTTCCTCAGTAGTGAATTCGGTTAACAGATCATCTGGTAAATTATTTTCTATTTTATACTGCAGCAGATAATCTGGATCTCCTAAAATGAAATAATCCATTAAATCGTTTAGTACTTCGTCGAATTTGTATTTCATGCGATTTAATTTTAATTAGAGTTTGGTTCGTTTTCCCATATAATAACGGTATTCCTGATCGAATGCGTATCCTCTTTCCTCTATAACTTTAAAATAAAAATCATGTATACTTTTGGTTTTAATCACTTTAACCTCATCACTTATCGTTCTGATAAAATAGGCATATTTTTTATCTTTAGCATAAAAGGTATTATCGCATTCCAAATAATAAGTGCCGTCTAAACAAGCCTCCAGAACCTCAAAAGTCTGGGGATCGGCTTCTGAAATTATATTTCCTTTAAAGAAAACATGCTCTTTATCCAAAGCCAGATTTCCAATTAATTCCGGGTATGGGATTTTAAAAGATTTCAAATCCACATTTTCAACCCGCTTTACATCTCCAAAGTACAACTGATTCTCAACCTGAATGTAATACCCATTGAGATGTTTTGCTTTACTCAAATCAAAAGGCATTTTCTCGTTGTGACGGTAATAAGTTCCATTAGAAAAAGTATATCCTTTTTTAATATCTACTACATTAAAATCATTCGGTTTTGCATCTTCAACAATAGTAAAACTGCTAAAGGCGCTTTGTATATAAATATGCTTTTTGTCTGCAAAATAAATCGTCGAAGCAAATCCATCAGTATTTTGTGCTGCATTGGAAGCTATAATACTAAACGATTCAAAGTCAATTGTTTTATAGAACTTTTTAAACACTTCGCTGTCATAGCAAAGGATAAATTTATTATCGATGATTTTGTAGCCGTGGCCTAAATCCTTGATCATAGGAATGTTTTTTTACGATTGTCCCCAGTGAAAGATGCAATTATCAAAATTTAAAGCTTTAAGATCGTTTTTATCAATTAAGACACTAAACACACCTTCATCGTTAAATCCGTTTTCTCCAATCTGCAAAAGCACCACTTTATCTGAATTGACTACTTCTAATATTTGCTTTTCCTGATACTGGCAATGTGTAAAAATACCGAAGATTTTGGAGGTTTCGCTTCCTGCAAAGTAGTCCCAGAGCAAACCGTCTTCATTTGTATATTCTTCTTCGTCTTCATATTCCGGTTCACGGTAACGGTCTGAAAGTTTTTCTATTGAAGGAATTGCTTCTTTTATCAGTACTCCTTCAAAAAAATTATCTTCATGGTCTTTTACTACTCTCACCAATTCGTTGTTATCGAGATCTGCGTAAACGACAAGACCTTTATCTTCCATAATGTCAGCAAAAAAAAATAAATGTCCCGATTTAGGCAAAAGTTCCGATTTGTCGTGCAGTGCAATTTGTTTTAAATCCAACTGGCCGGCAAAACGTAAATCATTAGGATATTCAAAATCTTTTGGAAGATCTGCAATTGGTCCGCCGTAACGGGAATGCCCTAACGGAATTTCTATTGTGCCGGCTTTTACCAGCGTGCCGTCTTTTAACAAAATATCAGGCATTTTTAAACTGTCTCCGTAATAATGTTTTGCTTCAGGGCGTAATTCTATAATATCAAAAATTTCTTGTTTCATCTGGTTCAATTTTATGATGCATTTATTATTCCTTTTTCTTCATATCTTCCTCTGCAATCCACGTTAAGAATGCGGTATCGGCACCTCCTATTTCAACAATTCTGTCTTTATGTGTCATAACTCCCAAACCATGTTCACTATCCCACGAGCAGGAGAAAAGAAAACCTATGTATGGCAGATCGTCTTTAAAAACAGATGTAATATAAACTGTTGTTGGCGATATCAGATTGGCGAAATCTTTTGTTTCGGTAACGTCAGGCATAAAATCAGGTTTGTCTTTTTCGCTGTAGTCATATCTTTTCTTCCATTCCGGATATACTTTCAACAATGCTGTTAAAATACTTTCGAGTATTTCCTTTTGATTGTTTTCCAGATAGTCGATTCCGTTTTCATGTTCTTCGCTAATTTCTTCTTCCTCTTCATCATCAAATAAGATTTCACATTGAACAGCTTTTTCTTCATCAAAAAAAGACTGCCATTCTTCTAATGCAGGAGATTCAAAAAAATCATCGTATTCTTCTTCTTCCTGTCTAGTAAGTTCACGCGGATTTTCTAAATGTTTATTGAAAAATTCATAGCAAAATGGTGCTCTGGTAAAAATATAATCGGGATTTTCGTTATAGCATAAATAGAAATATTCCAATGCTTTTTCTTCATTTCCACATTCTAGACAGCATTGCCCTTTGTAATAATTTTTAATGTAATCGGGATTTCGATCTGAAGCCGAATGACGATCATTGATTTCCAGCCAGCGCATCATATTTGGGAAATCTTTTGCCCAGATATATTCATTGCTCATTCTGCCTGCAATGATATAAGCCTGATAAATGTTGTATTTTTCATCATCGGCTTCTGCCCACTTCTCTTCTATAAAATTGATGAGATCTTCTGTCGTCAGGGTGTTTTTCTTCAAAGAAAATTTATCTAAGAAAGTTGATATCTCCTCTATTATGTTTGCTGCGTTTGACATATTTTTTGCTTTAGTCAATCAGATTTCAAACGGATAATTATCCAATAATGATATACTAATTTCTCTTAATTTGTTTTTGTATTCCGTTTTAATCTCCTCACTTATTTCCTCTTCAGCATCATAATATTGGTCGAATTGCTTATTGAGATAAGCAAACTGAAGCCATTTCTCAAAATTCAATCCTAAATACATAAAGTTTTGAATACTCACTTCTTCGTGATTATGATCGTAGAAATAAACTTTATGTTTATCATCAAAAAGCCAATAATCTCCTTGTCCGTTTTGGGCAAAAAACCAGAATTTTTCAATTGTTTCTTTTGCATTTTCTGACCAATAATTCGCATAAGCAAATTCTTTAGTTTCGTTAAAAGACCGTACACTATCGAACAAAATACATTCAGACGAAATCTCAATGGTTTTAATGTGAGTCACAATCTCAATATAGAACGGATCAAATGGAAAGGACACCGATTTAGGAAAATTTCTAACCGATACTTTGCTTGATAAAAGATCACCTTTTATTTCGTTTAAAGCTATATTTTTCAAAGTAATAACAATTCTTAAAGTTTGAAATCTTCTTATATTACAAAAAAATTAATCTTCTTCTTCGTCATCATCATATGAAAGATAAGACCAATCAATATCTATTTGTTCTAAAATATAATCAAAACGTTCTTGATCGCTTGTTCCAATAAAAACGGCGACGCAATTTTGATTTTGATCAAATGACAAACTGATTACGTCATAAAAATCATTTGTATAGTTTTTTTGTTTTTCCCAACTAATCTCAGGTATAAAATTCCAGTTAGTTTCAAAATCCTTTAAAATTTCCGAAATTATTTCTCCAAAATAATTTCCATTATACTTTAAGCCTCCAAAAGTTCCATTATAAATTGCCATTGACAAAAAAAAGTCTTCTAATGTCTGAGTTTCTAGAATCCAATCAGATTTTTCAATTGTACCGTAATTTCCATAAACTGGTGGATTGTCGAGTTTTAAATCATCTTTTTTAATTCCCCAAATAGCAACGTTCTGATTCTCTTCATAAATAACTAAAAAATTATCTTCTGAAAATTCAATTTCTTCAGGTTTCATCAATCGGTTATAGTGATAATTAAGATTTTCTTCCCTGCCTAATTCCAAGTAATATTCTTTAAGTCTTGCTGGAATTAGTGTTGCCAATTTTTTTTCAAGTTGAAGAATTTCAGCTTCAGAAAATCCGTAGTTTTCCTTTTCCGAAAGTGCGTAAAGGCGTTTAATTTTTTGGATATAATTCATTAAGATTTTTTTTGGAAGGTTTAATATCTCCATTTTCTAACTATTTTTTCTCCCACTAAATCGGAGACAATTTCTTCTGTCCACTTGTCAATTTCCCTGCTTTCAGAAAAATCATTTTGCGCAAAAATGAGACAGCCTTTAAGGTAATCGTCAACAGTATCAAAAATTTTAGTTAGATAAGGTTTGCTATCATGATCGTAGTAGTAAATTTCTTTTGTCTCGCTATGAAAACAAAACATATTTCCGTTTCCTAAATAATCGCTGAAAGAAATTAAATACGGCAAAAGCTTCTTGTCTTCTTCTGTAAAATCAGGACCATATTGCGGTGCATCTGCCCAGATCCCTTTTATCCAATCTACTTCCTCAAAATCCTGAAGCTGTTCGCCAATATCTGCAATACCGAATGTCTCGTAAAATAATTTTAGATTTTCTGGTAAAGAGGTTCCCAATTTTTTTTCAAGGTTAAAAATTTCTTCTTTTGAAATTGTTTTTTTCAAATCATCTCCGTAATTATCGGCAATAGATTCGATGATTTTTTTGGTATTAACAGTCCAGTCCGAATCTCCAATTTTACTAAAAGGAATCAGTATATCTTCTTTTTTGTTTATTTCAATCATAGCTTTGGCTTATATATTTACCAAACGTGAAAATACATAAATACTTGTAAGATTACAATTAAGAGCTACTAGTTTGATAACATTTTATTTAAGATATTCTGAAAATATAATGCTGTTCAATAAATATTAGTTTAGTCAAATATGTTCCAAAATTAACGCCGCAGCACAATCTATTGCCTGCATTATAATCTTTTCTGCGTCCCCTTTAAACTCATAACGCTTTGCTGTTTGTTAGTTTGGAAATATGATATGAAGAAATATTGTTCCGACTGGTTTTGATGCAGTTTCGCTCCCGCCCGGAGTAATTTTAAGATTATACTTATATTTTGCACAACTGAAAATTATACAAATTCAAACAAAAGTTCTATAAAACTTTAATCTTATTGTCTGAGTAAATTTGTGAAAGACGCTAAATTAAATAAAGATATTTTATGGAAAACTATAATCAAAATTACGATCAGAACTCTTATAATTTCGAATATCAAGACACAATGACCCTAACAGAAATAGAGGAAATCTATACTAAAGGTTATGATTACGATCAATTTCAGGAAGATTTTATAGATGCTAAATACGAAACGAGTGCATTTAGAAACGAAAACATTCCGAACGAAGAAAGAATCATCAATGAAGATGATTTGATTACAAACGATGAGGAAAAAAATGATTCTGAAGAAGATCATGAGTCGGATGAACTTGATTATGAAAATGATTTAGAAAAAGATGGTGATCTTGATGATAATGATGCTTTAGAAGAAGCTGATGAACATTTTCCTGAAAATCATCCCAGAGAATAATAAACTAATCGTTTTTCCGTTTAACCGTTAACTCAATTTCTAAAACATCAGTTTTATGGATATTGTAACTCAAATTATCTGGCTGTTTGTTTTAGCAATTCCGATTGCATGTATAAGCTGGACTGTTACGCATGAAGAAATTTTTAGAGAACCGCACGAATGGTGTGTAGAACGCTCAAAAAACGGGCGATACATTTTATCACGAAAGTTCTTTTATCTTTTTACCTGCGAATATTGTTTCAGCCATTACATTACAATTGCTTTTCTTGTTCTCTGCGATTATAAGCTGCTGATAGAAGATTTTAGAGGTTATATCATAGCCGGATTTGCACTGGTTTTTGTAGCCAACCTGTATATGAGTCTTTTTGCTCTCTTACGACAGGCTATTAAAAAAGAAAAGGTAGAAATTGTAAAAATTGAGACTGAAACTGAAGTTGAAAAACAATCTATATAAAATACAATACGTTAAACTAAACAAATTACTATCATGGAAAATTTAAATTTCATAGACCCACTATTACACGGAATCGTACCAGATACAATACAAAAATCGACTTTAAACCTTTCTGTTAAACAAATGGTTTTGGCAGGAGTTGGTTCTCTAGTTGCAGGAGCTGTTCTAAAAAAAGCGGGACATGGCAAAACAGGTGCACTTGTTGGTTCTTTTGCTTTACCAATTTTTGCTTCTGCATTGTACAAAAAATTTGCTGACAGACCAAAAGACGAAAGCCACATTAGCAGCGGTATAGAATACAATCATTAATAAATTATTATTTTATTTTATCTCCAAAAAAAAGAGCACTTTTTACATAAAAAGTGCTCTTTTTTATATCAGGCTTATTTGATTATACCTGTTTTTCTTCTTAAGAAATATTTCCTTCTACCCAATTTAGTGCTTTATTAAACAATTCCTTTTTAAAACCTCTGAATTCTCCGGGAACTACATAACTAAAACCGTTTGTAAAAGAGATAATTTCGTCTGAATCTGTCACTATAGCGGCTCTGTTCCATTTTCCTAAATGCTTAAGTCCAAGTAAAGCATCCTGAAGCCAGGCACCGGCTGTAAAGTTTTTAATATCAGTGTCTAAAACCAACAAAAAATTAATTTCATCGATTTGTTTTACTAAGTGTTCAACTGCTGGAACAACTACGGCTAAAAAGTCTTCTTTTGTAACTTCTGCTAATGCTCTAAATGCGACAATATTATCTGTAGTATCAATTTGATGTATCATGATATTCGTATTTGAATTAATATTTATTTGCTTTGAATGTTATATACCGATTAAAAGAAAGCGGTTCTTAAATCCTATTCAAAAATAATTACAATAACACATTTTCTATTATATTTTATGATCGGATTCTTACAGAATAACTATCTCAAATAACAACTAAACTACTGTAAAACAATAAATAACAAAAGCCTGTCTCTTTCGAAACAGGCCTTTGTAAAAAAATAAACTAACACAAACTTTTTAATTATATCCTTGATTTTGTTTGAATTCCTTACTCACATCAAGTGTGGACTGCGGAATTGGAAATATTCTTCTGAAAGGCTGAGAAGCTGGCTTAGCGGTTCCTGGCAAATCAAATTTTCCGAAACGAATCATTTGCGGTCTTCTGTAAAGTTCCCAATACAATTCAAAACCTATTTCATTATACAATATGGTTTCATCTATAGCAGTAAGGGATTTTCCAGGAGCATTTCCGTATAATGATTCTCTGTTTCTGCTGGTACGCAATTTATTAAGATCTAATAATGCCAATCCTGTACTTCCGCTTCTAAAATAAGCTTCTGCTCTCATAGTATAAATTCCACCCAAACGGAATAATGGAATATCGACATTACTGTTTCCGTTTCCTCCTTCAGGATCAAATTCATATTTAAAAATACGAGCACCCTGATTGATTTCATTTTGAGCAAAAACCGCCTGAGAAGGATCTTTGAAGGTTAATGATGGCGTAAAATCCATTCTTGTAGTAGTACTTTTTTCCATGTATAATGGAGAAACTTTAATACGTCCGTTAACCATTTCTAACGATCCCGAAGCTAATAAAATTGGTCCGTATTGAGGTCCGGCTACGATTCCTCTTGTAAAGTGAAACCATGGTAAATTGGCGCTCTTAGGCACGATATCTGTTGCAGGAACACTTGGAGTTGTACCGTCGTTTGTAAACCAAGTACCGTCTGAATATTTATACGCCTGATTAAATCTTGGATCATCATGATTATTATCCCATGTAGCATAAAATTCTGGTGTTGTACAAGAAGCATTTGTTCCTCTATTTGCAGCAGAAGTTCTTTGGTTACGCTCCATACATACGTATGCAAAGCTGTTAGAACCATTTCTGATGTAATCTATCTTTTGAGAAATTGCAAAAATAAGCTCCTTTCCATTCTCATTATCTCTTGCGAAGTTTTTGAAATAATCACTTTCTAAACTAAATTTTCCAGAATCAATCAATAAAGAGGTGTAATAAATAACACGATCCATATCTGTTCCTGTACCGCTTACTGCTGTTTCAGTAAAATTAAACTTTGAAGTTGCATTGTAACGGTCTTTTAATGCCGCACGATTTAGATACATTGTACTCAAAAAAGCATAAGCTGCTTGTTTTGTAAATCTTCCGTGGTGCGTTTGCTGCGATCCGATATCGGCCAAATCCGGAATCAAAGCTTCAACATCTGTAATCAATTTATCGATTTGAGTATCTGCTTTTAAAACTTGCAAAGGTGCTTTTGGATTCATTGGATCTCTGTATGGCGCTTGTCCGTACAAGTCTAATGTTGTGTACATATAGTAAGCCAGAAGAGCTTTGGCTTCGGCCAAAAATAATTTCTTTTCCGGAATTGAACTTTCTTCTACAGACTGAATTGCCGTTAGCGAACGCGTGATTCCGTTTGTCAATAAATTCCAGTTGTCTACAATAATGGCATTATCAGGAGCCCATGTAAACTCGTGCATTGCTCTCCATTTTCCTCCGTCTCCCCAGTCACTTCCTCTTGTTGGCAGAATCGCTTCGTCTGTGCTGTATTCCTGCATAGAAAAAACTCCCGAATGATCTACAAAAGTTCTGTCTCCTAATCTGTCATACGCTGCTGCAAGTGCACCTGCAGGATTAGAGGCATCGTCGCCTAAAACCTCATCCAGAACTATTTCGTCCAGATTTGTACAGCTGGCAAATAATCCGATTAAAGAGATTACAGCTGCAATTTTTATATTAAAAAAAGTGTTTGTCTTCATGATAAATTATAATTTTAAAGTTGCTCCAAAACTAAAAGTTCTAGAAGTTGGGTAACTGGCATAGTCAATACCTATAGATTGGTTTCCTTCGCTTGATTTCGGACTGTTGATTAAAGGATCGTATCCTGAATAATTTGTAATGGTAATTAAGTTCTGACCTGTAATAAAAAGAGTCAATCCGTTGATCCAGTTTAATCCTTTTAGATCAAAATTATATCCGATACGAGCGGTATTCAATCTAATGAAATCAGATTTTTCTAAGAATAATGTAGATAAAATTGGAGCATTTGTCGCATTTGCACCAGACTCATAATATCCTGTAGCAACGTTTCTGTCTGATGCTAAGTTGTTTATGTTTAATGCATTTAATCCAGTATTATTCAGCAAATATCCTCCCGTCTGCCCAATGATAGAGAAAGAAAAACTGAAGTTTTTGTATGTCATATCACTGTTTAATCCGTAATAGAAAGTTGGTAAAGCACCTTCTATAATAATTCTGTCGCTGTTATCAATTTTACCGTCTCCGTTTTGATCTTTAAAAACATTTGCTCCATTTGCATCAAAACCAGTATGCTCCAATAAATAGAAAGAACCTGCTGCGTAACCGCTTTTGTAAATATTTGCATTAACACCCGATTGTCCAGGTCCTGAAATTGTTCCTGTAAGGATTTCTGAAACCGGTAAATCTTTAATTTTATTGTTTAAAGTAGCTCCGTTTACATCAACATTCCATTTAAAATCTTTAGAATCCACTAATTTTGAACCAATCATAAACTCAAAACCTTTGTTTACAATTTTACCTCTATTAATATTAGTCCAGATTTTGTCTGTCGGGCTCAAAGGCGGAGATGTAATTTTTAAGATCGCGCCTGTAGTTGTTTTGTTGAAATAATCAAAAGTTCCGTAGAATTTGTCATTCCATAAACTAAAATCAAGACCTAAATTGTATTGTGTTACTACTTCCCACTTTAAATCAGGATTTGGAGTTCTCGTTACACTCACACCGTTTACCAAATTCAAATCATCATATAAATAATATCCGTCTGGACCAGACAAAGAATAGCTGGCTTTTGTAATTTTATTTTCAACTTCCTGGTTTCCTGTTTGTCCCCAGCTCGCTCTTAGTTTTAAACTGTTAAAAGCTTCAACATTTTCTAAGAAACTTTCTTTAGCAATATTCCATCCTAAAGCAAAAGAAGGAAAATATCCGTATTTGTTATTATCACCAAAACGAGTAGAACCATCAGCTCTCATAGAAGCTGTTAAAAGGTATTTATCATTAAAAGTATAATTTAATCTTCCAAAGTAAGACTGCAGTTCGTTTTCCTGAGCGTAACCTGTTGTTCCGGATTGTATTCCTGCAAAACCAGGATTGATAGACGGTTTTATACCCACTCCCTGATTTGCAATTCCGTCGATATTAAAACTAGTTCCAGATCTTTCAAACTTTTGGTATGAAAATCCGCCCAAAGCTTCAATTTTATGTTTGCCTAATAAAACATTATACGTCAGGTAATGTTCAACCAAAGCATTTTTAGAATCAAGATTGTTTTGTACGTATCTCCCTTTTGGATTTAAATCGGTAAGGTTAGGAAAAATAGTTGTATTTCTTTCTGCGATAGAACGGTCGATACCAAGATTTAATTTGTATTCTAAACCTTCAAAAATTCTCAAAGAAGCTTCAAAATTTCCTAAAACTCTTAGCGTACGGGTTTGATCTTCGTAGATACTCAATAAATACGCTGGATTGTAGTGCGCATTCATATTAAAATTAGTGTATTTTCCGTCTGGAGCAAATACAGATCTTGTTGGGTTTGCCATTAAAGTATGTACCAGCAATTGTCCGTTAGAACCTCCGTCGTCACTTGTAGGAACGCCATCATCTTTGGTTTCACTGGCAGTAAGATTGAATTTTAATTTCAAACGTTTATTATCCAGAAAAGATTCGGCAGCGTTGATTCTTCCCGTCATACGTTTAAAGTTGCTGTTTCTAATAATACCTTCCTGATCCAGCTGAGACACAGACGCATAATAGTTTCCTGATTCTGTTTGTTTAGAAAAAGCCAAAGCATTGCTTTTTGTAATAGCTTGTCTAAAAATTACATCCTGCCAATCTGTATTACCGCCGTGATCAAAAGCAGGATCTTTTATCGCTTTTCTGTATTCGTCAGCACTTAAAACATCCAATTTGTTTGCAACAGTTGCAATTCCTAAAGACGTATCGTAAGTCAAAGTTCCGTCTCCTTTTGCACCTTTTTTAGTCGTTACCATAACAACACCGTTAGATCCTCTTGCTCCGTAGATTGCTGCGGCAGATGCATCTTTTAGAACTGTAATAGATTCGATATCACTATTGTTCAAAAAGTTCAACGGATTTTTGGCAGCAGAACTTCCAAAACCAACATTAGATCCAGAAGGACTCACATCATCATTAGACAACGGTATTCCGTCTACCACAAACAAAGGCGTACTTCCGCTTCTGATAGAACCAACTCCTCTAATGGTTACATTTACTCCAGCTCCCGGTTCACCGCTTGTGCTTACTACACGAACTCCGGCTACTTTTCCCTGAATCAAATTATCTGGAGAAATGCTTACTCCTTGTTTAAATTTTGAAGCATCAAGCTGTGTTACTGCACCTGTAACATCTTTCTTGGACTGCTTTCCATAACCTACAACCAAAACTTCGCTCAATTCAGATGTATTTGGCTCCAATTGTATCGTCATGAAACTCTTTTGACCGATTACTGTTTTAGTTTTATATCCTAAATACGAAATCTCCAAAGATCTTCCTTCTTCAACCGTAATTTCAAATTCTCCATCAAAGTTAGTTACAGAAGAATTTTTGGTTGTGGCTTCTAAAATAGTTACACCAGGAATTGGCACATTGTTTTCGTCAACGATTTTTCCTTTTACTTTTATTTTATCCGCTTTTTCAATTTTTGCAGTTTCCTTAACGGCCGCTTTTTGAATCAAAACCAATTTACCGTTTATGCTGTAATTAAAAGCGGCTTTTTTAGAAAGGTCACTCAAAATTGCGGCTACAGATTCATTAGTATAATTTACTGTGTATGAATTGTTATCGGCAATTACAGCCTGACCGTAGCTAAATTTATAATCGGTCTGCTGGCTTAGTTTTGAAAAAATAGAAACAAGTGTAGCTTTTTCTACTTTATTTTTTAAATTTGATTTTTCCAGGGCGTTAGTATTACTGTGTCCATTATAAAATGACAGTAATGCCAGTACTAAAAAGACAATTCTCTTTAGATTTAAATAAGAAAGTTTAAAATACATGATTTAAGTTATTGGTTTTTTTACGATACTTAATTATTAATGGCAGTTGTTCTCAGCAGCTGCTTTTTTTTTTAATTGACTTTTACTATTTCGCCATAAATTTTAAATTTTAGGTTTGTGATATAATTTATTTGGTCTAAAATACTCTCTAGTGATGCGTCTTTCTTTATAAATACGGTCAATGGTGCTGCTAATACTTTTTCGTCAGTATATTGAAATTCAACTCCATATTTATATTGTAAAATAGTGATAACCTGTTTTAGCGTCGTTTCATTCAGCGTTATATCGGTAGTATACCAATTCACCAAATGCGATTTTTCGGCCAATTGTTTGGTTAGTTTATTTCCTTCAAACAAAGCTCCTTCTGTAGGAACCAGATCTACACTCTGCCCTTTTGAAGAAACATTTACCTTTCCTGTTACGACTATCACTTCACATTTTGATTTTGATAACTGAATGTGAAATGAAGTTCCTACCACTCTGGTTTTAATCGCGCCGGACTGAATGATAAAAGGGTGTTTTTTGTCTTTGGCTACTTCAAAAAAAGCATTCCCCTTTAAGAGAGAAACATTTCTATGCTCGCCGCCAAATTTTTCAGGATACTGAAATAATGAGTTTGCTGCCAGATAAATTTTCGAGCCGTCGCTTAATTGGATAGATTTGGGAATCGATGACGTCTTAAATGTTAATTGTTTTTCTGCTGAAACACCTGTTTTGTAGAAAAACCCTAAACCAACAAGAAAAAGAATACTGGCAGCTGCCATATATTTTATAAACGGATTGAAAGTTTTCTTCTTCTCAATTCGAAGCTGAATATTTTCATATATATTTTTTGAAGCTTCAAAAGAACTGCCCATAGAATCATCATCCCAATTTGAGTTTTGATATTCATTTGATGCAAAATCATTTAATAGATTTTCTTCTGCTTCTGAAGTTTTTTTCTGTGAACTTTTATCGATCAGATATTCTAAACTATGCTTAATTCTTTTTACCATAATACTTATTGTTACCTATAAGTACCAGAAAAGTAAAATCGTACTATCCAGAAATATTATGAAACCATTAACAGAAAGTTATCTTAAAAATTATGGTAAAAAATCACGTACGGAAGCAGCCAGGTCAGGTCTTTTAAGCCTTCACGAAGTTGTTTTAATGCTGCAGAAATTTGATTTTTTACGGTTTGTTTAGAAATTCCCAGTTCCTCTGCAATTTGATCAATAGACATATCCTGAAATTTATACATTAATAAAACTTCTTTTCGTTTCTCCGGAAGCTTATCTAATAAAGTATATAATATATCCATTAATTCGGGATCAATAGACGAAAAGTGATCTATAATATAATCTTCAAATTTATCTTCTAAAATCGTCTTGTCAAACCGATTATTCTGGTAATGCTTAAAAACCTGATTTTTTACCGCACGAAACAAATACGGCTCAATTGCATTTATATTCAGTTCTTCTTTGCGTTCCCATAAATCGACAAAAACATCCTGAACAATATTCTGTGCCAAGTCTTTATCCTGAGTCATCGTATACGAAAATGCATTTAGCTTTTTCCAGTAATTAGTATACGTTTGATTAAAAATTTCAGGATTCATCATAAGTAAATAGACTCGTATTATTAGATGTAAATTAATAAAACGAAATACTATTATTTTTTTCCTCAAGGTTAACTTTTAATTAAATAAAGAATTCATTTGTTTTAATAATACTATTATTTTACAGCAAAAATGACAATTGCATTCCGTTTTGTTTTTATTTTAGTAACATAGAAATCAAAAACTGAATCTAAATTAGTATTCACATAAAAGGCAGAATTCTCAGCTCTCCCATCCCCCATTTATTTACACCATTTTTCAAACTCAAATTATGAAACAAATTCTGTTTACATTATTTCTTGCCGGCACTATACACTGCAGTGCTCAGGTACAAAACGACAATATAAAAATCAATCAGATACAAGTAATTGGTTCGCACAATAGTTACAGACAGGCGATAGAAACCGATTTGTATAATATGATTCAGGCAAAAGATACTTCGCGTTCTCTAAAAGGTTTGCAATACACGCACATTGGGATTACAGAGCAATTAAACAAAGGATTGCGAAACTTAGAAATTGATGTTTTTGCCGATTCAAAAGGCGGTAAATATGCACATCCAAAAGGCTTAGATATTGCAAAATCGCAACAGGCATATGATCCAGATGGTTTAATGAAAAAATCTGGTTTTAAGGTTTTTCATATGCCGGATATCGATTTTAGAACGTCTTGCTATACTTTTGAAATCTGTCTACAGGAACTTAAAAAGTGGTCTGATGCCAATCCCGGCCACGTTCCGGTTTTTATTACACTCGAACCAAAAGACGGGGATGCTAATTTCTTCGGAACCAAACCGGAAGATTTTACACCCGAAGTTTTTGATGCTTTAGATAAAGTTATTTTTAAAGAATTAGGAAACAGTAAATTAATCACGCCGGATATGGTGAGAGGAAAATATAAAACACTGGAAGAAGCTGTACTAAACAACAATTGGCCGACAATGAAAAAAGCAAAAGGAAGATTCTTTTTTCTATTAGATAATAATGGTGCCAAAAGAGATTTGTATGCCCTGAACCATCCTTCTCTAAAAGGCCGTGCCGTTTTTATCAATGCCGAACCCGGAAAACCAGAAGCCGCAGCACTGTTTAGAAATAATTCTGAAGATCCTGAAATTGCAGCTTTAGTACAAAAAGGATACATCATAAGAACGAGAGCCGATTCTGATACCAAAGAAGCACGCGCCAATGATTATTCGCATTTTGAAGCTGCAAAAAAATCTGGTGCACAAATTATTACGACAGATTATTACCTGCCGAGCACTATTTTTAATTCGCCTTATCAGATTAAATTTGATGATAATACTTATGTAAGACCTAATCCAGTAACTGGAGGGAAATAAGTTTTTTTTGTTTCAAGTTTTAAGTTTCAGGTTTCAGGTTTAATATTGAAATTTAACCGCAAGGCACGCTAAAATTTTTATTTCAGCTTTATTTGCATAAACACAAAATTCGCAAAGCTTCATCTATATAGCTTTGCGAACTTTATATTTTTAT